>NZ_JBPTTP010000002.1:0-601487 GCF_051547165.1 Flavobacterium sp. TSSA_36
ACTACAATCTATCATCAGAATATATCCAAAAACAAGAATAAACATGGAGCTAACATTACTCAACTACATCAATAACCTCAATTTGATACACATACTTTAAGTATAAAAAGAAAAAAGCCAATGAAAGAAACAATATCGCCAAACCAATCACCCCTGTGTTAATTTTTAGACCGCTTTGCGAAATTTCAATATTGGTGTTTTCGGTATTGACCTCTGCCATTTCCCCTTTTGGCTTTACAATGTTAGCTTTTATTTGCAATTCCGTGAGCTGAAACTGCTTGTACGAAAGTAGAAGTCCCATCAATACAATAAAAATCACCAACATAAAAATAATAATACCACTGTAAAACTGCCAAGCAAAACTGCGCTGTTGGTGCATCATGTCAAAATCGTATTTTTTCAACTGTCGTTCAAATCGGATCGAATCTTGACGCGCATTACCCGTTGCGACCACTACAGGTAGTTCTAATTGAGGTGGCCCTTCTAGAATTGCTTTATTTTGTTGTAGCGAATCATACGAGGCTAAAAACTCTGTGACCACATTATCCTTGGTTTCGGGTGCTTTTTTTACTTGTCCAACAACAACAACTGTATTTAAAAAAAGCAACCACAAACCACAACGAAACAACTTTACCATAACATGCTATATTTTTTTTTAAGAAATTCAATATATCGAATCCTTAAGTTAATTTTTTCATCAATCGTCGGAGCACGATACGCTTTCTTTTCAATTTTCATATAATCTGCTACCACATCCCTACTTATCTCAACACGTTTTATAGCAGGACTAAGATTTTTTGAAATCCATTCCAATAAATCATCCGCATAATTTTGTTTGTGCTGCGCTGTATTCAAAATAACTTTAGGCGAATAGGAAGGAAATCGGAGCTTTGCTATATTACTCTCTAGAAGCGACATCGGAGTTAATGGTTTCATTTGAAAAACTACTTTTCCTTTTTTAATCATTTTAAAAAGAGTAGGATACCGCTTTTTTAGAATCGGATCTTCTTGCCTTAAAGCCAACCCAATATCTTCAACGGGATACAGCTCATGATCATAATTAGTAGACTCATTAAGATAAATTGTAATGGGCCACGAACGCCCTAAGGGAGGGGCTTCAAAAAGCGACCATTGATCATAACTACCAACATCATATTTGTTTAATGAAACCCACGGTTCCACCTCTACCTTATCAGGCATAAGCCCCAGTTCGAGTTGATCAAAAATCTTTTTATAGACTGCTTGTCTAATACAAAACTCACCAAGTAAATTCAATTGCCTTTTTACGTTTCGAAGCTTTAAGTACTGTTGACTATTCGCATACTCCAAAACATTTATTTGTGAATATAAATTTTCCATGGGATCAAATGCATTAATGCTATCCAACAGACTACGCAAGTCATTATCTTTTGTTTGCGAATACAGTGGAACTGACGATAAGAACAAAAAAGCAACTATCCATACTTTCATAATGAGTTAATTTAAGAGTGAAAAAACATCGGTTATGAGAAATACCATGACAACATACAATAATGACCAGATATACAAAAAACACATAAAACACTACTAATCAACACTTTCAAATATACAATATAAAATTCATGTACAACGGAAAATCCTTATTATTACTACTGACGAGCCTTTAATTCCACCTAATTTCACGCTGCGCAAAAACAATAACTTGCAGCAGCGTAATCCAATCCGAAAAACGTTACTATATGGAATTCAGCACCGCTGCGAACCTTTTCCTAACGACGAATACCTGCCAATAAAATATTTTATAAAAACAAATGGAGATTTAAGTGATTAAATTTCGTAAATTAGGGCTTAAAACCCATAACTAACAGTAAAAAACATGAAAAACAACATCTTGATGTGCACAATCCTCTCTTGTTTAGGATTGGTGAGTTGTAAAAAAGAAACAGAGCCCGCAAAAAAAATTGATGAAACCCCTGTTTCAGTAGCCTGTTATCAAGCGGTCTACGAAAAAGACACCGCCATCTTGAAAGTGAATACTTTAAAAGACGGAAGTATTGCCGGAGATATGGTCTTGAAAGAATTTGAAACTCCAACCAAAGAAGGGACTATTTCAGGAAAATTTAGTGGAGACACCCTACTAGTGGATTATTCCTTTATGGTAGGACCTACTGATAAAACAATCTTTAAAAACCCATTGGCATTACTTAAAAAAGGCAACGAACTCATTCTTGGCAATGGTAAAATCGAGACGTATTTAGGTAAAACATATTTTGTAAAAGGCCAACCCATCGATTACGAAAAAGTAAAATACAAATTCACTAAAATGGATTGCAAAGAATAGTTGAATCAAAAAAAATCAGCAGGGCTTTCGCTTTTAAAAATTTTAGCTACGAATTACACTAATAAATCACGAATTTCAAGAAAGTGGAAAAACTTTGATCGCAGCTTGGCTAACTTTTTTTACCGCTGATTCGCTGATTTTCAAAGATTAAAAAAAGTGTTAGATAGAATTAGTGACCACTAGTGTAATTCATCGCTAACTTTTTAAAAATAGAATTCCTAAGAGTCAGTTCTCCTTTTTATGCATAAAAAATGGCATATGCAAATCGTAGTAACGTAGCAATCACTACTACCATAAAGAAAATGCGAATAAAGCTATTGCCTTTTTGAATGGCTAACTTAGCGCCTAACCAACCGCCAAAAGCATTACTCGCCGCCATAGGCAAAGCGATCGCCCAAATGATTTTACCTTTAAGCATAAACAAGCAAATAGAACCAAAATTAGTCGCCAAATTGACCATTTTAGCATTGGCCGAAGCATGAAGAAAATCAAAACCCATAATAGCAATAAACGCTACCACTAAAAAACTACCGGTTCCTGGCCCAATAAATCCGTCATACATACCTACTATGAAACTAATAGAAACAGCATTAATCAATTGACGCTTTTGCGAAATTTGCTTAACAATATGCTGGCCGAAATTTTTCTTAGCGTAAGTATAGACTACTAAAAACGACAATACTACCAGTAAAAGTGGTTTCATAAAATCATTACTCACATAGGTCAACAAAGTCGAACCCAAAAACGCCGAGGGAAAGGCCAATACCATCATGATAGTTAGCAATTTCCAATCTAAAACTACTTTTCGCATATATTGAAAAGCGGCAAAAGAAGTCCCACTAAAAGCGGGCACTTTTAAGGTACCAATTACCGTTGCCACAGGTAAACTTGGCAACAAAATCAAACCCACTGGTGTTTGAATAAGTCCACCACCACCTACAATTGCATCTATAAATCCTGCCGCAAATGCTGCCAAACAAAGTAAAAACAAAATTGATAACTCCATGTATGATTAAGGATTTTGGGTTGCAACAAAAATAATGGTATCAAATGGTTATACCAATCGATGGAAGACGAATTTTTAAAACTTAAAAATTTTTAAAAGTCTGTTTTAGAATTCACTTTTATAAAAAAAGGGAGTCACAAATTTCAAGAAAGTGGAAAAACTTTGACCGCAGCTTGGCTAACTTTTTTTACCGCTGATTCGCTGATTTTCAAAGATTAAAAAAAGTGTTAGATAGAATTACACCAATGGGCACTAATTTTCATAGAAATCGAAGTTGAATATCGTAAATTCCATCAACCTTACTAATTCTTGTCATCAAGACATTATAATCCCCAATTTATTAGTGAATACGTAACGGAATTTCTAAATGCGAATACCCCAAAAGTCAGCGCTATTTTTTGGACAATGGGGCAAAAAATTAAAACCTAGAAGCTTCATAAGGTTCAAAAAAGTTTATTTTTGTGCCCAAACCTAATTATACTTATGGACGCAACAAGAATTATAGAACTTGCTAGTTACACTTTACCTGCCCTAATCACTGGCATAGTCGCTACTCAATTTTTTAAATTACATACTAAAAACGAAGACAAACGTCGCAGTTATTTATTACATCGAGAGGCTCAAAAAACTGCATTACCCCTCCGCCTACAAGCCTATGAGCGCATGACCTTATTCTTAGAACGCATTAATTTAAACCAACTATTGATTCGTATTGCACCCAATTCTACTCAAAAAGAACCCTACGAGCAATTGGTTATTGCACATATCGAACAAGAATTTGAACACAATTTGACACAACAAATTTACATGTCAAATGAATGTTGGAATTTTATCATGACTGCCAAAAACGCCACAATTCAAATGATTCGCATAGCCGCAAAAAAAGAATCAATTACCAATGCACAACAAATGCGGGAATTGATTATCAATGATTTATTAGAAAAGCAATCTCCTAGCCATGCTGCATTGGCTTATATTAAAAATGAAGTGGGCGATTTGTGGTAATTCCTCAAGGGCGATTTTTGGACAAAATTCCAAATAGGTTCTATTATTCTGCCAACAATCGTGCTAATTGTAGTTTTTCGGATTCGTTTAATTGAGGTAAAAGTTGTTCCAAATTGGTTCTCTGAACAGGGTCTTTGAGTAACTTTCGAATGGCTGTTCGTCCAAACTTAGAGAACTGCCACATGTGATGCGTAGTGGCATTGACCAAATTTTTCAATACTTCTGGAGTAATCAATTGAAAACCTAGCAAAGTTTCTAATGCATTTTGGCGCGTACTCGCTTCAAATTCAGTGGACGAATACGAAATCAACTCTTGTATCAAAACTTTAGGTGTCGCACTATAATCTTTTGTATTCAAAGCCAATCCCAACCATAAAATTCTTAAATTATAATCGTTAAACCCTATCCAATTTTTCGTTTGATTTAAGTAACGTGCACGATCATTCTCGAAAGTATTCCACAAATGAAACAAAGCAATTTCTTGGGTTTGATAGGATGCTTCGTTAAGTAACGTTTCATATTCAAATTTAAATTCTTCTGGTACTTTAGGAAATAGATACGCTATTTTCTGACGAAGAGATCGATTATTGGCAGTAAAAGCAATCGCAATCAAATCTCGAATATCGGCATAAGACTCCTTTTGCAATTGCGTCAAAATACTTTCTTTTACCGAAAAATATACCTCCGACTCTAAAATTTCTCTAAACATAATTTTCTTTTCCGATAAGGGCTTGTTCCGAAGTTCATCTACTTCCAGTTGTATCTTACTACTTTTATTTTTTACTAATAATTCATTGGCTTCTATACTATTAAATCTATAATCTTCAAGCCATACTTTAGAAAAAGTTTTGGTGTCAAAATCGGCTACTTTTTCGATCTCCTGAAGAAAATCAGCTGTAGTTACTGTTTGAAAAGCATATTTTTTCAAATAATTTTTCAACCCTTTTTTGAAAGCAACATCTCCAATTTTTTGATGCAAAACAAATAAGGCCCAAGCTCCTTTTTCGTAAAACGTCAATGAACTCGCTTTGGCATTCAAAACCGGAATTGTATCTGTTCTAGAAGCAAACTTCAATTGTTGTGCTTTCTCATGCAAGTAGCTATAGAAAAAATCGTCACCATAAATTTCTCTTTCGGCCAACAAGGCAAAATAAGTCGCGAAACCTTCTTGCAACCAATGATGCTGGCTTGACTTAGCCGTAATCATATTTCCAAACCATTGATGCGCCAATTCATGAGCGTTAACATTGGTATATTTTCGATCATAAAATCCAATCGAATCCACCACATAACGAGTCAAGAAAGTAGTAGCAGTAGTGTTTTCCATTCCGGCATACAAAAAATCGCGTACAGGCACCTGTTTATAGATTTTCCAAGGATACTTCACTCCGATTTCTTTTTCCAAAAAATCAAAAATGGAAACCGAATAACGGTAGGTCGACTCAAAACGATCTTTATTTTTAGGTTCTAAATACCATTCCAAAGGGGTTCCTGCTGCGGAATGCCCCTCTTTTTTTTCAAATTTACCAATAGCCATCATCAACAAATAGGAACTCATGGGCTTTTGCATCCTATACTTCCAAACGACAACGCGATTAGCAACGCTTTTCTCTTTTAAAATCCCGTTTGACAGTACTTGATAATTTGAATCAAAAGTAATATCCAAATTGAAAATTACTTTTTCATTAACGTCGTCAAAACTCGGAAACCAATGACTGGTATATTTCCCTTGTCCTTGTGTCCAAATTTGAAAACCATCCGTTCCTGCCGTTCCTACAAAATACAGGGCTTGTTTAGGTTGTGCTTCATAAGAAAATTGAAGCGTGTGCTTTCCCTTTTTGAACTCAGCTATCAAAAGTAATTGCTCTTTGTTAGCAACATACGGTAATTCCTTTCCATCCCATTTTACCTGAGTAAAACGCATTGTTTTTGCATCAATTTTAATCGTATCAACAGGCTGTAACACCTCACATTCATAGGCTACATTTCCAGTAATAGATTTGGTGTTTGCATTCAATTGTAACTGAGCAGTAACCGATTTAAAATCCACAAATTGGGTTTGCTGTGCAAAAAGTAAGGAGCTAAAAAAAAGAAAAAAATATTTCATAGAATCAAGACTGCTGAGAATTTGAACTTCAAAATTACAAAGCTACAACCTATCCATCGAATAAAATAGAATTCTATTAGGCATTCCATGAAGAAAAAATGAACTATACTTACAATACGAAAATCAAAAAAAATGAAAACATTAAGAAAGTAAGAAAATAAAGTCAAGATGTTTCAAAACTACATTGAATGGCTGCCTAGCAAAAAAACACAAAACTTACAGTTACAACAAATAGTTATGTTTGCACAATTTCGCAACAAAACCAAATTGCAAATAAAAAATATTTTTAAGCTACACATCAGTGAGACTAAATCCGAAAATATACTAAGTTTACACCCAAAAAAAATTCTTGAAAACTAAAGCCCTTTTTAACTGGAGCAGTGGCAAAGATTCTGCCCTTGCATTATACAAAACACTACAAAATCCCGAATTTGAAATCGATTGTTTAGTAACAAGCGTCAATCAAAAGCACCAGCGAGTTTCCATGCATGGTCTGCGTGTGGAACTACTGCACCGTCAAGCCGAAAGCATAGGATTACCGCTTGAAATTGTGGCCATTCCAGAAATGCCTACCATGGAAGCTTATGAAGAAGCCATGCGGGCTAGTATAGCGCCTCTAGTAAACAAAGGCATTACTCACTCCATTTTTGGTGATATTTTTCTGGAAGATTTACGCAGTTACCGCGAAAAACAATTGGCTTCAATCGGCTTGCAAGGAATTTTCCCGCTTTGGAAAATACCCACTAAAGATTTACTACAAGAGTTTTTGCAACTCGGTTTCAAAACTATTGTGGTTTGTGTGAGTGAACGGTATCTGGATCAAAGTTTTGTAGGTCGTGTCATTGACGAACAATTCATACAAGATTTACCCGAAAACGTGGATATTTGCGGTGAAAATGGTGAATTTCACACCTTCACTTTTGATGGACCTCTATTTTATAAACCGATTCTTTTTGAAATTGGAGAAGTCGTGTACCGAAAATATGAAAAACCTGAAACTACAGACTCGTCTGATACTGCTTGCGATACAAACACCATTGACGCCTTTGAGTTTGGATTTTGGTATTGCGATTTACTCCCAATATAACGATTGAATTGATTTAACCCAGATTGTACCGCTTTTTAGCGATAAAAAAACGAAAAAGGTACCCTCTTAACGGTATGTAATCCTTTGCTACAAAATGAACCGAATTGTCTAGCTTCTCATATTCGAAATTGTAGCAACGATGCATGGTTTCGCCCTTCTTTTTTTCTTCAAGAGCGGCGAGATCTTAAGTTGTTGGCAATATAAGTTGTAGTATTTAATTCCAATTTCGACTTACACAATTTCGTTAATAATTTACCAATCAATATTCTCGCTAAGACACAAAGGCGCAGTATTCACAGAGCTTTCTTTGCGACTTTGCGGCTTTGCGAGAAATTAATATGGAGCATGGCACTATTATTAATTTCAAACAAATATAAATCACGCAGCCAAGCGTTAAATAAAAGTTAAAAAAAAGGATCCTTTTTGGTTATGTTTTAAGAAAAAATTAGTAATTTGCATCCTAATCAACTTATAAACAATTCATTACACTAAATCGATTATCTTTCTACCTCAACGAAGTAGGAACAAGCATCAAGAGCCATAAAATGGTAAGAATCTTAACGAATGGCAGCCATTATGAACTTAAAAAAAATACTATTTACCGCTTTATTGACTGTAGTGGTGATTTATGTAATATCTGCGATGGTACTTTTAGTTTCCAGTGGTGGCCCAAGCAATCTATGGCAAGCATTTAACCCATTGTACCAGCATGAAACCTGGATGTTTGTCTTTAGTTGGTCACTCAATGATTGGGGTATACCAGTGATGACGCTGCTTTGGTTTTTACTTTTTTATGCCATTTTCCAAATTGTAGACAAAACCTTTTTCGACGAATAACAAGCTACTTTGCTTGACAAGTAAGCTTCTCTTCTCTTGGAGACCTTTTTTTTAAAAATTTATCCTACTTGGAAAAATGAAGAGCAAAATAATTTTTTAATGATTTTTTTTATTATCAAATGCTCAAAATCAAACATTCGAAGAAAATTTAAGTGCTTATCATTTTAAAAATCAAAAGCATACTAAATTTAACAAATACTTTGAAGGTTAAAATACATTAATCGAGTATCCGATTTTTTGTCTTTACTGGAAAGGTATTTGAACCCCATCTTTTCATAAAAAGGCAATGACTTTTTGTATGCATCAACCGTAATGAATTTACAACCTGTTTTGTTGTTGTTTGTGAACGTTCCCTTGGTATAATCAATAATCATTTTTCCAAGTCCTCCAATTTGGGATTCTATATTTACAGCGAGCCTTCCGATTTTAACAGCTGGATAGCTTTTATGACCTCCTTTTTCAGAAGGGAGGTGAATGCCAATTCTCTCTATAAACTTTGCTAAATTGCCATCAAGATCAGTGTGAGATATTTTGTCATTGAGGTAATTAAAATAGGCAAGTGTCTTTGCATCGTCCTGAATAATATAAGTTACTGCAATTAATTCTTTTGCATATTTTTTTGCATCTTCAAAAAGAAAACCGTTTAAATCTGTGTCTCCACAATCAAACGGCAATATTTCTGTATCAGCTTCTAATCTGATTAATTTGATATTATTGTACTCCAAACGAGGCTAATTTCATTAAGGTTTGATAATTCTTGTTGATCTCTTCTTTTTCTTTTTTAGATACTTTTTTTACTTCTTTGTTTTCTTTTACAAATGTATCAGCATCTTTACCAGTTAGAAAAGGAGTTTCTTTAATTGGTTTTGCCATGATTTTTAAATTTAGTTTTTGTAATGTAAAAGTTTGAGTGCAAATGTACAAAACTATTTCAATGATAATTTTAATTTTTTTTGAGCACCATAATACGCTCTCAAAATAGATAAAACAAACAACGCTTCTCTGGGAATGGAGAAGCGTTGTTTGTTTATTATTAATTATATATTCTATTCAGGATAATGAATAGCAAAATAATTTTTCATTGCCTTTTCCATAATAATTGTATCCAATTCAAGTAACTTCTTTTGAACATCCCAACCTTCAATCAACGCTTCATCGTTGGCATCAATTACTTCACCCTCAAGTTTTCTCAAAAGAATAGCACTCAATAAAATAGTGTCACAGGAGTAAAAATTTGGATAATATGCCTCTATGAATGAAAAGTAACATTGAGTATGGATAGTCATAAGTTAAAATTTTATGAGTATAAAAGATATTTTATTCTAAATCAAATTGATTTTAATTCACCCTAAAAATAAAAAATTCCATTGTATATTTGCATACAATAAATATCATTTATGGAAAAATTAAATACCAAACAAGTCATAGAAAAAATAAAAGCAATAGAACCCAACGGAATAGAAGTTAGACTACAAATGGGCATTTTAACATTAACTAAGGCAATTTACTATAAAAAAAACATGGTGTATTTATTCTCAATAGACGAAGTCTTTAAATTTAATATAGATAGAGGTATGAAAAAAAAATATTTCTTAGAAAAACATTCAAATTGGATTTGGCAAATTGAACAAATAATAAGTTAGTTGGGCTAACTAAAAGTAATTTGGTTTTAAACCTTAACTTCCAAATTATTTAATTGGTTTATTAGCAATAACTTTGCCTCATTGATGCTGTCTTTTTTTAAAGGTATACCCATTACTAAAATTGTGTTTGTGACTTCGTTAATTCCGTTCTTGTATCTTATTATTTTCAATTCTAATTGGTCTGATGGATAACAAAGAAACCCATATTTAAAGTCTGCCTTACTAAAAGAAGTATAGGCCATAATTTGGTGCAAATCATGTCTGTGGTCATCTTTCAGAGTTTCGCTATTGTCGAACTTATTGTAAAGATTTGATTTGTATTTTGCATCAATGAATACCAATAAGCTTTCCTTTTGATAAATAGCGTCTGGTTCAATGTGTTTTAATTCCCATGAAAAATGTTTTGAAGTTCTGGAGTGGAATTTGAAATTTGCAAATAGTTTACCTCCAGTCTCTTTCGCAACTGCTTTGAAAATATATTGAACGAATTTTTCAAAAACATCTGAGAAATCCACTCTCCAAGCTGTACTATCAATCAAATTAAAGTTTAGAATTTTATTAGCTTGTTCTTTACATATTTTTACTGTTGGGCTGTCAGATGATTTGGTATCAATATTATTTGTGGCTTTGGGTTTATGATGATACAATTTTTCTTCAATGAAACTCAGCTTTACCCGAATTGTGTTTTTTATTCTGTGTGGTGTGTTGGAAGAAAGCAATTCGTTTTTACAAATGTCAAATACATATCGTACTTCCGCATATTCGCTATGAAACTCACTCAAAATGTTTTTTCGGGTTGGAAACTTTAAACGATTTTCAATTTTGTATTCGTTGTTAATGTATTTGTTCCAATTGATTTGACCAGAAGGTTGGGTAGATATTTTTTCGTTATTGTCAAACTTACGCCAGGGTCTTGATAGTAATTCTTCAAGAGAAGCAATGAATTTTACTGCTTCTAAATATAATGGAGGTCGGAAGTTTCTTCCAGAAGCAAGAGGTAGGCTGTCAATAACTTCAGGGCTTATTTCTGTGCCAAGTAAATTAAGAATTTCAATATAGTCTTCAAAACGGTCACGACCAGTAAACCTGGGCATAACAACAAAATCGCCTATTTGTTTTCCAGTATCTGATGCTCTAAGAGGAATTGTGCCAATGAAGTTGGATGAACGAAATGTCAATGAGGTGTTTTGGTCAGAACCAATAATAATAGGTTGCACACCTATGAATTTAAATTGTGATGAATTATAGTCTATAAACTTTTGTAAGTACTGACCAACAATTCTTTTATCTGCCGATTTAAACCATTTTTTTTGCAAGGCAATTCCACTTAACTGTCTTGATTGTTCAGTTAAGCATGGCACTTCACAAAAAACATCTAATGGTTTACTCATTCAAAAAGTGATTTATTTATTCGTATTGAGAAATAATTATTGAATTCTTCTTTTGCATTTCTAATCAAACCTTCTTGCAAATATTCTTTTATCAAAGGGAATAATTCATACATGATACGGTTTGTCATTTCCTCTTCACTGTCTGCAATAAAATAGCCTTGGCCTGGTTGAAGTGACAATTCATTACTTGAAGCGTACCAGTCGAAAATCTCTTGAATTCTTGAAAAATCCTCCTTGAAGAATTGCTTTGAAATAATCGCCTTAGGTTTCAATGTGAACCAAGCAAATCGTCTACGTAATGCAAAATCAACAACCGCCAAACTTCTGTCAGCAGTATTCATTGTAGCGATTACTGAAAAATTATCTGGAAGTTTATTAATCTTAAAACCTGGAGAAATTTCAATTTCAACATTTGATTTATCCATCTTGTGTTCAAACAAATAGAAAATAGGTCCTAAAACATTTGAAAGATTTGCTCTGTTTATCTCATCAATTATTAAAAGAACTTTTTCATTCTCGTGTTCCCTTGCATACTTCAATGCTTCAGTGAAGACTCCTAAGTTTTCTTTGTAACTAAGGTCTTTGTTACTAAGGTCTGGTCGTATACCATAAATAAAATCTGAAAAACTAGTTTCTGCATGAAATTGTGTGAAAAATGTTTTTGCTTTTATCTTTTCAGCTACTTCTTTTGCTGTTCTTGTTTTTCCTGTTCCCGGTGGTCCTTGAAGTACAATATATTTTCTTTCACTCAATAGACTTTTTATTTCTTCTGCTTCATCTATTATTTCAGCTTTAAAAAATGGATTTAAAGCTTCAGAAATTGCTCTTCGATGGTCTTTGTTCGATGGCCAATCTCTAAGTTTAGCATAAGCAGCTACAAACGCAGCAACTACTTTCTTACCTTCTTCACTTTCAGGGTCTTCTACAATTTGGCAAGCGGGTAAAACTTTTGTATAAGTCTTAATTGTATTTTTTATGTGTTGTAGGTCTTTGATTCCAGTGATTGCTTTTGGCAAACTTGTTTCTATGTCTGAAAAGTCAGACTTACAAAACCCTTTTTCATTAATAAGTTTTGAAAATAAACGTCTTAATCCTGGATAGGTAGCAAGTTCATAATCATTTTTAAAACCACTAGAGCCAACACCCAGACAAACTAACCAAGGACTACCTTGGTCATTTGGAAAAATAGTTAATGAAAAGTCATGGAATGGTCCCGAAGCTTCTTCTTCTGGATGAATAAAACCAAAATATGCTCCGTTGTCTTTTAAAGCTTCATGTCCTGTGTTGTTTCTCTCAACAAAAGGCTTATTAAATTCATTGTCAGTCTTGGCACCGAACTCTTCGGCTTTCTGTTTGATGAATTGTCTGATATTTTCAATCTTCATTTTAATATGGATTTGATGAGCTATTTTTATAATCTATAAACACTTATAAAAAATAACAATAGGAAATTAATAAATAAACTATTTGAGTTTAAAACAAAATACCATTAATCAAAGCATTTCAATTCTCATTTTTTATTTCATAATCATTATGACTATGATTTGGATTAACCTTTTTTAAATCTAAAAGTTCAGATAAATCAACATCAAAAACTTTTGCAAAAACTGCTATATTAGAAAGTGAAATATTTCTTTCTCCACGCTCAACCATTCCAATATATGTTCTATGGAAACCAGTTATAGAAGCCAATTTTTCTTGGCTCAAATTCTTATTAAGCCTCAATTGCTTTACTCTTTCACCAAATTCATTTAATAGAAATGTATTTATCATATCCCAAAACTATACATATTGTATTCTTTAATCAACATACAATATGTATCAGCCTTAATTAATTTAGAAAAAGATTAATAAAAAAAATCAATCTAAAAAATGACTTGTATAAATAGAAATTTGAATAATTTTAGTGAATTTTTTACTGATTATTATAAATTTCCATAATCCAAAATCCCACCTCCCCACCCCTCAACTTGCTATTTTGATCTAAAAAAAGTACTTTTATATTAAAACAAGTACATTTGAAACCCAATCTACAGAAAAGTATTGCCTTGGCACGCCGAATTCTTCCCGGAATGGTGCTTGTCCTCTTACTTTTGGTCTTGCTACTACATTTACCTTTTGTACAGCGCTTCGCCAAAAATCAGGCGGTAGCGTATTTACAGGAAAAAATCAAAACTACTGTTCAAATTGACACCCTTTCGTTTGGGCTATTTCAACCTATACGCGTAAAAGGATTGTTTTTGGCCGATCAAAAAAAAGATACTTTAGTAGCCGGACGCGACTTGAGCGTTGCGATTAACTGGCTGGATTTGGCGAGTAACCAACTAACGCTCAATAGCATTGCTTTAAATGGGGTAACGATCAAAATAGACCAAAACGTTCAGGGAAAATTTAACTTTGACTATATCCTAAAAGCATTTGAAAGTCAAGATGCTAAGGAGAAGTCCGAAAGTTCCTCGATGGCGATCGTCTTGCAAAAAATCAAACTGAGCCGAGTGCGATTGGTCTATCAGGATGTCAAAAATCCTTTGAAAACATCCGTAAAAATTAAACAATTCGATACGCAGTTTCAAACCTTCGATTTAGAAAATCAAATCCTAGCGATTCCAAAAATCAACCTATCCGGTTTGACAGCTAGCGTTGCACTTACAATGAATCCAACGCCACAAAACATCGCGCCCAATGCGATTGCTTCTCCACCAAGTCTACCTTGGAAAGTGAGTTTGGGCGAAATGGATTTGAAAAAAGTACAGTTGGATTATAGCGAAACCTCTCAAAAAATGAAAGGACAGCTTTCCTTTAAACGTTGGTACGCCAAATTGGATTTAATCGATCTAGCGAATGAATTGGTAGTGATTCGAAAAATTCATTTTGACAACTTACGGGGTGCAGTTTCTTTAGGAAAAACGACAAAAATAGCAGCTCCCGCCATAACTACTAACACTACGCCTAACCAATGGGAAGTAAAAATCAATCAAACTGATATCGCTCAACTGTTTTTTCAGTTTGACAACAACAACATTAACCGTTTGTCAAAAGGATTAGATTACAACCATATCCAACTCAAGAAAGCCCATCTCAAAGCGGCTAATTTTCATTACAAGCCCGAATCGATTGCGGTCAACGTAGCCTCTTTTGCCGGAAAAGAACAAAGTGGTTTGGTCATAGACTCCCTCTCCACCGACTTTTTCTTTGGTCCCAAAAACAGCTATTTAAAAAAGCTGTACCTCAAAACACCTCAAACCCTTTTGCGCAACCAAGTGCTTTTGGGCTATCCTTCTATAGCGGCTCTAAGCAAAAATCCGGGTGAGATATCCGTAAAGGCGAATCTAAAAAAGAGTCAGTTGGGTTTCAAAGATGTGCTTTTGTTAGCGCCACAATTGACCAACACCAATCCGTTTGCGAGTAATCCTAAAGGAATTTTGCTGATTAACAGTACCGTTTCGGGTAAACTGAATCGCATCGAAATTCCTAATCTTGAAGTGAGTGGCATTGGCAAAACCAAATTGCAAGCGAGTGGTTCTATCGTTGGCTTACCCAATGTAGACCAAGCCCGATTCGACATCGCTATTCAAAATTTTGAATCATCGGCACAAGATATAAAGCAATTCGCTCCCAAAGGAAGTCTGCCGTCGAACCTTAGCTTACCCAATCAATTGAGCGGAAAAGGAAGTTTCAAAGGTACGATTCATTCCTTTTTTACCGATGTGGTGCTGAACAGTAGTTTTGGCAAAGCCAAAGTAAAAGCCACCTTCGACCAACGCCAAAAAAACAAAGAACGCTACGACGCCCAAGCCGAGTTGACGAATTTTGATATCGGTCGTTTGATACAGAATAAGGATTTGGGGAAAATAAGTAGTCGCATCCGAGTAAAAGGGACGGGATTAGACCCCAAAACAGCTACAATTGTAAGTACAGGAACAGTATCTAAACTGATGTACAACAAGTACACCTATCAAAATTTGAGTTGGAATGGCGCAATGAAACAAGGACTTTTTGAAGCCACGATAGATGCGAACGACCCCAATTTGACCTTTACTTTGACAGGAACTGGAGGTATGAGCGGTAAAACGCCAAAAGGAAACGTAAAACTCCATTTGGACATCGCCGATTTAGAAAAACTAAACCTTCACGCAGGCCCTTTAAAACTGAAAGGCGAAGTCGATGCCAATATCCTTTCCGCCGATTTGGATAGACTTAACGGAACGGTAATCGCACATCAACTCATAATCACCAATGAAAAAGGAGATTTCCCGATAGATTCAGTTCAATTTAAAGCGGTATCCAATAAAGAAAAAACCGAATTGCTCTTGCATTCAAGCCTTATGGATGCGACTATGGAAGGACAATTTAAAATAAGTCAATTAGCAACGGCTTTACAAAACTCGATGGCAAATTATTACAATACAACGCCAAAAGCCAAAAGAAAAACAACGGCTCCGCAACACTTCAGCTTTACGCTCAACACCAAAGAAAGTCCGTTGTTTGCACAGTTATTGCCTGAGGTAAAGGAATTGGCACCTATTCAGTTTTCGGGGCGCTACAATTCGGTAAACGATTCGATTGCAGTCACAGGAAAAATGCCAAAACTAGTGTACGGCAATCAAACCATCACCAATGCCGATTTGAACATTTCCACCAATGATAATGCGCTGAACTATAGCTTGACCATTGATGATATTCAAAATCCACAAATGCAATTGCCTTTTACTTTACTCTCTGGAAAAGTAGCCAACAATCAAATCGATTATGCCTTACAACTTAAAGATAATAAAGACAAAGAGCGTTATTTTCTTGCTGGAAATGTAAAAACCAGTCAAGGCAATACTTTACTCCATTTGGATAAAAATGCGTTACTGAATTACGAAAATTGGCAAATTCCAGAAAACAATCAAATCGTTTCAGCACCCAAAGGATTGATTATTTCGGATTTCAAATTAGAACACGAAGGCAGCAGTATTAGTGTGCAATCGCAAACGCCAAACGCCAATGCCCCCATCGCTTTTGCATTTGAAAATTTCGACATACAAACGATAAGCAGTATGGTCGAAAAAGACGACTGGCAAATGAGCGGAAAAATCAACGGAACGGCTGTGGTCAAAAACATAGCAACGCAACCGCTTTTTACTTCGGATCTCAAAATTGAGGAGCTCACGTTCAAAAAAGATACGGTGGGGACTATTGCCATTCAAGTAAAAAATGAAAATGAAAACCTATATGAAGCGGCCATTTCGTTAACCGGACAAGACAATACGGTTACTATGGCAGGAAAATATGAAAGTAGTAACGGAAACTATGCACTCGATTTGGCCATTGAAAAACTCAATATGAAAAGTATTCAAGGATTTTTCATGGGTGAAGTGACCAAAAGTACTGGATTTTTAACCGGTAATTTTGAAGCTTCAAAAACCAATGACAACTCCACAATGGGTGGAAAAATGCAATTTAATCAAGTCGGTTTTACTGTAAAACAACTCAATGCCAACTTCCATTCACTAAACGACGCCATTACTTTTGATGGAAAAAACATCGTGCTAGATCATTTAACCATCAAAGATGAAAAAGGGAATGATTTGAAGGTGGATGGCGTAATACAAACCGAAACTGGAAAAAACATTGCCTTTGATATTGCCATTGATGCTGATAATTTTAAAGCTATTAATTCCAAGGCGTCGGACAACGAATTATTTTATGGTGAATTATTTTTAAACAATCATATTACGCTTAAAGGAGATCTCAAAAATCCAAAAATTGCAGGAACTATTCAAGTAAATAAAGATACTAAATTTACTATTGTAGTCCCACAATCTGATCCTTCGATTGCTGATCGAGAAGGAATTGTAGAATTTATCGATCAAGATCGCCCCATAGAAGAAGCCATTAAAGCAGCTGAAAAAGAAGTAAATCAAAGTGAAATTATGGGCATCAATGCGTCTATGGACATTTTGATAGACAAAGGCGCCGAATTAACTATGATTATTGACAAAACTACTGGAGACTTTGTAAAAGTAAAAGGGAAAGCCCTGCTCAATGGCGGTATCGACGAATCCGGAAAAACGACTTTAACCGGTAAATATGAATTGGAAGAAGGGGAATATGAAATGACTTTTAGTGGTATCAAGAGAAATTTTGCCATTAAAAAAGGGAGTTATATTTTATGGAAAGGCGCACCGATGGATGCGGATGTAAATTTAATTGCCGTGTATAAAGTGAACACTGCTCCTATTGACTTGGTCGCAAATCAAATTATTGGTTTTTCGGAAACAGAAAAAGCAACATTTAAAGAAAAAATTCCTTTTGAAACCGAGCTGCAAATGACAGGTGAAATCCTGAAACCCGAAATCACCTTTGACATCGTTGTACCCGACAACAATTCGGTTTCCTCAAAAGTAATGAGTACCACCAAGGCAAAGTTAGAGCAATTACGACAAGACCCAAATGAAATGAATAAGCAAGTATTTGCGCTATTGGTATTGGGTAATTTCATGGGAGAAAATCCATTGTCTAGCGAATCTGGTTTCTCTGCCGCCTCGATGGCGAGAGGAAGCGCAAGTAAAATTTTATCCAATCAATTAAACAATCTAGCAGGCGACTTAATTAAAGGTATCGAATTGAATTTTGATGTACAATCCACAGAAGATTATTCTTCTGGAAAAAAAGACGACCGAACCGATTTGAATGTTGGCATCACTAAAAAACTATTCAAAGACCGTGTAAAAATCACCGTGGGAAGTAGTTTTGAATTAGAAGGTAGTCAGCAATCCAATGAAAAATCATCAAATATAGCAGGTGATGTCAGCATCGATTATCAAATTACCAAAGATGGCAGGTATAAATTGAGGGGCTATCGCGTTAATAAATACCAAGTAGCCCTCCAAGGCGAAGTGATCGAAACAGGCATATCCTTTGTTATCACTATGGATTACAATAAATTTAAAGAATTGTTTCAAAAAAGCAAATAAATGACTTAAACCATCAAAGTCAACTGAAAATGTATAAAAAAATAGTACTCATAGCACTGCTCTTTTTAGGGTTACAAAGCTGTTCTCCAACAAAAAATATTGCGGAGGGCGAGTTACTGTACACTGGCGCCAAGGTGACTATTGAAGGGCAAATGACAAAAAAAGAAAAAAAAGCATTGACTGCCTTATTAAGTCCGCTTATTCGTCCCATTCCGAATCAAAAATTTCTAGGAAGTTATCCAAAGTTGTCTATTTACAATTGGGCGGGTATTCCCAAAAAAGAGAAAGGAATACGACACTGGATGCGAACCAAAGCAGGAGAAGCGCCCGTTTTAGGTTCTAGATTAGATCCAGAATACAATCGCTTAGTATTGCAAAATTTTTTAGAAAACAATGGGTATTTTAACGCCAAAACCAAGGTGGACACTTTAATTAAAGGAAAAACCATTCAAGCCATCTACACCATTTCCCCTTCCAAAGCCTTCAAAATTAAAAATGTTTTTTTTCCAAATGATTCCTCTGAATTATCCAAAGCCATACAGTCTACCGCCAAAAGGAGTTTATTAAAAATTGGTGCTATTTATACATTAGAAACCATAAAAGAAGAAAGAATACGAATTGATGAACGAATTAAAGAAAAAGGATTTTACTATTTTAGTCCTGAATACCTAAAAATCCAAGTAGATACCACAATAGGCGATGCTACAGTTGATTTGATTATCAAAGTCAAAGACGAAGCCCCTAGCAAAGCCAAATCAATTTATAAGATTAACAATATTGTAGTACACACCAATTATTCAGTAGGAAAAGACACCCTTATTACTACCCAAATAGCCCCGCCTAATTATAAGGATTTCAACATAATTGATCCTGATTCCTTGTTCAAACCTATTATTTTTGATCGATCCCTTTTCTTCAAAAAAGAAGAGGTTTATAATCGAAGCAACCAAAACTTATCACTGAATCGATTAGTGAATTTAGGTACTTTTAAGATGGTTAGAAATGAATTTAAACCCTCTTTAAAAGAAGGAAATTATTTGGATGCTTATTATTATTTGTCGCCCAATGAAAAAAAATCATTACGATTTGAGCTACTTGCCAAAAGTAATTCAGCCAATTATCAAGGAACAGAACTCAATGCTAATTGGAGTCATCGCAATACTTTTAGAGGAGCTGAACTATTGACTGTATCTGTCTTTGGTGGATTTGAAATTCAAGTTTCAGGGCAAAATAAAGGATTCAACGTCTATCGTGTGGGCAGCGAAGCGAACTTGATTTGGCCAAGAATGATTGCTCCTATCCGATTTAAAATGACAGACCGTTTTACACCAACTACCAAAGCAACAATAGGATACGAATACCAAGAGCGCCAACAACTCTATACACTTCAAACTTTTAAAGCACTTTTTGGTTACAACTGGAAAGAAAATGCCCGAAGAGAACATACTCTAAATCTTGGCGAAGTGATTTTTGCCCGACCTAGAAACGTAACTCAATTGTATCTTGATGAAATAGAAAATAATCCTTCACTGAAAAAAGTTATTGAACGCCAACTTATTTTTGGCCCCACTTACTCCTTTACCTATTCTAATACAGCTCAAAAAAGAAAGAAAAACACCCTGTACTACAAAGGCACGATCGATGTTTCAGCGGCGTTGACAGGCATAATTGCTGGGGCCAACATCGATAAAAAGGATACTTTAAAAATATTTAGTGTTCCTTTTAGTCAATACATAAAATTGGAAAATGAATTCCGCCATTATTTAAAAATAAGAAAAGAAAGCCAATTGGCCAGTCGAATTATTGTAGGAACCGCTTTGCCTTTTGGGAATTCTAAAGAAATGCCGTTTATCAAACAGTTTTTTATTGGAGGGACGAACAGTATTCGTGCCTTTAGAGCGCGTTCCATTGGTCCAGGAAGTTCCATAGATCCTGCGTTAAATACAGAAGGATTTTTGGCCGATCAATCAGGAGATATCAAAATCGAGCTCAATACAGAATTCCGCACTACACTATTTAGTTTTGTAAAAGGGGCTGCTTTTATTGATGCAGGAAATATTTGGTTACTCAATGAAAACAAAGACAAACCAGGAGCTAAATTTTCTAAAAACTTTATGAAAGAAATGGCTGTCGGTGCAGGACTTGGATTGCGATTTGACTTTAATTTTTTGGTACTTCGAACGGATTTTGCTTTCCCGCTCCGCAAGCCTTACCTTCCTGAAGGGAAACGTTGGGTCATTGACCAAATCAATTTGGGTAATGGAGCGTGGAGAAAAGAGAATTTGATTTTTAACTTGGCTATTGGGTATCCGTTTTAGTGTTTGTTTTAAACTTAAAAAACTTAACCACAAAGGACACAAAGGAGGCACAAAGGACACAAAAAATTTACCGCAATGTTCGCAAAGGGATACGCAAGGGGCGCAAAAATTAAACGATTAAACGATTAAACAATTAAACGATTAAACAATTAAACAGTTAACCGATTAAACAGTTAAACAATCAACAAAAAAAGCGCGACCCTAAGAATCGCGCTTTTTTGTTTAAGATAAATAAAGGCTAGTTCACCAAGAACAAAGCATTGCTAAAGAGTAAATTTCCATTCTCCCAGAATGCTCTAAACAATGGATTATCTACCATATAAATTACTTTTCCAGAACCTTTGTAGTCTATGGCGAAATTTACCGTTTCGGGTAATTCTTTACCAATTTCGTGACCTACGAAACCATAGCTTTTGTAGCCTTTAGGAACATAAGCAATATTCGAAGCATTTTTCAATAAAGCATAATGACGGCTATCGGTTTTTAAACTGAAATATTTTTTCCCTAAACCAAATGCCATAGGATGAGTAACATCCAAAACATTCTCGATAATCGCACCTGGTATAGCATCCGACATCGCACGACGCTCTTCGTTGGCCGAATCTAAGAAACGTTTTTTCAATTCTTTTTCTTTGGCGTTTTTTTCTGCTTTTTGCTTGTCATCATCGGTCGCGTGAGCATTTAATGCAAAACCATCTTTTCCATCAAAAATATCCAAAGCTCCGTTCATAGCAATAATTTTTCCACCGCTACTCACCCATTCGCTGATACGTTTTTGTTCGCCTTCAGAGAAATCATAATTACCATCTGCCAAAATCAAGGTGTTGAATTCGTGCAATTTTACTCTACGGAAACGATCCACATCTACAATGCTTACAGGATAACCAACGGTTTCTTCTAAATAAAACCAAACCGAACCAAAGTCAGTAGCATTTACTCCTCTTCCTGATAAGAACAAGATTTTCGGAGCCGTCAACAATGGGAAATTTTCTCCTCCTAAATCTCTGGCATTCTTAGAAAACCCAGAAGATATAACCGAAAAATCCGATTTCTTCTTCACGATTTCACCCACTACTTTTTCAAATTCAACCACCTTTGGATTATCGCCTTTGCTTACAATTAATCCCCCTGGTGCTATAGTAGTGCTTCCAAAAACAGCTTGTTTCATTGCTGAACGCACTTTGATTCCTTTTTGGTGCAATAGCGCTACCACTTGAGCCGAAGTACGATTGTTCCAAGGAATATGAAACGCATACACTGAACTTGGAATAGATGAAGAATCTACTTCAATTGATGGTTTTGTTTTGATATTGATGCCGTTTTTCAAAGCATAGCCTTCAACTCCATACGCTAGTGGCAAAGCCCAAGCCGTAATGTCATAAGACAAACTATCATTCAATTTGTGATTAGGTTCGAACAAAATTTGGGCAAAAACCGCTTTTTGTTGGTCTACTTTAATGATCATATCATTGGGCTCGATGGTAAAGCTATTGTCTTTTTTTGTTTGGTAATTAAAACCACTTGCTGATTGTTTGGCATCGGCATACGAAAATTCAATTTTGTTTTTTTGCAACAAATCAGCCAATTGCTCTAATTTAGGATTACTTTTCATTACATAAGTTGCATACTTCCCTTTCATTGTTTTTCTAGAAGTATTCATAAACCCTCTAAACCCTTTCAACAAAGGCTCCACTTGAGAAGCAGCCGATTCCACTATTGTTAAAACAGTTGTCGCGTGATGCGTTAAACGATCTTTGATAGTTACACTCGCTCCGTTTTCCATCGTTACTTCTCTACCTGCTCCAATACCACCTTGCTCTACTGTCATACCAACAGCACCATTATAGGTTGGATAGGTGTCTCCATAACTTGGGTAAAACAAATCAAAACGCTCGCTAGTGTTGTATAACCAATTTTGAGCGTCGAATTTAGCGGATATATTTTTTCCCAACAAGGCATGAAAATCCCTTTGATATGGCTCAATAAACTCATGCAAAGGTTCTGCGGATGGTGGGAAAAAGTAAGGCGAATTATAACCTTGTTCGTGAACGTCTGTATGCACTTGGGGCATCCATTGGTTGTACAAAGCGATACGTTGCTGGCTTTCTTTTTGCGTTTGCCAAGCCCAGTCTCTGTTCAAATCAAAAATGTAGTGATTGTAGCGCCCACCTGGCCATTCTTCCATGTGTTCTCTATCGGTAAGATCTGGATGCGTGTTTTTCCCAGCGATTTCATGCAACCAATTTCCGTATCTAGAATACCCATCAGGATTAATACAAGGATCTAAAATTACCACCGTATTTTTCAACCATTCTTTGGTCGTTTTATTTTCTGGATTGGTCAATTCGTAGGCAACCGTCAAAGCACTTTCGGTTCCTGCCCATTCGTTTCCATGAACGTTGAAGCTCAACCAAACAATCAATTTATCCCCAATAGTTTTGGATTGATTGGGAGCCATACCAATGGCTGCTAAATTGTTCAAACGAATTTCCTCCAAATTCGCTAAATTCTCAGGAGTAGAAATATAATACACATTCAAATTGCGGTGTTCGGCAGTTTGTCCGTATCGATAGGATTTGATATTGGATGTTTGTGCAACCAAATGCTCAAAATAATCTTCAACTTGATGATAAAAAGTAATGTGTTTGCCATAATCAGGAAGGAATTGACTAGGGCTTTTCACTTGGGCCGAAACACAAGTGATCACGAATAAAAATAAGAACAGAATTAGTTTCTTCATATTGTTTTTGGTTTATAAAGATTCAAAAATAAGGAAACCTAAGGTTTTGACCTAAATAAATTAAAAACTTACCCATAAGCCGATTTTGAACGACTTTTTAGCTCGAAAAACAAAAAAACATTGGTATACAAGGCTTTAAAAAATCACAATTAAAAACAATCGGTATTATTTTATTTTCATACAATAAATTAAAAAAGTAAATTTGAGTAAACCTATTGAAAAACAACCATTTAAAAACGCGTCTTAAAACCAAATATCCATGAGTAAAGAAGAAAAACCAAAGAAAAAAAAGCTCCTTTTTGAAAAATTAAATCCAAAAGAACGAATCGAAAGAGCCAAGCAATTTTCGGCACAATTTAAAGTCAAAGAAGAGGATAACTTTCAATTATCGGATTACAAAACCGATATTGATGTAGAACTTAGCAATAAGAAATTGGATAAGATTCTAGCGCTTGGCGTGGAGGCTTTGGCTGATATGCAAGAAATCTTATACGCTCAGGACAAATGGTCGCTATTACTTGTTTTTCAAGCGATGGATGCTGCTGGAAAAGATGGCGCCATCAAGCATGTACTTTCGGGCGTCAATCCACAAGGGTGTCAAGTCTCATCTTTCAAAGCACCGAGTTCCGAAGAATTGGACCATGATTTTCTTTGGCGTTGCCAAAAACACTTACCCGAACGTGGTCGAATAGGTATTTTTAATCGTTCGTATTATGAAGAAGTATTGGTCGTTCGGGTGCACGAACAAATTCTGAAAACCCAAAAGCTCCCTCAAGAATTGGTTACAGAATCTATTTGGGAGGAGCGTTTTGAAGACATTTGCAATTTTGAAAAATACCTAAATCGCAATGGAACTATCGTAATCAAATTTTTCTTGAATGTATCCAAAGAAGAACAAAAAAAACGTTTCATAGAGCGCATTGACGACCAAGATAAAAACTGGAAATTCAGCGCTTCCGATGCGAAAGAAAGAGCTTTTTGGGACGATTATATGAATGCATACCAAGATTTGATTCAAAAAACAAGCACCGCTCACTCGCCTTGGTATGTGGTGCCTGCAGATAATAAATCGTATGCTCGCATTGTCATTGCTTCGGCCATCATCAATGCTTTGGATGAAATGGGATTAGAATACCCTAGAGTAAGTCCAGAAAAAGTAGCCGAATTACAAGAAATTAGAAAGGCTTTACTGGAAGAATAATCATAAAATCCTTTGCCAAATTCGATACCTTTTTGGGCAAAGGATTTTTTATATGTCTTATTAATTCTCAGTTTCTAGCCAAGCTAAACATAATTTATACCCAATGGTCAAAACCACAGCCCCAAGAAAAAGTCCTAAAAAGCCACTCAACATAAAGCCACCAATTGCTCCTAAAAAAACAACTAACATCGGAACAGGTGCGTTTTTACCTAACAAAATAGGCTTCAATACATTATCAATTAATAACGTTACTAATAACCAAATTGAAAGCAAGATTGCCGTTGTTGTATCAGATACTGAAAACATATAAATGGCAATAGGAATTGCAATAGGCCCAATCCCAATTTGAATCACGGCCAAAACTAAGCAAGCTACAGACCATAATCCTGCAAAAGGCACACCCGCAACAAAAAAACCAATTCCTGCCATAACAGCTTGTATTGCCGCTACTCCCAAAAATCCTTTTACTACATTTTGAATAGTAGTCACCGTAATTGATGCAAAATGATCCCCTCTTTCACCTGCTAATTTGACAAATATTTTACTTGAAATCACTTTTAAATCTTCTGAAAAAGCCAATAAAAATCCCGCAATTATTATCGAAACATTAAACTGTAAAATCCCTTTCCCAATTTCAGCCAAAGCTCCTAAAATCCAAGTACCAACAACCGTAATTTGATCCGCATATTGTATTACGGTTTCTTGTAAATTATCAGAGGCATGTTGCCATATTTCAACAATTGGTTGAGCAAAAGAAGGCCAATTAGCAGTCACTTCATTGGGTGGTGGTATGATCGGCTTTCCAGATTGATACGTATCGGTGAGGTATCGAATCCCTTCATACAAAGATTCTGTGACCAAAAAACTGGGTACAATAATCAAACTTAACAACAAAATGGTTATAAGAACTACCGGGGTTTTGGTTCTACCTCGAAACAATTTTATCGAAGATAAATAAATAGGATACAAGGCCACTGCAATAACTATGGCCCATATTAAAACTAAAATAAATGGTTTTAAAATAGAAAAACACCAAAAGAATATTAAAAAAAGCATTCCCAAACGGATGATAATATCAATAATCTTCTCTAGTTTATTTTCTTTTGAGTGCTCTGGGTTTGTCTCCATGTGCTTTATGTTTTGTTTGTAAAAGTAGACCTTTTAGCTTTATCGATTTTGCGTTTTTTCGTTAAGAAATGCCTAATTATAGCCTTAATTTTAAGAACTTATTGATTTATTTTTCAATCTAAGTTAAAAAAATAAAAATAAAAAAAGTAGCTAACACTACAAATTTAAGATGCAATTGCACTTTACTACTGATTTCGAGAAAGTAGCGCTTTGACAATTCACACCAACTTAAACACAAAGTTCGTAAATGAAAAATCGCAAGGCTTACAATGTATGATGCTTTGTGCTATGTAAAAGAACCAAATAACATCCAATTTTGAACAACTAACAAAACAAACACTCTTCCCAATATTTAGCAAATCACCAAATTGAATATATAAAAAAAAAGAATGCTACAACACAAGTCTTATTAACAGATTATTTTTTGCAGATTTAACATTGATTCCTATATCTTTGTTTAACAAATTTTACTCTAGAATTATGGAAGAATGCATTTCAGTTTTCGATATGTTAAAGATTGGCGTAGGGCCATCTAGTTCTCACACCTTAGGTCCGTGGCGTGCTGCCGAACGTTTCCTTGAAGAATTACGTCAGGATTTTGATTTGGACAGTATCACTAGAGTAAAAGTAGATTTGTATGGTTCGTTGTCTTTGACTGGAAAAGGACACGCCACCGATTTGGCCGTAATGCTTGGTTTGAGTGGTCAAGACCCAGAGTACATTCCGGTGCAAGATATTGACGGAATCATCAAAGCGATAGAAAACAATCATTTGATTCAATTAGGCAACGAGAAAGCCCTTCCTTTTTATATTTTACAAGACATTGTTTTTCATAAAGAGTTTCTTCCTTTCCACGCCAATGGGTTAACCTTTACCTCTTATTTTGAAAATGAATCCGAATATGCTTCTACTTTTTATTCTATTGGAGGCGGATTTGTGGTAAAAGAAGAGCGCAGCAATGCCAAAAAGAAAATCGCTATAAAATGTGCATTCCCCTTCCCTATCAACAATGCCGCTGAACTACTAGAATATAGCATAAAAGAAAACAAAAATATTTCAGAAATTGTTTATGCGAATGAGATTTCGATGCGACCTGAAGCTGAAGTGCATAGTGAACTATTGCGCATTTGGCACACGATGTTAGAATGTATGTACATAGGCTGTCATTCAGAAGGCATATTGCCGGGTGGACTCAATGTTCGCAGAAGAGCCTTTGATATGCATCAAAATTTGATTGGATTATCGAATTATGATTCGCCACAATCTTGGTTGGAAGAAATTCGTAAAACCGAGGTAAAGTTTCGTCAAATTCTAAAATGGGTAAGCTGTTTTGCTCTGGCGGTAAACGAAGTAAATGCCGCTTTGGGACGCGTAGTAACTGCGCCAACCAACGGAAGTGCTGGCGTTATTCCAGCCGTATTGATGTATTATATGGTGATTGAAAACCATCAAGCCGACGAGAAACAAATCAAACAATTCTTGATGGTAGCAGGCGAAATCGGAAGTATTTTCAAAAAAGGAGCCACTATCTCGGCCGCTATGGGTGGTTGTCAAGCCGAAATCGGCGTGTCATCGGCTATGGCTGCGGGCGCTTTATGCGAAGTAATGGGTGGAACCCCTGCACAAGTATTAATGGCCGCCGAAATTGCAATGGAGCACCACTTAGGCTTAACTTGTGATCCAATTGGTGGTTTGGTTCAAATTCCGTGTATTGAGCGCAATACGATGGGCGCTATTAAAGCCATCAACGCAGCAGAATTGGCGCTCGAAACCGATTCGAAAAACGCCAAAGTGCCCTTGGATAAAGTAATTGATACGATGTGGCAAACTGCCAAAGATATGAACTCTAAGTACAAAGAAACCTCAGAGGGTGGATTGGCTATAGCGGTAAATATGGCGGATTGTTAATATTAAATCAATCCGTTTATGAAACTTTTCATGGTCAATAATTGGACTAAAAATTACCAAGTATACTCTTAACTGAAATTCCATGTTCTTTTACAGTTCTTGTTTTTTTTTATACAAACCTCTCAAATAAATTTCAAAAAAGAGCATTTACAATGGAGTAGCGATAAAACTACATTGCATAAATATAAAAGGAAGAACATACGGATAGAACTATACAATTTAGTATTTTTGCATCCTAAAAATTAAATTATAACGGTATGTCAGTTGCCAAAAAAGATTACAAAAAGATTACTACAAAATCTCTAATCGAGATGAAAGCTAATGGTGAAAAAATCTCAATGCTCACCGCTTATGATTTTACCATGGCTAAAATAGTAGATACCGCCGGCATCGATGTGATACTAGTGGGAGATTCTGCTTCGAACGTAATGGCCGGTCATGAAACCACGTTACCCATTACCTTAGATCAAATGATTTATCATGCTTCCTCTGTAGTTAGAGCCGTTGACCGAGCCTTAATTGTAGTCGATTTGCCTTTTGGAAGTTACCAATCTGACCCAAAAGAAGCCTTGCGTTCTTCCATCAGAATTATGAAAGAAAGTGGGGGGCACGCTGTTAAATTAGAAGGAGGTAAAGAAATAAAAGAATCCATAAAGAAGATCTTAAATGCTGGAATACCAGTAATGGGTCATTTAGGATTAACGCCTCAATCAATATACAAATTTGGAACGTATACCGTAAGAGCAAAAGAAGAAGAAGAAGCTGAAAAATTACTGGAAGATGCTCAAATGCTAGAAAAATTAGGCTGTTTTGCTCTTGTTTTAGAAAAAATACCGGCACATTTAGCTGAAAAAGTAGCGCAGAGTATTTCTATCCCTGTAATTGGAATTGGAGCTGGTGGTGGCGTTGACGGTCAGGTATTAGTGATTCACGACATGTTGGGAATGAATAATGAATTTAGTCCTCGTTTTTTGCGTCGCTATTTGAATTTATACGAACAAATGACGGGCGCTATCAGTAGTTATGTAGCAGACGTAAAATCGCAAGATTTTCCCAATACAAATGAACAGTATTAAATGAAAATAATTTCTACCAAAAACAATCTTCAAATACTTCATGAAGACAATCATCTAATCGTGATAAATAAGAGGGTGGGTGATTTGGTGCAAGGTGATAAAACGGGAGACAAACCACTTTCGGATATCGTAAAAGAATATTTAAAAGAGAAATATAGTAAGCCTGGCGAAGTTTTTTTGGGGGTAATTCATCGTTTGGATCGCCCCACAACGGGATTAGTTGTTTTTGCAAAAACCAGCAAAGCACTTAGCAGGATGAATGAGCAATTCAGCAAAAGAGAAACCCAAAAAACCTATTGGGCCGTGGTTAAAAACAAACCCGAAAAACCACAAGCACAATTGGTTCATTACCTCAAAAGAAACGAAAAAAACAATACTTCAAGGGCACATATCAAAGAAGTTCCTGATAGTAAATTGGCCAGTTTGGACTATACCATTATCAAAGAACTTACGAACTATTTTGCTTTAGAAATCAATCTACATACTGGGAGACATCACCAAATTAGAGCGCAATTGTCCGCTATCAATTGTCCTATAAAAGGCGATTTAAAATATGGTTTTGATCGAAGCAATCCTGATGGTGGTATTCATTTGCATGCTCGAAAACTAGTATTCACGCATCCCGTTTCTAAAGAATCTCTTGAAATTCTTGCTCCTGTACCAGAAGACTCGATTTGGAAAGTACTCGAATCCTAATGATGTGATTCCGTTTTTTATGTTAAAAAAAAACTAACTTGCAGGACCAAATTTCAATCGCAAAAAATGAATTACAAAACCAGTGTAGCTTTTAGAAAAGAAACTTTAGTAAAACTGCTCAATGCTGTGGTACAATTAGAAGATGAAATCATTCAAGCACTTTACAATGATTTCAAAAAACCAGCTTTTGAATCTGTTGTCACTGAAACTAGCTATGTCATTTCCGAGTTAAAAGATGCTATAAAAAATATAAAAAAGTGGGCAAAACCCCAACCTGTTTGGCCCTCATTACTCAACTTTCCATCCACAGATTACATCCTTAGAGAGCCTTACGGCAAAACACTCATTATTGCGCCTTGGAATTATCCTTTTCAACTGGCACTTTGCCCTTTAGTTGCAGCGGTGGCTGCTGGGAATCAAGTGGTATTAAAACCCTCAGAATTAACTCCAAATACGGCGGCAATTCTTGAGAAAATCATTGAAAACGTATTTCATGTAGAACATGTTCGAATAGTAAACGGCGGTGTAGAAGTGGCTCAAAAGCTCTTGTCGCAACGCTGGGATTACATCTTTTTTACTGGAAGTGTGCCCGTTGGAAAAATTGTCGCAAAAGCTGCTGCTGAACATTTGACTCCAATAACTTTAGAATTAGGTGGAAAAAATCCCTGTATCATTGACGAAACTGCCAATTTGAAATTAGCCGCAAAACGCATCGTTTGGGGGAAATTCATCAATGCTGGACAAACTTGTATTGCTCCTGATTACATTGTGATCCAAAAAGATATGAAAAGTCATTTTGTGACTTTTTTAAAAGAAGAACTAAAAAAAGCTTATGGTGAGGACCCAAAAAAATCCCCCGATTTCGCTCGTATCATAAATGAAAAAAATTGGCTTCGATTAGTCAACATGATCGAAGCGGAAAAAGTTATTGTCGGGGGGGAATCCGACATAGACGATTGTTATATCGCGCCTACTGTAATAGAAGAAAATACTTTAGATAGTCTTGTGATGCAAGACGAAATATTTGGTCCAATATTACCTATATTGACTTTCAATACCACAGAGGAATTAGAGGCAATCCTTTCAAAATATGAAAAGCCCCTAGCCTTTTATGTATTTACCGAAAATCATACTTTTGGTAAGCAAATTATGAAGCAATATTCTTTTGGTGGTGGATGCATTAATGATACCGTCATTCATTTTTCTAATCAAAGACTGCCTTTTGGCGGTGTAGGTCACAGTGGTATAGGCGCCTACCACGGAAAACTAAGCTTTGATACTTTTTCACATAAAAAAGGAATTGTAAAAAAGGCGAATTGGTTAGATTTACCCATGCGTTATGCTCCTTACAAAGACAAATTACCAACCATTAAAAAACTTTTAAATTGGCTATAGAAAAAACTGTTAGTGAAGCAATTTACTACCGAAGATCAGTTCGTGTATTTAAAAACGACGCGATTGATGAAGAAAAAGTAAAACAATGTATTGCTCTAGCCACATTAGCACCCACAAGCAGTAATATGCAACTTTGGGAGTTTTATCATATTGTAAATCCAGAAACAATTCAAGCAATAGCTAAAGCCAGTTTTGATCAAAATGCTGCAAAAACAGCAAATCAACTAGTAGTGGTAGTGGCCAGAAAAGACCTTTGGAAGCAACGAAAAGAAGCAAATATTGCTTTTTTAAAATCACAATTTGGTAATAAAAGTAAATCCGAATATACCAAAAGAGAACAATTTGCTTTAAATTATTACCAGAAAATAATCCCCACCATTTATACCGATTTTTTTGGTATTTTAGGAGCTATCAAAAATTTGACATTCCAATGTATTGGGCTATTCAAACCCATTTATCGTCAAGTTCGCACTAGCGACATGAGAATTGTAGCCCATAAAAGTGCAGCATTAGCGGCTCAAAATTTTATGATTAGCATGGCGGCGATTAATTATGACACTTGCCCAATGGAAGGCTTTGATTCATTGCAAATAAAAAAAATTATCAACCTACCTTCTAGTTGCGAAATCACGATGATACTAGGCTGCGGTATTCGCGACGAAAATGGTATTTATGGAGAACGCTTTAGAATCCCTTTTTCGGATGTTTATAAAAAAATATAAAACTATACACCATGGCTTTTGAATCCAAACCTACAGAAAATAAATTCTACACTAATGAAATTCGCTTTGAAACGGTCATTAACAAAGCTTTTGCTAATTACAAAAAAATAGCACTATACGCTGGATTAGCGCTGTTTGTTTTCTTTTTCTTACTTATCATAGTAGCCACTGCACTTTCAACACAATTAATAGGAGCGGAAAATATCAATGAAAAATCGATGATGCATTTTCAAAAATTACTAATAACCCCGCCGTACCTTTGGTATTACAAAGGATTTTCGGTACTCCTTGGAAGCTTCTTAAGCCCATTCATGGCTGGATTCTACAAAATGGCCGATGCAGCTGAAAAAGACATTTCTTTTGGCGTTAGAGACCTTTTTTCTTATTATAGCTCTCCCCTTTTCTTCTCAATTTTTGGAGTTACTTTTCTCATCAGTTTTATCACAAATGGTTTAAGCATACTTTTCGATCAAATAGGATTCTCATTTGTGGGCGTATTGCTAGGTCTACTCATCAATTTCACCACGCTTTTGACGGTTCCTTTTATAATTTTTGGCAATAAAAACACTTTTGAAGCGATTCAAACCAGTATTCAAATTACCCTAAAACAAGCTTGGGTGATCTTTCTGCTTGTTTTTGTTGGCTTTATCGGAGTGTTATTAGGTCTATTCGCTTTTTGTATCGGAATAATTTTCACCTACCCATTTTTGATTTCAGTAGTGTACCAAATTTATATCGAAATTACAGCTACTCCCTCTGAATGAGTCTTGTATCTGTAATTATTTTACAATTTTTCAACTATTTTGATGCACATTACATCATTTTAACTTAAATTTATTATTATTTCCTAGTAAAGCAAGTAAAGTACCACTGTTTAAATCATTGATTTTATATTGAATACAGTCATTATATATTCGATACTACAAAAAGTAACCACAAACAGTTGGTGGTTGTATACATTAAATAACAATGCTGTCCTTTCATTAGATTATAACAAACCTCAAATGCTCCAACTGTATATTTTTATACTCTTTTTGGGGCTTTCGGTTTTAGTGTTTTTTTCGTTTCGTAGAATGAATGCTAGTACCACGATTCATGGCGTACAATTAATACAAAATGAATATCGTGCCTATGTTTTACTTTTTGGAACCGTAATTATAGCTCTAGAATTACTATTTGATTATTTTAAAATTCGTCCCAAAAGCTTACTGCTTCAAAACACAATAGTAGCCATACTTGTTATTATCAATTATTTTCTGTTTGTAAAAATTGCCTTTATAAAAAATAACATTAAAAAAGTATTTTCGGCTTGTTATATATTTTATTTCATAATGGTTACACTGAACGTAATCAACTATGCAACAGATTACATTCCAAAAGTAGCGTTTGTGGTGTTACTTTTTTTATCCTTTGACTTTTTAAAAGGTAAAAATGTGTATCAATATTTTCAGGTTTTTGTGTTATCTATAATAGTAATAATTATCTCAAATGAGAGTATACCTATTAGAGATGGAGCTTATTTATTGAGCTATAGTATATTTATTTTTATTGTAAATTTTATTCGTAAACATATCAATACTACGCAAGAGAATGAAAGTAACTTCATAAAAAACATTGTAAATAATGGAAATTCTCTAATTATTGCAAGTAAATATGATGGTGAAATTTTGTACTGCAGTAAAACCATCACTTCAATTTTGGGTTATTCACAAGTAGAGGTATTAGGTTTTGAATTTTGGAGACTTACTGAAGATGCCGAATTTATTGGTTTACCTTATCTAGATCATTTTGTTGATGGACAAATTTATACTCGAAAACTCAAATGTAAGGACGGCTCCTATAAAACTATTCAATGGACTGATAAAAAGTTTAAAAATGAAATCATCATTGGTATTGGACAAGATATAACTGATCAAATCAATCTGAACAAAAAGTATGAAGACATCATTCAAAATGCCAATGATTTAATCTTTGAGACCAATAACAAAGGAGCTTTTACCTTTATCAATCATTTCTCTGTAAAAATTCTTCAATTCGAGGATAAAGAATTATTAGGTAAAAACTTCGCGTCTATAATTCGTGAAGAATACAGCAAAAAAATCATGCCGCTGCTTCTAAAAAACAGCAATAATAATCCAATTGAAATTCAATTAGCTACAAAATACGAAGACAACATTTGGATTTCCTTGAAATTAATTACCCGAAAAAATGAAATGGGAAAAATTATTGGTTATTCCGGAATCGGAAGAGATATAACCATACAAAAAGAAAATGAATTAAAAATTTTTGAACGCCAACAAAAAATAGAGTTATACAATTCAACTATTAAAAACTTATTTTCCGTTAATTTTAGGGAATACGACAATAGCGAAAGTGTCATAAAATTAGTCCTAAAAACTACTTCTGATATCTCTAAATGTGATCGCGTAAGCTTCTGGAAATATCGAGATAAAACCATTTTTTGCGAATGTATGTTCTATCTTCAATCACAAACTTTTGGAAAAAAAATCATATTAAAAAAAACAGAGTATCCTAAACATATACAAATAATTAAAGAAGGTATTCAACTTTCAAAAAATAACGTACAAGAAAATCCAGAAGATAATGAGTTGTATGATACCTACTACAAAGTTTATAAAATAAAATCAGCCATTGACACTCCTATACATTTAAATGGAGAGTTAATCGGAGTGCTTTCCTTTGAAACCGTAAAGGAATACAGAAATTGGGATCAAGAAGATCTCACTTTTGCAAGAACTATTGCTGATATATTATCGCTAACCATTACAAATCAAAAACAATTTGAAACTGAAAAAAAATTACAATCTAAAAGTGATTTATTAGCCGAGATGGCGCTATGTACCGAAAAATTCTTATTAAGTAAAAGTTTAAACGAAATGTTTACTGAAACGTTTCGAATTATGGGAAATGCAACCCAAGTGGATCATTTGTTTTATTATGAAAAAAATCCTTATACTCAACTGATAAGTCAAAAATTCAAATGGGCCAAAAAAGGAGTCCCTTTACAAATAACAAAACTTAAAGAACATACAGAAACACAATTAGAAGAAATTATAACCAAACTTTCTAGAAAAAAATTATTTAAAGCAAAAACTAACAACCTAAAAGAGTCATTTCTTAAAGATTTATTGGTATCCAATCAAGTCAAATCAATTTTAATTGTTCCAATCTATTACCAAGAGAGCTTTATCGGATTCATCGGTATGGATGATTGTTCGTTTGAAAGAACTTGGACCAAAGAAGAAATATTTATCATAAAAACGCTAGCCAGTAATATTTCCTATGCCATAGAACGAGATCGAAATGAAAAATTAATACTGAAAAGTGAAGAAAAATTTAAACTTATTGCCAGTAACATACCCGGAACAGTTTATCTTTCTAAATATGATGATTTTGCTACAAAAGTGTATCTTAATGACTCCATCGAGACCTTAACAGGCTATTCAAAACTAGATTTTTTAGAAGAAAAAGTATCGCTGCGCTCGTTATTGCATCCTGAAGACAAAGACAATGTACTTGAACATCAAAAAAGTAATTTTGAGAACGGCAAACCTTATCACGATCGCTACAGAATTATAAAAAAAACAGGAGAACCTATTTGGGTAGAAGAATTTAGTGATGCCATTAGAAAGGATAACAAAATAGAATATGTCGGAGGAATAATATTTGATATTTCGGATAAAATTATTTCGGAAATTATCTTAAAAGAAAAAGAATTCGCCGAAGCTGCTAACAAAGCAAAATCAGACTTTCTGGCCAATATGAGTCACGAAATTAGAACCCCATTGAATGGTATTATTGGATTTACCGATTTGTTAATGAAAACGCATCTGAATCGTACGCAAGAAAAATACATGACTACGATCAATCAATCGGCACTTTCCCTTTTGGATATTATCAATGATATTCTGGATTTTTCAAAAATTGAAGCTGGAAAATTAGATTTGGTAATTGAAAGACAGGAACTTTCTGAAATTCTCAATCAAACTATCGACCTAATTTTTTATGAATCCAATCAAAAACAATTACAGCTTCTTCTGAATATAAGCCCAGAAGTTCCCAAATTCGTCTGGATTGATTCGGTTCGACTGAAACAAGTTTTCATCAATCTTTTGGCCAATGCCGTAAAATTTACTGAAAAAGGAAGTATTACTTTGGAGGTAAATGTTCTAGCAAAGAATGAATTTAACGAACATACACTACGCTTTTCAATTATAGATACTGGAATTGGAATTCTTGAAAAAAATAAGAAAAAAATATTTTATGCTTTCTCACAAGAAGACAGCTCCACCTCTAAAAAATTTGGAGGTACAGGATTAGGACTTACTATTTCTAATCAATTGCTGAGCTTGATGCATAGTAAACTCCAACTGATAAGCCAAATCAACAAGGGAAGCACTTTTTATTTTGATATCACACTTAAAACAGGAAATGAAAACACCTTTTATGATACTGAACCGTCACAAAATCCAATAGTTAGAACTACTGAAACAAAAGTAAAACACGATATTCCTAACTTAAAAATAATGATCGTAGAAGACAATGTAATCAACATGTTACTTCTAAAAACAATTTTAAAAAATCTTTTTCACGAAGTGGTCATTTTTGAATTTTTAAATGGAAAAGAAGCTGTAGAGCAGTTTGAATCCTTACAACCAAACCTGATTTTTATGGATATTCAAATGCCAATTATGAACGGTTACGAAACTACTAAAGCAATCAGAAATACAGTCACTGGTAAAAAACTTCCCATTATTGCCATAACAGCCGGAACGGAAAAGGAAGAACGAAAAAAATGTTTAAAAGCAGGCATGAACGACTATATTCCAAAACCAATCATAAAGGGAATAATTGAAGAAGTAATATTCAAATGGATCAAAGAAATTAACTAATGTAAAACCACAACATATGAAATGGCAAGGTAGAAGACAAAGCGAAAATGTAGAAGATCGCCGAGGAATGTCAACTGGAGGGAAATCAATCGTAGGTGGAGGTATCATCGGCATAATCATTTTATTAGTCAATATTTTTGGTGGCGAAAATGCCCAAATGATCACCCCAGTTTTAGAACAATTCAACAACCAGTCACAAAGCGCACCTACAAAGCAAAGAGCCTCAACCCCTAATGAAATAGAAGAAGGCAATTTTGTAAAAACAATTGTTGGAGACAACGAAGACATCTGGTCTAACATTTTTAAAGAAAACAATCTTCCTTTCGAACCAGCAGGACTGGTGCTTTTTTCGGGTCAAGTTTCCACTGCATGTGGAGGCGCTAGCTCAGCATCAGGGCCTTTTTATTGTCCCGGCGACAAAAAAATCTACATGGATATGTCTTTTTTTGAAGAATTAAGAACCAAATTTGGTGCACAAGGTGGAGATTTTGCAGTGGCTTATGTTATTGGACACGAATACGGTCACCACATTCAGAATTTACTAGGGACTTCCACCAAAATGCGTCAACTCCAGCAAGGAAAAAGCGAAGCCGAGGCCAATAAACTCTCCGTAGCCCTAGAACTTCAAGCCGACTTTTATGCTGGTTTATGGACGCACTACAATGAAAAGATGAATGCCATTTTAGAACCCGGAGATATTGAAGAAGCCTTAAGTGCAGCGCAAGCAGTAGGCGATGATGCCATTCAAAAGAAAATGCAAGGCCATGTTGTTCCTGATTCATTTACGCACGGCACCTCTGAACAACGGATGTATTGGTTTCAAAAAGGATTACAATCTGGTGATATCAAACAAGGCAATACTTTTAATTACATAAAATAAATAAAAGAGCGGCTAAATTTCACAATTCAACCGCTCTTTTTTAAAATTCTAGTTTTTATCAATTTTGCAAAAGGATACTAAATGATTCTTCTGATAAAATTGTAATACCTAGTTTAGTAGCTTTTTCTAATTTGGAAGGCCCCATATTATCCCCTGCCACCACGTAGTCAGTTTTAGAAGAAATAGAACTCCCTACTTTACCACCATTATCTTCAATAGTTTTCTTTAAATCATCTCTAGAAAATTGCTCAAAAACACCTGAGACTACAAAGGTTTTTCCAGAAAATTTTGTGGTTGCATTCGGGTTGACCTTTTCAACAATCTCCAATTGAAGTCCATGAAATCTTAGCCTTTCGATGATAAGGTTGTTTTCTTCATTTTCGAAAAACTCAAGCACACTTTTGGCTATTCGTTCACCAATTTCATCTACCAAAATCAAATCATCAAAAGTAGCGTTCTTTAAAGCCGATATTGTTTTATAATGCTTGGCTAATTTTTTGGCAACCGTCTCCCCTACAAAGCGTATCCCTAAAGCAAACAAAACATTTTCAAATGGAATATCTTTCGATTTAGCGACCCCATTTATCAAATTCTCAGCAGATTTTTGAGCCATACGTTCCAATGGTAACACTTGTTCTACAGTCAAATCATACAAATCTGCATAATTATGAACCAAACCATTATTATATAATAAAGCTACGGTTTCTCCACCTAAACCTTCAATATCCATTGCCTTTCGTGAAATAAAATGTTGAATTCTCCCAATAATTTGAGGAGGACAACCATAAAAATTAGGGCAATAATGATTGGCTTCACCCTCTGAGCGCACCAAGATGGTTTGACATTCAGGACAATTTGTAATATAGTGTGTTATTGCGGAATCTACAGGACGTTTTGCAAAATCTACCGCGATAATCTTAGGAATGATCTCTCCTCCTTTTTCTACAAAAACGGTATCACCTACGCGAATATCTAATTTTTCTATTTGATCAGCATTATGTAAGGAAGCGCGTTTGACAATTGTACCTGCCAATTGTACAGGTTCCAAATTTGCAACAGGTGTAATGGCCCCGGTACGTCCCACTTGATAAGAAATCGAACGTAATTCAGTACTAACTTGTTCTGATTTGAACTTGTAAGCGATGGCCCAACGAGGAGATTTTGCAGTATACCCTAACTCGTCTTGATAAGATAAAGCATTTACTTTGATTACCACACCATCCGTTTCATAAGGAAGTTCATGACGATGCGTATCCCAATGGGTGATAAACTCAAAAACTTCATCTAAGTTTTTTGCTAATTTGGTTTCTTTAGGAGCCTTAAATCCCCAATCTCTAGCCTCTTGAAGTGCTTCAAACTGTGATTGAAACGGCAAATTATTTCCTACTAAGGAATAGAGTAAACAGTCTAATGGTCGCTTGGCTACTTCTGAACTATCTTGTAATTTCAAACTTCCTGAAGCAGTATTCCTTGGATTTGAATAAGGTGTTTCTCCAATTTCAATCAATTCCTGATTCATTTTTTCAAAACCAGCAAAAGGCAAGATAATTTCACCGCGAATCGCAAAATGGGCAGGAAAATCCCCTTTCAATTGCAATGGAATCGATCTGATTGTTTTGATATTATTGGTCACATCATCGCCCTGAAAACCATCACCACGAGTGACTGCACGAGACAATTGACCGTTTTCATAAGTGATGCTAATAGACGCACCATCGTATTTTAATTCACAAGTATATTCGATAGGAACATCACCTAAAACCTTTTGAATTCGGATTTCCCAGTCCACTAAATCTTCTTTAGAATACGAATTATCCAAAGAATACATTCGATAATCGTGAACTACCGTTTGAAAGTTTTTTGTAATGGCTCCCCCTACTCTTTGCGTTGGAGAATTAGCATCAAAAAATTCGGGATGAGCTGCTTCTAACGCTTGCAGCTCTTTTAATTTTTGGTCAAATTCGAAATCCGAAATTTGAGCTTGATCTAACACATAATAATTGTAATTGTGTTGGTCTAATTCGGAGCGTAACTGCTGAATTGTATCTTGAATAGTCATGAAGTAAAAAAGGCTATTTTAGGTTTAAATAAGGTACTAAAATAGCCATTTTATACTTTAAACCCTAGTTTATGATTCAATAATAGTATTAATTTGACTAAACAATTGACCATCACTTAAAAAAGCACCTTGTTGAATTAACTGAAACAAGGAATAATTTCGCTCCTCGGTAAATACTTTTTTACCCACTTTCATTTCAATGGTTTCTGTAAACATATTGTCCGAAAGCCATTGTAAACCTTCTTTGGTCAAAAAATCAACTTCAGGAACTAATGATTTTAGAACAATTGATTTTACTTCCGTATCAAAGCATTGAAAAAGGAAAATATGATTTTTAGAAAAATGTTCTAAAAACTTCGCCTTGGTTAATACACCTTCCCAAATCAAATCTGAAAAAACATCCAATTCTTGTTCGGCTACCTCAGGTTTCTCTTTTTTAATAGTATCCCATTCGGCTTTATCAATAGACTGAGTTGCTAAAAAAGTAGTAAATTCTTGGTGTAACTCTTCGAACTGTTCTTTGGTTAATCTTGTGTATTTCATTTTAATATAATTTAAACTAAAAGCAATCAATAACTCTTACTTATCTATAAAATAAAAAATCCCGATTTCGTTAAAAACGTATCGGGATTTAAAAAAGTAAAAGTTAAAATTATGCTTTTTCTGCAATAATTTCATATGCTAATTCAACGATTACATCTCTGTGTAAACGAACAGAAGCACTGTATTTACCGGTACGCTTAACGATACCGCTAGTGATAAATTTACGATCAATGTTTTGACCTGCATTAGCCAAGGCTGCAGCAATGTCGATATTTGTAATTGATCCGAATAATTTTTCACCACCTGCTTTAGCAGCGATTTTAATTTCTAAAGCTTTCAAGGCTTCAGCAGTAGCTTTTGCATCAGCTACGATTTTAGCTTCTTTGTGCGCTCTCTGCTTCAAGTTTTCAGCCAATACTTTCTTTGCAGAAGATGTAGCTAAATGAGCAAATCCTTGAGGAATCAAATAGTTACGACCATAACCGTTTTTTACAGTTACGATATCATCTTTAAATCCTAAGTTTTGAACGTCTTGTCTTAAAATAAGTTCCATGTTGTTGTCCTTTTATTAGAGAAGTTAGGTTTCATGAAGAGAAAACCAACAACTATTTTTATTAATTATTTAAGTAAATCAGCCACATATGGCATTAAAGCTAAGTGACGAGCTCTTTTTACAGCTACAGACACTTTTCTTTGGTATTTCAAAGAAGTACCAGTTAAACGACGAGGTAAAATTTTACCTTGCTCGTTCACAAATTTCAATAAGAAATCAGCATCTTTATAATCGATGTACTTGATTCCAGATTTTTTGAAACGACAATACTTTTTAGTTTTGTTGATTTCAATGTTTAAAGGAGTAAGATATCTGATATCTCCGTCTTTTTTTCCTGAAGCAGATTGTTGTAATGTTGCCATGATAATTAAGCTTTAGTAGATTTAAGTTTTGCTCTTCTTCTTTCAGCCCAAGAGATAGCGTGTTTGTCTAAAGTTACAGTTAAAAAACGCATTACACGTTCGTCACGTCTAAACTCAGTCTCGAATGGCAAAAGAACTTCACCAGCTACTTTGTACTCGAATAAATGGTAAAAACCACTTTTTTTGTTTTGAATTTCGTAAGCCATTTTTTTAAGACCCCAATCTTCTTTCGATACCATTTCAGCTCCTCTACTAGTAAGAAATTCTTCAAATTTGCTTACTGTTTCCTTTACCTGAACCTCAGATAAAACGGGATTTAAAATGAAAACAGTTTCATAATGATTCATAAATAATATATTTATTTGTTAAATTGGGTGCAAAAGTACTATTTTTATTTTATTCTGCAACTTTATTACTGAAATAATCGACAAAGTGTGAAAATTATGGCTGTAAATTTGTTTTACATAATAAAAAAAAATACATTTACCTAACCAAATCTTAAACTATTCCATTATGAAACTAAACTGTGTTGTTGTTGATGATAGTTCCATACAACGAATGATTATTGCGAAATTAGTGAACAATCACCAACATTTGCATTTAATAGGAGATTTTTCTAATGCCCTTGAAGCGAAAAATTGCATGTCAATTCATGCTGTGGACTTGATTTTTTTAGATATCGAAATGCCTGTTATCTCAGGATTTGATTTTTTAGATGGGCTAAAAACTAAACCACAGATTATTTTTATTACCTCAAAAGCTGAATATGCCATGAAAGCTTTTGATTATGATGCCACCGATTATTTACAAAAACCCATAGCGCTAGAACGTTTCAATGCCTCTGTTAAAAGAGCCATTGATTTACATTTGCTTAAAACAGAAAATAAAGAAGAAGAAGGCGATCATATTTTCATAAAAAGCAATCTAAAAAAATTAAAAGTTTTTGTTTCCAAAATCAAATGGATTGAGGCTTATGGCGATTATGTAAGGGTGGTTACAGAAGAAGATAGTAATTTGGTTTTATCAACTATGAAAGCCTTTGAAAACGATTTGAGTAAAGAAAAATTCGTCAGAGTTCACAAATCTTACATTGTAAATATCGACAAAATTGATCGTTTCAACAGTAAGTTCGCAGAAATTGGCATCAATAAAATTCCCCTTAGCAGGAATAAAAAAGAGGATTTAATTAAAGCGCTTTCAATGTCATAAAAAAGATATTACTTAGTAATAATCCACATTTACGATAACTTTTATTGCCCTGTATTGCGCAACAGCTTCAAAACTACTCAAAATTCTCTTAATACTATTTTTAGTACCCCCAATAGATTTATCTTGTGGAATTTTTACCATTATGGTTCGCATATATTCGTTTCTTATTCTATTGATAGCAGGTTCTTCGGGTCCCAAAACCGGAACATCTATTGTTTGTGCAAAAACCTGATACAGCCACATTGCCCCTTCTTTTAATTTGTCGAAATCTCGATGCTTCAACGTCAACTTGATTAACCTAAAATAGGGCGGATACTTATAAATTTGTCTATCATACAATTGCTCCTTATACATTCCTTCAAAATCATTTCGAGTCACTTGCTGAATGGTATTATGCATGGGGTTATAGGTTTGAATTATCACTTTTCCTTGTTTTTCGGCTCGTCCTGACCGTCCTGCCACCTGAGTCATCATTTGAAAACTACGCTCGAAAGCTCTAAAATCCGGATGATACAACATGGTATCAGCATTCATAATTCCCACCAAACTCACATTTTCAAAATCCAATCCCTTGGCCAACATTTGGGTACCAACTAAAATATCAATCTCTTGATTCTTAAAACTATCTATTATTTTTTCAAAACCATATTTTCCTCTTGTTGTATCTTGATCCATTCGACCAAGTTTAGCATTAGGAAATAATGACAATAATTCTAACTCAATTTGCTCTGTTCCAAATCCTTTAGTAGTCAAATCAATACTAGAGCAGGAATGACAATGAGTTGGTTTTCCCATAGCATATCCACAATAATGACAACGTAATTGATTTTTGTATTTGTGAAAAGTCAAACTCACATCGCATTGTGGACATTGGGGAATATTTCCACAAGTCATACATTCAACAATTGGAGAAAATCCCCTTCTATTTTGAAACAAAATCACTTGCTCTCCCAACGATAATGCCATTGTAATTGCTTCAATTAAAGCATCACTAAAATGCCCCTTCATTCGCTTTTTGAAATAATTTTCTTTTAAATCCACCAATTCTACTACTGGCATTTGCCCTTTTCCGAAACGCTCCTTCAAGCTTACCAAACCATATTTAGCTTTTTGCGCATTATAAAACGTTTCTATACACGGAGTAGCAGAACCTAATAACACTTTAGCCTTGTGAAAATTAGCCAAGACTATAGCAGCATCTCGGGCATGAAATCGCGGAGAAGGATCTGCCTGTTTAAAAGTTTGCTCATGTTCTTCATCAACAATAATCGCTCCTAAATCCTGAAAAGGAAGAAACAGCGCAGACCTTGCACCAATCACAATTTGCGCTTTTTCAGAATTATGCAAAACCTGTTGCCATACTTCTACGCGTTCATTAGTATTGTATTTCGAATGGAAAACCGCAATTTTATCTCCAAAATACAAACGCAAACGCCCAACCAATTGAGTAGTCAAGGCTATTTCTGGCAATAAATACAAAACTTGCTTTCCGCTAGCCAAGTAGCTTTCTATCCATTTGATATAAATTTCGGTTTTCCCACTTGCGGTGACTCCATGAAGTAAGCAAACCTCTTTTTGAGTAAATTGATACTGAATTGCATCAAAAGCAATTTGCTGAGAATCACTTAAATTCAATACCTTAGCACTTATTTCACTTGAATATTGCACCCGATCTTGTTGTACATAATATTCTTCAAAAATCCCTTTATCGACTAATGCTTTTACAGTTGCAGTAGTAACTTTGGCCGATTCCACTAATTTTTTTACTGGAATTGGCTTCTTCTCAACTGCATTTAATTGAAAAAAATGCAGCACAATATCTTTTTGCTTTTGGGCGTTTTTTAAAGTTTCCATTAAATTAGCCAAACCATTTTGCGTGTTGTAATCAGGATGTAAACGTACATAACGTACTAATTTAGGCTTATAACCTTCCATCATTTCCTCTTCCAAAAAAAGTATTTTCTTTTCAATCATTTTATGAATAACCGGAAATACATTTTTTTTATTCAAAATCGCTACAATATCATTGACTTTGAGTGAAGATTGTTGTTGTATGGCCTGATAAACCAAATATTCCTCATCCGATAACTGGGCTTCATCTACAAAAGAAGTCAAACGAGCAGAGACTATTGTTTCGCTTTCTAACAACAACCCACTAGGCATTGCATTTCGATACACTTCCCCAATCCCGCACATATAATAATTGGCAATCCAAAACCAATGATCGATTTGAATAGCAGTCACAATTGGCACTTGATCCAATATTTGATGAATTTCTTTGGCTTGATACACCAAAGGATCGTTTTGATGCAACTCAACAGCTATTGCAGTATAAATTTTACTTTTACCAAACGGCACTGCCAACCGCATTCCTTTTTTAATAAAATGAAATTCGGTTTCAGAGACTCGATAAGTGAAGGTTTTAGCTAGCGCTAAGGGCAAAATTACTTCGACGAAGAACATGTGGTTGATGATTTTGTCAAATGACAATTTTTGAAAGGTTGTTTTCTCTTTAGCCCAAAAATAATAAAAAAAACCTCAGCACCCTATTTCAAAATTGTACTTGAAATAAAAGCGCTGAGGAAATTCTTGGAATTGTTGAGATTATTTCACTCGATGCCAGTATTGAGTTCTTCCGATTAAAGAAAAACCAATGTAGCCTCTAACTTTTAATTTATCTTTTCCTTCTAAGGTAATAAAGCACTTATATTTTTTCCCTGTTACTGGATCTGTAATTGATCCATCATTATATTCTTCAGCGTCTTTTTTCAATCCTTTAACAATAACCATACCTAAAACTGGCTTGTTTTTTTCCTCACCAGAACATTCTGTGCATAATTTATCTTTCTTTTGAGGATCTAAAATATCAATAATTTTTCCATATATTTTACCTGATTTTTCATATACTTCTACGATTGATTTTGCCTTACCGGTTTCGTCATCAATGGTTTTCCATTTCCCTAAAACCGTTTGACTTTGTGCTGTAGCCACAACTGCTAAATACAAAATACTTGCTACTAGAAAGTTTTTTTTCATTTGTTCTGTGTTTTCTTAATTTTTACTTTAGTACGCCCTGATGAAAGCAATATCTTTTTTGAAGTTTCGCACAAACGTAGACTTAGAAAAATATTCAGCACAACAGGAAATAGCTTCTAACTTTTTAATTACTATTTTTTTGAAGTCCAAATGTATTCAAAAAAAGAAGATTTTGTCTTATTTATAACACAACTATAACGTTTTTTTAGATTTAATCTCGTTACGATGAGATTGAATAATTGCATTAAGCTCAAAACCAAGCAAAAGCAACATACAATTAATCCAAATATAAAACATCATTATCAAAAGTGTTCCAATAGACCCGTATAATTCATTGTATTTTGAAAACTTAACCACCCAAATCCCAAACCCATAGGAAGAAATAATTATTAAAATAGTAGTAAAAACAGATCCTACAGATATAAATTTGGGTTTATCCCTTTGTTTAATACCGAAGCGCAATAAGATAGAAGTAGTCAACAAAATCATCAAAGATAAAAATATATACCTGCCTAATTGAATCAAAGGAATAGTATCACTCAATACGTCTTGGATTTTTGATTTCTGAATAAAAACTTCAAATACAACGATAATTGCGACTGTAAAAAGCAATAAAAATGATAAAAAAATTGACATTCCTAGTGCTACTAAATATTGATCAACAATCCCCCTTTTTTCGGTAACAAGCCTAGATCCTTCAAAGCCACCTAAAATAGCATTTAAACCATTAGCCATTAGAAAAATTGACAATAAAAATCCAGACGACAACAAACCCGAGTGACTATTATTCAAAATATCATCAATAATTCCTGCAATAGCATCGTAGGTGTTAGGAGGAACACTTTGCTCTACAAATCGCAAAAAATCAACTTGAAAACCTTGTATAGGAATAAACGGAATTAAATTTAAAATAAAAAGAGCGAAAGGAAATAAAGCCATGAAAAAACTGAAAGCAATAGCTCCTGCTCTTACATTTAGTTTCCCCTTTACAATTCCATCAAAGTAAGAACGCAGAAAATCATATAAAGAAAGCTCTTCTAACCATAGTAATTTCCGATTTTTCAAAAACGACATCACTTTTTTAACCAAAGTACATTCTTTAATGTAGTTTTTTAGCCAAATTTCAAAAGGGACTTTATCCGTATCATCCATAATTTTTTGCGTATCAGATTGCTTTTAAACTCAAATCCATGTTATAAACCGAGTGCGTCAAAGCTCCTGAGGAAATAAAATCAACTCCACAAGCAGCGTATTCTTTGATTGTTTTTTCATTAATATTTCCAGAAGATTCGGACTGGCATTTGCCGTTAATCATTGCCACTGCTTTGCGGGTATCCTCATAATTAAAGTTATCAATCAAAATTCTGTAAATACCGTCAGACTTTAAAATTTCTCCTATTTCGGCTAAATCTCTAGCTTCCACAATGATTTTTAAATCCAAGTTGTTTTCCTTTAAATAGGCTTTTGTTTTGTCGATAGCTTTTGTGATGCCTCCAGCAAAATCGATATGATTGTCTTTGAGCATAATCATATCATACAACGCAAATCTATGATTCACTCCTCCCCCAATGGTTACTGCCCATTTCTCGGCGGCACGGAATCCTGGCGTAGTTTTACGAGTATCTAAAATTTGGGTTTTTGTACCTTCTAGCAAACGAACATAACTGTTTGTTTTAGTCGCAATGGCCGACATTCTTTGCATCGTATTTAGTACCAAACGTTCTGATTTTAATATCGACTGTGAACTACCCGATACGTGAAAAACCACATCGCCATAGCGCACAGGCGTTCCATCTTGTATAAAGGTTTCTATTTGTAAGGAAGGGTCAACATAGTTGAAAATCATTTTAGCCAAGGCAACACCTGCAATTATCCCATCTTCTTTTACTAGCAATTTTGCTTTTCCCGTGGCCGTTGACGGAATACAAGCTAAGGAGCTGTAATCCCCTGGACCTACATCTTCGCGAATACCATTAGCAATAAACAATTGTAACTCTTGTTGAAACTGTGCTTCTGAAATCATTCTCTTATTATTTTGTGGCGCTAAATTAATCAAAAACGATGGCAAAAGCTAGTCCAAAAACCAAAATAAACTATCAAAATTAGCCGAAAAAAAACCAGCAAAAACAAGGGTTTTCATTAGGAGTATCCCATTTTTTAAATCCTTCACTTTCAGTCTTTTTTGAATTACCGTTTTCATTCAAATAAATACAAATAATAAATTTTTATTGTTTATCAATAAATTTTTATTATTTTTGAATCAACAAACCTAAAAAAACAAACTTTTATGGAAATCAGAATTAGCACCCAACAGCTACTCAAAATTCTATTTTATGTAGCCCTTTTACTTTTTGTTGGCATTTGCATTGAATCGGGAATGTACATTTTTAATGGCATTTACACCTTCACCATCAATTCGTACAACGCCAATTTTTTGAGTCTAAAAGCACTCTATCAATTTGACCCAGGACATTATGGTGTAGTGATGCTGCTGTTAAGCATCGTTACAACTTTAAAAGCTGTGCTCTTTTTTGTTATCGTAAAACTATTGCACGATAAAAACCTCAATCTTTACCAGCCCTTCAGTACAAAAATGTATCATTTTCTCTTAACCTTAAGCGGTTTAAGTGTAATAATCGCTTTTTTTTCCAATTACGGCCTCAACTACTTAAAGTGGTTGCAAAAAAAACCCATTAGCCTTCCTGACTTGAGTACATTCGCAGTAGGCGGAGGCGATGTTTGGTTTTTTATGGGCATCATCTTATTTCTGATAGCAAAAATCTTCAAAAGAGGCATCGAAATCCAATCCGATAACGAATTAACCATATAATTATGCCAATAGTAGTCAACCTAGATGTAATGATGGCCAAAAGAAAAATGTCCCTCAACGAGCTTTCCGAAAAAGTAGATTTAACGCTATCTAATCTTTCGATTTTAAAAACAGGCAAAGCAAAAGCCATTCGTTTTAATACCCTCGAAGCGCTCTGCAAAGCCTTAGAATGCGAACCTGGCGATTTACTCGAATATAAAAAATAACCGTTCTCAAACCATCACAAAACCTCGACTTTTGGACACAATAAGTCGAGGTTTTCAATTTTTAGGAGCACAAAACAAAAGGCATATTTGTTAGCATGGTACTTGCTCTCCGCTATATCTTTGTCTTTTTAAAGAAAAAAGACAAAGGATGCCGCTGCGATCAAGGCTAAGGAGCAGCATTGTTGATTTTTTTGGTTTTATTCCTAATAACCAACACTATAGCTTTTTGATATTTTTAACGCAGCTTCACCACAGAAATAGTAACTTTGCAAAAAAATATTGAAAAATGTCAAATAGTTACATAGGATATCATTTTACTATTGAACCCAAAGAATTAGGTTCAGAAATTCTAATTGCCGAATTGGGCGAAAAAGCATTCGAAAGCTTTACTGAAACTGAAACAGGAATTGACGCATTCGTTCAAAAAGACCTTTGGGACGAAACTATTTTAGAGGATATTTTTATTCTACAATCCGAAGAATTCAAAATCAGCTATACCTTCGCAGAAATCGAACAAATTAACTGGAATGAAGAATGGGAAAAAAACTTTGACCCTATTGATGTAGATGGAAAATGTCACGTTCGTGCTCCTTTTCACCCAAAAACCAATGCCGAGTTTGACATTGTCATCGAACCGAAAATGAGTTTTGGTACCGGTCATCATGAAACTACTCATATGATGATTCAGCACCTACTCGATATGGATGTTGCCGGTTTAAAAACACTCGATATGGGATGCGGAACAGCAATCTTGGCAATTTTAGCCGAAATGAAAGGCGCTCAACCTATAGATGCCATTGACATAGACAATTGGTGCTATTTGAATTCCATCGAAAATGCTGCTCGTAATAATTGCAAACACATCAACGTTTATGAAGGAGATGCTGTTTTATTAAATGGAAAACAATACGATTTGATTATAGCCAACATCAACAGAAATATTTTATTGAACGACATGCAAAGCTATGTGGACAGTTTAAATCCAAATGGAATTATTTTATTTAGTGGCTTTTATGAAGAAGACATTCCATTCCTAGACGCTACATGCACTGAAAAAGGATTGACTTTTGTAAAAAAATTGCAACGAAACAATTGGGTTTCTCTTAAATATGTTAAATCATAATTTTACAAATTCCATAGTATCTAAATCCCTACATTATGAGTACTAAAGAAAAAGTAAGAGAAAAGGTCAGCATCAAGGAATTGATGGGACTCAACAATGAAATTATAGTATACAATGACGATGTAAACACTTTTGATCACGTCATTGCTACTTTGATTCGGGTGTGTGATCATACTCCGGAACAAGCAGAACAGTGTTCATTAATAATCCACTATAATGGCAAATGTACCGTAAAAACAGGCCCTTATGACGAATTAAAACCCCAATGCACCCAATTATTAGCAGCAGGTTTAAGTGCTGAAATTGTGTAAGAAAAACAACTTTTATAAAAAAGCAGGATTATTTTCATATTTAATAATTCTGCTTTTTCTTTTTTCTATATTTGACAAAAAAAAGAAGTTTTATGGAAGAATACGGCAAAATATTAGTAGTTGTAATGCCCATTTTTTTACTATTGATTGCCCTTGAAAAAACCTATGGTTATCTAAAAGGAGAAGACACCGCTCCTTACATGGACACCGTATCAAGTGTAAGTTCGGGAATGACCAACTCAGTTAAAGATGTACTTGGTATTAGTATTTCTCTCCTAACTTATGAATGGTTAGAAACTAAAATAGCACTATTTCATTTAGAGGCCAATATTTGGGCTTACCTCATCGCATTTATTACGATTGATTTTTATGGTTATTGGTCACATCGCTGGTCGCATCAAATAAATTTTTTATGGAACAAACACGCCATACATCATAGTAGTGAGGAGTTTAATCTAGCTTGTGCATTGCGCCAAACTGTTTCTAGTTTTGTCAATTTATTTACATTTTTACTTATTCCAGCGGCCTTATTAGGAGTTCCTTCCGTTGTTGTAGCGATTACTTTGCCTATACATTTGTTTCTACAATTTTGGTACCATACCAAACACATCAAAAAAATGGGATTTCTAGAAAAAATCTTAGTAACTCCCTCTCATCACAGAGTACATCATGCCATCAATCCAGAATATATTGATAAGAATCATTCCCAAATCTTTATTTTTTGGGACAAACTTTTTGGTACTTTCCAAGAAGAATTAGATGAAGTCCCTCCTGTTTTTGGGATTACCCGACCAGCACAAACTTGGAATCCAATCCGCATTAATTTTCAGCATTTATGGCTTTTAATCTCTGATGCATGGCGGGCCGAAAGCTGGAAAGACAAACTCAGTATTTGGTTCAAACCTACGGGTTGGCGTCCTGAAAATTTTGAAGAAAGATATCCCGTTACAAAAATTAGCGATGTGTATCATTTTGAGAAATACGGCACAAAACATTCTAAAAAATTAATGTATTGGTCTATTTTTCAAGCTTTGATTACATTATTATTGATTACCTATATGTATAGTTCCATAGGGGTTATTGGTTTACCCCATGTTTTTGTATATGGCGCCTTCATCTTTGTAACCGTATACAGTTACACAGAATTGATGGATGCCCGAAAAACGGCTGTATTTTGGGAAGCTTTACGATTCCTTTTTGCTATGGGGCTGCTCTATTTTTATGGTGATTGGTTTGGATTGACCCATTTATTACCCGTGAGTACCTTTATTTTAATTGGGTATTTTTCGATTTCTCTTGCTATGAGTATTTACTTTGTGGCTGTTGATTTTGAAAAAGAAAAAATAGCGCTTGCCTAATTGCTTCAAACTTATACTAAACTTATTTAATTATTACCAAGCGGTCGTTTGACTGCTAACTACTTCTTGTGTCTTATGAAAACAAACAGTATCCTTAACAGCTACCTTATTTTTAGCCTACTCTACTTAGTATTACCTTTTATTGGATTAGATACTGTTAACTGGTATTTAAAGCCTTTTTTGTTGCCCTTTTTACTAGCAACTGTTCTCCTTACAGCCGATTTCCAAGGCAAAAAAGTATTGCTTAGCGCTTTATTGTTCTCTTGGATAGGAGACATCATTTTGATGTTTGCTGACAAAGCCGAAATTTATTTCATTTTAGGATTGGTTTCTTTTTTGCTTTCTCATGTACTATACATTGTCCTTTTTAGTAGACAACCCAAAACAGCTCTTAAAGGTAATTCCGTTGCTTTGTACCTAGGAGCTATCCTGATTCTTGGTTACTTCTTTGGTATGATTGGTCTATTGTTTCCGAAATTAGGTCCTTTGCAAATTCCTGTGATGGTTTACGCTGCAGTTATTACTACAATGCTCTTTGTTGCTTATAAAGGAAGTTTAACTTGGAAAAAAACAGCTGCGCATTATATCCTAGCAGGCGCTATTTTCTTTGTGCTTTCGGACAGTATTTTGGCTGTTAATAAATTCTACCAACCCATAGCTCAATCTGGTTTTTGGATTATGAGCACTTACATCTTGGCACAGTATCTTATTGTTTCAGGCCTACTTCGCCTAAACCAAAAAAAATAGTCTTTTCAGTATAGAAAAAGACTACTTTTTAATCAATTTTTAAATGAAATTCTACTCAGAAGCTTAATGAGGTAGTTTGTCTTTCGTCAATCCATAGACAAAAGTTCCCAAAAGTGCCCCCAATAGTACTAGCACCACTGGGGAAAATCCAGCGCCTAACAATATAAAGATAGGTCCAGGGCAACAACCAACAAGCGCCCATCCTAAGCCAAAAAGGATCCCTCCAATCCAATAGCGTGTAGAACTTTTTTCTTTGTCTTCTACCCGCATAGGTTCACCTTTTATGTTTTTAATTTGAAACCGTTTCACCAATTGCATTCCGATTAATCCAGTGGTTACAGCAACTCCAATTATCCCATACATGTGAAAGGATTGAAAGTGAAACATTTCGTAAATGCGATACCAAGAAACGGCTTCTGATTTCGTTAAAACAATTCCGAATAGGAATCCAACGAGAAGGTATTTTAAAGCTTTGAACATAACGTAATTATTTTAAAAGTAAAGGCAACAAGAGATGCGCCATAATTAAACCACCAATAAAGAACCCAATTACCGCTTTGAGCGAAGGCAATTGCAAATTACTCAAGCCTGTAATGGCGTGGCCTGAGGTACAGCCACCGGCATAACGAGAGCCAAAACCAATTAAAAATCCACCTAAAAGCAATAGCGCTATTCCTTTTGGAGATTGAAACACCGAACTGCTAAAAAGCGCATCAGGCACTAATTTCCCATCGGGAGCATCGACACCTAAAACGGCCAATTGTTCAATGGTTTCGGGATTGATCGCAACATTAGTTGGTGCACTCATATAATGCACAGCTACAAAACCTCCTAGCATTGCCCCTAATACCACGACTAAATTCCAGCGGGAGGCTTTCCAATCAAAATCAAAGAAAGGCACCTTTTTTCCCGCACTAGCCAAAGTACACAAGGAACGAAGATTAGAAGACATACCAAATGTTTTTCCTAAAAAAATCAAAGTAAGCATAACCATGCCTATTACAAAACCTGAAAAATACCAAGGCCACGTTTGATACATAAAATCCATAAGTTCAAATTAAAATTTCTGCAAAGATAAGATGCTTTTGAAGCGAAACGGTGAGATATGTCACAAAGCAAAAAAAAACAGTCCTACATATTGTAAAAACATACCCCTCAAATTTTTATATTTGCTAGAAAAACCCATGCAAGTGGGCGCTCTAATTGTTTTAAAAATAAAATTTTCTACTATGAAAAAAATCTATGGTTTTTTGGCCTGCCTTTTCCTTTTTACCGCTTGTATTAGCACTAAGTCGACCCTTCAAAATGTAGACAATAATGCTCCTATTCCTAAACTTTCCAAAAACAATACCTTTGTCATTACCGCTTTTAGTAAAGATAAAAAATACGGATACGACAAAGATTTTCCCATCAATATTTATTATCGCGGTACGAAAGATGAAAGCATCAATCAACACCGATTTTTGAATGCGCTAGCTGGCCCTAAAGGAGAAGTGATCACTTATACTAAATTAGAAAGTTGTTGTCCGTTTCCTTCTAAAAACTCAGAAATGGGAGCCGGGTTTTTAGATGTTTATGAGGTAAAATGGGAAGGACAGAAAAAACCGATTTTATTATACTTAAATATTTATGAGAGAGGACAATTAATGGTACCGATTGGATTCAGTCTTAAGGCCCAAAATTAAACAGTATATTCTCTAAAAACAGGACTGATTTGTGGATTCTTTTTGAATAATAATGTGCCCACAAACTATTTTCTTAAAAATTATCTAAAATCCCAAAAGCTATTTACCTTTGCAAAAAAAAATCACAACATGAACATACATCATATTCCTCAAATTAAACATACAGAAAGTGGTAATTTTTTCGTTTTAGCTGGTCCATGTGCCATTGAAGGGGAAGAAATGGCTTTGCGTATAGCCGACCGATTGGTTAGCATCACAGACAAATTGCAAATTCCTTACGTTTTTAAAGGATCTTTCAAAAAAGCCAACCGTTCAAGAATAGACAGTTTTTCTGGCATTGGAGATGAAAAAGCTTTGAAAATTCTTCAAAAAGTATCCGAAACATTTGGTGTACCAACAGTTACAGATATTCACACTAATGAGGACGCGGCTATGGCTGCTGCTTATGTAGATGTTTTGCAAATTCCTGCCTTTTTAGTACGACAAACAGACTTGGTGGTTGCTGCTGCCAATACTGGAAAAGTAGTCAACTTGAAAAAAGGACAATTCATGAGTCCAGAGAGTATGAAACATGCGGTTCAAAAAGTACTGGACTGTCAAAACGAAAATGTAATGGTTACAGACCGCGGTACTATGTTTGGCTACCAAGATATGATTGTAGATTATAGAGGTATTCCAACGATGCAGCAGTATGCCACAACCGTTTTGGATGTTACGCATTCTTTACAACAACCTAACCAAACCGCTGGTGTAACTGGAGGTCGCCCCGATATGATAGAAACTGTAGCTAAAGCCGGAATTGCGGTAGGTGTAGACGGAATCTTTATTGAGACTCATTTTGACCCCGCTAATGCTAAAAGTGATGGTGCGAATATGTTGCATTTAGATTATTTTGAAGCGTTAATGACAAAACTAGTCGCCATCAGACAAACTATCAATCAATTTTAATTTTATAGTAGAGCCCCTTGAAAAATTTATTCTATTTCGTTAGTGCTTTTTTAATTACGACTATTGCTATAGCACAAGAGAGCAATAATGAACGCTACACTGCTCATAATAAAGGAAAATTCTTTGTTTCGTGGGGAGGCAACAGAGAATGCTACAGCAAATCGGACGTTACTTTTACAGGTAAAGATTATCGTTTTACGGTAGCTGACATGCGAGCTCATGACAAACCTAAAGGCTGGCATATTGATTACATCAATCCTACCAAAATGACAATTCCTCAAACAAATTTACGTTTAGGGTATTTTTTCTCTGATCATTATAGCGTAACAATTGGAGTAGATCATATGAAATATGTGATGACACAAGATCAAACGGCCAATGTTACAGGTTACATAAATGGCCCTATTCATAATGGCATTTACAACAATACTCCTGTTAACTTTACTGACGAAACATTTTTAACCTACGAACATACTGATGGTTTAAACTATATCAATACAGAAGTTTCTCGTCATGATGATATCTCTAAGTTATTCAAAATTGGAAATACGGATAAAATTCAAATTAACTTGACAGAAGGAGTAGGTTTTGGGGTATTGTATCCAAAAACGAATACCAAATTGCTAGGAAAAGAACGTCATGATGATTTTCACGTATCAGGTTTTGGAACTTCCTTGAAAGCAGGTTTAAATGTTACTTTCTTTAAATATTTCTATATACAAGGAGAATTAAAAGGCGGCTATATCAACATGAATGACATCAGGACCACAGTGAGTACCGATGACAAAGCATCGCAAGATTTTTTCTTTTTCCAAAAAATAATTATGTTTGGCGGAATATTCAGGATTTAGAAATTATAGTATAATGCGTAGCAGTAAATAGAGGAAAGACGGAAGATGAGGAAGAAATAGATGAGAGAGAATAGATAAAAAGTCTTATTTCTAGACTTTTGTTCAAAAAAGAGACGCTTAATTTGTTGTTCTTTCTATTATTATTTTTTATTTAATATCGTAATTTCTTTATACCATTCCGTAGCTATTTGGTAAAATTTACCCGTTTCGCTCCAAAAGCATTCACTACAAATTCTCAAACTAAACCACTATGGACCGAAAGGCCATAGATTTGGTTTGGCAGGCTAAAAATCTGCAAGGTTGCAATATAATTTAACCGCAGATTCACAAATTATTATAATTATTAATCTTTTAAAATCTGCGAATCTGCGGTGTGAAAATTTTTAGAAGCTAAAGCAAGATGCACTGAAAGTGCATAGTTTTAAACTCTATTTGAGACCAATAAAACGTAAACACGCACTAAATAAGTGCTGTATTCATAAAAAAAAGGAAAGAATAGCTACAAACTATCCTCTCCTTTTTTTATGAAATAATCTAAATTATTTAATTGGTTCAAAACTTATGGCGGTCCCTCCTCCTGCGGCCAATTGCAGTTTGATTTTACTAGCCGAAGTTACCACTTGCGTTTTGATTTTATAGGCAATTGGATTTTTTTCCCAATGTGCATCCTTGGCATCTTCATAAATAATGGCTTTGTATTTTTTGCCTTTAGTCAGGAAATCCAATTTAATTTCTGTTGTTCTGGTATTTTCATCCGTGATGGCACCTAAGAACCAAGTGTCTTTTCCTTTGGTTTTTCTAGCCACCGTAAGATAATCCCCGGGTTCTGCTTCTAAATACAAACTTTCGTCCCAATCCATCGCCACGTCTTTTATGAACTGAAAAGCATCAGGGTATTTCACGTAGTTTTCGATTAAATCGGCCGCCATTTGCAAAGGCGAATACATTGTTACGTACAAGGCCAATTGCTTCGCCAAGGTCGTGTGCACTTGCTCGGTTTTACTTTTATCGTAGTAACTCATTTTGATTTCAAAAATCCCTGGCGTGTAGTCCATAGGTCCCCCTAATTGACGTGTGAAAGGCAAAATGGTTTCATGTGCTGGAGGATTTCCGTTGCTCCAAGCATTGAATTCGTTCCCACGAGCCGATTCGGCAGCAATATAATTAGGATAAGTTCGACTGTAACCTGTTGGGTGAGAACATTCGTGAGAGTTGACCATCAATTTGTTATCAGCAAAACGACGTGCTACAAAATTAAAGTGATTCACCATGGATTGTCCGTCATGGAATTCGCCACGTGGAATTATTTTACCTACATAGCCAGTTTTAGCGGCAGGATAGTCGTATTTTTTCATCAAATCCATCGCGCGATCTAAGTGGCGTTCGTAATTACCCACTGAACCAGAAGTCTCGTGGTGCATGATCATTTTTACGTTTTTGGCTTTGGCGTAAGCCGTTACTTCATCCAAATTAAAATCAGGATAAGGCGTCATAAAATCAAAAACCTCTTCTTTCCAGTTGCCAGCCCAATCTTCCCATCCTACGTTCCAACCTTCTACTAACACGCCATCAAAACCGTGCTTAGCAGCAAAATCGATATAACGTTTCGTATTTTCGGTTGTGGCTCCGTGTTTCCCTGTTGGGATTGCGGCTCCATTGATATTGTGAGCATTTTGAGATCCTGCATAATCCCAAGTTGATTTACCAACATGCATTTCCCACCAAATCCCCACATATTTCATCGGTTTGATCCAAGAAGTGTCTTCAATTTTAGACGGTTCGTTCAGATTCAAAATCATCTTTGAACTCACGATTTTTCTCGCGTCGTCGCTTACCATAATCGTACGCCAAGGAGATACACAAGGCGCTTGCAAATAAGCTTTGTCACCAATGACGTTGGGCACCAAATTGGCCTTAAGAGAATACTTTTGCACATTGGCATCCAAATGCATCACAGGATAATTCACCACCGCCGCCTCAAAAATATTAAGGTAAAGCCCTGAAGATGATTTCATTTGCAAAGGGGTTTGCACCGTATATTTTCCTGGAATTGATTTTACACCAATACCGTTATTCATATTTAATTTTTCATTGTCAATTTCGGAGAATTTCGTTTCATTATATACGTATTCATTACTATCAAAATCTCCTGGAATCCAAAATACTTTGTGGTTATCCGTCAAATTAAACTCGGTTTTCTCATCAGAAATGATAAAATAGTTGAGGTGTTCTTGTTTTGGAAAATCATAGCGAAACGCTACCCCTTCATCAAAGGCTCTAAAAATCAAATTTAGCTTTACTTTCGAATCTTTATTTAATAAAGAAACAATAAGTTCATTGTAGTGGTTAACAATTTGAGCTTCTTCCCCTAGAACCGGTTTCCATTTTTCATTAATCGAATTACTTTTAGTCCCCGTAATTTCAAAATGATTCATTAAACCTTGTTTGTCTTTAAGATTAATCCCCAAGGCACTTGGTTGTACAACAGGTTTATTCTTATAAGTTACGGTATACGTAGGTTGTCCATCAGAAGTAAGCTGGAAGGAAAGCGACAAAGTCCCTGCGGGGGATTGTACAGATTGTGCATTACTTGTACACATCCATAACAAAGAAAATAAGAATACAATTTTTTTCATGGTATTTAATTTAGATAACCTTAAAAATACACAAAAAATCGGTTTAGGAAAACACGCTGAGTTACTCCATCGTTTGAGTTGTATAATTTGCCCGTATTTTAACTCAATATTTACATTTGGATAAGCAATCTACATTCCATTAATTTCAATAAAATTTAAACTCTTACAGGTATTTAATCCATTATAACTAGTAAAACGTGCTAGTAAAAATCCATTAATACGACTGGAATTTCTATCAAAAATGTAGTAGTTTAGCGGAATCAAATTTAAAAACATAGTAACTAAATTCTTTTTAGCTATAACCTCAACAAAATCAAACAAGTATACATGGGATCAGGATTTTTTGCATTATTGGATGATATCGCAGCAATTATGGATGATGTGGTAGCAATGAGTAAAATTGCTACCAAAAAAACAGCAGGAATTTTAGGAGATGACTTGGCAGTCAATGCAGAAAAAGCTTCAGGATTTGTTTCTTCAAGAGAACTACCAGTATTGTGGGCTATTACTAAAGGTTCTTTTTTTAACAAACTAATCATTCTTCCGATTGCTTTTGTACTTAGTGCTTTTTCTCCTTTGGCCATTAAAGTAATTTTAGTTTTGGGAGGACTTTATTTAGCTTATGAAGGTGCGGAAAAAATTTATGAATACTTCTTTCCGCATCATCATCACGAAGCTGAAATTTCAATAACACAATCTTTCACTGAAGAAGAAATTCTTACACAAGAAAAAGGAAAAATAAAAGCCGCTATTGTTACAGATTTTATCCTCTCTGTTGAGATTGTAATTATTGCTTTAGGAACCGTTTTAGAGAAATCAATTCCTACTCAAATTGCCGTAGTTTCTATAGTTGCCATTATTGCTACTATCGGCGTATACGGCATTGTAGCATTAATTGTTCGTATGGATGATATGGGTTTCAAACTAATGCAACTAAGTAGCAAAGAGAATGGCTTTTTGACCAAAATTGGAAGCTTCTTAGTAAACGCTTTACCTAAAGTCATTAAAAGTTTAGCCGTAATCGGAACTATTGCTTTAATAATGGTTGCTGGTGGAATTTTTGCTCATCAAATCTATTATTTACATCACGTACTTCCACAAGTTCCAAGCTTCATCAAAGAACCAATATTTGGTTTACTCTTTGGTGGAATTACACTACTCATAGTAACCATCATAAAGAAAATTTTAGGTAAAAAATAAATAACACCCCTATTTTCAATTAATTATAAGTTAGCTTTTGTTTTTTCTACAAAATAAAAGCTAACTTTATTTTTTATCCTAATCTTAAAGAAAATGGCGCAACAAACTATCGAAACAGATCAAAATGTGGCTGATTTTATTGAAAAATTTGCCGATTCAGAACAAAAGAAAAAAGACAGCCATAAATTAGTTGAAATTATGCAGGCTGTTTCTGGTTGCCAAGCTACAATGTGGGGCGCATCAATCATTGGCTTTGGCAAATATCACTACAAATACGAAAGCGGACACGAAGGAAACGCTCCCCTACTGGGTTTTTCTCCAAGAAAATCAGCGATTTCGTTGTATGTTTTTACTGGACTCGAAGAGCACGAACCCCTTTTAACAAGTTTAGGGAAATTCAAAAGAGGAAAAGCTTGTTTGTATGTTACTAAACTCAGTGATATCGATTTGAATCAGTTGCAAGTGATTATGAAAGCCAATATTGAATATTTAAAAACTCGCTTCGAATCTTAAATTAAAAATTGAAAAGACTATTTCAAGAAAGTAAAAAGGCTATTATACTGATTTTTAGCATCCGACCATACCCAAACAAAGCAACGTTTCTAAATTTTAAACTAGGAAAATAAATTCAATCAAATGAAAAAGGTTTTTATTGTTTTACTATCCATTCTCTGTCCTTCAATTGTTATCAGTCAAAATGAAAATAAAAAAGTAAAAGACAGTTTATATATTGAGGCTGTGGAAAATAAATTGCAACCAGACAAAGTTCTTCACGCAGAACCACTTTACATTGATCTAATTAGAGATTTAGGTGCCCGAAAAGGAGAAAAAGAATGGAATATCGGCTTTGAATTAAAAGACAATAATTCATTTGATTCCTACAACGGATTTGTTGAATATGAGTGGGCAGTAATTGATCGTTTAGGTTTAGAAATTGAAGTTCCATTCACTTTTTATTCTCCAAACAACAGTGGTGTTACCATTCCAAAAAATGCCATAGATGGATTAAAACTAGCTACACAATACTCGTTTTATGTTTCCGAAAAAAACAAAACCACACTAGCCATTGCCTACCTGAACGAATTTGAACTACCCAGCTTTTCAGATTATGGAAAATCTAAAGCCATAATTGGTAACATTTACAATCCTTTTTTTGTTGCTGCAAAACGATGGGGGAACAATTTTCATACTTTACTTTACACAGGCCCCGTAATTGAACATCATTTTAAAAGTAAAGAAATCGAAACCACTTGGCAAATTAACACTAGTTTTCACTATATGATTCCCGGAACTAGTAACTTTATTGGAATAGAATTGAATAAAGAAATTCATAACGGCGCTTTTGATATGGTTATAAGACCACAAATGCGTGTTGGTATAATTGATAATTTATTGATTGGTATCGTTACTGGAATTCCTATAAGCAAAGAAAACGAGCGATTTAGCACTTTCCTCCGACTAATTTATGAACCAAAAGGTATACATTAAAAATTGACAATCTGTTACTTGTACCAATAATAAAAATGGCACGCGGATGTCCCAAATTTAAACGGATTTTTCATATGGAAATCAGCGAACATCTGTACCATATGTGTTCCAAAGTTGCATTGTTGATACACATAGCGGACAGTCATATTAAAAAATAAAAAAATGCATTTCAAAACTAAATCCATCCGCCCCTTTATAGGCTCAAAAAACTACACAGAATCGAGACTATTTTATAAAGAGCTGGGCTTTACTGAAAATATTCTTTCTCCCAATATGAGTTATTTCAGCACCGCTAATTTTGGCTTCTATCTACAAGATGCTTATGTAAAAGACTGGATTGACAATACAATGGTTTTTATGGAAGTTGAAGATGTAGAAGAATTCTGGGAATCATTGAAAGCTTTGCATTTAAATGAAAAGTATCCTACTGCGAAACTAGTCCCTATCCGCTATCTCGACTGGGGTAAGGAATGTTTTTTACACGATCCTTCAGGTATTCTTTGGCATTTTGGAGCATTTACTTTAAAGTAAATTTTAACTTATTTTGAACATAAAAAGCAAATATGTTGTATATTTACAGCACATATGCTTTTATAAAAAATTAAAAAAAAACGCTAAACACAATTCAAATGGAAAACGAGAACCCTAAAAAAAAGTCTTTTGATCCCCAAGAAAGTATAAGTAGAGCAAAAGAATATCAAATTTCAAAACCAAAATGGCACATCGTTTCTGAAGGAAGTGAATATATATGGACCTCAAAACTAGAACGAGTTAGCATCATTAGAAAAGGCATTCCATATGAATCAATTGAAGGAATAAGCAAGAGAATTAATCTTCCTATAAAGGAAGTTTTATACTTATTTGGTTTACCACAAACCACCTATAACAAAAAAAGAAGAGAAAAATCCTTACTCAATGGTAGAGACAGCGAAATTGTTTTATTACTTACCGAACTAGTAGACTTTGGAATAGAAGTATTTAATAATGAAGAAGATAAATTTCAAAGATGGTTAAAAAAACCTAACTACGCTTTGGGAGGTTATACCCCTGAAAGTTTATTAGACTCAACTACTGGCATTCAGGAAGTCAAAAATTGTTTAAATAGACTAGAACACGGAAGCTTTGCCTAATTATGAAAGTGTTCAGAATCGAAAGAGAAAAATATCTATCAACCACTTTAAAAGGGATTGGAGCGGCTTTAAGCGAGGGTTTTAGATGGAATAGTGCCAATACAAATTTAGTTTATACAGCTGAATCTAGAGCATTAGCTACTTTAGAAATAGCCGTTCATCTAGATCTAACAAGTGATTTACCAACCGATCGCTTTTATGTTGAATTATGTATTCCCGATGAAATTGAAATACTTGATTTGTCCATAGAAAGCCTTCCTGAAGGTTGGGATTCAAAACCACCTTTATTGGAAACGCAATACATTGGTGATGATTTCGTGTTACAAAACGAAGCATTAATATTACGAGTTCCTAGCAGTATCATTCCTCAAGAATATAACTACTTAATCAACCCACACCATCCAGAAATCAAAAAGATAAAAATTATAAATACAGAAAAACTAATCTTTGACCATCGCTTAAAAACAAAATAAATCGAATCTTTAATCAACTCTTATTTATTCTGTGCTATTATAACTTTCATTTTCCCTCATTAGAACTCTTTAGAAAAAATAACTACTTTTGCACTCTAAATTTTAAGTTATGCCTAATAAAAAATACAAAATAGCGGTTATCCAATTAAACCTCAACGATGTTGCTGAAAACAACTTAAAAAAATGTTTACACTGGGTTCGAGAGGCAGCAAAGCAAGGCGCAGAAGTTATTTCGTTACCAGAATTATATAGCAGTCATTATTTTTGTCAAAGTGAAGACGTGGATAATTTTGCCTTGGCAGAACCTTTATACAGCACTTCATTTATTGCTTTTTCGGCATTAGCCAAAGAATTAGGCGTGGTAATCATTGTTCCTTTCTTCGAAAAGAGAATGGCAGGAATTTACCACAACAGTGCTTACATCATTGATACCGATGGAACCGAAGCTGGACTGTATCGCAAAATGCACATTCCAGACGATCCTCATTTTTATGAAAAATTCTACTTTACACCAGGTGATATTGGTTTCAAAGCTTTCCCTACACAAAAAGGAAAAATTGGAACCTTAATTTGTTGGGATCAATGGTATCCAGAAGGTGCGAGACTAACTGCTTTGCAAGGAGCTGAAGTGTTGTTTTACCCAACCGCAATTGGATGGCATCCTTTAGAAAAAGAACAATATGGTGAAAACCAACACGGTGCTTGGATGAATGTGATGAAAGGTCACGCGGTAGCCAATGGTGTGTATGTAGCCGCAGCCAACCGTATTGGTTTGGAACAATACATCGAAGGAACAGCTGGAATTGAATTCTGGGGTTCGTCATTTATTGCTGGACCACAAGGCGAAATTTTAGCACAAGCTTCACACGATAAAGAAGAAATACTAATCGCTGAAGTTGATTTGGATTTACAAGAAAACGTACGTCAGAATTGGCCGTTTTTCAGAGACAGACGCATCGATGCTTTTGGGGACATTACCAAAAGAGCAATAGACTAACTTCAATAAAGTTACTAAGAAACTAAGTATCTAAGATGCTAAGAATATTTAAAAATTTGTTTCTTAAATACTTTTAGCTAAGAAACTACTTTATTAAAAATTCCGCTAAAAAACAAAGCGTCTGAAATTCTAAGAATATTTTAAACTTAGAATCTCAGACGCTTTTCTATTGAAAATCTTGAGTTAATTCAATTCAGGCTGAAAAATCTTGATTGTTCCATCCCCTTCACTACTTACGATAACCATACTTTTCTTGTTCGGACTTTTAGCTGCAGGAATAAACGTTAGTCCTTCAGGAGCATCGCCCGTTTTGATAATTTGTAAAAACTTAGGAGCTGTAGGAGAAGTCACATCGTATACCATAAAAGCATCGGCTCTTTCTAGACCTACAAAAAGAATTTGCTTATTTCCCATTTTGGTTACATAAACCGCCTCAGGTTCTACGCCTTTGTCATCACTTCTATTATCATCATAAAGTCCTAGTTCATTAGCTTTTTTATCTAATTCATTTTTACTATCAAAAACTAAAGCACCGGTGTTGCCATTCCAAATCGAGAATGAACGAGCACCAAAACCAATCAATTCATCAAAATCGCCATCGCCATCAGTATCTCCCATTTTGATATTGATATTCAAACGTCCCAAAACACCATCCGCTTTCATAGCAGCAGCCGTTGGAAAAACCGTTGGATCCAAAACCACTGAAGAGTGATTGATTCTACGAACATCCACAAAAGCACTGTATTCGCGTGCATCCCCTTCATTGGCTGTAACCAAATAAGGAATAGCATTACTTTCAAAATTAGCAATCGCATCCGGTTGAAACATTCCTTTCACCTTCCAAGTGGCAAAAGCAATGGCTCCATCTTTATCGCTTACATCTATAGCGTTATCTGCCAAAGAATAGTCTTTATATCCTAATGGAAAAAGTTGTAAGTTCTTTTTGCCTATCAAATCAATTTTAGCTATTCCATTATTTTCTTGCAAAGTAACCCAAGCCGTTTTTGAGTCCGCTGAAACCGTAACATATTCTGGTTCAACATCGTTAGCAAAATTATTGGAAACACTTGCTATACGAAATCCTTTGGTCTTCAAATCAGAAAGTTGTGTACTGAATTGAGCAAAATTTAAAGTCGTCACAGCATAATTCGCAGCAACATCAATAATTGAAACAGAACCTTCTGGATCTAATGAATAGGTATCGTTAGGCTCTCCTTCATTAGCAGTAACCATAAATTTACCGTCTGGCGAAAAAGTAATCATATCTGGCAAAGCCCCTACAGTGATTTCTTTAATCAAAGCATAAGTCGAAGTATTAAAAACGACCACTTTCCCTGCCTCCTGTTTATTCGATTTAGATTCTAAAGCCACCGCTAGTTTTCCTCCATAAACTGCAACGCTATTAGCAGCACCATTGTAGGTAGCCATATCAATACTCGTTAGCACAACAGGTTTTGTAGGATCTGTCAAATCGATTACATCAATTTTGTTCGTTGAGCTGTTGTTTACCGTAAAAAGCCTTTTGGTAGTTTCATCATAAGCGCTAATTTCTGCAGCGCCAGTTCCACCAATTGTAATCGTACCTACTTCTTTAAACGAAGCTGGATTTTCGTTTACTTCCAATTCTGGAGTAGTGTTCTCATTATTGTCGTTTTCACAACCAAAGATCAAAAATAGCGCTGCAAACACAGCCAAAGTTTTCTTTATCATTATTTTAAATTTAGTTTTTTCAAAAATAGGGCGACAAGAAATCTCTGGCATTATCAAAATATTATATAATCTTTAACATAAAAAACAAACGCCGCAAACGAGCCTTTCAAAAATGTATGAATTTCAATTCTATTTTAATACTTGGGAATGTTTATCTTTGCCCGAAGTAAAATTGGCATCTATTTATGACAACAACCTCAAGAAGATTCCCAGCAGAATGGGAAAAACAACAAGGAATCCTATTATGTTTTCCACATAACGGAAAAGACTGGCCTGGAAAATACGAAGCGGTACAATGGGCTTTCGTAGAATTCATCAAAAAAGTAGCCACCTACGAAACTGTTTTTTTGGTAGTTGCCGATGAAAAACAAAAAGAAAAAGTTACTGAATTGCTAACAATGGCTACAGTAAATTTAGATCAGATATCCTTCATCATTCATAAAACCAATAGAGGTTGGATGCGTGATTCTGGTCCAATCATTGTAAAAAATGGCAATCAAATAGAAGCCTTGAATTTCAATTTTAACGGTTGGGCTAAGTATAAAAACATCAATTTAGACAAACACGTACCAAGTAAAGTAGCCGAGCATTTACAACTTCCCTTAACGCAAGTTACCTACAAAGGAAAACCCGTAATTGTAGAAGGTGGTGCTATTGATGTAAACGGACGTGGTACCTTGTTAACTTCAGAAGAATGCTTAATGCATCCTACAATTCAGGTGCGTAATGAAGGTTTTACCAAAGAAGATTACGAAGCGGTTTTTAAAGAGTACTTAGGCATTACCAATGTCATTTGGCTAGGAGATGGCATAGAAGGCGATGATACACACGGACACATCGATGATTTATGCCGATTTGTAAACGAGGACACTATTGTTACCATTATTGAAACTAATCCAGAAGATAGCAATTACAAACCTTTACAAGACAACTTAAAACGTTTGCAAAATGCGAAACTAGAAAACGGACAAGCACCTGTAATTGTTACTTTACCTATGCCTAAACGCATTGATTTTGACGGATTGCGTTTACCTGCGAGTTATGCTAATTTCTTGATTTTAAACCACTGTGTTTTGGTACCTACTTTCAATGATGCTAATGACCGAGTGGCTTTGAATATTCTTTCAGAATGTTTCCCTGATAGAGAAATCATCGGAATAAGTGCAATTGATTTTATTTGGGGATTTGGAACGTTGCATTGCTTGAGTCAACAAATTCCTGAGTAATTTTTACTTTAAAAAGATGAAAAAAGAATGCTGCAATATCAATGAAGTAGTAGATGAATTTTATTCTTTTTTAAAAAATTACATTCTTAAAAAAGTACAAGACACAACGATAGCTGAGGATATTGTTCAAGAAGTGATGCTACAACTCATTGAATCGCATCAAAAAAATAAAGCCATTGCCAATGTAAAGGCTTGGTTGTTTCAAGTAGCCAGAAATACGATTCACGATTATTTCAACAAGAATAACATTGATAGTATCGAGATTGATGAAATCCTTCTCGACAAAAATGCACAAACATTTGAATTATCGGTATATGATTATATTATACCGATGATTCAATTACTTCCTAAAAAATATGCTGAACCTTTGTATTGGAGTGATATTGATAAAATCCCTCAAATCGAAATCGCCAAAAAACTGAATATAAATCTTTCAGCGGCAAAAATGAGAATTCAAAGGGCAAGAATCCAATTGCGAGAACTCTTTGTAGACAGTTGTGATATTGAATATGATGCAAATGGTAACTTTGTTACTTGTACGGTTAAAAAAAACTGTACAACCGTTCAAAATCATTTGGATGATTTTAAAGCTGAAGTAAAAAAATAATTTTTTTTCCAAAAAAATGTGTCTTTTGTTTCAGTTCAAAGACTACATAGTATAGTTTAATCTTAAAAAAAATACTATGAGTACTGAAATCAAAATTTTACATTCGTCATGCTGCGGTGCTAAATCACCAATTAAAGAACAATTAACAGCAATTGCAGAAAAAAACAATCTTGACATTTCGATCACCGAGTTATCCGATTTACAAGATACTATGGCTTTTGGAACAATGACCTTCCCATCTCTAGTTATCAACGGAAAAGTCTATGATTACAAAAAAATAAATCCAGAGGAACTTTTAGTATCCATTCTTTAATTCATTAAAAATGGAAACACTAACAAATCTTCTCACGTATCTGGCAGATTTTGTGGTCTATGATAATTTTGGACTTAGCAGTACCGATAAAATTGGTGCTGCTTTACACTATTTCATCATTACTTTTAGCGAGATCTCGATACTGGTAATTCTAGTTACTTATCTAATGGGTATTGTGACTAATTATTTGCCATTAAATAAAATTCGTCTATACCTAGAAAAAAACAAAAAAACGGGGATTGGAAATCTAGCGGCATCTACTTTGGGAGCTATCACGCCATTTTGCTCTTGCTCCTCGATTCCATTGTTTGTGGGTATGCTTAAGGCAAGAATTCCTTTTGGAATCACACTTTCTTTTTTAATCACCTCGCCTTTGGTTAATGAAATTGCCATTGCCCTATTTTGGGTCGCTTATGGTTGGAAAGTAGCCGTGATTTATATTATATCAGGCATTCTTCTTGGGGTTGTTGGAGGAATAGTATTGGATAAAATGGGAATGGCTGAACATATCGCCGATTGGTTAAAAACTTCTGATTCTTTTCAAAATTCTGAAGAAGAAGATAAAAGAACCCTTCTTCAACGTCTTCCTGAAATTAACTTAGAGGCCATTCAAACCTTAAAAAAGCTAGTGGTATATGTATTTATCGGAATTGCGATTGGTTCCTTTATTCACGGATATGTGCCACAAGCGTTCTTTGAAAGTTATTTATCAAAATCCAATATTTTTGCAGTACCCATTGCTGTTTTGGCTGGTATTCCGCTTTATATTGATGCCGTAGGAGTTTTGCCTGTTTTAGAATCGTTGGTTAGTAAAGGAGTACCCTTGGGAACCGGAATTGCCTTCATGATGGGAGCCATTGGTTTATCGCTACCTGAAGCTTTATTGTTAAAAAAAGTGATGAAAACCCGCTTGATCATCGCTTTCTTTACTACCATCAGCATTGGAATGATACTTTCTGGATTTGTATTTAATTTAATTTTTTAACCAAAATAAAATTTATAAAAAAACGACTGCTAGATTGTTCCTAACAGTCGTTTTTATTTATTGAAAAAATTACTATTTTTCTCTAGTAAAAGGAATCACTTGTCCGTTTCCAGAAACTACCATATCAAATCCTGTTTTTGCCTCATTGAACTTGAATTTTAATCCAGCCGCAGGAGCCTCAAATGTATTTGCTTCACCAGTTACTGGAGTCGCAGTAAAAGAAGGATACCCTGATATTTCAACTTTCAAAGCACTATTTTTTTCGGTCAAAGTTATTTTCAAAGGAGCATTGGCCGTTGCATAAACCCCTAAATAATCGTCAAGAATCACATCTTTTTCTAATTTACCAGTAGCAGCAGTCCAAGTATTATTAGCAGTATTTGAATCTGGGAAAACGTGATCTGGATCAATTACAACACTTTCTATTTCTTCGGTAGAATTGTGTTTGAATGACCAATCCTTGTTACGTTGCCAAATCTCAACTGGTAATTTCACTCGGCTTACTTTACCACTTTTAGTTTTAACATCAACAACTATTGGCATTGCCATTTTTTCGAAATTCTCAATAGTAATAATGATTCCTTTTTTTGGATCGTTTTTCACATATTTCACTGAATTTACACCTTGATCCAATCGCCAGTTGTATTGGAACCAACCTCTCCAAAACCAACTCAAATCTTCACCAGCAACATTCTCCATTGTTCTAAAGAAATCGTCAGGAGTAGGATGTTTGAAAGCCCATCTTTCCACATACGTTTTAAAAGCAATATCAAAACGCTCTGGTCCTAAAACTTGCTCTCTTAAAATCACTAAACCTGAACTTGGTTTAAAGTAGCACAATACCCCAATGTTTTTCTCCTTCATATTATCAGGGGAACTCATAATGGTCTCTAGTTTAGGACTCGTCAACATTTCGCTAATTTGGTGCAAATCTGATGGTCCTTCTTTGTATTCCCCTTTGTTAAAATCAACGCCACTTAATGAATTGATAAACGTGTTAAATCCTTCGTCCATCCAAGCGAATAAACGTTCGTTAGAACCAACAATCATTGGAAACCAAATGTGTCCAAACTCGTGATCCGTAACACCCCATAAATCTTTTCCTTTGGATTCCCATCCACAAAAAACAATCCCTGGATATTCCATTCCGCCTTCATTTCCTGCAACATTGGTAGCTACTGGATAAGGATATTCTAACCAGCGCTTAGAATAATTTTCTATAGCACCTTTTACGTATTCAGTAGAACGTCCCCAAGCCTCGTTGCCTGCAGATTCTACTGGATAAGCAGATAAGGCTAATGCTTTTTTACCGCTAGGCAAATTCATTCTCGCCCCATCTAAAATAAACGCTGGTGAAGAAGCCCAAGACATATCACGCGCATTCTTAATTTGATAATGCCAAGTTTTAGTAGCAGTTGCATTGTTTTTTGCGGTAGCATTTACTTCATCGGCAGAACGAATCACCACCGTTTTATCGCTAACCAAAGCTGCTTTGTATTGTTTGAATTGCTCTGCAGTATACACTTCTGCTGGATTCAACAACTCACCTGAACACACCACCATATGATTAGCTGGCGCTGTAATTTTAATATCAAAATTACCATACTCCAAGTAAAATTCTGAAGCGCCTAAATAAGGATTGGTGTTCCATCCGCGTACATCATCATACACACACATACGAGGATACCATTGTGCTATGGTAAAAATCTTTCCGTTTTTGGTTTCCAAAACTCCCATACGGTCAGATCCTTCGTTCGGTGCAATAAAAGAAAACTCTATTTTTAGTTTCACGCTTCCTCCTTTGGCAGTAATAGCTTCAGGAAGAAAAACTTGCATACGAGTATCCGTAACTACAAATTTTACGTCGGTTGCTGTCTTAGCTTTTCCTGAAATAGCTTTAACCGATTTGATTTTAAAACCCGCGTCAAAAACCTGTCCTTGTCCTCCATTTCTACTTCCTGTCAAAGGAACTAAAGCCGCTCCTCTAGAATCTTGTTTGAACAAATTTTGCTCTAAATTCAACCAAAGAAAACTTAATTTATCTGGGCTGTTATTAGTGTAAGTGATTTCGTCAGTACCTATGATCTCATTTGAAGCATCATTTAATTTAGCCGTTAACTGATAATCCGCTCGGTTTTGCCAATAAGCAGGTCCCGGTTCACCACTTGCTGAACGCGTAGAAGTACCGTTTTTAGTATAAAAATGCGGTGCAAATGCATCGTGATAATCGTACTTAGAAACTAGTTCTTTTGTTTCAGCTGGAGTAGGTTGCTGACCAAAAACGGAGAGAACTCCAAAAAAAATGCCCAGGCAAGAAAGCCACTTTGTCTTCATAATATCTATAGTTTGTGTTAGTGTAAGCACAAATTAAATGAAAAATTAATTATTTATAACATTACAACTAAAGAAATTAAGATAATTCTTAAGGTTTAATATATTCAGTTTCTCTGTTTATAGGAATATCAATATCTTTACCTTTCATTTATAAAAAAAAGATCGTGACTACAATTTCCATAAATAACGACCAAATAACGGCACAATTTAAAACACTTGGAGCCGAATTATTTTCTTTAAAAGATAAAAACAACAAGGAATTCATTTGGGAAGGTGATCCTAATTTTTGGGGAAAGCACTCCCCTATTTTGTTCCCAATAGTAGGCTCTTTACAAAACAATACTTTTGAATATAATGGTGTCTCTTATTCACTACCCCGTCACGGATTCGCTCGTGAACTGACTTTTGAAGTAATCAATAAAAAGGAAGATAGTGTTATTTTTTCATTACAATCCAATGAAGAAACGTTAAAAAAATATCCTTTCTCGTTTGAACTTCAATTGAGCTACACATTAATAGGCACTTCATTGCATTTAGGATACAAAGTCATCAACACATCGGATGCTGTACTTCCGTTTTCCATTGGTGGACATCCAGCCTTTGCTTTGCCAAAAGCATTCGATAGTTACCAATTACAATTTGATGGATTAAACTCTTTAACTTTTAATTTATTAGAAGAAGGGTTGATTTCTGATCAAACGAAAACCATTGAAATCCCGAATCAACAATTGAATTTGGAGTACCAGTTATTTGAGAATGATGCTTTGGTGTTCAAAAATATACCTTCAAAATCTGTAACAATTTTAGAAGAAAACCAACCCATACTCAAAGTAGAGTACCGCGATTTTCCAGATCTTGGCGTTTGGACACCCGTAAATGCTCCTTTTATTTGCATTGAGCCCTGGTTTGGTTATTCAGACACCCCAAATAATTCAGGAAAAATATTGGAAAAAGAAGGCATTCAATTGGTAAAGCCAAAATCTTTTTTTGAATCTAATTACACTATAACACTTCTCTAAATTAAATAAAATGCTAACCATCAACTTCTCTCCTTTTCCGGTTTTAGAAACCGAAAGACTCATCTTAAGAAGAGTTTTGCCCTCCGATGTTAAAGAAATGTTCGAATTGCGTTCCAATCCCGAAACTATGAAATATATCCCAAGGCCTTTGGTTACAAACTATGAAGAGACTTTGGCACATATTAAAATGATGGATGATAAAATTGAGAGTAATGAAGGTATCAACTGGGCCATTACATTAAAAGGTGATGATACGATGCTAGGAGTTATTGGACATTATCGCATCAAACCCGAACATTATAGAGCCGAAGTTGGCTATATGATTTTACCTGAATATAATGGAAAAGGAATTACTTCAGAAGCGGTACAATGTGTAGTAGATTATGGCTTCACTACTATGAAATTACATTCTATAGAAGGGGTTATTGACCCTGAAAATGAAGCTTCAGAGCGAGTTTTACAAAAATGCGGATTCGTCAAAGAAGCCCATTTTAAAGAGAATGAGTTTTATGATGGTAAATTTATTGATGCTGTAGTTTATTCTAAATTATCTAATTCGTAGTGTATTGTTTTCAAAAATGATTTCTTACGATTGATCAAGTAAGAACAAAAAAATATTGAAAAAAAGGTGTTTTTTTTCTAAATAAAAGTAGTGATAATTAGGATTTTTCTCAAATTTAAATTTACATTTGCCCAAAAATTAAATCATGAAAAAATTTATTATATTTCTTTTATTAGTAGTAATTAACACGAGTTTTGCTCAAACTTTTATCAAATTTAATGGGTTAACAGCACTTGTAGGTGTCCCTAATATTGGAATAGAAACTAGTATTGGTGATAAGACAACTTTTAGCTTTGATGTTATGGCTTCTTTCTGGAAATCGTTTGACGGACATCATCCTATGCAGTTTTATACCTTTACACCAGAAATTCGTTATCATTTTAAGGAAAAATATAAAGGTTGGTTTGTGGGGGCACATACAGGCCCTGACATCTATAACCTACAGAAATGGAATTATTGGAATAGCAACAATTACGAACACGGTTTTGGGTATCGCATCGGAGCTACTGTAGGTTACAATTACAAAATAACGGAGAATATCCGCTTAGAGGCTTTTGTGGGTGGCGGATGGCATCAAGGATTTTATAAAGGATATTATAACGACGGGACACCCGGACGTTATGAAAAAGCAAAAAATTGGAACAAAAGTGGAGAATGGCTACCTTACCGAGGAGGATTAAATATCACCTACAAATTGAACTAAAATTTAGGTAATGAGCGTAAGTACAATTCCTCTACTTGTTTTCTAGCCCATTCTGTCTTTCGCAAGAAAGTCAAACTTGATTTCACACTAGGATTTGTAGTAAAACATTTGATTTTTATCAATTCACCCAAAGTATCAAAACCATAAAAAGCCACTAACTTTTCTACTATTTTTTGAAGAGTAATGCCATGTAAAGGATCCTTTGAATGCTTTTTTTCCATGGAACAAAGGTAAAGCATTTTTTCAAAAAGAATTGCGCTTTCATTATTTTGTCCCTAAATTTGCTGACCTATGCAAAAAACAGTGAACATACTCAATAAAAGAGCTCGTTTTGATTATGAAATAATCGAAACCTATACCGCAGGAATAGTTTTGGCAGGTACCGAGATTAAATCCATTCGATTGGGCAAAGCCAATATTACCGAGAGTTTCTGCGAGTTCAGTAATAATGAATTATTTGCCATCAATACTTATATCGAAGAATATGCATTTGGCAACCAATTCAATCATAAAGCCAGAAGTGAGCGTAAATTATTATTAAACCGAAAAGAATTAAAAACCCTTGCTCGTAGTGTACAAGCCAAAGGACTCACTATCGTTCCGCTAAAATTGTTCACTAATGAAAAAGGAATGGCAAAACTACAAATAGGCCTTTGTAGAGGAAAGAAAAACTACGACAAGAGAGAATCACTAAAAGAGCAAGACACCAAACGAGACTTGGATAGAATAAAAAAAGCTTATTAATTTTCTATCTTTTATTAATTTTATTAAGCATAATCGCTATTTTTACCTAAACTAACTTAAAAAAATGATTATGAAACACTTATTACTATCCTTACTCTCCTTAACCCTTTTCAGCTGCGGAAGCAATACTGTAATTGTAAATAGTTGGAGTGATCCTGAAACTACTATTGCACAAGAGCAATTCAAAAAGATATTAGTTGTAGCTTTAGTAAAAGATGAAGCCACTAGAAGAACTACCGAAAATAGAATCGCTTCCTCTAGTCCCATTTTTGTAACTTCATTTCAATATTTGAACGGAACTAACTTAGAATTAAGTAAAGAACAAAAACTTAAAATCCTTAAAGATGAAAATTTTGACGGGGTACTTACCATGCGCTTGGTGAGTAAAGAAAAAGAAACCAACTATGTTCCTGGAACCAATACTTCTACATTCTATGGTGGATTTGGTGGAATGTATTCAGGTATGTATGGCTACGGATTTGGTAATTGGTATGGCATGTACTCTCCTAATTTTTATGCTCCAGGGTATTACCAAGAAAGCACCTATTACATGGTAGAAACCAATATCTTTTCTTTAAATAAAAACAAATTGATTTGGACAGGAACCACAAAATCTTCTAACGTTTCTGATTTAGGGTTAAAAGTAGACGAAATAATGAAAACACTTTACGGTCAAATGATCAAGGACAAGACAGTAAGTAAAAAATAAAAAAAAGCGGTTAGAAGAAAATCTAACCGCTTTTTAATTTTTATCCTCAAGCAAGGGAACAAATCGAAATTCACCAAATTCATGCTTTTCAAACTGAGTCGCATTCTTACGGATAAGCATGGTCATTATTTGAACCTCTTCACCAAGTGGAATCACTAATCTCCCTCCAATTTTAAGCTGAGCCATTAAGGGTTTTGGAATAAATGGAGCACCAGCCGTTACAATAATACTATCAAATGGCGCATGCAAAGGTAATCCTTTGTAACCATCACCGAAAGATAAATGCTTAGGCCTCACACCTAATTTAGGAAACAAAACGGAGGTTTTTTTAAACAACTCACTTTGTCGCTCTACACTATACACTTTAGCACCTAAAGCACACAAAACAGCGGTTTGATATCCTGAACCAGTACCGATTTCTAAGATTTTATCCTCTTTTTTTACTTCTAACAATTGAGACTGAAACGCTACGGTGTAGGGTTGAGAAATCGTCTGATCGGCACCAATAGGAAAAGCTTTATCTTGATAAGCATAATTTTCAAAACCCGACTCCAAAAAAAGATGTCTTGGTATCTTACCAATTGCTTCTAAAACTGAAGCATCAGTAATTCCCTTCCCTTTCAAAAGAGCAACTAATTGATTTCTAAGTCCTTGGTGTTTGGCAGTATCTTTCAATGTTGAATTAAATTGTTTCGGCAAAAATAAACTAAAAATTCAATTTCCAAATGAAAAAGAAATCCATTTAAAACTAGGTTTAGTGACATTTTATACTAGTATTTTAAGTTTTATAAAATTGGTAATTCTTATTAAATTGTTATTTTTGTAAAAAGAACATTCTTATGCTAAAAATTGGAGTATTGGGTGCTGGTCACCTAGGAAAAATACATTTGCGTTTGTTGCAACAATCAGACAAATACGAGTTGGTTGGTTTTTATGATGAAAATCTAGAAAATGGTCAAAAAATTGAAAAAGAATTTGGCTACAAACAATTCAAAACTATCGCTACTCTAATTCATGCTGTTGATGTCATAGATATCGTTACACCAACGCTTTCTCACTTTAAATGTGCCAAAGTTGCTATCAAATCTGGCAAGCATGTTTTTATCGAAAAACCCATTTCTAATACCGTTGATGAAGCTCTTGAAATTATTGCTTTAGCCAAAGAAAACAAGGTCAAAGGTCAAGTAGGTCACGTAGAACGATTCAATCCCGCTTTTATCGCTACAAAAAACATGATCGAAAATCCAATGTTTATTGAAGCACATCGACTAGCAGAATTTAATCCTAGAGGAACGGATGTACCCGTTGTGTTGGATTTAATGATACACGATATCGATGCTATTTTAAGTGTCGTGCAGTCCAAAGTGAAAAATATTAGCGCCAGTGGTGTATCGGTAATCAGCGAAACTCCTGATATTGCCAATGCTAGAATTGAATTTGAGAACGGATGCGTTGCTAATTTAACTGCCAGTCGCATATCCATGAAAAACATGCGTAAATCAAGATTTTTTCAAAAAGATGCTTACATCTCGGTTGACTTCTTAGAAAAAAGATGCGAAGTGGTTAAAATGAAAGATGCTCCAGAAGTTCCTGGTGATTTCGATATGATTTTACAAAATGCAGAAGGAGTAAAAAAACAAATCTATTTTTCTAATCCAGAGGTAGAACAAAACAACGCCATTCTAGACGAATTAAATTCTTTTGCAGACGCCATTAACAACAATACTACCCCAGTTGTTACTTTAGAACAAGCAACAGAAGCCTTGCGTGTAGCTTATCAAATTATTGATTGTTTTAAAAAATAATACTACTACAAATAAATAAACAATTTAAAACAAAGCTTGAAGTTGTATGGTATAACTTTGAGCTTTTATATTTAAACAAAAACTTATGAAAACAATAGCTGTTATAGGTTCAGGGACTATGGGTAACGGAATTGCCCACACCTTTGCACAAAGCGGATTTACAGTAAAATTAATTGATCTTTCTGAAAAAGCATTAGATAAAGGAATGGCAACCATTGCTGCCAATTTGGACCGAATGGTAAGTAAAGGCACCATTACAGAAGAAGACAAAGCCAAAACTATTACCAATATCATTACGTATACGGATATCAAAGACGGAGTGGTTGGTGTAGACTTAGTAGTAGAAGCCGCTACAGAAAACGTAGAACTAAAACTAAATATTTTCAAGCAACTGAATGAAGTTTGTTCTCACAACACTATTTTAGCTACCAATACTTCTTCTATTTCAATTACGCAAATCGGAGCTGTGGTAAGTCATCCAGAGCGTGTTATCGGTATGCATTTTATGAATCCGGTACCAATTATGAAATTAGTTGAAATCATTAGAGGATACAATACATCTGATGAGGTTACCGAAATCATCATGAAATTATCTGAAAAACTAGGAAAAGTACCTGTTGAGGTGAACGATTATCCTGGTTTTGTGGCGAACCGAATTTTAATGCCGATGTTAAATGAAGCCATAGAAACGTTGTACAATAAAGTAGCAGGCGTTTACGAAATAGATACGGTAATGAAATTGGGTATGGGACATCCAATGGGACCATTACAATTAGCTGATTTTATTGGCTTGGATGTATGTTTAGCCATTTTAAACGTCATGTACGAAGGATTCAAAAATCCAAAGTATGCGCCTTGCCCATTATTGGTCAATATGGTTCGTGCTGGAAAACTAGGAGTCAAATCTGGAGAAGGTTTCTATGACTATAGTGAAAGTAAAAAAGCAGAAAAAATTTCAAAAATGTTCTTGTAATTTTTTATTCTCTAAAAATAACAAACCCCAAAATCAGTTGATTTTGGGGTTTGTTTCTATAGAGGCTTTCGAGTTTACAATAACGAATGACTCGTCATCACAGCAGGTTTTTCAATTCCCATCAATTCTAAAATTGTTGGTGCAATATCACCTAACACACCATCATTAATTTTTTTTAATTCTTTGTCAACTAAAATAATTGGCACAGGATTCGTAGTGTGCGCCGTATTTGGACTACCATCAGGATTAATCATCGTTTCACAATTTCCGTGATCGGCAATTACGATAGTGGTATAATCATTGGCCAAAGCCGCTTCAATTACTTCTTTCACACAAGCATCAACTGCTTCACAAGCTTGAATGGCAGCACTCATTACTCCTGTATGCCCAACCATATCACCATTAGCAAAATTCAAACAAACAAAATCAACCTCCCCTTTATTCAATTCAGGAACTAAAGCATCTTTTAGTTCATAAGCACTCATTTCTGGCATCAAATCGTAAGTAGCTACTTTTGGAGAATTTCTTAAAATACGTGTTTCGCCTTCAAACGGCGTTTCTCTACCTCCTGAAAAGAAAAAGGTAACGTGTGGATACTTTTCAGTTTCGGCAATACGGATTTGTTTTTTGTTGGCTTTTTCTAAAACCTCACCTAAAGTCTCTGTAATATTATCTTTGTTATATACCACTTTTACATTTTCGTACGTTTCATCGTAATTCGTCAACGTAACATAATACAAAGGCAGTTTATGCATGTTTTGTTCATGAAAATCTTTTTGTGATAACGCTTCTGTTAACTCACGACCTCTATCTGTTCTAAAGTTAAAAAAGATGACCACATCATCTTTTTCGATTTTTGCCAAAGGTTGATTTTGAGCATCCACCACTACCAAAGGATCAATGAATTCGTCAGTCACTTCTTTAGCATAACTTTCTTCGATAGAAGCAACTGGATTTTGAGTATGTTTTCCCGTTCCATTAACAATTAAATCATAAGCTAATTTTACGCGTTCCCATCTTTTATCACGATCCATAGCATAATATCTACCTACAACAGAAGCTAATTTAGCAGTAGTTGTTGCCATGAAATTTTCTAAATCTTGAATGTATTTTTTTCCTGATTTTGGATCTACGTCACGACCATCCGTAAACGCGTGAACAAATACGTTATCCAAACCATATTCTTGAGAAGCGGTAATCAAACCACGTAAATGAGAAGTATGAGAATGCACTCCCCCATCTGAAACCAACCCTAAAAAGTGTACTTTTTTGTTGTTCTCTTTGGCATATGTAAAAGCATCAATTAGAATAGGTTCTTTCGCCAAAGTATTATTGGCCACTGCCAAATTAATTTTAGCTAAATCTTGGTACACAATTCTACCAGCACCAAGATTCATGTGCCCAACTTCACTATTCCCCATTTGTCCTTCAGGCAAGCCTACGTTCAATCCATCGGTTCTTAATTGAGCACTTGGAAAATTTTCGTAAAGACTATTTATAAAAGGGACATTAGCGTTGTCTATTGCAGATACTTTAGGATCAGGTGATTTCCCCCACCCATCAAGTATCATAAGGATTACTTTCTTGTTCATGATTATTTTTTTATCAAATATAGAGAATTTTCAAAAGCCGAAAAAGCATTCCAAAATACCCTTTGAATTTCAATCGTTATAGATGATAAAAATTCACAAAAAAGACGATAAATTTTCGTTTTTAACTTTTAATAAACAAATTCTTCGCTTCATTATAATCAATAAAATAGCGAACACTAATAGATAAAGTATGTTGTAATTTTTCATTGGTCAAAATTGCATCCAGATTATCTCTATAATTTTTATTGATTAAATTCTCAAAATTTGCCGAATTATTTCGGTACAAGAAAGAAACCTGACTTCCTGGAGCAAACCACCAAGAGCAAGACAAATCCAAATTCCAGGAATAAAAACTGGAATTTTTATTCAGATTATAGCCTACTAAATCAACCAATCTTCCGTTTGGAGCTAGTTGCAGTATGTTCTTATTCTCTGCATACGACCAATACTGTCTTACTGACAAATTAAAATTCACTTGACTGTTAATTGAATATTTTCCCGATAGGTTATGAGAATAGGTAACCACATTACGATTAGCAAATACAATAGTTTTGTTTCCCAACGGATCCATACTATTGTTTATCGCATCGATAAATCCTTTGTTATTATTGCGTCTTGAAAATCCAAAATCATATACCATTGCTATTTTATCATTAAAGCGATATCTTGGACTCACACTCATACCTATAAACTCTCTTCCTGGCTCATCTGAACGGAAATATTCTGGATTAATATCAAACGCGAATTTGTAATTATAATTACGAGAATAATACGCCCAGAAACCATAACTTTTTGGCGTAATCACATAACGACCTGACTGACGAGGTTCATAATAATCATAATTTTCAAAAGGATTAAAAACAATTCCAAGACCATATGAATTATTCTTTTTGGTTTCAATATTGGTGTTTACATTGATATTATTACCTTGTACCTGACCGGTTTCTTTATTAAATTGAAAGAAATTATTATAATTCACTCGAAACCCATTAAAGTGTTTGGTTGGATTTAAAATTCTATAATTAGCATTTCCATAGCAACTATAATAATTCGTTTGAAAATTAATCCCCAAATCATTATTATCAAAGTCTTTAGTATACAAATCTGTCCCCAAACTATACCGATAATTCCCTGATGTCTCTGCAAAATTAAGTTGCGTAGCTATTCCTTTTTTTATCGCTTCGTCGTTGACATAACTGTATTTAAAATCTCCCGATAGGTTATACGTATTGGCTTTGGTATTTAAATCCCAAACTAATGCTGAGACATTTCCATCTCTAAAATTACCATTTCTAGTTACATTAGTATTTACAAAAGTGACTGATGAATTTTTACGGAAACGTTGGTCCAAAACTAAAACATTGTAATTAGCCAAAGGCTCTACTAATTCTTTTCTAATAGCTCCTGTTTTAGTGTTTTGAATAGTCGCATTTGTTTTTTCGGTGACCGCATTCAATACCCCAATTCCCAGACCTCCTTTTGTTCTTCCAGAAATTTTTAAAGCATTTATTAAATTCACACTGGCTGGGTTGTCAATAATTACCTCGTCACTTGTTTTGGATGGATATAGGGTAGGCGCACCCCCAATTCGTCTAGAATACAACAAATTTCCTTTACTAAACAAATCTGTTCCTTCAGTAAAAAAAGGTCTATTTTCATTAAATTGTTGTTCAAAAGGCCCTAGGTTCAATATTTTATCATCATATTTTGTTTGACCAAAATCAGGTATTAAAATTGCATCTAGGGTGAACGCATCGTTTATTCCGTATTTCACATCCAATCCTCCTTTCAATGTCCCTTTAGTTTTTTGTTGGTCATTGGCATTTAAATAAAAAGAAGAATAGGGTAATAAAAAAAGTCGTGTGGGTGTTTTAATATTTTCAATTCCGGTCAATATTCCATTTTGTTGCGTAAAGGTACCAAGTTTGGAATCGATAAAATTCCAAGAATATTTCTGGCGATCTCTTCTTATTTCTCTAAAAAAATTTACTCCCCAAGTTTGCATTTTTTCAGGAGAAAACCGTAAGGCAGCATAGGGAATTCTCATTTCAACAACCCATCCAAAATCCGTAATCACAGCTTTACTTTCCCATACTGCGTCCCAAGAATAATCTTCTCCGTTACTATCAGTAGCCAAACAATCCGCTTGACCATCGGCCGCATTGACAAAAAATTGAAAATTTTGTTGCCCATCATTGTATCCGTTGATAAAAATTCCAAAAATGTCTGCGGTTCCAAAATCATCTCTTTTAGAAATTTCTCTCAATATTTTATTCGGCTCGCTATCATACATTTTGGCTGCAATATAAACAGCCGTATTGTCATAAAGTACTTTCACTTCTGTTCTTCTTTCTTGAAGTACCGCCTTGCCATTGTCGGGCTGAAACATTACAAAATCAGTTGCAGGAGTTACTGCATCCCAAATTTTCTCTTCTAACTTTCCGTCTATACTAATAGGCTCAGAAATAAATTGAGTTGCCAAGGTTTTCTTTTGGCTATAGCCAAAAGAAATAAAAAACAAACTAAAGGCCAAGAAAAAAAATCTCATAATAACAATTTTTTGAAGGGTTAAGCAGTCCTCAATTTGATTAATAGACACCCTTTTTCATTAATTGTTACAGTTCTCTTAAAAATTATCGGCAGTCTTTGCTAATTCTAAACATTTATAACTTTATATAGACTTTGCTTCTATTAGAATTTATTTTTCAAAGCATTGTAATCAATGAAATAACGAACACTTAATGACACTATAGAGGTAAGGTTATTATTCCAAACATTTTTAAAATTTGTTGGAAAATCTCGTTCTACAAGATTTGTTCTTTCTAAAGCATAATTACGATATAAAAACGACAATTGACTACCTGGGGCAAACCACCAACTGTATGATAAGTCAAAATTCCAGGAATTGAAATTTCGATCTTTATTCTCAGTATATGCTGGATTGTTTAGTAGCTTTCCATCCTGTTGTAAGCTTAAAAATTCATGATTTTTGGCATAAGACCAATAATAACGTGCGGTTAAATTGACAGTCATTTTTTCGTTAATAGCATATTTACCCGTAAAATCATGTTGAATATATTCTCGATTACGTTCTGCAAAAATGATTTCATCATCTGTAGCGGCTACCCAACCTCTATCGTTTTTTTTCTTCAAATAATCAACCGCATAAGCCAAGGAAAGTCTGTCATTAAATCGGTATTTAGGACTTGCATAAAAACCATATTGATGACGTCCCGCCTCGTCAAATAAAGCTCCTGAAAGCGTAACATCAATAGTAAAAGGATGATTTCGATTCATTTCAACGCCAAAATAAGAAGACATTCTTTTCGGTATAAAAACATATCTGTTGTATTCTCGCGGTTCATAAAAATCATAATTAACTAAGGGATTGGCAAAAAATGCAAATTCAAAATAATCATTATTCAAATTTGTTCCCTTGATAAGTGCTTTGTACCAGGCTTCCTGAAGTTTTCCGAAGGTGTTTTGTATTTCAACGTTTACTTCTTGTTCTACTTTGAAAGTATTAAATGTTTGGGTTGGATTCACAATTCTGTAACTACCATTAGCAGAAAAACCATGATAATTGGTGTAAAAAATAATTCCCAAATCATTAATATCGTAATTTTCAGAAATATATTTTCCCGAAAGCATGTACCGATATTTTCCGCTGGTTTTAGCGAAATTCAAAGCCGTCTTAAACCCGTTGTAATCCTGCTCCGTATTGATGGTGCTGTACTTAAAATCCCCATATAGATTATAGGTATTAGCTTTCGTATTCAAATCGAACAAAAGTCCCGATACATTGGCATCTCTAAAACTTCCATTACGAGTGGTATTAGTATTGATAAAAGTCACTGATGAATTTTGATTAAAGCGTTGATCAAACACTAATACATTATAATTTGTTAGTGGCTCGATTAGCTCTTTTCTAGTACTTCCCGAAATAGTATCTCTAATGGTTGCAAAAGTTTTTTCGGTGACTGCATTTAAAAAACCTACCCCCAACCCTTTTTGGGTCCTACCAGAAACTTTTACAGCATTGACCAAGTCAACTGTATTCGGGTAATTCACAATCTCTTCATTGTCTTTTACGGTAACTTCAGTAGTAGACCCCAATCCTATTCTTCGGGAATAAAAAAGATTTCCTTTGGTAAACATATCTGTTCCTTCAGTAAAAAAAGGACGATTTTCCTGAAATTGTTGCTCAAAAGGTTCTAAAATCAAAATAGCGTTGTCAAACTTGGTTTGACCAAAATCTGGAACTAAAATTGCATCTAATGTAAATGAATCATTAATTCCATATTTCAGATCTAACCCAGCCTTAAATGTGGTATCATCTCCAGAATCATTTTTTTGATAGTAGGCCGAAGAGTAAGGAATTAAAAAAAGTCGTGTGGGCGTGTTAATATTTTCAATTCCCTCTAAAACTCCCGCTTGAGGAATCACCGCTCCAATTTTAGTATCGACCAAATTCCAGGTATATTTTTGCACGTCACGTTTAATTTCTCGCATGAAATTAATCCCCCACGTTTGTTGTTTAGATTTAGAGAAACGCAAAGCAGCATAGGGAATTTTCATTTCTACTGTCCAGCCAGTAGCGGTTAAAAGCACTTTACTATCCCAAATGGCATCCCAACTAAAATCTTCAAAATCTTCAGTCGCTAAACAATCCATTTGAACTCCTGCGGCACTTACAAAAAATCTAAAATCTTGTTGTCCGTCATTAAAACCATTAATATACACACCAAAATGGTCGGAAACCCCGAACACATCTCTATTAGTAATCTCTCGCTGAATTTTATTAGGTTCGTCATCCAGCATTGTTGCAGCGATATAAATCGCATTATCATCATAAAGAATTTTGACTTCGGTTTTTTTAGCAGTACTAATTGGCTTACCATTATCAGGCTCAAACATCACAAAATCAGTTGCAATTGAGGCATTTTTCCAAGATTCCTCTTCAAATTTCCCATCTACAGTAATACTTCCTTTAAGAACATTCGTCTTAATTATTTTTTTTTGAGACCAAACCGAGCAATATAGAAATAACAACAAAACTGTTATACAACCGTAATATTTATTCATTATCAAGTTAAATTTACGGTAAATATATAAATTTTAACATAATTCAACTCTTTTTTAAAACATGAATTGAAAAATATAAATCAAAAAACATCGATGAAATGTTAAATTTAACCGATGAAATACATTTTTTATCAATATCAAACTTCATTTGAAGTATATTTGCAACTAACAACTACTTACACAACAAAAAGAGTATCAATGAATTGTAATGTAATTTTTATCTTATTTTATCTAACTTATAACCTAATTCACCTGCCTTTTTCTACAAAAAAAGAAAGCACATTAGGGAAGGTAAAAACCGAAAAAATAATAAATATCAAATCAAAATCATATTTGATGATACAAAATGCTTACGACAATTTGAAAAGCAGTTCATGTGCCTTACCAAAGTTTGAGAGCTTTGCAGCAGCATTTGCGGGATACCAATCATTACAAGAAAAAGGGCTTGTAAAAAAACAGATTCTAACCCTAATAGATTTCAGCCTATCTTCAAACACTAAGAGACTCTGGGTTATTGATTTAGCAAATCATGCTATCTTATTTCATACCTTGGTGGCTCATGGAAAAAACACTGGGGAAGAATATGCCACTCAATTTTCAAATAAAAATGACTCTTTTCAAAGTAGCTTGGGTTTTTATAGCACGGGAGAAATATACCATGGAAAGCATGGATTGTCTTTGAAATTAGATGGGTTAGAAAAGGGAATAAACTGTAACGCTAGAGCCAGAGCTATTGTGATTCATGGCGCCGACTATGTTTCAGAAAAATTCATTAAAGAAAACAAACGACTAGGCAGAAGTTTAGGCTGCCCCGCTCTTCCTAAAGAGATAAATCTCCCCTTAATCAACGCCATTAAGGATCAATCTATTTTGTTTATCTACCATCCTTCAAGAAAAAAAGAAGAAAAAAACGATGCATTAACTTCGTAAACAATCATATAAAGGTTCATCATACTCATAAATATCTTTACGAAAATAGAGCTTCCCTTTATCACTCCATGCAGTCCAATACCAAATGTAGAGTAGGTATTTTTTTTCTATCTTTATGTTATGTGTTTTTCTCGAAGCAATCACTGAATCTATTTTTTCTTTGTCCCAATGTTCCGAATGATTTAAAAAATATCCAGCCAATTCTAGTGGTTTTTCTACCCTAATACAACCCGAACTCAAAGATCGATTGCTAAGTCCAAATAAATTACGATGATTAGTGTCATGCAGATAAATACTATGACGATTAGGAAATAAAATCTTCATTTCACCCAAAGTATTTTCTGGCCCTGGACCTTGTACATATCTATAATTATGCGGTTTGGAAGCATTCCAATCCTTAGGCAGAACGACTTCATTTTTGGTATTATAAATTACAATCCCCTTTTGAGATAAATAATTTCGATTTCTCAACATCGCTGGCACAATATCTTCTTTTAATATAGTGGGTGGAATAGTCCAAGTAGGATTAAGTACCACCGTACGTAAATATGAATTCAACACTGGTGTTTTACGTTTTATTGTACCTACCACAATTCGCTGTGTCATCATGGTATCTTGATTTTCAACCACTACTAATTTGTAATCGGGTATGTTAATATAAACAGCATTTTCCCCTGCATGGCTCTCAAACCATCTCCATCGCTCTAAATTGGCTATAATTTGTTTTTTTCTTGTATTTTTTGAAAAATTCAAAGCCTCAATGGTCCCCTGCCCTATTACCCCGTCCTGCATCAGTCCGTGTCTTGCTTGAAATCGCTTTACTGCTTCCCAGGTTTTCTTGTCATAAGTAGTAGCCAATGAATCAGAAGTAGTTAAATCTCCCCAATACCGAAGCTTTTTTTTGATTGTTTTCATTGCAGGAGCAACCTCATTCAACTCAATATTTCTAGTATAATTTAAAGGTAAAAAATAACGATCTTCCAATCGATCAATCACTTTCAACGCATCAATTAATTGATTATAAACCAATGATTTTGGCCTGCATTCCTCCAAAAGGCCTGCGAAATCATTAGTATCAAATGCCTTCAAAAGCAATAAATTAACCTCTAAATTCGATTGGGTCAGATCCCAATTATCATACATTTTACCAGGATTTAACTTTCCGTTTTTCAAATGCTTTAAAAACAATTGCACCTTTTCAGTTAACAAAATATCATAATCAATCACATCATTACCAATCCAATTCTCTTGTTTTTTCTCATATGTTTCCAACTTATCCAAGTTATAATCATTAGTAAAAAGACCATCATTGGCAGCATTTTTAATCATTTTCAAAACAAATTTTCGTTGTTTTTCTGATTGCCAAACGGTATGAAACTGAGTCGCCCTATAAAATTGTATCAATGTTGCGTTTTTTGAACCAAGTACTAACAAACTATCAAATAATATAGCACTCGTAGTAACTTTCAACTTTGGCAAAGGCGTCATACTTGAAGCAACTAATGGGGTCGTAACCATCTTTTCAGACTTCTGACAACTTAGTAAAACAAGCAATGAGAAGAAAAAGCAACTATACTTCATGGTTAATAATTTATTAAAACAAGTAAAATTACTCTTTTAAAGTGAGCACCCTCTATTATCTCAACAAAAAAGGGAGTTAAGTAGAAAAAAAATAAATTATAACTTTTTAGTTTTAAATCAATTACAAATTTAATGCTTTTTTATCTCATTTTTTTGGTTACAAAATTTGCAAATAACTGAAATGTTTCCCTATATTTGCACCACAATAATGCGAAAGTAGCTCAGTTGGTAGAGCTCCAGCCTTCCAAGCTGGTTGTCGCGAGTTCGAGCCTCGTCTTTCGCTCTACGTTAGGATCAACCTAATTACGTTCTAAAATCTTAATGCGAAAGTAGCTCAGTTGGTAGAGCTCCAGCCTTCCAAGCTGGTTGTCGCGAGTTCGAGCCTCGTCTTTCGCTCTTTAAAAGCCGAAACATTATTTGTTTCGGCTTTTTTTTTGTTTTTATGTCAATGGAGTCAGTTTTATTTCTTTAACACAATATCTCTTTTTATAATCAAACTTACAGATGTGCTCTATGACTTGATCAGCCTTTGTTCCTGCAATAATGACCACTAAGAAACCTTTTTTACCTTTGCTTTTTTTGTTGGTTACAAAAATGTAAAGCCCCCACCCCTGAAACAAAGCTACTTCATCAATTGATAAATGAGCCCCCATATTTTAAGAATAAACAATCCTTTGATGCGCAAGTACTCGTGGAGCCCAAGTATTAAATGAACTTAGATATTTTTTTGCATTGTCTTTGGAGTTTTTTCCGTTCACTCCGAAAAAAACTCCAATGGCATGACAATCGATAGCAATGTTATCTATTAATTTCTTTTAAAAAAGTCGCAAAACCTTGACTCATGCAGGTTACTTTAGTAACTAAATTCCAATGTCTTTAACTATCTCACCTTTATTTTTATTAGTCTAGCAACGTTTTTTATATATAAATACACAAATTTACCTCTTAGGGAAAAATCTTGAATAGTGATTTCGTCTGAAAATCCTTTAGATACTAATTAAAGTGCATCAAATTCTCTTGAGGGTTTGGCATTCTCTTAAAATAAAGGTGTAATATTTCTTCTGTATTGGTAGTAGAAATCACTTCAAAGTGATCAACTAAAAAGTCAGGTAACATAAATTTTAAAAGCTCTATGGGTCTCATCCCTTATTCTTAGATTGCAAATCTCTAATTTTATTTTAACATTTCCCCCTCAGGTTTTGTTCTAGGTCCCAAAACAATTCAATTAATTCCAACACACTCAAAAACAACTATTCACTAATAAAAAATCCCAACAGCTTTTAAACCATTGGGATTTTTTACTACTACTAATTGCGACTAATGTACCTTGTCTATTGCTTTGGGATGATGTTCGTGTTTGAACAAAATAGCAAATGCAATGGCAATTAACAATGAATAAATTGCGAAAGCCAGCCAAATGGTATGCCAATCTTTCATGAAGATTTCTGAATCAAAAAAACCATCTGTTGCGATTTTTTTTCCTTGGCTTTGAATAAAATCAAGCATTTTAGGATTGGTAGTTTCTGTTTCTAAAAACCCTGCTAAATCAGCGGTACTTTTAAATGATTTAGTAAAAAACTGATCGATTGCCCAACCTGAGGTAAAACTTCCAAGCACAGCGCCAATTCCGTTAGTCATCATCATAAACAAACCTTGAGCAGAAGAACGATTTTTGGCATCGGTGTTGGTCTCAACAAATAAAGACCCAGAGATGTTGAAAAAATCGAATGCCATTCCATAAACCACACAAGACAAAATAATCATCCATAATCCGTTTACAGGGTCACCAAAGGCAAACAATCCGAAACGCAATACCCAGGCTAACATACTTATCAACATGACCTGTTTGATCCCAAAACGCTTTAAAAAGAAAGGAATCGCTAGAATAAATAACGTTTCTGAAATTTGAGAAATCGACATGATAATGGTAGAATATTCTACAACAAATGAATCTGCATATTTTGGAAAATGCTTAAATTCATCAAGAAAAACATCGCCATAAGCATTAGTTAATTGCAAAGCAGCCCCTAAAAACATGGAGAAAATAAAGAACAAAGCCATTTTATAATTAGCAAATAACTTGAAGGATTCTAAGCCCATTAATTCCATGAAAGAAGCATTCTCTTTGATGAGATTTTGAGGTTTGCATTTGGGCAAAGTAAAAGCATACAATCCGAGTGCAATAGCAGCAAATCCAGCGATGTAAAACTGATTAGCGGATGCTTTATTATCTGTTAAATTAGTAATCCACATGGCCACAATAAAACCTACTGTTCCAAAAACTCGAATAGGAGGAAAATCCTTTACCACGTCGCAATTATTAGATTTTAAAGCATTGTATGAAATGGAATTACTAAGTGCTATAGTGGGCATATAACAACACATCGCCAAAAGCATTACATAAATGAAATTGTCAGGTGTAGTCACTTGAGGCAGAAAAAACAAAACCGCGGCATACAGAATATGCAAAATACCGTATAATTTTTCGGCATTTACCCATCTATCCGCTATAATTCCTGAAAGCGTGGGCATGAATAACGATGCAATGCCCATGGTACTAAAAACTAAACCAAATTGGGTGCCATCCCATTGTTTTGTGCCAAACCAAAAATTGGCAATAGTAATAAGCCAAGCTCCCCAAACAAAAAATTGGAGAAAACTCATTATAATCAATCTAATTTTAATTCCCATAAGGTCTATTTGATATAATAAAAAACAAGCGGTAAACTTACTATTTAAATAGATATTTACAAAACAAACTACTTACTTAATAATTACTTGTGAAACTAAATCAAAAACAATAGCAAATTGTTCTTCCTTATTCAAACTAGAATTATCAATTTCTATAGCATCAGCAGCAATAACCAAAGGAGAATCTTCTCTATGTGTATCGATATAATCGCGTTCTTCTACATTTTTTAACACGGCTTCATAACTTACGTTATCTCCTTTTTGTTGCAACTCTGCAAAACGTCTTTGCGCACGGGTAGCTGCGCTAGCTGTCATAAAAATTTTCAAGTCAGCCTCCGGAAAAACTACAGTTCCTATATCGCGTCCATCCATAACAATGCCTTTATTCTTCCCCATTTCTTGTTGTTGCTCCACCAATTTGGCTCTTACTTCAGAAACTTCGGCAATTTTACTAACATAATTAGACACTTCAATCGTTCTGATTTGGCTTTCTACATTTTCGTGATTCAAAAACATTTCCGCAAAACCTAATGTGGGATTAAATTGAAACGATAATTGAATGGAAGGAAGTGCCGCAATCAGAGCTACTTTATCAAAAATCGTTGCCGAAATGATATTGTTTTGCATAGCAAAATAAGCTACAGCTCTATACATTGCGCCCGTATCCACATAAATATAACCCAGTTGCTGCGCTAATTGCTTAGCCAATGTACTTTTTCCCGTAGACGAAAAACCGTCAATAGCGATGGTGATTTTAGTATTCAAAATGAAGTTGATTTTTGCAAGTCTTTCGGAAGAAAAAAATTGCTGATTTTAAAAATGATGCTCCCCTCAATTGTGTGGGCTTAAAAATAAAATGCAAAGTTAACAAACTCTTATTGCAAGTTCAATGTTAAACCAAACAAACTTGTATTTGCAGCCAAAGTATATCTGGAATAAGAATAATTAAATTTGAGGCGGTTCATCTTTAAGCCAAATCCAACTGAAATTCCAGAAAAATGACGTTGATCCACAACGCGCAATTCTTCGGCCCGACGAAAATTATATCCTAAACGAACATTGAATTTTCTTTTGGGAAATAATTCAACACCAAAAACTACATGTCTTAAGGCATTGTTTACAAAAGAAATTTTTTCTTGGGTTGTTGTGCCGTCAATACTCGTTTCACCACGAACGGGATTGGCAAAAGCGATATTCCATTGTTGCAAATTTTCTAAGGTCAAATGCCAACGAATCGGAACATTGTCCAATTCTTGTGAAACACCAAAAATTATTTCTAAAGGTAATTTTTCATGTAAACCAGAATAAGTCGTGAATTGGGTTCCTAAATTCCGAATTACCAATGCCCAATTCACATCGTTGTTTTCATCTATAAAAACAGCGCCAAGGTCTATTGCGCCACCAAAAGATTGATAGTTTTCCAAAGAAGAAGAGATTAGCTTAGCATTGGCACCAATAAAAAAATTAGAGTACGGAATATTGTAAGCATATCCCAGAGAAAGCGATACTTCACTACCCGTAAAAGAGTTGGTAGCCTGACCATTTTCATCATACCCCTCAAATTGTCCATAATTAACGTAATTGACTCCCGCTTGAAAAGTTTGCAAATGTTGGTCGTACGTATAAGCATAGGAAGCCGTACCGTAACTCACTTCTCCATAATAACTCCCGTAATTCAGCGCTAATTGATTGTGCATTTCTGGATTAATAGCCGCTGGATTAAAATGTGCCTGATTGACATCATCATCATAAATAGTCACGGTTTTTCCTCCTAAAGCCGCTTGACGTGGCGAAGTTACCAAATTCAAAAACTGATAAGTATACCGTCCTCCTATTTGCCCAAAAACTGGCAAACAAAGTGAAATTATAAGTACAACTAAAAGCTTTTTGAATACCTTCAAGATGGTGTTTTTTTGATTAAATAGAACGACAAAACGAAGATAAAATTATATCTAATAAAAATATGCTTTTCCGTATAAAAAAGAAATTCCAAATTCCGAACTTGATCAACCGCTGGAATTTGGAATAACTAATAAGACTTTGCTTTATTTTAAATCTTTTGCGTTTTTCACCTTCTGATTGGTAATGGCAATAGTTAAAACTTCACTCATTTCTTTCACATAATGAAACGTAACCCCATCTAAATATTCCGGTTTGATTTCATCCACATCACTTTTATTGTCATGGCAAAGTATAATCTCTTTGATATTCGCTCTTTTGGCAGCTAATATTTTTTCTTTGATTCCGCCTACAGGCAAGACTTTTCCACGCAAGGTAATTTCACCTGTCATGGCTAAATTTTTCTTCACTCTTTTTTGAGTAAACAACGACACCAAAGAGGTTAACATTGCAATTCCAGCACTAGGACCGTCTTTTGGAGTAGCTCCTTCTGGAACGTGTAAATGAATATTGTATTTCGAAATGATTTCAGGATTTAAACCAAGCAATTCAGCATTCGATTTGATATATTCTAGGGCAATCGTAGCCGATTCTTTCATGACATTCCCTAAATTTCCAGTAATGGTCATTACTCCTTTGCCTGGTGAAATCAAAGATTCGATAAACAAAATATCACCGCCAACACTTGTCCAAGCCAAACCGGTAACTACACCCGCCACATCATTACTTTCGTATTTATCGCGCTCCAATCTTGGTACACCTAATACTTTTACAATATCTTCGTCCGTTACTTTTTTGTTATACTCCTCCTCCATTGCAACTGATTTGGCTGCATTTCGAACCACTTGAGCAATTTTATTTTCTAAGCCACGAACACCCGATTCTCGAGTATAGCCTTCGATGATTTTTTCTAATTGTTTTTTGCCAATAGTCAAATCTTTAGCCGTCAAACCATGAGCTGCTAGTTGTTTGGAGAACAAATGTTTTTTGGCAATTTCAACTTTTTCTTCAATAGTATAACCCGACATTTTTATCACTTCCATACGATCGCGCAAGGCAGGTTGAATAGCCGACATATTGTTAGAAGTCGCTAGGAACATAACTTTAGACAAATCATATCCCATTTCTAGGAAATTATCATAAAAAGCATTGTTTTGTTCAGGGTCCAAAACCTCTAACAAGGCAGAAGAAGGATCTCCGTTATGGCTGCTTGATAATTTATCTATCTCATCTAAAACAAAAACAGGGTTAGAAGTACCTGCTTTTTTCAAACTTTGAATAATTCGTCCTGGCATAGCTCCTATATATGTTTTACGATGCCCACGAATCTCTGCTTCGTCACGTAAACCACCCAAAGAAATACGAACATATTCTCTACCCAAAGCCTCAGCAACCGAACGTCCAATAGAAGTTTTACCCACACCTGGAGGTCCAGTCAAACAAATAATAGGAGACTTCATGTCGTTTCTTAATTTAAGTACGGCCAAATGTTCAATCATTCTCTTTTTAACTTCTTCTAAACCAAAATGATCTTTATCTAATACTTTTTGAGCGTGTTTTAAATCAAAATTATCTTTAGAGAATTCGCCCCAAGGCAATTCTAAAAATAATTCCAAATAATTTCTCTGAATTCCAAAATCTGGAGCCTGAGGATTCATTCTACGCATTTTGGACAACTCTTTTTCGAAGTGTTGTTGCGTTTTCTCATCCCATTTTTTGGTTTTGGCCTTTTGGCTCATTTCATCTATTTCCTCCTCTTGCGAAACACCTCCCAATTCTTCTTGGATGGTTTTCATCTGTTGGTGCAAGAAATATTCTCTTTGTTGCTGGTCTAAGTCGAAACGTACTTTGGACTGAATATCATTTTTCAGCTCTAACCTTTGCAATTCAATATTCATGAATTTTAAAGTAGCCAAAGCTCTTTCTTTCAATCCATTAATCACCAACAAATCTTGCTTTTCTTTCACCGAAAGATTCATATTTGAAGAAACAAAATTCACCAAAAAGGATTGGCTTTCAATGTTTTTGATAGCAAAAGTAGCTTCGGATGGAATATTTGGGCTTTCTTGAATAATTTTGATGGCCAATTCTTTGATTGAATCAATAATCGCTGAGAATTCAGTGTCGTTTTTACGAGGTCTTTTTTCGGATACTTCTTTAATTGTAGCGGTAATATAAGGCTCTTCTGCAACCACTTCATCAATTTCAAAACGCTTTTTACCTTGAAGAATTACCGTTACATTCCCGTCAGGCATTTTAAGTACACGCAGAATTCTAGCTACGGTACCTACTTTGTTGATGTCGTTTTTAGAAGGATCTTCATCGTCTTCATTGATTTGAGCTACCACACCAATTACTTTACCGGAAGCATTAGCATCATTAATTAATTTGATGGATTTATCCCTTCCTGCAGAAATAGGAATTACAACGCCGGGAAACAAAACCGTATTACGTAAGGGCAAAATAGGCAACGTTTCCGGCAAGGATTCGTTATTCATTTCCTCTTCGTCTTCAGGGGTTAAAAGCGGAATTAAATCTGATTCAGAATCAAATTCTTGAAGTGACAAGTTGTCAATTGTTAGTATTTTATGGTTTGACATATCGTTATTAAGTCATTTTGTCATTAAATGAAAATTCATTCCATGCAAAGTTAATGTTTTATACTTTTTAATTCTCTGAAATTCAACACTTACACTGTTTCATGTAGTATAATTCAAGGTAATAAAGACAATCTTTGTGCCATACCTTTGAAACGAAAAGGGATAAGGAATATTTTATGATATTCCTAAAAAAAGCAATAGTACTACTATCGAGATAAGTTTTATAAAAAAATCATTCTCCTTTGAAAAAATAGAAAATTGAATTAGTAAACCATCGATTAAAAAAATTTTTAACTAGAATTTCATTAATTCCATCTGATATCTGAGAACTTTGGCCATGAAGTCGCTTTAAATCTTTCTTTTTTTATCTATTTCATGATCCGTCTTTTTTATGCGGACATACTGCAGAATCGAAAGAATTCCAACAAATAAGTAACTAGAATAAAATTTACTAAATTACCAGCGAAATAGTGTAAGTCGAAATCGGAATTAAATACGACAATTGATATTGCCAACAACTTATGTACTTAATTTTGATACCTTTAAATAACTTTTTACAAAAACTGTAACATCATCTAAAAACAGCCGTCTTTCTTTAAAACCATCAATTACTATTTGTCGTATACTGAATTACATATCGAAGAATTGGTTACGCTATGCCAACAACAAAACCAAAAGGCCCAATTTGAAGTCTATAATAGGTATGGTAAGGCTATGTACAACGTGGCTTTTCGTATGGTAAAAGACGCCCATTTTGCTGAAGATGTGATGCAGGAAAGTTTTTTGAAGGCATTTACTAAAATTGACTCCTACAAAAAAGAAGTGGCTTTCGGCGCATGGCTAAAACGTATTGTAATCAATTATAGCATTGATTTTTGTAAAAAAAACAACAAAATTAAAGCGGATGATTTTGAGAAAAACCTATATAAAATTGAAGACAAAGAGCCTGAAATTTCGGAAGTTATCAACTTTAATGAAATAAAAATAAAAGAGGTTTTGCTAGCCATACAATCCTTAAAAACCAGTTACAGTACTATTTTGACCTTGTTTTATATCGAAGGGTATGATCAAGAAGAAATTAGCGAAATTCTAAAAATAAGCTATGCAAATTGTAGAACAACTTTGAGCAGAGCGAAGGAAAGTTTAAGAAATAAATTACATGAATATGCAAAATAAAGAGGACACATTAGACCAATTGTTTACCAAATTCGAATCAGAATGGGATGTTGTAGCCCTACCTCATGATCACCAAAATCGATTTATAAGCAAACTTGAAAATACAGGCATTAAAAGAAAGAAAAGGAATTGGTATACCTCAATTGCTATTGCAGCATCTTTAGTAGTGATGTTTAGTTTGTCCTTCTTTTTTAAGACCGAAGCCAAGACAAATCATTTCATTTTTGCTTCCACAGAAACAAAACAGACTGATTCCATTTTTACCGTTTTGATCAAAAATGAACTGCATAAATTACAAGAAAAAAAATCGCCACACAACCAAAAAATAATTGCTGATGCCTTACAACAAATGAAAATTTTGGATAATGATTATCAAAAAATCATTAAAGAAATTGCTACTAATGGAGAAAATAAACAAATTATCTACGCTATGATTAGCAATTTGCAAACTCGAATTTCCTTCTTGCAAAATGTATTGACTCAAATTGAAGCAACAGAACAACTTAACACTCAAAATGATGAAAAAACTTTATAAAATTATTATTGTATTCCTGCTATTCCCGATACTTGGTTTTGCAAATGACGATGCAATTATTACAAAGCAAAAAAACATCAAAAAAGCCTTCATTGTCAATAGTGATGCAGGAATTGATATTACTAATTCCTACGGAACCGTGTTTGTTACCACTTGGGAGGAAGACAAGATTGAACTTGATATTTTAATAAAAGTAAGTGGTGATAGTGAAAACTGGGTAAATCAACGCTTAAACGATATCACTATTGATATCAATGCATTGAAATCATTGGTAACCGCAAAAACTCAGATTGAGAATACTAATTACCGTTCCAAAGGCAGAAATAATAGTTTTGAGATTAATTATGTTATCAAAATTCCAAAAAATGGCAACGTGACTATTGATAATAAATACGGTAATATCGCTACCACCGATTTGAATGCTCCAACAAACATTCTTTGTAAATATGGAAAAATTACCATGGGTAGATTGAACAGCAATAAAAACAATATCACCATAGAATACTGCTCCAACTCCAGCATTTCTTATTTGAAAAATGGCTACATCATAGGGCGTTACTCAGGACTTACTATTGATGCCCTCTCGAAAATAGATTTAATTTCAGACTATACTGATACGGCTATTGGTGATGCCGGTGATGTAAAATACACTAGCAAATATGGCACTGTAAAAGTAAAAGAAGTGAATTCGCTTGAAGGAATTGGGAATTATTTGACCATAAAAGTAGGAACATTGAACAATCAGCTCCAACTACAAACCAAATACAGCAGCATTGACATTGGATTAGTGCAAGCCAAAGCCAATTCAATTGCGATCAATGCTGGTTACACTGGAGTAAAAGTAGGTTTCAGTCCCAATTATGCTTTCGATTTTGATGTAACCCTTCGATATGCCGACTTCAAATACGATAGTGATTTTGAATTCACGAACAAAGCTGAAACCAATTACACCAAAAATTTTAACGGCTATTATAAGAAAAAAGGAGTAAATACAGTCGTTATTACTTCTGAATACGGAAATGTGGCTTTAACCAAAAAACTATAACTACAAAAACAATACTTATGAAAAATCTATCGATTGCAGGGGGATTATTACTCTCATTTAGCACTTTTTTGTCTTACGGACAATGGAATATGGGTAAACAAATTAAAGGGAACGGGAATGTAATTACAGAAACCAGAACTACTTCAAGCTATGACGGAATAAAAGTTTCAGGCTTTTTTGATGTAGATTTGGTCTCAGGAAAAGAAGGCGACATCATTATCAAAGGAGAACAAAATATTTTGGAGTATATTGATGTGGAAGTCGTAGACAATGTCTTAAAAATTGGCACCGAAAAAGGATACAATTTTAAATTATCCCAAGGAAAATCAGTACACATCACGATTCCTTTTGAATCAATTAATGCTCTAGTATTGAGCGGGTCAGGAGACATCATCAGTAAAGATGTAATTAAAACGGAGGCATTTGACGCAAAACTTTCGGGTTCAGGTGATTTAAAATTGGCTGTAGAAGCTCAAAAGTTCAATATGAGTTTGAGTGGTTCTGGAGATATTGTTTTAACAGGTAATGCCGACGATTTTATTAGCAGCATTTCAGGTTCGGGTGATATTAATGCTTCCGACTTAAAATCAAAAACAGTTAGCGTTAGCATTTCAGGTTCTGGTGATACGAAAGTTAGTTGTTCCGAAAGCTTATATGCAAGAGTATCAGGTTCAGGAGATATTGTATATTACGGAAACCCTGCCAAAAAAGACACCAAAGTGGTAGGTTCTGGTGAAATTTCTAAAGGTTAATTATTTAGGGAATGGTTAGTAGCCAATAATTTATTACATACATCTAAAAATGTAAAAGCATCTTTTCATTTTAGTATTGGATAATATTGATTAAATTAGCTGAATGGATAAAGAGAAAGAAATAGGTTTAGATTTTATAATTGATAAACTAACCAACTCTATTGAAAATATAATTACTGGTGACAGTTTTCAAACTGAAATTTCTATACTACAAAATTCTGACTTAAAATACATAACAAAGAAAAATGGATGGTTTTTTAACTGGAACGAAGAATATGAAAATCCAATTAGAGATATTTATAAACTAACCATTTCTGGAAATTCAAAAATTATTCAAGGGCTAATTAGCTTAGAGGTTAAATCAGATCATGTTTATATGCATCTTGTTGAAAGTGCTCCCTTTAACAAGGGACAAACAAAAGTTTATGCTGGTGTCGCTGGAAATTTAGTCGCATTTGCTTGTAAATTATCATTTCAAAGAGGGCATGACGGAAATGTCTCTTTTCTCTCAAAATCACAGTTAGTTGAGCATTATGAAAAAACATTAGGTGCTTTTCATTTTGGTGGTAGAATAATGATAATTGAAACAAACGCTGCGCTAAAACTAATCAAAAAATATTTTGAAGATAAATGATTATGAAAACTAAAAAATTAGATTTAGAATTTGATACTATTGGAGGATTAAGTTCTTTGACATTAGCCGAAGAAAAAGCTTTGAGTGACTTCTTTAAAAAGAAAAAAACAACAAAAAAGACAACTGAGGTAAAAAAACTTAAGACATAAAAATTTACTTTATGTTTTCTACATCAACAATTAAGATCATAGTATTTATAAATATAAATGAAGTGAGGAAAGTTTGGTTTTTAATCAACTAATATCTAAATAAAATTTAATCAATTAGCAAAGCGTCTTCATTTAAGACGCTTTTTTTGTTGGAACTCGTTTTAACAAAAGAACCGCTATGAAAAAGAATAAAGCCAAGAAAACAATGGCAAATCTCGGACTTCCAGTTACTTGGTCAATTATACCATACACACACATACCGATGACAATACCCACTTTTTCAGCCACATCATAAAAACTAAAAAAGGAAGCAGTATCGGTAGTTTCTGGCAAAAATTTAGAATAAGTAGAACGTGATAAGGCCTGAATTCCTCCCATTACTAAACCTACAAAAGCAGCCATAATATAGAATTGGTTAGGAGAAGTAATTATAAAAGCGCCAACACAAAGTAGAATCCAAATTGTGTTAATTACAATTAATGTCTTGATATTACCAAATTTCTCTGAGGCTTTAGAAGTCAAATAAGCTCCTAAAACTGCAACTAATTGAATCAATAGAATACAAATAATCAATCCCGTAGTACTATCTTCCTTTGTTTTCCATTCGATTTCTTGGGCTCCAAAATAAGTAGCTACTAGCATCACCGTTTGAACCGCCATACTTGAAACAAAAAAACCATATAAATAATGTTTCAACGGTAGATTATCACTCAGAATAAGCCAAACTTTTTTTAATTCTTTAAATCCATTGAAAATAATATCTTTATGGATAGGCTCATCTGTTTTTTTATTTCCTTTTGGCAGAAAATAGTAAGTATATTGACTGAATAGAATCCACCAAACTCCTACCATCACAAACGAATAACGCATGGCCTTCATGGCAGCTTCACCATCAGTACCTGAGATTCCGAATAATTTTGGCTTCATAATCATAGCCAAATTGATAATCAATAAAATCACACTCCCAATATATCCCAATGAATATCCCTTAGCACTTATTGCATCTTGCTGTTCGGTAAAAGCAATATCAGGAAGGTAGGAATTATAAAAAACTAAACTCCCCCAATATCCCAATAATCCCAGAAAATAGAACAACAACCCACTATAAATGGCATCTAAATTAAACCAATACAATCCCATACAAGACAAAGCTCCTAGGTAACAAAAAAACTTCATAAAGCTTTTTTTATTCCCCACATAATCTGCAATTCCTGATAACAAGGGTGAGATTAAAGCCACCGCCAAAAAAGCCAAAGCAGTTATAAAACTTATCAAAGCTGAGTTTTTTAAGTGCATTCCAAAAACGTCGATATAATGACTCTTGTCTGCAAACAAAGCCTCATAAAAAATTGGAAAAACAGCAGAAGCGATGGTTAAAGTATATACCGAATTGGCCCAATCATAAAAAGCCCAAGCATTTAATAGTTTTTTATTGCCTTTAGGTAAGTTTGCCATAAATTGTAAATTCATTTTTTAGTGGTGTAAATGTATCTTTTTTCTTGAATTGAAAAAATAAAAACACTTTAAATAATAGCAAAAAAAAAGCCAAGTCTGAGCTTGGCTTTAAAATCAATCTATAACTTCTGGCTAATAGGTTTGGCCAAATTTTGCAGCTATCGCTTTGGCCTGTGGTACTAAATTTTGCAAATTAGCGACACGAGTGGCATCGGAAGGATGCGTACTCATAAATTCAGGTTGCGATTTTCCTCCTGATTGTGCTGCCATGCGTTTCCAAAAAGAGATCGCTTCCTGTGGATTATAGCCCGCAATAGCCATCAAAGTCAAGCCTATTTTATCTGCTTCACTTTCATGCCCTCTACTAAAAGGCAACATTACCCCCACTTGTGAGCCTACTCCATACAGTTGTTGCCATAACTGTTGTTGATCAGCAGATTGACCTCCTGTTAGCACCGCTAAGCCAACGGCACCATATCCTTGCAATTGAGCAGCACTCATTCTTTGTGCACCATGATTAGCTAAGGCATGTGATACTTCATGTGCCATAACGGTAGCTAATCCCGCATCATCTTTGGTCACGGGTAAAATTCCAGTATAAACCACAATTTTACCACCCGGTAAACACCAAGCGTTCAAGTCTTTGCTTTCAACTAATTTATACTCCCACCGATAGTCTTTCAAATATTGGTTTTGTCCCATTGAGGTTAAATATTTTTCGGCTGCTTCTTTAATTTTTATTCCAATATTTTCAACTCGCTTGGCATCCGTTGTACCTTGAATCACTTTGTTTTCTTTAAGAAATTGACCATATTGTTGGAATGAAGAAGGAAACAACTCACTATTAGATACGAGGTTCAATGTTTTCTTCCCTGTCATTGGATTAGTAGCGCAAGCACTAATAATAAATAAACTCAGAATCGTGATAAAAAATAGATATTTTTTCATAATTTTATTTTTTTGGTATCACAAAATTAGCACATTTTTCAAGCTATATACCATTAAATAGTTACCATTTAAAACTACACTTTTAGAAATTTATTGCAAAACAGTCCTAACAATACTTGAACATCATCCAAAAAAAAATCTCATAGCTTTTTACTATGAGATTTTTTTAAAAAGATGCATGCTCTATTTAATCTCTTTTAAAATTAAAAAGCTACATTCCATCTAGGCAATTTGCCATTTGCCTCTAAAAAATTTTGCAAAATTTGCCCTTCAACAGCTGTAGGAATAGCTTTTATTTGCTCATTAAAAGTTTCGTACCAAACTACTTCGAGTGATGTAATACCTTCTAATTTCATTTGGGCTGGCCAAGAATATTTTCTTCCTGTTTTAGCAAATTGATGTCCTTCGACAATTTTTTCTGTTAAGCCTCCTTTTTTTATTTTCAAAGAACCATCATTTTGAACCGTTCCTGAAGAACCTACCATAATTAACTCTCTATCTGAAGTCAAATCAAATACCAAAAACACTCCACAACCTTCAGTTGCATTACAAACTTGTTCCAAACTATCTTCTGGAGAAAACAAGAAACTATTCGTTACTGAAAACTTTTCTAACTCTTTATTCATGACTTTAAATTTAAACAAAAAGCCTCACAAAATCGTGAGGCGTTTTGAGATTTATACTTAGGCTTTAGAAATTATCCTAAAACTTCTTTTACTTTCTTTCCAATTTCAGCAGGAGAATCCACAACATGAATTCCGTTATCTCTCATAATTTGCTTTTTTGCTTCAGCTGTATCATCAGACCCACCTACAATAGCACCTGCATGCCCCATAGTACGTCCCGCTGGAGCTGTAACTCCTGCTATGAAACCAACAACAGGTTTGCGATTTCCATCAGCTTTGATCCATTTAGCCGCGTCTGCTTCTAATTGACCACCAATTTCACCAATCATAACGATACATTCCGTTTCTGGATCATTCATCAATAACTCAACTGCTTCTTTGGTTGTAGTTCCAATAATTGGATCTCCACCAATTCCAATAGCTGTGGTAATTCCTAAACCTTGTTTTACTACTTGATCAGCGGCTTCATAAGTCAACGTTCCAGATTTAGAAACGATTCCAACAGTTCCTTTTTTGAACACAAAACCTGGCATAATGCCAACTTTTGCTTCACCTGGCGTAATCACACCTGGACAGTTTGGCCCAATTAATCTGGCATTTCTTTCTTTTACGTAAGCATTTGCTTTAATCATATCAGCCACTGGAATACCTTCAGTAATAGCAATAATTACTTTGATACCCGCATCAGCTGCTTCCATAATTGCATCGGCAGCAAAGGCTGGTGGTACAAAAATGATCGTAGTATCCGCTCCTGCTTGATCTACAGCATCTTTTACGGTATTAAAAACAGGCAAATCTAAGTGCGTAGACCCTCCTTTTCCTGGAGTTACACCACCCACCACGTTAGTCCCATATTCAATCATTTGAGAAGCATGAAAGGTACCTTCGCTTCCAGTAAATCCTTGAACGATAATTTTAGAATCTTTATTAACTAAAACACTCATGATATATTTTTTATGTAGTTATTTTAAAAAAATGTGTTGCAAAAGTAAGATTTCTGAGATTAAATCAAAGGTAATTATTAACAAATTATTTGGAAATTTGACTCATTTGATGTCCTCTATAAAGTTTCCCCTCTTTGATTTGCCAAATTACCATAAATTGAGCTACTACTATTTCTTCTCTAGGATTTTCAACGGTCTTAACAAAATGAGCATAACGTACCGAAATCAAGTCGTTTTCTTCCATAATATGACTTATTCTGATTTTTGATCGGATGTAGGCATTTTGAAGCTGTTTTACATACTGTAACAAACCCTCATAGTTCATTTGAATTGATCCTTCTGAAGAATCCCAATCCAAAATAATTTCAGGGTGTATAAAATCTTTCAAAACTGACTGATCAATCAAAGCGTCAGATTTATAAAATGCTTGCACAAATTCTTTTGCAGTCATATTCACTTTAATTTACTTAAAATTTCAGGAATTTTTTTGATATTCGCTAGTTGCTTCAACTGCTCTCTAGATTCTTGAATAGGCGTTCCAAAATAGGTTTTACCTCCAACAACAGATTTAGTGACTCCCGTTTGCCCCATTACCACAGCTTTAGTACCAATCGTTATGCCGCTTGTGGTTCCAACTTGCCCCCATAAAGTCACTTCGTCTTCAATAATCACACAACCTGCAATGCCAGTTTGAGAAGCAATTAAACATCGTTTTCCAATAACGGTATCATGTCCAACATGAACTTGATTATCAATTTTTGTTCCTTCACCAATAGTAGTATCCCCAGTTACTCCCTTATCTATTGTACACAGAGCACCAATACCTACATTATCTTCAATTACTACTCGGCCTCCTGAAATTAATTGATCAAAACCTGTGGCTCTTTTTTTATAATAAAAAGCATCCGCTCCTAAGACAGTTCCTGCATGAATGATTACATTATCCCCAATAACCGTATGATCATAAATAGCAACATTCGAATGAATCAAGCAGTTATCTCCAACAACCACATTATTCCCTATAAAAACGTTGGGCTGAATAATAGTATTGACTCCAATTTTTGAAGTTGCGCTGATTGCTGAACCTGAAGGCACAAATGGCTTAAAGTATTGGGTTAATACATTAAAATCTCGAAAAGGATCCTCTGAAACTAAAAGTGCCTTCCCTTCAGGACAGGGTACTTCTTTGTTAATTAGCACTACTGTTGCCGCAGATTGAAGCGCTTTATCATAATATTTGGGATGATCCACAAATACAATATCTCCGGGTGTTACAACGTGAATCTCATTTAATCCTAAAACAGGAAAATTAGGATCCCCAACAAACGGGCAATTAATTAGTTCAGCAATAAATGCTAAGGAATATTCTTTATGAAACTTCATAGTTAGGGTTCTCTTTGTTTTTCAGTCACAGTAAGATAAAAACAATGATGTGACTAAAAATAAATAAATCTACTCTTTTACACGTTCCATATAAGAACTTGTAGCGGTATCGATTTTAATTTTATCACCTTCATTAATAAACAAAGGAACATTGATGGAAGCCCCTGTTTCTACCGTTGCTGGTTTTGTAGCATTAGTTGCCGTGTTTCCTTTTAAACCTGGTTCTGTATATGTAACTTCCAAAACAACAGAAGGTGCCATATCTACTGAAAGCGGTAAATCTGTTTCCGTGTTAATTTGGATCATCACATTTTCTCCTTCTTTCAATAAATCAGGAGCATCTAAAACGTCTCTATTTAGAGTAATTTGTTCAAAAGTTTCAGCATTCATGAAATGAAAATCATTTCCTTCAGGGTATAAAAACTGGAAGGTATGTGTTTCCACACGAACTACATCTATCTTATGTCCTGCTGAAAAAGTGTTATCCAATACTTTTCCATTAGTCACTGATTTTAGTTTTGTTCTCACAAAAGCAGGGCCTTTACCTGGTTTAACGTGAAGAAATTCGATGATTTTATAAATATCGTGATTGTGTTTGATACAAAGTCCGTTTTTAATATCTGAAGTAGATGCCATTTTTATAATATTTAAATTGTATTGAATGTTGTTTTGTGTTGCCTCGTCTGCTACTTGATTCGTATTTATAAATCAAAAAAACGATGCCTTTTTTAATAATTTCCTGAATATCCTTTCATAACTCCTCTTGAAGAGTTACGAATAAAATCTATAATTTCATCTCGTTCAGGGGTTGCCTCCATTTCGGCTTCAATAATCCCTAAAGCTTGAGTGGTATTATAATTTTTTTGATACAGAATTCTATAAATATCTTGAATTTCTTTTATTTTTTCGGTGGTAAAACCTCTTCTCCTTAACCCTACGGAATTGATTCCTACATAAGACAAAGGTTCTTTGGCCGCTTTGGTAAAGGGAGGCACATCTTTTCTAACTAACGATCCTCCTGAAACCATTGCATGATCTCCGATGTGAATAAATTGATGCACCGCTGCTAAACCTCCAATTACTGCATACTTTCCTACAACAACGTGCCCTGCTAAAGCTACGCCATTTACAATAATTGCATTATCACCAATATGACAATCGTGAGCAATATGTGCGGTTGCCATTACTAAACAATTATTTCCTAAAGTAGTCTGTCCAGAAGCAATAGTGCCTCTATTGATGGTTACGCATTCACGAATAGTACAGTTATCGCCAATTATTGCAAGAGAATCTTCACCGCCAAATTTCAAATCCTGAGGCACTGCAGAAATTACGGCTCCTGGAAAAATATTACAATTTTTTCCAATTCGAGCCCCTTCCATAATGGTCACATTAGAACCAATCCAGGTTCCATCGCCAATCACAACATTATTATGAATAGTTGTAAAAGGCTCAATTACTACATTTTTGGCAATTTTTGCACCAGGATGTACATATGCTAAAGGTTGATTCATTTTTTCTGTTTAATCGTTAACCTGTCTAATTAATTATCCCAAAAAAGGACGAATCAATTCAACAAAAAATTATTGTTTACGGGCAATTTGCGCCATCAATTCTGCTTCAGCCACTAATCTACCATTAGCATAAGCATTGGCTTGCATATGACAAATTCCTCTTCGTATCGGTGTTATTAAATCACATTTAAAGATTAATGTATCACCCGGTAGTACTTTATGTTTAAACTTCACTTTATCAATTTTCATAAAGAAAGTCAAATAATTCTCAGGATCAGGAACTGTACTCAATACCAAAATTCCTCCCGTTTGTGCCATTGCCTCCACTATTAAAACACCAGGCATTACTGGAGCATCGGGAAAATGGCCAACGAAGAAATTTTCATTCATGGTTACATTTTTCATACCAACCACGTGAACGTCTGTCATTTCGATAATACGATCAATTAACAAGAAAGGAGGTCTATGAGGTAAAACTGACATGATTTTATGAATATCCATCAAAGGTTCTTGATTCAAATCATAAACTGGCACATAATTGCGTTGCTCGATTTTAATCAGCTTAGCCATTTTCTTAGCAAATTGGGTATTTACGTAATGTCCTGGCTTATTCGCAATGACTTTTCCTTGAATTTTGGTACCAATTAAAGCTAAATCACCCACTACGTCCAACAATTTATGTCTTGCTGCTTCGTTTGGATAATGTAAGGTTAAGTTATCTAAAATACCATTGGGAGTAACCGATATAGTCTCTTTTCCAAACGCTATTTTTAAATTCTCCATTGTTGTAGCAGAAATCTCTTTATCCACATAGACAATAGCATTATTTAAATCACCTCCTTTTATCAATCCGTTATCCAAAAGTGATTCTAATTCATGTAAAAAACTAAACGTTCTAGATTCGCTAATTTCTGTTTTAAATTCAGAAATACTTTTCATTGTTGCATTTTGAGTCCCTAAGATTTTGGTACCAAAATCAACCATAGTAGTTACACAATAATGATCATTAGGCATGACTAGTATTTCACTACCCGTCGCTTCATCTGTAAATGAAATAATTTCCTTAACTACATATACATTGCGTTTCGCATTTTGCTCTTCGATGCCTGCTTTTTCAATTGCCTCAACAAAAAACTTTGAGGAACCGTCCATGATAGGCAATTCGGATGCATTTAATTCTATAATGACGTTATCTAAATCGCACCCTTCTAAAGCCGCTAAAACATGCTCAGGAGTTTGTATTTTAACACCTAATTTTTCAAGATTAGTTCCTCTTTGAGTGTTCACCACATAATTAGCATCAGCTTCAATTATAGGCTGACCTTCTAGATCAATTCTAATAAATGTAAAACCATTGTTAACTGGAGCTGGCTTAAAAGTCATTGTTACTTCTTTGCCTGTATGCAATCCAACACCGGTTAATGAAATTTCTGTTTTGATGGTTTTCTGTTTAACCATTATTTCCATTTTTTTGATTTATTATTTTTTTTAATTCCTCAATTTCTGCTACCAACTGCGGTAACTTTTTAAAATAAACATACGATTTATTAAACTCATTATATCCAAAAGTTGGACTACCTTGCAATACCTCATCATCTTTAATATTGCGAGTAACGCCGGATTGAGCTTGAATTCGAACATTATCTCCTAAAGTGATGTGCCCGGAGATGCCAACTTGCCCTCCTAACATTCCGTTTTTTCCTATTTTTGATGAGCCCGCAATTCCAGTTTGAGCAGCAATGACCGTGTTTTCACCAATTTCAACATTATGTGCTATTTGAATTTGATTATCCAATTTTACACCGCGCTTGATGAGTGTAGACCCTAAAGTTGCTCTATCAATGGTAGTATTGGCTCCTATTTCTACATCATCTTCTAAAATAACATTTCCTATTTGTGGAATTTTATCAAAAGTGCCATCTGGTTTTGGCGCAAAACCAAACCCGTCTGATCCTAAAACCACTCCTGAATGCACCACACAATTGTTGCCAATTACGGTTTCGGAATAAATATTAACGCCGGCAAAAATAGTAACATTATTGCCAATCACAACATTGTCACCGATAAAACTATTGGGATAAATCTTAACATTATCTCCGATAGTAACATTTTGCCCCACATAACTAAAACTTCCTAAGTATAAATTCTCACCATATTTGGCACTTTCAGCTATAACCGAAGGTTGTTCAATTCCTGTTTTATTATTTTTTACTTCATTATAAAACTCCAAGAGTTTGGTAAATGAAGCATACGCATCTTTTACTTTGATTAAAGTAGTAGCTATTGGGAGTTCTGGTTCAAAACTTTCATTTACAATAGTGATACTCGCTTGCGTTGTATAGATATAATTTGAATATTTTGGATTGGATAAAAAAGTCAATGACCCCTCCGTACCTTCTTCGATTTTTGATAGTCTAGAAACTAAAGCATTGGAATCTCCAACCACTTCTCCTTCTAAAATACCGGCTATTTGTTCTGCTGTAAATTTCATCTTATTAGATTGTATTTTTCATAGGAATAAGATGGAACTCTCCATAGAACGTCCTGCTTACACTTAAAAATATATTTTGGGTTCTTTTCATTGCGACAAAAGTATAAAAAATAGGTTTTATAAATTCAAATTTATAAAAGTTGTTTCGGAAAACACAGATAGTGCTTAATCACAAACTTTGAAGCTGCTTTAAAATTTAATTGATCCGAGGCATCCACAATATCCTCTATTGTTTTGTCTTTCATTAGTATCCGTATGGGTTCCGCTACTTTACTGTACGCTTGATTTTTAATTTTCCCTCTAAAAACAAAATAATCCGCCTCTAGTAATGTAATTCCATTTTCTTGACTAAATTGCTCTTTTAATTGCATTACTATTTCATTAGACACTTTATCTCCGCTCAATTTTATCTTCAACAAATCACGATTAATTATCATTTTACTCAAGGATGACAAGATAAAATCAGGATGATTTTGCCATGATTTGAGAGCACTTATGATATCAAAATCATCCAATTTTGAAAACAAATCCAAAATTGCAGGTTCAAAAGTGGCTAGCGTAATTTTGTTTTCCATAAAAAAAGTCAGGGGACTACTAGCTCCTAATTGCTCCCCTTTTAAAGTCAACTCTTTGGCTCTTTTTAATATTTTGGTCAAAATTGACTCAGCAACCAAGCTCGTTTTGTGAAGATACACTTGCCAATACATCAATCTACGAGACATTAAAAACTTTTCTACCGAATAAATCCCTTTTTCTTCGATTACCAACACGTCATCAACCACATTCATCATCTGAATAATGCGTTCGGAATTAACATTCCCTTCGGAGACTCCTGAATAAAAACTATCGCGCTTTAGATAATCCATTCGATCCATATCTAATTGACTAGAAATCAATTGCAACATGAACTTTCGATGATAATCCCCTTTAAAAACTTGAATAGCCAGACCCAATTTCCCCTCAAACTCCTGATTTAATTGTTGCATGAATAACAAAGAAATAGCTTCGTGATGTACGTCTTCAACTATACTACTTTCCATGGCATGGGAAAAAGGACCATGACCGATATCATGCAACAAAATTGCGATATACAATGCGTTTTCTTCCTCATTTGAAATGACAATCCCTTTGAATCGAAGCGCATCTACTGCTTTTTGCATAATGTGCATACAACCTAAGGCATGATGAAACCGGGTATGATTTGCCCCAGGATACACTAAATAAGATAGCCCCATTTGTGAAATTCTACGCAATCTTTGAAAATAAGGATGCTGAATTAAATCGTAAATAAGTGCATTGGGAATGGTAATGAACCCATAAATAGGATCATTGAATATCTTTAGTTTATTGATTTGACTCACTTCTAAATTTTTTAAAAAGAGAACAAATATAAGTAATTTAGATGGTTTGTGCTTTTGTCTTGTTTTTTTCAAAAAAATAATCGCTTTACATACTTTCTAATCCTATTAAAATAAAATAAACACAAATAAATTCTAAAAAATCAATGATACTGTTTTTAGCCGAATTTAATTATTTAATTTGGCTAAAAGTTTTAAACTACTAAGCCAACGCTAAATTTATGGATGCAATACAAATTTTATGGGTAGATGATGAAATAGATTTACTCAAACCACACATACTTTTTTTAGAGAAAAAAAACTATCAGGTTACTACTTGTAATAATGGTTTGGACGCTATTGGTATTTTTGAAGAAAAAAACTTTGACATTGTTTTTTTAGATGAGAATATGCCCGGCATGAGCGGATTAGAAACCCTTTCAGAAATGAAAGAGAAAAAATCAGCCATCCCCATGATTATGATCACCAAAAGTGAAGAGGAATATATCATGGAAGAAGCCATTGGATCAAAAATCGCTGATTATTTGATCAAACCCGTAAACCCAAATCAAATACTACTTAGTTTAAAAAAGAACTTAGACCATTCTAGATTAATTTCTCAAAAAACCACTTTAGATTATCAAAAAGAGTTTCGAAAAATTACTTTAGAAATGGCGATGGTCAACACTCACGAAGATTGGATTGAACTCTACAAAAAACTACTTTTTTGGGAATTAGAATTAGAAAATATCGATGACCAAAGCATGATTGAGATTTTAGAATCTCAAAAAGTAGAAGCCAATTCGCAATTTGGCAAATTCATAGAACGCAATTATGAAGATTGGTTTGCAACGAAAAACGACTCCAAAGGGAAATCCGAAAAAAACGCAAAACCTGTACAATCCCATACATTATTCAAAGAATTAGTAGTTCCCGAAATTATAAAAAAAGACAAACCCGTACTTTTTGTAGTGATTGACAATCTAAGATACGATCAATGGAAAGCTTTTGAAAATGTAGTAGCCAATTATTATAAGCTTGAAAAAGAAGTACCCTACTACTCGATACTTCCCACTGCGACACAATACGCTAGAAATGCTATTTTTTCAGGATTGACACCACTAGAAATGGAAACGAAATTTCCGCAATATTGGAAAAACGATCCCGAAGAAGGTGGGAAAAACCTATATGAAGCCGAGTTTCTAACCGCTCAATTAAAACGACTAGGACTCAATATAAAAGAGGATTATTTCAAAATTACCAATTTGGCTGGAGGAAAAAAATTAGTTGAAAATTTTAAAACACTAAAAAAAAATGACTTGGTGACTATTGTTTACAACTTCGTAGACATGCTTTCTCATGCCAAAACTGAAATGGATGTTGTCAAAGAATTGGCAGCCGATGACAAAGCCTATCGCTCTTTAACTTTAAGTTGGTTCAAAAATTCCCCTTTACTAGAAATCATTCAACAAGCCCAAAAATTAGGTTTCAAATTGATTTTAACAACCGATCATGGCACAATTAATGTCAAAAATCCCTCTAAAGTAGTAGGCGATAAAAACACGAGTTTGAATTTAAGATACAAAACAGGAAGAAGTTTGACTTATGAACAAAAAGATGTGTATGCTGTAAAAGCCCCAAAAGAAATAGGATTGCCTACCATAAATATGACAAGTTCGTATATTTTTGCAAAAAACGATTTATTTTTGGCTTACGTTAACAATTACAATCATTACGTAAGTTACTATAAAAACACGTATCAACATGGTGGCATTTCATTAGAAGAAATGATAATACCCTTTTTAGTATTTAATCCGAAATAGTTTTTTCAGAAAGCTGAAAACCGAAAAGTAATAAACCGAAAATAACACAACAATGACCATCACTTTTTCAATTGATCAATTGGACCAAGTAGCTAAAGTACTACTTGAACAAAATCCCAATAAAATTCTCTTATTCAATGGAGAAATGGGAGTAGGAAAAACTACATTAATCAAAAAAATATGTGAGAATTTGGGAGTAAACGAGCCAACAAGTAGTCCAACCTTTTCTTTAGTTAATGAATACTATACCACTAACAATCAATACATTTATCACTTTGATTGTTATCGATTAAAATCTGAAATCGAAGCACTTGACATGGGAATTGACGAATACTTGTATTCTGGCAATTGGTGTTTCATAGAATGGGCTGAAAAAATCACAAATTTGATTCCTGAAAACCATTCAATTATTACAATACAAGTGCTAGAAAATGGAATACGAAAACTGACTTTAGTCTAAATTAATACCGCTTTGCTATGATCAATCAAAAACCAAAAGTCGAAATCATTCCTTTTTCAATAGAAAATAAAGAAGCAATCAAACTCTTAAATTTAGAATGGCTTCACAAATATTTCAAAGTTGAGCCAAGGGATGAACAGGTATTAGAACATCCTGTCGAGGAAATCATCAATAAAGGAGGTGAAATTTTTTACGCAAAATACAAAGAAAGCATAGTCGGTACAGTTTCATTACTCAAGGTCGATGCCGTTACTTTTGAATTATCTAAAATGGCCATTACCGAAAAGGCACAAGGTCTAGGTATTGGACGCCAATTGTTAGGACATTGTCTTTCTGAAGCCAAAAAAAATGCCGTTCACAAAATAATTCTGTATTCCAACAGAAAATTAAAACCCGCAATACATCTTTATGAATCCTTTGGTTTTAAAGAAATTCCACTAGAATCAAGTGTGTATGAAAGGGCAGATATTAAAATGGAATTAGTAGTACTGTAAACTTATCACCTTTATCAAAATAGACCAAAAACCCTAAATGCATGCTTTTATAAGTACCCTATTTTTTCACATCTTTTTCTAATTCAAATTAACTCTAGCGTTGCTATATTTGAATTTTATTTTAGATAGCATTAAAAAATCTTCTTTTTATTCACAGTAAAACAAACCATAAATAGTATTAAATACTTTTTTGTAAATTGTACTCAAATTCAAAAATATTATGTCAATTAGCCCTTTTACCAAACAACAGTTACTACCTCAAGAAGAAAAACTGGAAGTTACCCGACCTAAAAGTGAGCTTTTTATTGGGATTCCCAAAGAAACTAGTTTTCAAGAAAAAAGAATTTGCCTAACTCCTGACGCGGTAAATTCCTTAACTTTTCAGGGGCATCGCGTGATGATTGAGTCGGGAGCAGGTGAAAGCTCTAGCTATAGCGACAAAGAATATAGTGATGCTGGAGCTGAAATCACTATAGATACAGCAAAAGTTTTTGGTTGCCCCATCATTTTAAAAGTTGAGCCACCAACATTAGCTGAAATAGAATTATTACACTCAAAGTCGATTGTAATTTCTGCTATTCAAATTAAAACAAGGCAACGAAGTTATTTTGAAGCTTTAGCAAGAAAAAAAATCACCGCTTTAGCTTTTGAGTACATTAAGGATGAAGACGGCTCTTACCCTGCCGTAAAATCCTTGAGCGAAATTGCTGGAACCGCCTCAATACTCATCGCTTCAGAACTAATGATTACTACCGAGTTTGGAAAAGGACTATTATTTGGTAACATCACAGGAGTTCCACCAACAGAAGTTGTGATTCTTGGTGCTGGAACAGTGGGAGAATTTGCAGCCAAAACAGCAATTGGGCTTGGTGCCAACGTAAAAGTATTCGATAATTCTATTACCAAATTAAGACGCTTACAAAATCATTTGAATCAACGCATTTTTACTTCAACGATACAACCCAAAGCATTATTAAAAGCATTGAGAAGATGTGACGTCGCTATTGGTGCCATGAGAGGCAAAGAACGATGCCCCATCGTAGTGACCGAAACTATGGTAGAATACATGAAAAAAGGGGCGGTTATCGTTGACGTAAGTATTGATACTGGAGGCTGTTTTGAAACCTCCGAAGTTACCACTCACGAAAAACCTACCTTTATCAAAAGTAATGTTTTGCATTATTGTGTTCCTAATATTCCCTCTCGATATTCTAAAACAGCGTCACTTTCCATTAGCAATATCATTACGCCTTATTTACTTCAAATCGCAGAGGATGGGGGTTTAGAAAGTGCCATACGTTGTAACAAAGGGCTTAAAAATGGAGTATATCTTTACCATGGTATACTCACCAACAAAGCAATTGGTGATTGGTTTGACATACAGGATAACGATATTAATTTACTTGTTTTTTAAACCAAGTTTCAGTTACCTTTGCAAAAAAAATACTTCATGAAATTTACATATCGTTTCGCTTATTATTTGATTGGTTTATTGATGGGATTATTTGTAGTAGCTGCAATCTTTTCTGGCAAAGACACCCGATGTAACTATTTTCCAAACGCCCGTGTGTTGAATGATTTAAGAAATAAGCCTTTTGTTTACTCTGACAAAGCTTCTCAAATTCTAAACGAAAAATGGGTCGACACCGCAGATATTAAAAACACCCTAAAATTCGGCGATGTAGATTTTGACAAAAGCAACCTTCCCCTTGAAAAAGGAAAGCTATATACTATTTACGGAAAAACAGCTAAAAATCAAGAAATCACTGTTGAAGTAATCAATTACTCAGACAAAGCAGTTTTAAGAGATATTATCAAAAAATAATTACAACCAATCAATAGGTTGTAAACTCTTCGAGGTCAAATAAGCATTGGTTTGTGAAAAATGTCTATTCCCAAACCATTTTCCTTGATTGGCGCTCATGGGCGAAGGATGACCAGATTCTAAAACCAAATGTTGGCTTCTGTTGATTTTATTGCCTTTCTTTTGTGCAAAACTCCCCCAAAGTAAAAAAACAAGTTGCTGTCTTTCAGAAGCTAATTTTTCGATAACAGCATCAGTAAATCGACTCCAAGCTAAATGTTTGTGGCTATTGGGACTGTCTTTTCGAACACTCAAGGTAGCATTCAATAGCAAAACCCCTTGCTTGGCCCACGCTTCTAAATTTCCCGAAGTGGGCATAAAAATAGCACCCAAATCATCCGTTAGCTCTCTGTAGATATTACGTAAAGAAGGTGGAATTTTAACTCCATCATTTACAGAGAAACTCAAACCATTGGCTTCCCCTTCTCCATGATAAGGGTCTTGACCAATGATGACTACTTTTACCTCTTTTAAATCACAATGATTAAAAGCTGAAAAAATCAAGTCTTTTGGAGGAAAACAGCTGTAGTTTTGATACTCTTCATCAACCTGTTGGATCAAATTTAAAAAATAGTCTTTTTCAAGCTCTTCGGATATAAAGGTTTCCCAAGCAGGGTTAAGCTTTTCATACATTACTACATCTTTTTAATTCTTCTTCAATAACTGTTTGAAGTTTTGGTAAATGATTTTTACCTATTTCAAAAACAATTTCATAATCTAACATTTCATAATGATGCGAAATAAAATCTCTGAATCTAATTATTTTATTCCATTCAATTTCGGGATACTTTTCCTCTAAAACAGTATGTTTTCTTAATATATTCTTCAAATTTTCACCCACCGCTTGAAGCCTAGTGACTATGGAATCTAACAAAATCTGACCATATTCGGTCGTAATAAAATCTGAAGGTTCTTTTATTTCTGAAAATCTCTTATTACAAACTTTAATATGCTCTAAAATAGTTTCTAAAGAATACTGATACACTTCATTAAACATAAATCAAATCATTTTGTATACTATTTATGAATCGTTCAGACAAATGAGGCCCCTTTCTTATGATTTCAATTTTAGATTGCAATTTATCTTCCAAATAAGTATACAATCCCATCAATAAACTGTAAGAAGGTACAGAAAATTCAACTATAAAATCAATATCGCTGTCCTTGTTTTCAAGTCCCTTAGCATAAGAGCCGAATAAAGCAATTGATGCTACTCCAAAATTCTCTGCTAGATATTGTTTATCGCCTTTTAAAGCATTTATAATTTCCTCTTTTTTCATTTTTGTTACAATCTATTACGAATTCGATTCGTAACAAATATAAATATTAATTGTTTTAGATTAATACAACTTAACAAGTTTGTAACTTTGTCCTTTTCACAATACAAAATTAAATGATTGCTATCACCGAAAAAACATTACAAGATTTACAATTCCCCACTGTACTCGAAACCCTATCGGATATTTGCAATACTGATATTGGTAAAGAGAAAGCATTAAAAATAACGACTTTTAGAGAGAAAGAAACGTTGATGGAAGCTTTGTTGCAAACTTCAGAGTATGTTTCTTCTTTTCAAAATAACAATGCCATACCCAATCACGGATTTGACGCCATTACTCATGAAATCAAATTTCTTGGAATTGAAGATAGCTTTCTTGAAGTAGGAAGTTTCAGAAAAATCGCTACGCTTTCTAGTACTAGTAATTTTCTATTGGCATTTCTTAAAAAATTTGAAGATTATTATCCTAATTTAAATGCTCGTGCCAATAAAGTAGAATTTACCAAAACAATCATCACTCAAATTGATGAAGTGGTAGACAAATATGGAGAAATCAAAGACAATGCTTCTCCTGATTTGTTAGATATCCGAAGAAACATGAATACCGTACGCGGCAAAGTAAACCAAAGTTTTGGCGTTGCCTTATCACAATACAATGGTTTGGGCTATTTGGATGACATCAAAGAGAGTTTTGTTCAAAATCGTAGAGTTTTAGCTGTTTTGGCGATGTACCGCAGAAAAGTAAAAGGCACCATTTTAGGTAGCTCAAAAACAGGCAGTATTGCTTACATCGAACCAGAAGCTACTTTGAGATATTCGCGTGAATTGAGCAATCTAGAATATGAAGAAAAGGAAGAAATCACCAGAATCTTAAAGCAATTATCAAACGCTATTCGTCCTTATTTGCCTTTGCTTATCGAATATCAAGAGTTTTTGAGTGATATTGATGTTATTGCTGCGAAAGCCAAATATGCCAACAAAATCAATGCTATTTTACCTCAAATCAGTGAAGAAAGAAGGTTGTTTCTAAGAGATGCTTACCATCCTATTTTGTATTTGAACAACAAACAAAAGAACGAAGTTACGCATCCGCAAACTATAGAACTCAACCAAGATAACCGAATCATCGTTATTTCTGGTCCTAATGCGGGTGGAAAAACCATTTCCTTAAAGACCGTTGGCTTATTGCAATTAATGTTGCAATCGGGTATGTTGATTCCGGTACACGAACGCAGTGAAACCTTTTTGTTTGACCGAATTCTAACGGATATTGGCGACAATCAATCCATAGAAAATCATTTGAGTACGTACAGTTATCGCTTAAAAAACATGAATTATTTTCTAAAAAAGTGCAATAGAAAAACCATGTTTTTGATTGATGAATTTGGAACAGGTTCTGACCCAGATTTGGGTGGCGCACTTGCCGAAATCTTCTTGGAAGAATTTTACCATCGTGAAGCTTTTGGAATTATTACAACCCACTACTCCAATTTAAAGATTTTAGCTAATGAATTGCCTTGTGCTCAAAATGCCAATATGCTTTTTGACGAGAAAACATTAGAGCCGTTGTACAAACTTGTTTTGGGTCAAGCGGGTAGTTCTTTTACTTTTGAAGTAGCTCAGAAAAACGGTATTCCGTTTGGCTTAATCAATCGTGCCAAGAAGAAAATCGAAACCGGAAAAGTACGTTTTGACAAAACCATTGCCACGCTGCAAAAAGAACGTTCTAAACTCGAAAAAACCTCTCAAGTATTAAAAGAAGAAGAATCGAAAGCCAGAGAGGAAAGCAAAAAAATGGAAAACATCAATGTAAAAATCAAGCAAAAACTGGAAAGCTATCAGGAATTGTATGACAGCAACCAAAAAACGATTTACATTGGTCAAAAAATAGAGGATATTTCGGAGAAATACTTCAACAATAAAAACAAAAAAGAACTCATTGGTGAGTTTTTGAAAATTATTGAAATAGAAAATTCTAAGCGTAAAAAGATTTCGGCCAAAGAAGCCAAAGTCATCACCGAAAAGAAAAAAGAGATTATCAAAGAGGTTGAAGTTAAGGTCGAGGAAATTCGAACAATCAAAAAAGAAAAGAAACTGAAACCCGTTGTTGAAAAACCAAAACCTATTCTAAAATTAGGCGATAGAGTGCGGATGGCTGATGGAAAAGCGGTGGGAACGATTGATAGTATTGAGAAAAATAAAGCTACTGTCAATTATGGTATTTTTACCTCAAAAGTAAGTTTAGACGAATTAGAATTAGTGGAAGCGGTTAAGAAATAAAAAAATGACCGCAAATTCGCAAATTTTTAATTGTATAAGAATTAATTTTACTAACACTTAATTTATCTACAAGGTCTTTTTTTTGACCTTGTAGGTATGAATTCAAGAAGCATACCTACAAGGTTTTGAAAACCTTGCAGGAAGTAATAAAACATTTGAAAATTCATCTAATTAACAATTGAATTAGGCTAATAAAAAAAATGAAATTTGCGAATTTGCGGTAATTAAACATATTCTAAAACCTAAATTAAGACCAATAAATAAATGCAACACTCGCTATCGCTTCCTGAAAACAAAAAAATCATCCTATTTGATGGCATTTGCAATTTGTGTAATTCTGCCGTACAAACCATTATACAACACGATAAAAAAGATGTGTTCCGTTTTGTGGCTTTGCAAAGTGAAATGGGTATAGCCATACAAAAACATATTGGGGTTGACACGCGCAAAATAGACAGTCTTGTTTTTTATGCGCCTGGGGTTTCGTATTCGTATAAATCGGAAGCGGTTTTAGATATTGCAAAGGAACTTGAAGGCATTTACAGTTTGGCTATTGTTTTCAAAATCCTTCCTTCTTCCCTTTTAAATTTCATCTATGATTATGTGGCGAAAAATAGGTACAAATGGTACGGTCAACAGGAACACTGCTGGATGCCTACTCCTGAATTGAAAGCAAAATTTTTATAAATCCAATAACGTTCTCACGAAGACACTTGCGTGAGTGATGGCAGTGGAGCTCTTTTTTTATTTTTCTTTTTTCGGAAAAATAAAAAAAAGCGGGAACGTACAGCACGACCTCCTCTAGCCTTTTTCTGGCTAGAGGAGGGCACGCCCAAATAAAAAAAACGTCTGTAAAATACTAGGTCTTACAAACGTTTTTATTTTGAATACGTTATGTTATTTCATTTTGAATACGGAAATAGCCAAAGGAGGCAACGTTAGGGCAATAGAATAATCTCTACCATCATAAGGTGTGGCTTCGACTTTTAACTTTCCGTTTTGTTGCACGCCACTACCGCCAAATAACTTGGCATCGCTGTTGAATAGTTCAACTAACTCGCCTTTTCTAGGAATTCCGATGCGATAATTTTCTCGAACTACTGGTGTGAAATTGCAAATCACAATCAAATCATTCTTTGAGTCATTTCCTTTTCGGATGTAGGTCATAACTGCATTCTCGTGGTCGGAATAGTTAATCCATTCGAATCCTTCTGGACTAAATTGCTTTTCGTACAAAGCTGGTTGTGATTTGTAGAGTGCATTCAGTTCGGTAATTACTGTTTGAATCCCTTTATGAAAAGGATATTGTAGCAAATGCCAATCCAAACTTTGCTCGAAATTCCACTCCCCACTTTGTCCGAATTCTGCGCCCATAAATAGTAACTTGGTTCCTGGATGCGTGAACATATACCCGTATAACAGCCTTAGATTTGCATACTTTTGCCATTCATCGCCTGGCATTCTTCCTGCTATAGAATGTTTTCCATAGACCACTTCGTCGTGAGAAAGTGGCAACATAAAATTCTCTGAGAAAGCATACGTCATAGAAAAAGTCAACTCATTTTGATGGTATTTTCTATAAACCGTCTCTTTTTGAAAATAATGCAAGGTATCGTGCATCCAACCCATCATCCATTTCATTCCAAAGCCTAATCCACCAGCATAAGTTGGTCTAGAAACCATAGGAAATGAGGTGCTTTCCTCAGCTATGGTTTGTACACCTTCATAATTGGCATAAACGGCTTCATTAAAATCTTTAAGGAAACTTATTGTATCGAGATTTTCGCGTCCACCAAAAATATTCGGTTCCCATTCCCCATCGTTTCTAGAATAATCTAAATACAACATTGAGGCAACAGCATCAACGCGTAATCCGTCTACATGATAATGGTGCAACCAAAACAAAGCATTGCTTATCAAGAAAGAGCGCACCTCGTTACGACCATAATTGAATACCAAACTTTTCCAATCAGGATGGTAACCTTTTCTGCGGTCTGGATGTTCGAATAGATTTGAGCCATCAAAAAAACCTAGCCCGTGTGCATCATCTGGAAAATGAGACGGTACCCAATCCAAAATTACTCCAATTCCTGCATCGTGCAAACGATCTACGAGATACATAAACTCTTGAGGGTTGCCAAAACGAGAAGTTGGCGCAAAATACCCAACCAACTGATACCCCCAAGAAGGATCGTAGGGATATTCCATTACGGGCATGAACTCAACGTGTGTAAATCCTGTTTCTTTGACATACCCAACAAGGTCCTCGGCCATTTCGGTATAACTTAAGAAACTATTGTCATCAGCGTGGCGTTTCCAAGATCCCAAATGCACTTCATAAACAGAATAGGGTTTATCTAGCGCGTTGTGCTCTTTTCGAGACTTCATCCATTTGTCATCATCCCATTTATAATCCAAATCCCAAATTACAGAGGCGGTGTGTGGCGGTTTTTCACAATAAAAAGCAAAAGGATCCGCTTTCTCAGTAACTATTCCGTTGTTGGATGACTGAATTTTATATTTATAAGTCATACCTTTAGTAATATTAGGAATAAAACCTTCCCATATACCCGAAGCATCCCAACGCACATACAACTCATGATTGCCTGCTATCCAATAATTAAAATCTCCAACCACAGAAACTGACTGCGCAGAGGGTGCCCAAACGGCAAAATATACTCCTTTCACGCCATCCACTTCAATTGGATGTGCGCCTAATTTTTCATAGAGACGAAAATGCTTCCCAGCTTTAAATAAATCGATATCAAATTCAGTGAAAAGAGAATGTACTTGTACTTTATTCATTTATTTGGTGTGGTATAAATATGAAAATTTGTTTTGTTTTTTTAAGGGAAAATTATTTCAAAATTTTGAATAAATGAAAAGGTAAGTCAGGCCGTAATTCAATGAAATTCCATTCCTTTTCCCAGTAATAAATCGCATCTGTCATTAAATCGTGTACACGAACGGGTTGATTCCCTAATTGTGCATAAGGCAAACGCACCATAGCTTGAACCATATGTTGATCATTTAAACTTACTACCATTAAAGTTTCATTTTGCTTGCTATCATCAAACTTATAATAGGCTATAACTTGATCGTTATTGGTTTCACAAAAAACGATATTATTGGTTTGTTGTAATGAATTTTGTTCTTTTCTGATTGCATTAATTTGTGAAATTCTATGAGTCAAATTATTTTGAATGTTCCAATCCCATGTAACAAACTCATATTTCTCAGAATCTAAATATTCTTCTTTTCCTGGAGCTAATGGTGCACTAATCCTATATTCAAAAACAGGCCCATAAATCCCCACATTAGAGCTTAGAGTAGCCGCTAAAAAATACTTTTGTAAATGAATGGATTCGTTTCCGCCTTGTAAAGCAAACGGGTTAATATCGGGAGTGTTGGGCCAAAAATTGGGTCTATAAAATTCTTTTTGAGCAGATTGTGTCAACTCGGTCACATATTCAGTTAATTCGTGTTTGGTGTTTCTCCAAGTAAAATAGGTATACGATTGACTAAAACCTTGTTTGGCCAATTCATTCATAATTTTTGGGCGTGTAAAAGCTTCGGCCAAAAACAAAACATGGGGATGTTTTTTCTTGATTTCACCAATCAACCATCCCCAAAAATAAAAGGGTTTAGTGTGTGGATTATCAACGCGGTATACTTTGATATTACATTCTTCTATCCAAAACAAAGCCACATCTAAGAGTTCTTTCCAAAGGTTTTTCCAGTCTTTGCTTTCAAAATAAATGGGCTGAATGTCTTGGTATTTTTTGGGAGGATTTTCGGCATATTGTACCGTTCCATCAGGTCTCCACTTAAACCATTGAGGAAAATCTTTTACATAAGGATGATCGGGTGCTGCTTGCAAGGCATAATCCATCGCTACCTCAATACCTAAATCTTGGGCTTTATTCACCAAAGATTTAAAATCTTCTATAGAACCTAACTCGGGATGAGTCGATTTATGGCCGCCATATTGAGAACCGATTCCCCAAGGTGAACCTACATCACCTTCCTGTGCATTGGTAGCGTTATTTTTGCCTTTTCGATTGATTTCCCCAATAGGGTGAATCGGCGGAAAATATAAAGTGTCAAAACCCATAGCAGCGACTCTAGGCAACAATCTTTCGCAGTCTTTAAAAGTACCGTGTTTCCCTTGTTCTTCCGATGAAGATCTTGGAAAAAATTCGTACCAAGTACTGAACAACGCTTTTTTTCTATCCACATACATCTTTAATTCTAAGGATTTATTTTCGATGTAACGAACGGGATATTTTTTAAAAATATTTTTTAATTCAATGGATACGGCCATTTTTATGGCTGTATCATAATCTGCTTCGTTTTTAAAGCACTGTAAAGCGTTTTGAAGGAAATCCTTCTCCGAAGCATCAACTTTGCTTAGGATCACTTCAATATACTCCGCTCCTTCTAGCAATTCAGATTTTACATATTGATGATCTTGAATTTTGCGTTCAGTTCCGTGTTGCCAATTGAGCGCATAATCCACCCAACCTTCTACAAAATAGCTATAATATCCCTGTTTTTCAACGATAAAACTTCCATTCCATTCATCATTATGAGTAGGCCACATCCTAACTTCTTGCCATTGCTTTTCTGACTCATGTTTGTATTTAATACAAGATTCAATTACATCATGTCCATCAGAAAAAACGTCTGCGGTAACAGCTACTGTTTGTCCGACTATTCTTTTGATAAAATGAGCGCCACCATCTAATTGAGGCCTCACATTTTCAATTACAATTCTTGTTTGGTTTTGTAAATTCATTCTTATTTTTTTTGATTTTCATCCCGTTGAAACAGATTTATTCTATTCTAAAATTATCTGGAATGATTTTCCCTTTTTTAATCACAACGATTCCTTCTTTGACACAATATAATTCTTCGTTGGAATTTTCGAGGTGTTTCCCGCCATTAATAAAGACGTTATTACCAACTCTAGAATTTTTTTCTATAATAGCTTGATTAAGATAACAGTTTTCTCCAATGCCAACTACTGGTTTTCCGTTAGCTTTATCCTTTTCTAAATTGTCAATGCTTTGATAAAAATCGTTACCCATTACATAACAGTTTTCAATAATAGTTCCATGTCCAATACGGGATCTATTTCCAATGACCGATTTTTTAATTTCTTTAGCATTAATGATACAACCATCAGAAATCAGGGCGTTATCTAGTTGTGTTGCTTTAAATTTCGAAGGAGGCAATAATCGAGGACGGGTATAAATCTTATTATCACTATCAAAGAGATTAAAATCAGGTAAATCGTCCGTAAGTCCAATATTGGCTTCAAAAAAAGAATCTATGTTTCCAATATCGGTCCAATAGCCTTCATATTGATAACTTACAATTTTGTTTACTCCAACGGCTTGAGGCATAATTTCTTTACCAAAATCCTTCGTTTCTTTATTTTTCATCAATTCAACCAATAGGTCTCTATTGAAAATATAAATTCCCATAGAGGCCAAATAATGTTTGCCTTGCGCTTTCATTTCCTCACTTACTTCCGAAGTCCATTCCGATAACAATGCTGGAGCAGGCTTTTCAATAAAGGATTCTATAACATTTTCTGTATTGGTTTTCAAAATGCCAAACTCAGGAGCATCTTTCGCATTTACGGGCAAGGTTGCAATTGATATTTCAGCATTGGATTCAATATGAGCTTTTAGCATATCATTAAAATCCATTTGATACAATTGATCACCCGAAAGAATTAAAACATATTCAAAATCATGATTGACAAAATAAGGCATACATTGTCGAACTGCATCAGCAGTCCCTTGAAACCAAGTGTGATTTTCTACGGTTTGCTCTGCCGCCAAAATATCCACAAAAGCATGGCTGAAAATACTAAAATTATAGGTGTTTTTGATATGAGCATTTAGTGATTTTGAATTGAACTGTGTTAACACAAAAATTCTAAAAATATCCGAATTCATACAATTCGAAATTGGAATATCAACCAATCGATACTTCCCACCAACAGGTACAGCAGGTTTTGATCTAAATTCTGTTAAGGGATACAATCGTGATCCCTGCCCTCCTCCTAATATAATCGCAATTATATTCGTCTTGTCATGTCTCATCTTTTAGTAATTATAGGTTTTTATTAGGTAATAAACAAATTAAATTATTGATTTTCAAAACATTACAAACACAACATCACCATTCCATAAATAAAACAACAAAAGAGTAAAACAATAGAATAAATAGTACTTTTATGTTTCTTAAATTTAGTAAAAAAAAAGATTGAATTTAACTTTGTAGAAAAATTAATAAAATGCCAAAAAAAAATACCCAACCACCAAAAAATTTAGAGATACCCAAATTTATTATCCTTACTGCTAAACTATTCGCTTTTTTATCTACAAAACTTGTCACTCGTTTTGCGGCACGACTTTTTGTTACTCCCATGAAACACAAAATGCCTAAACGAGAGTATGAAATGTATACTAACAGTACCAAATTAATGATTACAGTTCCGACAATTAATAAAAAAATCATGACCTATCATTACGGTAATGGTAACAAAAAAATACTTTTGGTACATGGTTGGTCTGGCAGAGGTACGCAACTTTGTAAATTAGCCGATGAATTACTTAAAAATGATTGTGCAACAGTAAGTTTTGATGCTCCCGCGCATGGAAAATCGCCAGGAAATTCTACAATTATGACTGAATTTATCGCGTCAATTCATGAAATTGATGCTAAATTTGGTCCTTTTGAGGCTATTGTCGGGCATTCCTTAGGAGGTATGTCTACTTTAAACGCCATTAAGAACGGATTACAAGTAAAAAACGCAACTATTATAGGGAGTGGTGACGTAGTACAAGATATTATTGATGATTTTATTTTCAAATTACAACTACACAAAAAAACAGCAATTCATTTAAAAAACTATTTTGAAAAAAAATACGGCGGATCGCTTGATGATTTTTCAGCTTTTAAAGCTGCCTCAAACCTAACGCTCCCCATTTTGGTCATTCACGATAATGATGATTCAGAAGTACCTGCTAGTGCTGGTATACATATCCATGAATATTGTAAAAAAGGAAAATTGCTTTTGACTAACAATTTAGGGCATCGAAAAATTTTAGGAGATAAGGAAGTGATACAAACTACCCTTCAATTTATAAGAAGTTCTTAAGCTCTTACCTTTTCAAATTAATAAAACGCAATTTTTAAATGATTGCGTTTTTTTTTATTAAATAGTACCACATGTAAAAATCACAACTAATTAGCAAAAGAATTTATTTAACAAATTATTCATCAAAAAAAGGTAACATTTGGTATGAAATAAAAAATCATAAAAATATTTCATTATATTGTGATACAGAAAGTTATGATAAACTTTGAATTCATTCAACCTACGTATCAAAACGCTGTAACAAAATCATTATCTAACGAAATTCTAATAACCTTTGTTGTATGAAAAAAATAACCTTTTTTATTATTTTATTTATAAAATGTTTTGCCTATTCCCAAACTGAGTCCCAAACTGAAAAACGCATTCAGTCATTATTAAAAAAAATGACATTAAAAGAAAAAGTAAGTTTATTACATGGTAATTCGAAATTCTATGTATCAGATATCAAACGATTAGGCATCCCGGAATGGGCTTTATCCGATGGTCCTCATGGAGTACGTGCCGAAATGAACCGACACAATTGGCAATATGCTGGTTGGAAAGACGATGCTGTTACTTGTTTTCCTCCGGGTACTGCCATGGCCGCCACTTGGAATTTAGATTTGACAGCCAAACGAGGATATGTTTTAGGTGAGGAAGCCCGATTTAGAAAAAAAGATGTGCTATTAGGCCCCGGAATCAATATCATTAGAAGTCCTTTATGTGGCAGAAATTTTGAGTATTTAAGTGAAGACCCTTTTTTGGTTGCTCAATTGGCAATTAGCTACATCAAAGCTTTGCAAAGTAAAGATGTAGCAGCAAGTGTTAAACATTTTGCAGCCAATAATCAAGAAGACAATCGTTTTGTAATTGATGCTTCTATGAGCGACAGGGCTTTACACGAAATTTATTTACCAGGGTTTAAAGCAGCGATTATGGATGCGAACGTTTTAACTGTAATGGGAGCTTACAATAAATTTAGAGGAGACTATTGTACCGAAAACATGTTATTGGGACGAACCATTTTACGCGATTTATACCAGTTTAAAGGAGTCTATATGTCGGATTGGGATGCGACTCATAGTACAGTCAATGCGGCTTTGGCTGGATTAGATTTAGAAATGGGTACCAATAACACCAATTATAATGAATGGTATTTTGCAGACCCTTTAATTAAAGCGGTGCAAGAAGGAAAAATAAAAGAAAGCCTTGTTGACGAAAAAGTTGCTAATATCTTAAGGGTTATGATCAAGACGAAGGTATTAGATCCCAAAACCAGAATTAAAGGAAGTCTAAACACCAAAGAACATCAAGCGATGGCGTATCAATCCGCAGTAGAATCTATTGTTTTATTAAAAAACGAAAACCAGCTATTGCCTTTGCCAATGAATGCCTTGAAATCGGTGGCGGTTATTGGAGATAACGCGACCAGAAAACATTGTGGGGGTGGACTGAGTTCCGAAATTAAGCCTTTATACGAAATCACACCATTAGAAGCCATTACCAATAAGTATGGAAACCAATTGCAAATTAATTATGCACAAGGTTACAATAAGCAATCTTCACCAGGAGAAGGCAGCAACAAAGGACAACTGAATTCTGATTTTGTAGATTGGAAATTAATCAATGAGGCTGTTTCTCAGGCCAAAAAATCCGATGTAGCTATTGTTTTTGCGGGTTTAAATCACGATTTTGATTCGGAGTCCTTTGACCGAATTCATATGCGTTTACCTTATGGACAAGAAACTTTAATTCAGGAAGTGACAAAAGCTAATCCCAAAACCATCGTGGTGATCATCGCGGGTTCTCCCTTAGAATTATCAGGAATACAAACACGAGTACCTTCAATTGTTTGGGCTTGGTACGGTGGAATGGAAGCTGGAAATGCAGTGATGGATGTCTTGAGCGGGAAAGAATCTCCTTCTGGAAAATTACCTTTTACAATGCCGGTTACACTACAACAATCCCCTGATATTGCCCTAGGTAATTATCCTGGAAAAGATTTAAAGGTCCACTACGAAGAAGATATTTTAGTGGGCTATCGTTGGTATGACACTAAAAACATTGCTCCTTTATACCCGTTTGGTTTTGGTTTATCCTATACTACGTTTGACATCAATCAAGCGAATATTGCTAAAAAAGAATTAGATAAAAATGAAAACATAACCGTGACATGCACCATAAAAAACACGGGAAATAAAGAAGGAGCCGAGGTAATTCAATTGTATGTCGCTCCAACTAATAGTAGGGTAATGAGAGCGAAAAAAGAATTAAAAGCTTTTCAAAAAGTGTTCTTAAAACCGGGTGAATCAAAAAATATCGAACTTACAATAAGAGTTAAAGATTTAGCATTTTATGATGAAAAATTAGCTGATTGGTCCATTGAAAGTGGTGAATATCAATTATTGTTAGGACAATCTTCTAGAGATTTAAAAGCACCACTAAGTGTTATTATAAAATAATTAAAAACACAGCCTATAATAGGATTAGAAACAAAACTCATATAAAAACAAAAAAGTCGAAAGTATAACTTTCGACTTTTTTCACTAATAAAACCATTCCATTTTTTATTCAGCCATTATATTTTTGCAAAAATATTTACATAATACGTTTTTCCAGTAAGTGGATCTTGTTTAATTGAAATTCCAAAATGAGTAAAATTACCCACGATATTTTCTTTGTGGCTTGAACTTTTTAACCATGCCTCAAAAGCCCCAGAGGGAGAAACATAATTGTAGGCTATATTTTCAGCTACATTTTTCGCACCAAAAGCACGAATAATTTCATTAGATCTTGAAGTAAAATCATTATGGTTTACCACATTATTAGCAATCATATAATTTACATGCCCTTCTGATTTTAATGAAATAAAATTCAATTTTTCAAGTGAATTCAATCCCAAAGATTTTCGGTAATTATTGATTAAACTCAAGGTTTCTACTTCTGTTGCATTGTAATTATAAACAGAAGTATCCGTGATTGCAGCAGTTGAGGTTTGAGATACACTAACTTCCTCAGGCTCGGAAGAACATGAAGACAACAAAACAGCACTAACAAACAACACCGCTAGTAATGAAAGCTTTGTTTTCATAATAATGGTAGATTAAGTTTAAAAGAAGATGTGGGGCAAATTCTTTATTTGATTTATAATATCTTTATTTTCAACACTATAAATTTACTATAAAACCCGTTAAACTACCAAATATTATCGATGAACTACATCATTTTTTTTTATTTGTAAAATATTTACTATAATTATGGTGAAAGACGATTAATCTTCCATGAAAAATCATCTTGAAGTTGATACTGTATCCTGTCATGCAGTCGGTTAGGTCTTCCTTGCCAAAATTCCACTTCAAAGGGAACTACTAAATAACCTCCCCAAAAATTGGGTCTCGGAATTTCTTTACCTTCATATTTGAGCTCTACTTCTTTTAAATTATTTTCTAAAAAAGCTCTAGAAGGAATGATTTCACTTTGATTGGAAACTATAGCACCTAATTTACTGCCGTCAGGTCTTGAATCAAAGTAACCATCAGACACAATATCGCTAGTCTTTTTAGCCTTACCTTTAATTATTACTTGGCGTTCCATAGAATGCCAAAAAAAGGACAAACAGATATTTGGGTTTGCCTCTATCGCTTTTCCTTTTTGTGAATTATAATTGGTATAAAAAACAAAACCTTCTTCGTTAAACTTTTTCAACAGCACAACCCTAGATTTTGGAAATCCATCCAAACCTATGGTAGCAACTGTCATGGCATTGACCTCCTCTACTCCACCAAAATCTTCTACTTCATGAAACCAACGGTTGAATAAATTAATTGGATCCTCAGGAATAGTAGATTCTAATAATTCACTTTTTTCGTATGATTTTCTGTAATTACTTAAATCTTTCATGATCTTATTTTTTAAAGAAAAGAACAAATTGAAATATTCTCTTGTTATTGATTATGTAAAACGTACCTATATTAAATTTCGAAAATTGCTCCATCATCTGCCAATTGCACATTAGAAAAAACAGTTAAAGCTTCCTCTTTAAATAAAGCAATACTTTTATATCGTGTAGAATAATGGCCTAAAAGTAATGATTTCACATTGGCCTTTGAAGCAATTGTAGCGGCTTGAATTGCTGTTGAATGCATCGTTTTGGTTGCTAACTTTGATTCACTTTCTAAAAAGGTAGTTTCGTGATATAATAAATCAACTCCTTCTACTAAAGGAATTAGTGACTCTGTATAAACTGTATCTGAACAAAAAGCATAAGATTTTGTAGGTTCTCCAGGAAAAGTTAGTTGCTCATTTTGGATTACTTGTCCATCCTCTAGCGTAATGTTACCTCCTTTTTTAATCTTCTTATAATAACAAATATCAATAGCTAATTCTTGAATAGCATCAATATTCAATTTTCTATCTCCTTCTTTTTCTTTGAATAAAAAACCATTGGTGTATACTCTATGTTTTAATGGAATAGTGTGAACCGAAACTTTTTCATCTTCAAATATCAATTCGCTTTCTTTGGAATCCAACTCATGAAAATGTATTTCATAATTGGTCCACGAATGTGAGAGCTTTAGTTGTAATTGAATAATTTCTTTCAAGCCTTTGGGACCGTAGATATGTAAATCTGTCACTCTTGATAAAAGAGAGAAAGAAGAAATTAAACCGATAAGACCATAAAAATGATCTCCATGTAAATGAGAAATAAATATATGACTGATTTTGGTAAACTTGACTTTGTTTTTACGCAATTGCACTTGAGTTCCTTCACCACAATCTATTAAAAAATACCTGTTTTTTATCTCCAACAATTGAGCTGTTGGATTAGTAAAAGTTCGAGGTGTTGCAGCATAGCAGCCAAGTACGGTTAATTTCAAAGTAATGAATGTTGTTTTTAGATAAACTATAATCTAACAATCTTGAGAAGCTTTTTACTAAAAGCCTAAATCTCTTTCAATTTCTTCCATTTCAATAATATCATTTGCTTCTAACATAGAAGGAACTACTGTTATGGATTGTGGAACCGCATTAAAATCAATGGCATCTGTAACTATAACCAATGACTTTTTGGCTTTTTTATGGCTTTTGGCCAAAGGCAAAAAAAGCTTTATGGAAGCTATATCGACTGTTTTATCATTAGACACGTCTAAAATCAAATTAAAATCTTTGAAACTAGCATATTGATTGGTTACTTTTTCTACAAAAGTAGTAACAATACCTTCAGTATCTTTTATGGTTATGGTATGTCCTTTGGTATCTACTTTCATTTTATTGAATTTTTGAAGCTAATAAATAAATTACAGCCATTCGAATGGCTACTCCATTTTCTACTTGGTTCAAGATTACTGATTGTTGAGAATCTGCGACGTCTGAAGTGATTTCCACACCACGGTTTATAGGTCCTGGGTGCATAATTACAATCTCTTTACTTAATGAATCTAGTAAATTTTTATCGACTCCGTATTGTTGCGCATATTCTCTCGTAGATGGAAAAAAGTTAACATCCATACGTTCATTTTGAACTCTCAACATATTTGCTACATCACACCATTCCAATGCTTTACGTAAATCTGACTCAACTGTTACTCCAAGTGATTCGATATATCTAGGAATCAATGTTTTGGGACCACAAACTTTAACTTCTGCTCCTTGCATTTGCAAAGCATATATATTAGACAACGCTACTCTTGAATGCAAAATATCTCCAACAATAACCACTTTCTTCCCTCCTACATCTCCTAATTTTTCTCTGATTGAATAGCTATCTAACAGCGCTTGTGTAGGATGTTCATGAGCACCATCTCCAGCATTTACGATACTTGCTTTTACATTTTTTGACAAAAAATAAGCCGCTCCAGGATTGGCATGACGCATAACAACCATATCCACCTTCATTGATAAAATGTTATTAACGGTATCGATTAACGTCTCCCCTTTTTTCACAGAAGATTGGGCTGCAGAAAAACTGATGACATCTGCAGATAAACGTTTCTGGGCCAGTTCAAACGAAAGTTTGGTTCTGGTACTGTTTTCAAAAAAAATATTGGCTATGGTAATGTCTCGTAAAGAAGGAACTTTTTTGATGGGTCTATTGATAACTTCTTTAAAATGATCAGCTGTTTCAAAAATAAGGTCAATATCGTTTTTGGTGATATATTTAATTCCTAATAAATGATTTACGCTTAACTCGCTCATTTTTTATACTTATTGATTATTATTGATTAAAAAAACACCATCTTCACCTCCTTGTTCTGACCAACTTACCACTACTTTCTCGTCATTAATGGCATCGACTTGTCGTCCGCGATAATCAGGCTGAATAGGTAAATCTCTACTGAATCTTCTGTCGATTAGCGTTAAAAGCTCAATGCCAGAGGGGCGACCAAAAGACTGGATTGCGGTCAGAGCCGCTCTGATACTTCTGCCTGTATAGAGTACATCGTCTATAAAAATTACTTTTTTATTTTCGACCAAAAAATCGATTTGTGTAATATTAGCTTCTAAGGGTTTATCAGTTCTTCTAAAATCATCTCTAAAAAAAGTGATATCTAAAAACCCTATTTTTATATCGGACACACGGTAGTCGTTTTCTAAAATACTTTTCAAACGTTTCGCTAAAAAAGTACCTCTCGGCTGAATTCCAATTAAGATGGTTTCAGAAAAATCAAGATGTTTTTCAATTAATTGACAAGCCAAACGATTTAGGATGATATTGACTTCTTTGGAAGTGAGCAATACTTTTTGATTCATGGTGTAATTTTGTTTGGTGCACAAATATACAAATTTCAATGCAGCAATATAACTTGGGATTAAAGTGATTTCAACTTTTTTCAATTGGTGACAAAATTTATTTTTGCATCAAAACAAGTAAGGAATATAAAAAAACCTCTCTTTCGAAAGGTTTTTTTTTGTTTTTATTTAGTATACATTTTAACTCTTAACTCCTGAATTTTATCATCATCCAAATATTCATCAAAGGTCATGTAACGATCAATAGCTCCATTTGGCGTTAATTCCACTACTCTATTTCCAACAGTTTGAGCAAACTCGTGGTCATGAGTGGTAAAAATAACAGAGCCTTTAAAGTTTTTTAATGAATTATTAAAGGCCGTAATTGACTCCAAATCAAGGTGGTTGGTAGGCTCGTCTAACATCAAAATATTAGCTCTTTCCATCATCATTCGAGACAACATACAACGTACTTTCTCTCCTCCAGATAAAACTCTACTTGTTTTTAAAGCTTCTTCACCGGAAAAAATCATTTTTCCAAGAAATCCTCTAATAAACACTTCATCGCGTTCTTCTTCTGTTTTTGCATATTGACGCAACCAATCTACAAGTGTATAATCATTTTCAAAAAAAGAATGATTGTCTCCAGGTAAATACGCTTGATTTGTTGTAACTCCCCAATCAAATTTTCCTGAATCTGCAACTTGATTGCCATTTAAAATTTCATAAAAAGCAGTTGTTGCACGAGAATCTTTTGAAAAAAGTACAATTTTATCTCCTTTTGCCATATTCAAATCTACGCCTTTAAACAAAAGCTCTCCATCCACAGAAGCACTCAAATCTTGTACATTTAAAATCTGATCACCTGCTTCACGATCTTGATCAAAAATAATAGCTGGATAACGACGGCTAGAAGGTTTGATTTCAGAAATATTCAATTTCGAAATCATTTTTTTACGAGAAGTCGCTTGTTTAGATTTTGCAACGTTGGCACTAAAACGACGGATAAACTCTTCCAATTCTTGTTTCTTCTCTTCGGCTTTTTTGTTTTGTTGTGCACGTTGTTTCGCAGCTAATTGGCTAGATTCATACCAAAACGTATAATTTCCTGAATAATGGTTGATTTTACTAAAATCAATATCAGAAATATGAGTACAAACCGCATCTAAAAAGTGTCTGTCGTGAGAAACCACAATCACTGTGTTTTCATAATTGGCCAAGAAATTTTCTAACCAAGCGATGGTTTCAAAATCCAAGTCGTTGGTAGGCTCATCCATAATCAACAAGTCAGGATTTCCGAATAAAGCTTGTGCCAAAAGGACACGTACTTTCATTTTCCCTTCCAAGTCGGCCATCAAAGTATAATGATTATCTTCTGTAATACCTAGATTTGACAACATAGCAGCCGCATCAGAATCGGCATTCCATCCGTTCATTTCTTCAAATTGCACTTGCAATTCTCCAATTCTGTCTGCGTTTTTATCATTGTAATCTAAATAAAGCTCGTCCATTTCTTTTTTGACAGCATACAACACTTTATTTCCCATCATCACTGTTTCCAATACCGTATGTTCATCAAACATGTTGTGATTTTGGTTCAGCACTGACATTCTTTTTCCTGGTTCTAAATGAATATGCCCAGAAGTTGGATCCATTTCACCAGAAATTATTTTTAAAAAGGTGGATTTTCCAGCGCCATTGGCTCCAATAACTCCATAAACATTTCCATGAGTAAAGGTAGTGTTTACTTCGTCGAATAAAATTCGCTTGCCAAATTGAACTGATAAATTATTAACTGTTAACATGAATCGTAGTTTTTAAAAATTTTTGCAAAAGTACAAAATTAGCTTTGTTATCGCTTTAAATAGCCTTTTATCTTTTGCTAAACCTATAAAAAAAAGAGGAAATCTAATGAAATCCTCTTTTTAAAATTAATCTCTAATAAAAACAATAACCAAATTGAAAAGAAATTAACACTAATCAATAATTAATAGTAACATAAAAAACCTCTTATTAACTAAACCCTATTAATTGTTGAACCAAACTAAAATTCTACTATTTTTTTTAAACCTGTAACAACCGCTAATTCAACATCAGCATGTTTTTTAGATTTACATTTTTCGAGTAACTCTATTGCTAAAGTAGCTTTGTACTCCGATTTTTTTTGTAATTTCAAGAGCAATTGTTCTGATAATTCACTTAGACTTTTTGACAACGGCAAGAGTGGCTGTACTAATGGAGCATTCTTACTGATTCCCTCTAAATCTTTTTGATTTTGAACCCATTTATTAAAAAACAATACTAAACCCTCTTCAGCTGTAACCGATTTGTTTTTCAGATATTCCTCAACCAATTGGTTGAATTGCAAAGCATCCTCAGCATCGGGTGTGCAAGCATCGGCAAACAAAGACAAAGGAGAATACACTTGATATTCTATCCCTCCTGCATTTCGAGAATAAATTTTTAAGGGTTCACAAACTGCCGAGAATGTTTGCAAAGCGGCTGTGTCCTGATAATTGCTAATATTTCGCAATAGCACTTCTTTGTTTCGAATGTGGGTGATGCCTAATTCTTCCAATCGAGTAGCAACCACTTTCATTCTTTTTCGCATGCTATTTAAATCCGTTACAGTAGCATCAGACCAAAATCGTTCTGCAATAGCTGCTGTTCTTGGCCAAATTCTGGAATCGATAGTTTGTGGAGTAACTAATTCAGTCCACATAGTGGCTTCACCTCCTAAAATTCTGGCTTGCTCTTCAGGTAACAAGACGGTATTTTTGGGCATAGGATCTACAAGATAATGATCTTCAACTCCTTGCATCAAATCAACATAATAACCATTTGACAAAACTGTTTTATAGCCATTTTTAACAGCATTTACTAGTGAAGCTCCTGCTGCAACGCCTTCATTAGGCCCTTTCCAAGAATGAATAATAGCCTCCTTGGACATATTTTTCGTCATGATTTCTTCCCAACCCATCAATTCTTTTTGATGCTTTTTTAACATCGGAATTAACTGCATGGTGAAATACGTCTGCAATTCATGATTATTGGCCAACTTATGCTTTTTCATGAATTCCTGTATCTTAGGATTTGCATCCCAGTCTTTGCCTTCATTTTCATCACCTCCAATGTGAAAATATTTGCCAGAAAACAAGGGACAAACTTCATCAAAAATCTCACCTAACAACTGGTAGGTTCTTGGATTAGAAGGATCTAAGGTAGGTGTGAAAATACCTGCATTTCTCTCTAACGAATAAGTTACTAAACCTGATGCTTTCTGTGTAGTTTCAGAAGACCCTTTGTTTATTGTCACAACTTTACTTCCTATTTCTGGAAAAGCAGTCAAAATTGCGGAAGCATGACCTGGTACATCTATTTCAGGTACCACAAGAATACCTCTATCAGCAGCATATTTTACAATACCTTTAATTTCTTCTTGCGTATAAAAAAGGCCATCAGAAGCTTTATCTGTAAGCACTTTATGCTTTTTCATTTCAATTCTCCAGCCTTGATCATCTACTAAATGCCAATGAAAAACATTCATTTTCATTGCTGCCATTGCATCTAAATTTCTTTTTATCACATCAACAGGTTGAAAATGTCTTGCAGCATCAACCATTATTCCACGCCATGTAAAACGAGGCATATCGGTGATGGTTACGTTAGGGAAATAAAAAGAAGTAGCATTATTTTGAAGCAATTGCAAAAGCGTTTCCAATGCATGTATCGCACCTAAATCAGAGGAAGCATGGATTGAAATTACATTCGATTGTATCGTCAATTGATAACTTTCATCTTCGTACAAGCCAATTTTTCCAGCTTTTACGCAATTAATTTGCAACTGTGCCTCAGGAAATTCATTAGTTGATGTCACAAAACCTTGTTTAAAAAACAATCCTGTTCTCCCATCTAATCGTCTTAAAAAATTAGAAGCAGCTACAAAAATTCTAGAATTAGGTTGCCCAGTAACATTTACTTTAAAAAAAGCATTCAATGCAAAATTTCCAGACTTGAATTCAATTTTTTGTGGCCAAGGCATTAAATTTAAAGACTCTTGGCTTACTTGAGCAGTCGAAGCTAATGTTACAAAAAACAGTACAAAAAGGTATTTCATAAGTGGTTTTGGTATATAAAATCTTCCATCAGGTGGTTAATCCTAATGTTAAGAAGAACCATTCGGCCGAATAAAACAACCGAATGGATTTCTAATTCTTAATAATCAAATCGTTTGAAGGCTTCGATAGCTTCATATTCAGCTAAGCCTAACTCGTCATATAATTTGGCGGTATTTTTATTTCTATCTTCGGCACGTACCCAGAATTCTCTAGAGTCGTTTCCTTGAAACATCACACGATCCTTTTGAGATTGGTGGAATAAAATCGCTTGTCGTTTCAACAATACTTCGTCTGGACTTAAGGGCACTGCCATGTCAATTTCGTGTAAATCCCATTCGTGCCATGCGCCTCGGTACAACCACAACCAACATTCTTTCATGTAAGGTTTGGCTTTTAATTGTTTCATCGCTGCAAAAATGGCATTCAAACACACCTCATGAGTTCCGTGTGGATCCGCTAAATCTCCGGCTGCAAAAACTTGATGCGGTTTAATTTTAGCGATGATATCCGCAACAATTTCAATATCTTCTGTTCCTAGAGGGTTTTTCTTTACTTGACCTGTTTCGTAAAAAGGCAAGTCTAAAAAGTGTACATTCTCATCTTTCAATCCGATGTAACGCACTGCAGCATACGATTCTCTTCTTCTAATTAATCCTTTTAATTTTCTAACCTCTAGAGAATCTATTTGATTATCATTCTTGTTTTTCAAGAAATCAATGACCGCTTGGAAGTTAATTTTACTGCTATCTTCCCCTACAAAATCATTACATACTTCTGCAAATTTTAAGGCCTCATCATCGGTCACTGCAATATTTCCAGAGGTTTGATATACCACATGCACCTCATGGCCTTGTTTGATTAATTTGGCAAAAGTACCTCCCATTGAGATCACATCATCATCTGGATGTGGACTGAATAAAATCACTCGTTTCTTTGCAGGATTCGCTCGCTCAGGACGATTGGCGTCATCTGCATTAGGTTTTCCTCCAGGCCAACCTGTAATGGTATGTTGCAACACATTGAACATATTGATGTTCAAATCATAGGAAGAGCCTTCTTGTGCTAACAAGTCAGACATTCCATTGTTGTTGTAATCTCTATCGGTAAGTTTTAAAATAGATTGATTGGTTTTTTCACACAACCAAACAATAGCTTTACTTTTTAGTTCTTGCGTCCAAATGCACTCACTTACTAACCATGGTGTTTCAAAACGGGTTAGAGATGATGCAGCTGATTGATCTAAAACAAAAGTTGCGTTAGGATGATTTTGCAAAAAGGTAGCCGGTACTTCTGAACTAATGTCACCTTGAATGGTTCTTTTGATGATATCGGCTTTATTTTGACCCCAAGCCATCAAAACGATTCGTTTAGAACGCATAATGGTAGAAACTCCCATTGTAATGGCGCGTTTGGGTACATTATTAATTCCATTAAAATCAGAAGAAGCATCTACTCTAGTAATATGATCCAAAGTAATAATTCGAGTACCTGAATTGATATGTGAACCCGGCTCATTGAACCCTACGTGACCGGTACGGCCAATTCCTAACAATTGAAAATCAAGTCCACCTGCTTTTTTAATGTTCATTTCATAATCAATACAGTACTGATTCAATTCTTCAATTGCTACCGTTCCATCAGGAATGTTTACATTATCAGGGTGAATGTCTATATGATTAAATAAATGCTGATGCATAAAATAGTGATAGCTCTGCTTGCTTTCTTTATTCATTGGATAATATTCATCCAAATTGAAGGTGATCACATTTTTAAAACTCAAGCCTTCTTCTTTGTGCATGCGAACCAATTCTTCATATACTTTTATTGGTGAAGAGCCTGTAGCTAGTCCTAAAACACAGTTTTCGTTCTTTTCTTGTTTCGAGCGAATCAATGACGCTATTTCTTCGGCTACTATTTTGGAAGCTTCCGCTGAATTTTTAAAAATCTCATTGTGGATTTTCTCAAATCGCGTTTCTTCGAATTTTCCTGCACTTTTGTAGCTAATATCCGGTTTTATCTCTAAAGTGTTTTTCATTGTATTTTTTATTTTAAATTTTTTATTTTTTTGAAAAAACCATAACAAATTCAACAGAGAGTTATCATTTTTTATAACAATTTTTACTTACAATTTTTAAATATCTGTGCTATTTAAAAAGGGAAGATTTGCTAATTACATATCAAATGTAAGCGTATTAATTGTAGCAAAAAAATAAAAAAAACAAACGGTAAGAGTTCATATACCAACGACAATAATTAATCAATAACAAGCTTTTTTAACCTAAATGCTAATCTTTAGCCCTCGTATTTTAACTAATTTAGTAGTGTTTTTATATTTTAAATCTAAAGAAATTGAGTAGCGTTACCCAACTTAATTTTTAAGAAGAATTCAGTAATTGAATAAAATGGAATAAGTAATTTTTCAGGTTACTTATTCCATTTAGTACTATCAAATATTAAAAGTTAGCACCTGTAGTATCCCACCACAATCTTGTACCTCCAGTATCAGGGCCACCGAGTTTACTAACACCAGTAGCAACACCACCAGCGTTACCATCTTTTTCAGATTGCACAAAGTTTATTCTTCTTGGGCCAAATTCAGTGGTAATTTTACCTCCACTTAAATTTTTCACAACTTTGAATAACTTTGGATATCCAGTTCTTCGATATTCTGACCAAGCTTCTTGTCCTTCAGGGAAATTTGCAATCCACTTTTGAGTAATAATCTTTTGCAATTTCACTTCATTAGCTGCAGCAGCATCCCAAGCCACAGTTACATTGTTAACCGCAACTCCATTATTAGCAGCATCTTTCACATCAACAAAATTTTTGGCTGTTTTAACATTGTCAGCTACATAAGCATCTGCACCACCAACACCATGTTGTTCAAAAGAGGCTTTGATTCCAGATTCATAAAGACTTTGAGCGGTACCACCCATTGCCCAACCTCTTAAAGCGCCTTCAGCACGCAAAAAGTAAATTTCTGCGGTACTCATCAATACTTTTTCGTTACCAGCAACTACACCACCGATTTCTGACATACCTGTACGATCAGATTTGGCAACGATATCAATTCCATTTCTAATACCGCGATATTGCCCAGGAAAATCAGTAGATTCTGAAAAATACTTAGCCAAACGAGGATCATTGTATCCGCCCATAATAGATTCCATATCCGCAGACATACGAATATCTCCCCATGATGATGAAATAGTTTTTATTGGATCTATAAAAGTAGAAGCATATCTAATTTTTGCGATATCATCTTTTACGGTTAAAACACCAATTTTGTGTGCAATTGCTTTCTCTGCTTCAGATTTTGCCAAAGTTGGATTTACTTTAACAATACGTGTCGCTAAACGCAAACGCAAAGAGTTAGCAAATTTTACCCATTTAGTGTAATTCCCTTCATAAGCAGTCAAATCTGTAGTTGCAAAAACGGTTTTCTCATTAGCATCAACACGCTTAGTCAGTTCTGTTACAGCAAAGTCTAATTCCTTAAACATCGCTTTATACACTTCCTCTTGAGAATCATAAGCAATAAGTGGATCTGTTGTTCCAAATTTTGAATACACGATAGGACCAAATGTATCGGTCATACGTTGCATCGCTTGCACCTTAAGAACAAGAGAAATCGCATACACCTGATCTAAAGAACCTTTAGTAAGTTGTTGCACTTTATAAAGATTGGCCATCACATCGGTATAACCTAAATTCCATACGAAACCATTCCATCCATCTACCAAATCATAAGTCGCATTATTACTTCCTCCTCTAAAACCTGTAGGAGTAGCCATATAACCTGACCATAAATCAGCATTTAAGTTTTGTTGCAATTGATATTTCCAATGCAAAGTATTGAAAACGCCATTAAAAGCTGACTGAAAAGGAGATTTTATGTGGTTAAAATCCTGAGTCAATTGCTCATTTGTTAATCCGTATGGATTTTCATTGATAGACTTAAAGTCATCCGTACACCCTATTGCCAAGAATAGAGACGCACATATAGCTGTTGATTTTATTTTATTTAACATCATTGTAAACACGAATTAGAAAGTTACATTTAAATTTAGACCGATACTTCTTGTAGAAGGCATACCAAATACATCTACTCCCTGTAAACCATTTCCTGTACTCAATGAAATGTTTGGATCAAAAGGTGCATTTTTGTAGAAAAACAATAAGTTTCTACCAACAACTGACAAGCTAGCTGCTTTCAAATATTTATTTTCGCTTAGTTTAAAAGTGTACCCTAATGATAATTCTCTTAAACTAATATTAGTAGCATCATAAATATATTCTCCTGTAGCACCTGCTCTACCTCCAACTTGAGTATAATAACTATCTGCTGGATATTTACCAGTGTAAGCACTTCCATTTGGATACACAGCGTTGATAGCCACTCCTCCAGCATTACGAGCATCACCTGTAGCTTTAGACACACCAAATTCGTCATTGATAGCCTGAGTTAAACTCATTACATCACCACCAAAACGTCCATCAATGGTAAAGTTCAAGAAATAATTACCCAATTTGAATGAATTTTGAAAACCAATCATGAAATCAGGATTAGCGTTTCCTACTTTTTCTAATCCAGTTTTTTGGATAGTTCCATCAGCATTTAATAGTACTCTACCTTGAGCGTCACGTTTTAAATTCACCCCTTCGATAATACCAAATGGTTGATTGTTATAAAGCGCATATCTGTAATTGTTAACTCCTGCAGGAGTTAACACAACAACTCCTCCTAAATTATCAGGCAAATTTGTTACTTTATTTCTGTTCAAAGAGTAATTCACATTAGCATCCCATTCAAAAGTATCAGATTTGATAACTTTTGCAAATAATACCGCTTCAATACCTGAGTTTTTAATTACTCCTGAATTAAAGATATAATTTTGATATCCTTCAGGGTTAGTAGCTGGAGCAGGTACAGAAAGTAATTGATTTTTAGTAGTGTTATTATAATATGTTAATTCTAACCCAATTCTATTTTCTAAAAATCTCCATTCTGTTCCAATTTCAAATGAATTTTGACGCTCTGCTTTTAATTTTGTTCCTGCCTGAGGGCCAAAAGTTGGAGCTATATTAGTTGGATTTGTAGCCGTATATAAGTTCATTGGATTCGAAACAAAGTTAGGAATATCATTTCCAACCGCTGCAACAGAAGCTCTAACTTTAGCAAAAGAAACATAAGAAGGAAACTCTACAATTTCAGATAACAAAGTCGTAACACCTAAAGAAGGATAAACAGCTGGTTGCTCAGCATTTACTAACGAAGATGACCAATCTTTACGTGCAGTTACATCGGCATATAAATAATCACGGAATCCAATTGTTGCAGCTGCAAAAAGAGATTGAGTCTGTTTTCTTTCCCCATAGTTTTGGAAAATACCTTGGGTATCATTAAAATTATGTAAAGTAAACCAATTGGCTATTTTTAATCCAGCAGGATTGGAATCCAAAACTTGCTCATCATTTAAAAAACGATCCGTTATACTAGCTCCAATATTGGCATTGAATGAAAAATCATCATTTATTTTGGTATTGATAGTAGCAATCAAGTCACCATATTTTTGAGTGCTTGCATTGTTAATCAATATATATCTTCCATTAGGATGTGATAATGTTCCTTCAGTTGTAGCATAAATGAATTTCTCAAATTTGCTATCAATTTTGTCATAGTTAAAACGAGAACCAATGCTTAACCATTTGTTTGCTTTGTAATTTACTCCTAAAGCACCATTAAAATAGTGATTCGAGTCTTCCGATTTATTTCTGTTCAATCCCCAATAAGGATTTTGCCAAATATCTCTACTTCCCACCCAATTTTGAACCATCATATTTCTAACAGGGTCAAAAACTTCAAAGTTGTTTTTATAATTGTTAAAATCAGCACCTCTTGGCATTAAATACACCCCTGTAAGAGGGTTAAAGTACAAACCACTAGTTGGACGGTTTGTGATTTCTTGAGTAACATAATTAACATTAGCATTAACAACTAATTTGTCATCTAATAATTTAAAAGTTTGTTTTAAACCAAAATTGTGTTTTCTCAAACTGTTTGTTGGAATAATACCATTAGAAGTAGTATTCGCATAAGATAAATAGGAAGATGATTTTTTTGAAGCCGTTCCAATATTCAAAGCAGAAATTTGTGTAGATCCAGTTCTAAAAAAATCTTTAACATGATCTTTGCTACCACTTTTAGCTCCCCAAGATTCATTAGCTCCTGGTTTAGCTATATAATCTGTTTGAAATTTTGGCAAATAAGCCGCAGACTCAAAAGTAGTATTAGATGAAGCTCTTACAAACGAAGTATCCTCTTTAATCTTTTTAGAAGTCAATATAATTACCCCTCTAGCTCCTTGTGAACCATAAAGAGCAGCAGCTGAAGCTCCTTTTAAAATTGTCATTCCTTCATAATCTTCAGGATTAATCAACGAAGCCACATCTCCACCATCTCTGTTCCCCCCTTGAGTACTTCCAAAAGAATCATTAGGTTGGCTTGATGAAGTATTCAACATCGGGATACCATCAATTACATAAAGAGGCTGATTATTCAATACCGATGAATTTCCTCGAATGGTAACTTTCGTAGAACCTCCAGTACCACCAGCACTTTTAACTACATTCACCCCTGCAATTTTACCTGCAATAGTATTAACAATGTTAGCATCTTTTGCACGTGTTAACTCTTCCCCTTTTAATTCTTGAGCGGCATAAGTTAGCGACTTTCTAGTTTTCTTAATCCCTAAAGAAGTTACCACTACTTCGGTCAATGCCGTTGTGGATTCGCTTTTTAAGATTACTTTAATTACTTCTTCATCTCCTACAGTTACGGATTTTGACTCATATCCGATGTAAGAGAAAACTAATGTTTTACCTTTGTTTACTTTTAATGCAAAACTACCATCAAAATCAGTGGAGGTACCATTTGATTCTCCCTGTACTTTTACATTGGCAGATGGTATTGGTGCACCACCGCCGTCAACTACCGTTCCTTTGATTGCTTTTACTTGTGCAAGTGTCAATTGCGAAGTAAAAATAATCATAACGATTACTAAAATTTGTTTCATTTTCATAAATGTATTTGTTAGTTATGGTGTAAATCTATTCTTAAGGTTTTGTTAAAAAAAATAAATTATACAAACAGTTGCTTTTTTTAAACCAACAACATTATTCATTCAATAATATGCTAAACGAAAACGTTTTCTTACCTAAACATTCACATAAAAAAACAATATCTATTACTTTTTACCAACCAAAACCAATTTTTAAGGACAAAATGAGTATTGTTGCATAATGAATTTTAAAAAAAATAATACGATCTAATCATAATGAATCGCATAAAGACATTAACTTTTGAAATGAAAATCAAAAATCACTTTTGGTTTTGGGGAATTTACTTTGTTTTAAATTTTTTGAGATGGGGGGCTTATTTTAATGACTATGAATATTCTTTCAAGTCTAATGTCATTGAATTTGCGTTACATATTCCGTTGGTATATTTCAACTTATTCCTATTAGTGCCTAGATACGTTTTAAAATCAAAGTATTGGCATTACACTTTATCGTTAATTCTGTCTTTGGGAGTCATTTATATCCTCAAAACGGGGCTCACTTATTTTCTTATCTCAAAAAACATTTGGCCCGAAGCCAATCGCGATTACGAAGCTTTTGAAATTAACCATATTATTGCGGTGTGCATTGGCGAATTGTATGTCTTAGCCATGGCATCATCGGTTTACCTGACGCTTACTTGGCTCAAAGAAAGAGAGAGAAATAGAATTCTTGAGGAAAATCAATTTAAAATAAAACTTAAGTATTTAAAAACTCAAATTCAACCTCATTTTTTCTTCAATACATTGAATAATCTATATGCACTTTCCCTTGAGTCTTCAGACAAAGTACCCAATGTAATCATAAAATTATCCCAATTAATGGAGTACGTTTTGTATGATGTTGAAGGCACAAAATACGTCTCTCTAATCAAAGAGTTAGATTATATTCAAAATTATATTGAAATTGAAAAATTGCGTTTTAACAATGTAGAAGTCGGTATTCATCTGGAAAACAACATAGAAAATATCTTTGTTCCTCCCTTGCTTTTAATCAATTTAATTGAAAATGCCTTCAAACACGGTGGCGCTAATAATAACGATTTAAAAATTAAAATAAATATCAAAATCACCCCTGAAAAGGTACTTGAGTTTGAAATAATAAATAATTTTGTATTTTCACAAAATGAAAATTCAAAAAAAGGAATTGGACTTACCAACACCCGAGAACGATTAGAATTACTATTTAATAACGATTTTCAATTAAACTATCAAATCAAGTTTAATTTTTACATAATTCGTTTACAAATCCCAATAAGCAATGAAAATTAAGTGTGTATTGATTGATGATGAACCATTGGCTGTTAAAGTTATACAAAATTACTTTCAAAATTTCCCAGAATTCGAGATTGTTAACACTTTTTCAAATTCCATTGAAGCTTTAGATTTCTTAAATAACAATACCATAGACGCCCTTTTTTTAGACATCAACATGCCGTTAATGTCTGGTTTCGAATTGATTAATTTGTATCACAATAAAAAAAATACCAAAATCATTATTACCTCAGCATTTCGAGAGTTTGCAGCAGAAAGTTATGATTTAGATGTATTAGATTATTTAGTTAAACCCATTCCGCTTCCAAGGTTTATCAAATGTCTTAATAAAATTACTGCAGAATTTCAACAAAAAAACAATTTAAAACAAGAAAACCACCGCGTTGAGCCCCATATTTTCATCAAAGTAGATAAAAAAATGGTCAAAATAAACATTGAAGAAATTCTTTTTGTAGAAGGTATGAAAGAGTATATTAAGGTAGTAACTTCTGAAAAAACCTATATTACTCACAAATCACTTTCTTCTTTAACCGAGGAACTACCCGAAGATCGCTTTATGCGAATCCACAAATCCTACACAATTGCTATAGATAAGGTAAAAACCATCGAAGGTAACCGAATTCAGATTTCCTCTTATACTATTCCTATTGGAAGAAATTTCAGCAAAGAAGTAAAAAACAGAATCCTTGAATAATGTTGTTTTCAAACATTTAACATTTCTATTAATAAAAAAAATAATTTGACTTCAAAAGCACAAAAGATTGATTGACTTCCTTTAGACTTATCCGATTGACTCCTCAATTTAACACTTATCACGTTTGATGTTTTTTTTTTAGATATACTAACAAAAAGTTAAAAAAATACATCTTGTTGAAGAAAAGCGACAGTTCATATAAAAAAATGTAAAAAAAGTCCAAAAAATTTTTTTTTCGAAAACGTATGAGATATATTTACGGCTAGTACAATATTGCATTATAAATTAAAAATTTAAAAAAACTATGTCTAAAAATAACAATTATTTGCTGCCTATTGCTATGATGTTCTTTTTGTTTTTCATCATTTCATTTGTAACTGGACTTCAAAACCCAATGGGAAACATCCTAAAAGTTCAATTTACTTTAAGCAATTTCGAATCACAACTAGCCAATATGGCGGTATTTCTAGCCTACCTCTTTATGGGAATACCTGCTGGTAAAATGATCGAAAAAATGGGTTACAAAAAATCAGCATTAATCTCTCTAGTTATTGGTTTTACAGGAGTTTTAATCTTATTTTTAGCTGGTAAAATTGAATCATTTAACTTTTATTTATTTGGAGCATTTGTTTCTGGATTCTCAATGTGTATTTTGAATGCTGTAGTTAACCCTATGTTGTCAATACTTGGCGACGAGAAAGGAGCCAATTCAAGACTTAATTTTGGAGGAGCATTAAACTCTTTAGGAGGAACTCTCGCTCCTATCTTAGGAGGTGTCGTAGTAGGCAATATTTTATCTCCAAAAATATCTGATGCTAATCCACTTTTATACATGGCTATGGGTATTTTTGCTTTAGTTTTCTTGGTATTATACAGCGTTCAAATCCCTGAGCCTGAAATTTCAGTAACTGAAAACGGAAATGAAAAAAATAGCCCGCTATCCTTTACCCATTTCAAAATGGGATTAATTGCCATTTTCTTATACGTAGGAGTAGAAGTTTCTATTTCTAACACCACCCTAAATTACTTAATAAACGATTTAAAGTTTGACAAAGGTGTCGCTGGTTCAATTGTTGGATCCTATTGGTTATTAATGTTAGTTGGTCGTTTATTCGGTGGTGTTTTAGGGAAAAAATATTCAAGCAAACAAATGTTGGTTACCGTTTCATCAGTAGCGCTATTTTTTGTAGTTGCCTCTATTTTGATAGGTACAGGTACTTCTGCTTATATGCCAGCTTTTTCCGGAGAGTCACTCTCGTTTAGCATGACACAAGTCCCCTTAAGCATTTTACTTTTGGTACTTTGCGGATTGTGTTTATCAGTAATGTGGCCTGGTATTTTTAATTTAGCCACTTCAGGCTTAGGAAAATATACCGCTCAAGGGTCAGGTTTTTTTATGACCATGGTTTTCGGTGGTGGAATTATCCCATTGGTTCAAGCTTATGCTGTAGATGTTACTGGAAGTTTCCCTTCAAGCTACTGGATTGTAGTGATAAGTCTTGCTTATATTTTATATTTTGCAGTATCCGGATGTAAAAACATTAACAAAGATATTCCAGTATAATTTTTAAACGTTAAGTATCAAAACTTCCCGTTTTTACTTCAAAAGAGCTCGATTTTCGAGCTCTTTTTCATTGATATAAAATCCACTAATAATGAAATAGCGAAAAAATAGCCGTATCTCCCAGTTTTGATCTTCCATTTAGAAAATCTAATTCCATAATAAAGTTACATTGTACAATCGTACCTCCTAATTTTTCTACTAATTCACAAACCGCTTTTGCAGTACCACCTGTGGCTAACACATCATCGTGAATCAAAACCCTATCCCCTTGCTGAATCGCATCGGTATGAATCTCTAAAGTGTCTGTACCATATTCTAAAGCATAAGAAGCCGCAAGCGTATCATAAGGCAATTTGTTAGGCTTTCGAACAGGTACAAATCCAACGTTTAATTCTTGAGCAATCAAAGTCCCCATAAAAAACCCCCTACTTTCAACTCCAACTACTTTTGTAATTCCCATCGTTCTTAATGGAGCAACTAGCAAATTCAAGCATTCTTTTCTTGCTATAGGGTCTAACAACAAGGGAGTAATGTCTTTAAACGAAATTCCTTCTTTCGGAAAGTCCTGAATATCACGAATATACTTTTTCATGTTCATTTTTTTTATAATTTATCCAAATTCGTGCTTGCAATTTACACATTTATTCTTATATTTGCACCCGCAATCAGGTCATCAATTAAAGCTCGCTAAGATTAAATGACTAACGCAAAAGGCCTCGTGGCGCAACTGAATAGCGCATCTGATTACGGCTCAGAAGGTTACTGGTTTGAATCCAGTCGAGGTCACAAAAAAACGCAATTATCACTCTGGTAATTGCGTTTTTTGCATTAAAACACTTCCTTTGTGCATGCCAAAATATCACCTAGATCAACAATATCATCAAATAATCTTCAGTAAAGACGAATTAAATCACAATGAATTCGAATGTTGCGCTTTCGAAAACTGTGATTTTTCGGCTTGCAATTTTATGGATGTCATATTTATTGATTGCGTTTTTACAAAATGTATTTTCGATGGCGCCCACATCAATCATGTGGCCTTACGAACGGTGACCTTCCATCATTGCGATATTAAAGATGTGAATTTTGCTATGTGTGACAAATTGATATTTGAAATACATTTTCATCACTGTATTCTAGATTTTTCAAAATTTTATACCCTTAAGATAAAAGAGACCACATTCAATCATTGTAGTTTAATTGCTGTTGATTTTATGGCAGCTGACCTAACCGAAAGCATTTTCGAGTATTGTGACTTGTATCGCGCCGAATTTGACAAAGCAATTGCCAACAAAACCAACTTCAAAACAAGTTATAACTACACCATAGATCCCACCAAAACAAAGCTAAAAAAAGCAATTTTTAGCCTCAAAGACGTAAAAGGATTACTATTCAAACATGAAATTTCAATCGAATAACATCAAAGTTTTCTTTCCATCACATAATCTTCCATCAAGTAACCATGCTCTAATTCAATTGTGACTTCATCGGAAATAGAGAATTTCATTTTTTTATAAAATTCAATAGCTTTATTGAAACGATTCACATTCAAACAAAGAACATCCGAACCATGCTTTTGAGCTTCAGAAGCAACATAGTCTATAAGTATCTTTCCCACTCCTTTTCCTTGAGCAGAAGGAAGAATATAAATTTTATGAATCTTAGTTTGTTTTTGATTATTGTAATCCCACTCAAAAGAGGCAAAGCCTAAGGTTTGATTTCCTTCTTTAGCTAAAATAAAATGATGCTCTTTAGTCACACTTTCCGCTAATGCCTTATCATTGTAAAACGCTCCTAACATATACTCCAACTGAGCTTTTGATAAAATTTGACCATATGCTATTGGCCAAGTTTCATAGGCAATAGCACGAATCGTGGCGAAATCAGCAGCAGTAGCTTGAAAAACTGTAATCATTAAAATAAAATTAAATTTAGAAATAGCCATTAACCCAAAAACTCGTTAAAAACTACCCATGAATAGTTTGGCTTTTACCATAATTTGCGATGACCGATTCTTCATAAGCCAACCATTCTCTCCACCGCTTCTCCACATCGATTCCGACTCCATATTTTCGGGCATAAGTGATAAAGGTAGTATAATGCCCTGCTTCACTTTCCATTAAATCTCTGTAAAAAATTGCCAATTCTTCGTCTTGAATATTTTCCGAAAGCACCTTAAAACGCTCACAACTTCTAGCTTCAATCATCGCAGAAAACAATAAACGCTCTACCAAACCCGAAACACGACTACCGTCACTACTTCGTTTCATATACAAATACAAGTCATTAACATACTCATCCTTACGCTCTCTCCCTAGCTTTAAACCACGCTTAATAATGAGGTTATGCACTTGCTCAAAATGATCAATTTCTTCTTTGGCCAACGCTAATAAATCTTGAACCAAATCCTGATATTCTGAATTGTTAGTAATAATTGTTATGGCATTGGTGGCGGCTTTTTGCTCACACCAGGCATGATCCGTTAGAATTTCTTCTATATTTTTCTCTACTATATTGACCCATCTTGGATCCGTTGGCAATTGTAATCGCAGTACCCCCATTTTTATAAGTTTAATATTGTTCTTAAAGTTGTTTTAACTGATTTAAAACAAACCTACACCAAATAAAAGAAAAAGTTTAAAGTTTAAATTATCGTGAAGACTTATAGTAATCACGCGCTTTAAACTTTAAACTTTTATAAAATATGAACCTTCAAACGAAAATTAGTACACAAAAATAGCTCTTTCGCTCATCATTTCATTCACTTGAGCAGCTACTTCTTCTATTACATCTTCATCGGTATGATTGGTTAACACTTTATCAATCATGGCTACAATTATTTCCATATCTTCTTCAACCAAACCTCGAGTCGTAATAGCTGCAGTACCTACACGAATTCCTGAGGTTACAAAAGGAGATTTATCATCAAAAGGAACCATGTTTTTATTGACCGTAATTTCGGCTTTCACCAAAGCATTTTCAGCATCCTTACCAGAAATATTTTTATTTCTTAAATCAATCAACATCATGTGATTGTCTGTGCCTCCAGAAATAATTTCGTACCCTCTTGATACAAATGCTGTCGCCATTGCTTTTGCATTCTTTTGTAATTGCATCGCATAAGTAAAGAATTCATCTTGTAATGCTTCACCAAAAGCAACCGCTTTAGCCGCAATAATATGCATCAAAGGCCCTCCCTGATTTCCAGGAAAAACCGCTAGATCTAATAAAGAAGACATCATACGAATTTCACCTTTTGGTGTTTTGTGTCCCCAAGGATTTTCAAAATCTTTCCCCATCATGATTAGACCACCACGAGGACCACGAAGAGTTTTGTGCGTTGTAGTTGTTACAATATGGCAATGCGGAATAGGATCACTCATTAATCCTTTAGCAATCAAACCAGCAGGATGAGAAATATCAGCCATTAAAATAGCGCCAACACTATCCGCAATTTGTCTGAAACGAGCAAAATCCATATCACGAGAATAAGCTGATGCTCCAGCGATGATTAATTTTGGTTGTTCTTTTGTGGCAATTTCTTGTATTTTATCATAATTCAAACGACCTGTTTCTTTATCTACACCATAAAAAACTGGTTTATACAAACGTCCTGAAAAGTTAACAGGAGATCCATGCGTTAAATGACCACCGTGAGACAAATCAAACCCCAAAATAGTATCTCCAGGCTGTAAACAAGCATGATAAACCGCTGTATTAGCTTGCGATCCGGAATGTGGTTGCACATTTGCATATTCCGCTCCAAACAAAGCTTTAGCTCTATCTATTGCAATTTGCTCTACCACATCAACTACCTCACAACCACCATAGTATCTTTTACCAGGATAGCCTTCAGCATATTTATTTGTAAGTACCGAACCGGCGGCTTCTAATACTTCATCACTCACGAAGTTCTCAGAGGCAATAAGCTCTAATCCGTGTATTTGTCTGTCTTGTTCTTCAAGAATTAAGTCAAAAATTTGTTCGTCGCGTTGCATTTTGTTGTTTTTCGTTAATTATGGCGCAAAAATACAAAAAATCGTTTGGTTACATCCTAGATTATAATATATTTGATGTGTAATTTTCAACAATATAATTAACACATTATGCCGTTATCCGCAAATAATCCTAATAGAAAATCATGGTTAGACGTTCCCGTTGACAGTGATTTCCCCATACAAAACATTCCATTTGGTGTGTTTCTAACTAAAGAAAATATTGTAACAGTCGGCTCCCGTATTGGGAATTATGCCATTGATTTAGGCGCTTTACAACAACTTAATTATTTTGAAGGTATCGAATTAACAGATGATATGTTTATGCAAGATACCTTAAATGATTTTATCTCTGATGGAAAAAAGACCTGGCGCTTGGTGCGCAATAGAATTGCCGCTATTTTCGACGCTACTAACCCTGAATTGCGTGATAATGTAAAGCATAGAGAAATCGTAATCTTTAATATTACTGAAGTTGAGATGCAGCTTCCTGTATTAATAGGTGATTATACCGATTTTTATTCTAGTAAAGAACACGCTACCAACGTTGGAAAAATGTTTCGTGATCCAGAAAATGCTTTATTACCGAACTGGCTTCACATCCCTGTAGGGTATCATGGAAGAAGCTCTACTATCATTCCTTCAGGCATTCCAGTACATCGTCCGATGGGACAAACCTTGCCTAATGGCGAAACAACTCCAGTTTTTGGTCCTTCTCGCTTGGTTGATTTTGAACTTGAAACCGCTTTCATTACAACCGACGTAAATATTATGGGGGAAAATATCCCAGTTTACGAAGCCGAAGATTATATTTTTGGAATGGTACTCCTAAATGATTGGAGCGCTAGAGATATTCAAAAATGGGAATATGTGCCCCTTGGTCCTTTTTTAGCTAAAAATTTCGCCTCTTCAATTTCACCATGGATCATCACTTTGGACGCCTTAGAACCTTTTAGAACTAAAGCTCCAAAACAAAGTCCATCACCACTTCCTTATTTACAGTCCAAAGGAAAACATGCTTTTGACATTAATCTAGAAGTAACAATAACCCCACAAAACGGAGTTCCCAACACTGTATCGACTACCAATTTTAAATATATGTATTGGACTATGTGCCAACAATTAGCCCATCACACTTCTAATGGCTGTAGAGTCAATTCGGGAGACATGATGGGGTCCGGTACTATTTCAGGCCCCACTCCAGATAGTTTTGGCTCTATGCTTGAACTTACTTGGGGAGGAAAATTTCCAATACAAATGAATGATGGCAGCGAAAGAAAATTCATAAATGATTACGACACCGTTACCATTAAAGGACACAGTAAAAACAACGAAGTCCGAATCGGTTTTGGAGAAGTTTCTAGCCAATTATTACCTCCATTTGTAAGAAAATAATTCTTTTTATCCTATCTCATAAAATCCGATAATTTGAATTGTCGGATTTTTTTTTGGTACTATATTTGGCCGCTCTTACAAATCATACACTTAACCCTAAAACTAAGAACATGAATAAATTTTCTTTATTTTTTATACTACTCTTATCCCTTTCTTCCTGCGGAGTAAAACAAACACAACAATTAGTTAGTAACGGAAATTACGACGAAGCCATTAACAATGCTTTGGCGAACCTTAGAACCAACAAAGACAAAAAAGGAAAACAAGACTACATTTATTTGTTAGAAGAAGCCTTTGCGAAAGCCAAAGAAAGAGATTTGAACAATATTCAAATGCTTAAAATCGAATCCAATCCCAATCAAATCGAAAAATTATACAATTATTATGTACAGTTACACGACCGACAAGAAAAAATAAAACCAATACTCCCCTTATTTTTAATAAAAGAAGGTCGCAATGCTATTTTCCCTTTTGACAATTACAACAGCCAAATCGTATCTAGCAAAAATGCTTTAGCAGAACACCTCTATACAAATGCAATTCAGTTAATAAAAACCAATACCAAAGTAAATTTCAGAAATGCATTTGATGCATTGACTTATCTTAACAAAATCAGCCCTAATTATAAAGAAGTAAACCGATTACTAGACGAAGCCAAATTCAAAGGAACTGATTTTGTTTTGGTAAAAACCAAAAACGAAACCAATATGATTATTCCTGAGCGCTTACAAACAGATTTATTAGACTTTAGTACTTATCGTTTGAATAATCCTTGGATTGTATATCACAATGCGCCACAAAAAGGAACCAAATACGACTTCTCAATGATGATTCTGTTCCGAAACATTTTGGTATCACCAGAACAAATCAAAGAACGCGAATTCATTAAAGAACGTGATGTTAAAGACGGTTACAAAAAAGTAGTCGATGCCAATGGCAAAGTGGTCTTAGACGAAAAAGGCAAAGAGGTTATGGTCGATAACTTCAAAAAAGTAACCATTCAAATCTATGAGTACCGTCAACTTAAAACGTGTCAAGTAGCCGCAAAAGTTGAATTTATCACCACAAAAGGGAACCAATTACTCCAATCTTATCCTGTTAGCAGCGAATTTGTTTTCGAAAATATTTATGCAACTTACAAAGGAGATCGAAGAGCAACAGAAGAAAACTATTTCCCAAATTTCGACCGTCGCGCCGTACTTTTTCCTTCAACCGAGCAAATGATTTTTGATACCGGCGAAGATTTAAAGTCAAAAATCAAGGAAATCATGAATACTAACCATTTCGAATAGCATTTTTCGAGTTACGAAAACCAATTCTTCTACACCAAAGAACAAAAAAAGTGATTTTGACTTTCAAGATCGCTTTTTTTGTTTTAAAAAATAAATTTTGTTGAATTTTAACTATTTTAAATAAAATTTGATTTTTATAAAAAATATATTGTAAATTTGCATCGATGAAAAAAACAAGTTTACATATAACTTCCATCTACCGGATACATTTACTTGCCACTTCTCCCGAAGTGCGGATGCTATTAGTATAGTTTCCAAAAAAAGTAATTCTTTTATTTTATCCATTTTTCACCAAGTTTTTTTGAAATTCAATTCATTTTTAGGATGACGTTTCAAAAATGATTCAAAACCAAACAAAACAACACCTAAGTATTTATTTTTCAAATACATAAACAAGATTTGTTGAAAATTTTATAGTACTTTTAATAGCCAATAGACTATGATCGCATTACAAAAAAAATCAAAACGAATAATAACCCATAATTCGAATCCTGAAATGAAAATTTCTATTATAGTAGCACAAAAAGAGCATTATCAATTTGCTGCAGAAATTTGTGATACCATTGAAACTTCTGCCTTGCTAAGAGGCACTGGAATTGCCAAAAGAACTCCAGAATACATCCAAAAGAAGATGGAAACTGGCGATGCCGTAATTGCTATTATTGACCAAAAATTTGCTGGTTTTTGTTATATCGAATCTTGGCAACACGGGCAATTCGTCGCGCATTCAGGTTTGATTGTACACCCAGACTTTAGAAATTTAGGATTAGCTAAAAAAATCAAAACATTCGTTTTTGAGTATTCTCAACAAAAATACCCAGAAGCCAAGGTTTTCGGTATCACCACTGGATTAGCGGTAATGAAAATCAATTCCGATTTAGGATATAAACCCGTTCCTTTTTCTCAATTGACTACCGACCCAACTTTCTGGAAAGGTTGCCAAACGTGCACCAATTTTGAAATTCTAAAAAGCAAAGACTACAAAATGTGTTTGTGCACAGGAATGCTGTATGACCCCAAAGAAAAACAAAAAAATCCACCAAAACACCCTTTCAATGTCCGGATTTGGAATCGTTTAAAAGAGATTAAACAAGCCCTTTTCTTAAAAAAATAATAGTTAAAAAAATAAAAATCAACGTTTTGTCAGACACAAAACATTAAAATATATACAATGGAAAATAAAAAAGTAGTATTAGCCTATAGCGGAGGATTAGACACTTCGTATTGCCTAAAATATTTAAAAAACGAAAAAGGATTCGAAGTACATACCGTTTTAATTAACACGGGTGGATTTGATGACGCCGAGCTAAAAGCTATCGAAGACAGAGCCTACGAATTAGGAAGCACCAAACACGCCAACCTTACCATTTTAGACAAATATTACGACAAAGCCATCAAATACTTGATTTATGGGAATGTCCTAAAAAACAACACCTATCCTCTATCCGTAAGTGCTGAGCGTGTTTTTCAAGCGATTGAAGCCATAAAATACGCCAAATCCGTTGGAGCCACAGCCATCGCACACGGAAGCACTGGTGCAGGAAATGACCAAATTCGTTTTGATTTAATTTTCCAAACCATCGCTCCCGAAATCGAAATCATCACTCCTATTCGTGATTTAAAGCTATCCCGTCAGGAAGAAGTAGATTATTTAGCCAAAAATGACGTGCATTATTCTTGGGAAAAAGCACAATATTCTATTAACAAAGGCCTTTGGGGAACCAGTGTGGGTGGAAAAGAAACCTTAACTTCAGGACAACCTTTACCAAGCGAGGCTTACCCTTCGCAATTGCAAAAAGAAGGTGAAGAGAAGGTAACTTTAGAATTCCAAAAAGGGGAATTGGTTGCTATAAATGGCAAAGCAGACAAACCTTCTAACAATATTGTGGCCTTAGAAAAATTGGCAAGCGCTTACGCCATCGGAAGAGACATTCACGTGGGCGACACCATTATCGGTATCAAAGGAAGAGTTGGTTTTGAAGCCGCAGCCCCATTAATCATCATCAAAGCGCACCATTTGTTAGAAAAACATACACTCGGCAAATGGCAACAATACTGGAAAGAACAATTGGGCAACTGGTACGGAATGTTATTCCACGAAGGGCAATTTTTAGACCCAGTGATGCGCAACATCGAAACGTTCTTAGAAGACACTCAAAAAACAGTCAATGGAACTGTAACGGTCTCTTTAAAACCGTATCATTTCAGCTTAGACGGCATCGAATCACCAAACGATTTAATGAACACCGGCTTCGGTCAATACGGCGAAATGAACAATGCTTGGACGTCTGATGATGCCAAAGGATTTATCAAAATTCTAGGCAATGCGCAAAACATATTTTCATCTGTGAATCAAGAAACTTACGAATAGTATAATTACTGATTAGGAGCGAAAGTTCAGGCATTTTTGGATACATTAGTTCCCGCTATACGTTGCAATATTTGTCGGCTGAACCCCAGCCCACATAGGATTTCCACTACTATCGGGGCTAAAAGAGAAAAAATGGTAACTTTTGAATGACAAACTTACATTTTAAAAACAAACCCTTAGCGCTTTGGCGTCTTTGAGTTGAAACAAAATAAAAATTATGATTAATGTTGGAATTATTGGCGGTTCGGGTTATACGGCTGGCGAACTCATCAGAATCTTGATGTTTCATCCCAACGCCAAACTCGACTTTGTGTACAGCACCACCAATGCGGGAAAACCCCTTTCGATAGCTCATCAAGATGTGATGGGCGATATCGAAATGAATTTTACAGATACCATCAACCCCAATGTAAACGTTCTTTTTCTGTGTCTAGGTCACGGCAAATCCAAAGCTTTTTTAACCGAAAATAAATTTGCCAGCCATACTAAAATCATTGATTTAGGCAATGATTTCAGGTTGGAAAAAGACTCAATTTTTGAGGGCAAAAAATTCATATACGGCTTACCAGAACTGAATAAAAAAGCCATTAAAAATGGACAATTCATCGCTAATCCCGGTTGTTTTGCCACTGCGATTCAATTGGCTTTATTGCCTTTGGCGGAAGCCAAATTACTCAACAGCGATGTGCACATCAACGCCACAACCGGAAGTACAGGAGCTGGAGTGAGTCTTTCAGAAACGTCACACTTTAGTTGGAGAAACAACAATATGTCGCATTACAAAGCTTTTGAACACCAACATTTGGGAGAAATTGGCGAAAGTTTGCATCAATTACAGGAAGATTTCAAAAACGAATTGCTTTTTATTCCTAATCGAGGCGATTTCCCAAGAGGGATTTTTGCCACCTTGTACACACATTGTGAGGAAAGCTTAGAAGATATCGTATCCAAATATGAAGCCTTTTATAAAAACGAACCGTTCGTAACGGTTACCACTACCAACATTAATTTAAAACAAGTGGTTCAAACCAACAAATGCATCATTAGTTTGATGAAAAAAGGCAACCGAATTTTGATTACTTCGATTATCGATAACTTAGTCAAAGGCGCCTCAGGTCAAGCCATTCAAAATATGAACTTGCTCTTTGGACTCGACGAAAGTACCGGATTGCATTTGAAACCAAGTGGATTTTAAAAAAAAAATGAAAGATTAAAAGATTGAAGAATTTAAAGATTATGAAATCCATAAAGTTTAAATCATTCAGCAACAAACACAAATCTTTCAATTTTTAAAATATTTAAATCTTTAAATTACAACAACAATGAACCTATTCGACGTTTACCCATTATACAACATCACACCTGTAAAAGCAGTAGACTGTACCATTACAGATGAAAACGGTGTGGAATATTTAGATTTATACAGCGGCCACGGAGTTATCTCCATTGGTCACACACAACCGCATTATGTAGCGAAAGTAAAAGAACAATTGGATGCTATTGGATTCTATTCTAATGCCATCCAAAATCCGTTACAAGTAGAATTAGCTCAAAAATTAGGCGAATTATCAGGTTATGATGATTACGCTTTGTTTTTGTGCAGCTCAGGAGCCGAAGCCAATGAAAATGCATTAAAACTAGCCTCTTTCCACAACGGGAAATCGAGAGTGATTGCGTTCGATAACTCTTTTCACGGAAGAACATCGGCAGCAGTGGCGGTAACAGACAACAAAAAAATTGTGGCACCCATTAATGCCCAACAAGTGGTTACTTTTTTACCACTAAACCAGATTGATTTGGTGGAAACCGAATTACAAAAAGGCGATGTGTGCACCGTAATTATTGAAGGAATTCAAGGTGTGGGCGGTTTAGATGAAGGCACTCCTGAATTTTTTCAAGCCTTAGAAAAGCTGTGCAAACAATACGAAGCCGTTTTGATTCTAGACGAAGTACAATCAGGTTATGGAAGAAGCGGGAAGTTTTTTGCGCATCAGTACAATAACATCAAAGCGGATATCATTTGCTTGGCCAAAGGAATGGGGAACGGTTTCCCTATTGGAGGAATTTTGATTGCTCCACATTTCAAAGCGAGTTATGGCTTGCTAGGCACAACTTTTGGCGGAAGTCATTTGGCTTGTGCCGCTGGAATTGCCGTTTTGGATGTGATTAAAAGCGAAAAATTAATGGATAATGTAAACGCCGTTAGCGAGTACTTTATGAATGCCATCCAACAAGTGCCTGAAATCATCAAAGTGAAAGGAAAAGGATTGATGCTGGGCGTAGAATTTGATTTTGATGTGAGTGCTTTACGCAAGAAAATGATTGTGGAAAAACATATTTTCACAGGAAGTGCTAATAATAAAAACCTGTTGAGAATTTTACCGCCCTTGACCATTACCACAGCAGCAATTGATACCTTTATCGTTGCTTTGAAAGAGTCGTTGGCCGAATTGAAATAAGAAACTGTGTGAGTATTCCTTGCCAGTCCGCTGCGTGAGGGCAATATCATTAAGTTAAGGAATAATCAATAATTTGATTGCTGATTTTTGATTAACGATTTTTGATTTCTGATGTAAAAAATAATGAAAATCATTTAATTTTTCATTCACTTGCACCAAAATCTAAAATCAAGAATCGTTAATCTTCAATCTAAAATCTCTTAACTTAATGACATTGTGCGTGAGGGATAGTCCCTATTTTTTCATCGAGAAGCGGGAAACCCGACCTACTGAGCTTGTCGAAGTATCGGGAGGGACACGCCAAAAAAATTAACTAACCAAAAACTATGAATACACTACTAACCATCGAAAAGAGAAACGCCGTTTTAACCACGATGGCGGCTTTGCTAGCGCAGGAACGAACGGCGTTGAAAAGTAGTAACCAACAAGATTTAGCCAATTATTCTGGAGAAGATTTGGCGATGGAAAAACGTTTGTTGGTCGATGATGCCAAAATTGACGGTATGATTTTGTCCTTGCAACAATTGGCCAGTCAAGAAGACCCAGTGGGGAAAGTTCGTTTTGAATTTGTTCACGATAATGGTCTCAAAATCTATAACAAAACAGCTGCATTTGGCACTATTTTAATTATTTATGAGTCCCGACCTGATGTAACAGTTGAAGCAGGTGGTATTGCTTTTAAGTCCGGAAATAAAATTCTTTTAAAAGGCGGCAAAGAATCATTACTGTCTAACCAAAAAATTGTAAGTCTTTGGCATCAAGCTTTGGAATGCAATGGTGTAGCAACGGATTGGGTAGAATACCTGAATTACGATAGAGCACAAACCCAAGCTTTTTTGGAAAAACCTACTCAAAAGGTCGATTTGATTGTGCCTCGTGGAGGAGAAAAATTGATTGAATTCACCAAAAAACACGCAACCTGTCCGGTGATTGTAAGTGGACGCGGTAATAATTTTGTGTACGTAAGTGCCGATGCCAACTTAGACAAAGCAATGGCAATAATTATAAACGCAAAAACTTCAAATATATCAGTTTGCAACGCTTTAGATAAAGTAGTAATTGACATTAATTTACCGAATTGGGAAGATTTTGCTAACCAATTAGTCCGTGCTTTACAAGAACGAAAAGTAAGCGTTTTAGGAGATGCCACAATGGCCAAAGCAACTCAAATTTCCCAAATTGATTCAGACGACATTTGGTATGAAGAATTTTTGGACTACAAGATTGTAATTGGCACCGTTTCTTCAAATCAAGAAGCAATAGCTAAAATCAACACCTATTGCGGAGGTCACTCAGCTGCTATCATCACCAAAAGTGAAACTACAGCCCAAGAATTTATGGATAACGTTGATGCTTCATCCGTTTATCATAATGCTTCAACTCGTTTTACCGATGGAGGGCAATTTGGTTTAGGCGGAGAACTGGCTATCAGCACAGACAAATTACACCAACGTGGCCCTATTGGTTTACAACATTTGGTTACCAACAAATGGTATGTTTACGGAGAAGGACAGGTTCGTTAGGGACATCGTAGGGACAGTAGGGACAAGTCGCGACTTGTCCCTACGATGCCCCAACCCAATGCACAATCTGTTTGTAAAAAAATACAAAATGACAAAAAAAAGAATATTATTAAAATTAGGCAGCAACACCTTAACCAAGGAAACCAATCATATTTCTAGAGGAAAAATTGAGGATATTGGAATGCAAATTGCCGCGCTACAAGACCAATACGAATTCATTATTGTGAGTTCTGGGGCAATTGCCGCTGCCAAGCAATTTGTTAAGCTGGACAATAATGACCAAGAAGTATTTGTAAAACAAGCCCTTGCATCCATTGGGCAACCCCATTTGATGCGTATTTATCACGAAAATTTCAGCGATTTAGGATTGCATATTTCACAATGCCTTCTCTCCTATTCTGATTTTGAGAAAGAACAATCCAAAGTCAACATCGTAAACACAATCAATGTGTTGGTCAAAAACAATTACATTCCCATCATCAATGAAAATGACACGGTGGCTACGGACGAAATCAAGTTTGGCGACAACGATAAATTAGCCGCTTTAGCAGCCGTATTGTTAGATGTAGATATTTTGATTATTGCCACCAATACTAATGGAATTTACACTAAAGCTTCTATCAACGATGCACTTCCATCAACGATAGAACTAGTAACCGATTTGTCATTGCTAGAAAAAGAAATCGGCGATTTCAAATCTTCACACGGAACTGGAGGTATGCAATCGAAAATTGAATCGGCAGCAATTGCCAAAAAAGCCAATATTGAGACTTGGATTGTGAATGGCCTAGAGGATGATTTTATGCGGAAAGCGCTGCGGAATGAAATCCCTTTCACTAAAATTATTTAACTTAGAGCCACTAAAAATTACAAACTACAAATCCGCTTATTCAGCATTCTAATAAGATAAAGCTATGAATTACACCTCAATAAAAGAAATCGATTCCCTAAAAAAATGGGTAAAACAAGCCCTTAAAATAAAGAAAGACCCTTTAAAAAATCAAAGATTAGGTAAAGACAAAACATTGGTTATGCTCTTTTTCAATCCAAGTTTGAGAACGCGTTTGAGTACTCAAAAAGCAGCCATCAATCTAGGAATGAACGTGATGGTTATGAATTTTGGAGCTGAAGGATGGACTTTAGAGTTCGAAGACGGCACAATTATGAATCAAGGCGCCTCAGAACACATCAAAGAAGCCGCCGAAGTCGTTTCGCAATATTGCGATATTATTGCCATCAGAGCTTTTGCGGGACTAACGGATAAAGAAAAAGATAATGCAGAAACTGTGTTGAGTGGTTTTGCAAAATACGCCACTGTGCCTATTGTTAATATGGAAAGTGCTACGGGTCACCCGCTACAATCCTTGGCCGATGCAATTACAATGGCCGAATTCAAAACCAAACACAAACCTAAAGTAGTACTGACTTGGGCACCTCATCCCAAAGCATTACCTCAGGCCGTGGCCAATTCGTTTGTAGAAATGATGCAACTGCAAAGAGATATGGATTTTGTAATTACGCATCCAGAAGGTTATGAATTGAATCCTGAAATCACCAAGGATTCGGTAATTGAATACAATCAGGACAAAGCTTTTGAAAATGCTGATTTTATTTATGCCAAAAACTGGAGCAATTACAACGACTACGGGAAAGTGACGAATACAGACGAAAATTGGACCGTTACGGCTGAGAAAATGAAGTTGACGAACAATGCCAAATTTATGCATTGTCTTCCGGTGCGTCGCAATGTGATTGTAGCCGATGAAGTGATTGATAGCGAAAACTCAATAGTGATTCAGCAAGCCCATAACAGAACCTATTCGGCACAATTGGTTTTAAAAAAAATACTGAAAAGATTACCTAATAAAACCAAAAGTTTAGAGTATTAATTCAAAAGAATGGAACAACTAACAATAGTAAAAATCGGTGGCAATATCATCGATAATCCAGCCGAACTACAACAATTTATTGCCGATTTTTCAAAAATTGAAGGCTATAAAGTGTTGGTGCACGGCGGAGGAAAATCAGCCACCAAAATGGCGAAAAGTATTGGTTTAGTCCCTCAAATGATTGATGGAAGACGCATCACCGACCAACCTATGCTAGACGTTGTGGTGATGATTTATGCTGGCGAAATCAACAAAAATATCGTAGCACAATTACACGCAAAGGGAACTAATGCTATGGGCTTTTCAGGTGCCGATGGTAATTTGATTCAGTCCACCAAAAGAAATCATCCCACGATTGATTACGGTTTTGTGGGCGATGTACAAAAAGTAAACACCTCGCTGCTAGAAACATTGCTAAAAAACGAGATAACACCAGTTTTTTGCGCTATTACACACGACAAACAAGGACAATTATTGAATACGAATGCTGATACGATTGCCAGTGAATTAGCCATTGCTTTGTCGGAAGTTTTTGAAGTAACTTTGACGTATTGCTTCGAAAAATCGGGGGTTTTGTATGATGCCGAAGACGACACTTCTGTCATTGAAAACATCAATAAAGAACTGTATGACCAATTAAAATCAGAAGGCGCCATACATTCAGGAATGATTCCAAAACTCGACAATTGCTTTAACAGCTTGTCCAAAGGCGTTCATAAAATAAAAATTGGACATCACAGACTATTGAAAGACAACAACGCACTTTGTACCAGTATAACATTATAGATTACTAACAACCCTTTCAGAATTCAGAACTCTGAAAGGGTTAAATTAAAAATTTTGAAAACCATTACAACCCTTACACAAGAAGCCATCGCCTTACTAAAAGCCCTGATTGCGACTCCTTCCTTTTCTAGTGAAGAGGAACAAACAGCGCTTTTAATAGAACAATGGTTCCAGCAAAATAACATTCCCTTTGAGCGGGAAAACAATAATATTTGGGCGTATAATCAACATTTTGATGCGGCTAAACCTACCCTTTTGCTGAACTCTCATCACGATACGGTAAAACCCAACCAAGGCTATACCAACGACCCTTTTGAACCTATAGAAAAAGACGGGAAATTATTTGGTCTCGGCAGTAACGATGCTGGAGGTTGTTTAGTGGCTTTATTGGCCACTTTTGTTCATTTTTATGGGCAAGAAAATTTGCCTTACAATTTGGTTATAGTCGCTTCCGCAGAAGAAGAAAGCAGTGGCAAAAACGGCTTGAATAGCGTACTACAACATTTACCAGAAATTGATTGTGCCATAGTGGGCGAACCAACCTTAATGCAATTGGCCATTGCTGAAAAAGGCCTTTTGGTTTTGGACGTGGTTGTAAAAGGAACCGCTAGCCACGCAGCGCATCATAATCCTGACAATCCGATTTACAATGCTATGCCAATTATTAGTTGGTTTAACAGTTACCTATTCGAAAAAATATCAGAAGTTTTAGGGCCCGTGAAAATGACGGTAACCCAAATCAACGCAGGAAAACAACACAATGTAGTGCCTGCTGAATGCCATTTGGTAGTCGATATTCGAGTAAACGATTGTTATACCAATGCAGAAATATTAGACACGGTTCGTCAACTAGTGAATGCTGAGATTACACCACGTTCTATGCATCTCAATGCTTCTTCTATTCCTCTTTCACACGGATTAGTACAAGCAGGAATCGCGTTAGGCCGCACCACCTATGGCTCTCCTACGCTTTCGGATCAATCGGTGTTGAGTTGCCAGTCGTTAAAACTTGGCCCAGGAGAAACCCTGCGGTCTCACTCGGCTGACGAATTCATTTACATCAATGAAATCGAAGAAGGAATTGAATTGTACATTAAAATATTGACAGATTTTTTAAAAAATTAATTTGTAGGGTCAGGTCGCGACCTGACCCTACGCATCATAAAAAATATATGAAACTCTGGGAAAAAGGAATACCAACCGACAAACAAATCGAACATTTTACGGTAGGAAATGACCGTGAACTTGATTTGGTTTTGGCCAAATACGATGCTTTAGGCTCTATCGCTCACGCTAAAATGTTGGCTCAAATAGGATTATTGGAGGCAACAGAAGCTGAGGACTTAGTTTTGGTCTTACAAGATATAATTACAACTATTGAAAAAGGAGATTTCGAAATCGAAGACAGCTTTGAAGACGTACATTCCAAAATCGAATACTTATTGACCGAAAAACTAGGCGACGCTGGTAAAAAAATACACACAGCACGTTCTCGAAATGACCAAGTATTAGTAGATGTCAATTTATATTTAAAAGATGTAGTTATAGCACTCAAAGAGCAAGTAAAAACACTATTCGATTTGTTGATGGAATCCGCTGAACAGTATCAAAATGTACTATTACCTGGCTATACGCATTTACAAATTGCTATGCCATCTTCCTTTGGTATGTGGTTTTCCGCTTACGCCGAAACTTTGATAGATGATATCACGATGTTGAATGCTGCTCTAAAAGTGGTAAATCAAAATCCATTAGGTTCCGCCGCTGGTTATGGCAGCTCCTTCCCTATCAACCGAACCTTTACTACTCAGGAATTAGGATTTGCTACTTTAAAATTCAATTCAGTAGCAGCACAAATGAGTCGTGGAAAATCTGAAAAAACAGTCGCTTTTGCTATGAGTAGCGTGGCTGCGACTTTAGCAAAATTCTCCATGGATGTGTGTCTATATATGAGCCAAAACTTCGATTTTATTAGTTTACCAGCTCATCTAACGACTGGGTCGAGCATTATGCCTCACAAAAAGAATCCCGATGTTTTTGAACTAATTCGTGGAAAATGCAATAAAATTCAAGCGCTACCTTATGAAATCACTTTAATTACCAACAACCTACCTAGTGGCTATCATCGTGAATTTCAATTGTTGAAAGAAGGATTATTTCCTGCTATACAAAATCTAAAAGCCTGTTTGGATATTGCTATTTTTTCCATCAAAGACATCAAGGTTAAAGACAACATTCTAGCCGACCCGAAATACAATTACCTATTTACTGTAGATACCCTAAACGAAATGGTAGTTGCAGGAATGCCTTTTAGAGATGCCTACAAAGCTGTGGCAGAACAATTAGAAAATGGTACCTACCAATCACCAAAAGCTACCCAACACACGCATGAAGGAAGTATTAATAATTTGTGTTTAAAGGAGATTAGAGAGAAAATGAACACTACTTATTAAAAGCAGAAGGGCTTTCCGTATTTTGGAAAGCCCTTTTATATTAAAGCACTAATCGTGCTAATTTTATTTTCATTCGCAGAGAACGACTTTTTTTACGATACTCTTTTTTATATTTTTTTATATAATTAGAATCATTACCAAAAAGACTATCAACATCCTTGTCTCTTTTATCAAACAGTTGATCAATTGCGATTTCCCTTTCAGATTTAGATTGTTTTTTGGATTCAATTTTGTACAAATCAGAAACCAAGTTAGAATTTAGATCATCCATACCCTTTTTTTGTGAAGAAGAAATAGTACTAATTCCAGTGTCGCTTAATGAGTTGAGCAATGATTTTTTAGAAATCATTTGGGCATGTACTACAGCACAAGAAAACATAATAATTAACCCGTAAATAAAAGAAATTTTTCTCATTAAGTTTAAAATTAAAAGTTGGACATTATTGTAATATTCTATATTTCTATTGCTCTTTTGAGCAAAAAAAGTAAAATAGCGACATCAAAAAAACTACTGAATTTGTAAAACTAAGCTACGATAGGCTCTTTTCTGATGATTTTTCCAGTGGCAGTTACTTCAAAAACAGGTACAAAAACGATCTCTTTTGGTTTTTCAAATTTATCAAGACGCTCAAAAATAGAGGCATCTATGGTCATGGGGTCTCCTTCAACATATAAAATTACTTTTTCACCCAAAACAGCATCCGATTGCCCCGCAATAAAGAAACGTCTTGGAATATGTGTGGAAAGTTTTTCTTCAATTTTTTCCGGCATTAATTTCACTCCTCCACTATTGATGATATTATCTAATCTTCCCAACCAAACAAATTCAGTGTCAGAAATTAAGTCCACGATATCATTCGTTACAATTGGATTCGAATTTATTGCAGGGGCGTGAACCACTAAACCGCTATTTTCATCTACAGAAACAGTAACATTTGGGAGCGTTTTAAACGCCTTTTCTCCAACACGTTTGGCTGCTATATGAGTGATTGTCTCTGTCATGCCATAGGTTTCATAAATTTTGTTTGGAAGTTTTACCAATTTTTCTTCCAATGATTTATGGATTTTTACCCCGCCAATGATAATTTTCTTAATATTTTTTAACTTATCCAAAGAATTTTTTGCCTGTAACGGAACCATGGCAGTAAAATCATATTTGCTATCAATATATTGCAATGGATTAGAATTAGGAGCAACAAAATCCATGTCTAAACCTAAAATAAAAGAGCGGACAAACATCATTTTTCCTGCAACATAATCTACAGGTAAGCAATGCAATACCTTATTACCAGGTTGCAAATCAAAAAAATCTCCCGTTGCCAAAGCCGAGCTTACCATAGCTTGCTTTTCAACACGAATCAATTTTGGAATTCCAGTACTACCTGAGGTATTCATTTCGATATAAGATTTATTATCAAACCAATCAATTAAAAAATCTCCTAGTGCTTTTTGAAAATCAGCTCCTTCCTTAATAAAAGAGTAGGCTACCATGCACAATTGCTCTCGATTTAAGTGAACTCCATTGAATTTAAAATGATTATGAACATTTTTGTATGTAACTGTTTTCATAACTGAACTGTATTTATAAGTTATTATACTTTATTATTGATGGACCCCGTAAGTTTAGATTTCCAATTAGTCCACCGATATTTTCTACCAAATATAAGCAAAAGAATTGGGTAAATCAACAAAACTGGGAGGAATACATCATATCCGATACTCGGTTCGGCCACTTGTTTTAAAATCGAATGGGTTTGAAAAACTGTCCAATCTGAGGTCACCAACAAAGCCCCAATTAGATTATTTGAAGCATGAAAACCTAAGGCTAATTCCATTCCTTCATCCATTAAGGTAAGTATTCCTAAAAATAAACCTGTTCCAATATAGTAGATCATAATGCTGCTTCCCATTTTAACTACTTCGGGATTCGCTAAGTGCATTACTCCAAAAATAGTAGCCGTCATTAGTAAAGGAAACCATCTATTCCCGGATAAATTAGCAAATCCTTGCATCAGATAGCCCCTAAAGATATATTCTTCAGTTGTAGTTTGTATCGGAATCAACACTAAACTAATCATAAAAAGCACCATAAAAGGATAGCATTCAAAATTCAGAACAAAATCATCGGGATGTAAGACCCAATCTACTAAAGTTGAAGTAACACCAAAAAAACTCCAAATACAAAAGGCATAAAATACTCTACCCCAATCTACTTGAGGCCTCGCGCTAGTTACCGAAAGGATAGTTTGTTTGTGTAACATTTTAACCACCAAAAAAAAAGCGCCAAGTGCCACCACAAAAGACAAAAGCATCAAAAACAAAGTTGTATTAGGTGCTAAAAAATGCATCATCTCTTCATTAGAAACTGGGAAATTACGATTTTCTTTAGTCGCAACCATAAACAGGACTATGATCATGGGCAATTGGCCTACAAAAGAGGCTGCAATAACAATAAGCGAACCTACTAGGTACTTCAAAAAATAATTTTGTGGACGAATCCCTTGTTCTAAAAACATAGTATTAACAGTTAGTTTAGTTGTATTACAATAAAGTTCTTATATTTTTGCAAGTTAAATTTACTTTATTTATTTGGCTTAAAAGCTATAATACCCCTTAAAAATGTTACAAATTTTGCACAACAACCGCTGCGGTAAATCACGAAATTGTCTTGCTATACTTGAGTCTAAAAAACTAGAATTTGAGATCATCAATTATCTCACTACTCCTCCAACCGAAGCAACTTTAAAATCAGTTTTAAAAAAATTGGGAATACCTCCAATAGATTTAGTACGTCAAAAGGAAAAATTATGGATCGACACTTTCAAAGGCAAAACACTAAGTGAAGAAGAAATTATCAATATCATGATTACCAACCCCATACTAATAGAAAGACCATTATTAATTACTGAAACAAGTGCAATTATTGCGCGAGATGAGGCGAAAATCCATAATTTCCTTCAATAAGGATTTTATTATTTAACAAATAATTATGAAAACCAAATGAAACTATTTGGACTTAAAACAGTCTAAAATGGCATAACATTAATTCTAAAAATGAAAAAACTTACCCCAACGCTTACTGTATTACTATTTTGCTTTAGTCTATTCATTTATGCACAGCCCGGAAAACCAAAACTAAAAGTTACCGGAAAAGTCTTCGAAAAGATTTCAAAACAACCGTTAGAATATGCAACTATTACCCTTAAAAACAGCACCAATCCCAAAATAATTGCAGGAGGAGTTACTAATACTAAGGGAGAATTTTCGATAGAAGTATCACCAGGTACTTATGACATCATAGCAGAATTTATTTCTTTTAAACCCTTCGAAATAAAACAAAAAATCATTACGGATAATCTATCACTTGGCAGTATTGGTCTAACCGAGGACGCAGCACAACTTAATGAAGTGGTGATTAGAGCTGAAAAAACGACCGTTGAGATTAAGCTAGATAAAAAAGTATACAATGTAGGTTCAGATTTAATGGTAAAAGGAGGAACAGTAAGTGACGTACTAGATAACATTCCCTCAGTAGCAGTGGATGCGGAAGGAAACGTAAGTTTGAGAGGCAATGAAAATGTTCGCATCCTCATCGACGGACGTCCTTCAAATGCGATTAATATCACCGAAGCACTTCGACTTATTCCTGCGGATGCCATTGAAAAAGTAGAAGTAGTAACCAATCCTTCTGCTAGATACGATGCTGAAGGTGGCGGTGGATTATTGAATATTATCTTAAAAAAAGGAAAAAACCAAGGCTTCAATGGAACATTTATTGCTAATACCGGATACCCTGACAATCATGGAATAAGTGGAACACTGAACTATAAAACTGAAAGATATAATATTTTTACTACCCAAGGATACAACAACCGAAACAACCCTGGAAAAGGATTAAATAATTCAAAATATTTTAATACCGATGGCACAATCAAAAATTATATTTATGAAGCGCGTGAAAACGACCGTTTTAACAATGCCTACAACGGTACAGCAGGAATAGAATGGTACCTGAACAAGACAACTTCTTGGACAAACAGTATCAATTACCGAAAAAGCAATGGTACTAATAAAGACGATGTGTTTCAAGATAATTACGACAAAAATTTCAATTATCAATATACTCGAAACCGTTTAAATCAAGAAAATAGTGATAGTGAAAATTTCGAATACGCTTCTAATTTTATCAAAAACTTTGAAAAGGAAGGACACAAACTTAGTGTTGACATTTCTATTTCAAGTAACAAGGATTTAAATGCTGCATTAATTACTGACAAAACCACCAATTCTACATTGGTTAAATTTGATGATTCCCGTAATAACCAAGATCAAAAAAGAAATTTATTTGTCGTTGACTATGTATTACCCTTAGGAAAAGGACAACAGCTTGAAGCAGGTTATCGTGGTGATTTTACAAATTTAAATACTGACTATGCTGTAAACAGTAGTGGATCTGCTGTTGGTATTTTTACCAATTTCATGGAATATAAAGAAAGAGTAAATGCCTTTTATTCCCAATATGGTGCCAAAGTAAATCGACTTTCAATGCTTTTCGGTTTGCGTTTTGAAGATTCAAATATTGATATCAATTTTCTTCAAACTAACGACTTTAACACTAAAAAATATGGGAATCTTTTCCCAAGTGCATTTTTTACCTATGAATTATCAGACAAGAGCAGTACGTCAATCAGTTATAGTAAAAGAATTCAGAGACCAAGAGGCCGTTTTTTAAATCCTTTCAACGGATTGTCAAGTAATATTAATATATTCGTTGGAAATCCGGATTTAGATCCCGCTTTAACAGATGCAATTGATTTTGGATACATCAAAAGATGGGATAAATTGACTTTAAATACGTCATTGTACGTTAACAAAACTTCCGATGCTTTTCAATTCGCACGACGAGAATCCGGCGATTTGGTTAATGGAGTTCCAGTAATTATTGCGTCACCAATCAATCTTGGTACTGAACTTAGAAGCGGTTTTGAATTTACATTAAATTATACGCCTTACAAATGGTGGAAATTAAATAGTAATTTCAATGTTTTTGCGGTTCAAACTCGAGGTGATTTTATTTACACCAATTCTAAAGGAGAGGAAATTACGCAAAATTTTGATTTTGATGCCACCTCATGGACGGCACGATTAACCTCAAAAATTACCCTACCGGGAAAAATTGATTGGCAAACAAACATGACCTATAATGGTCCACAAGACAATGCTCAAGGTAAAAGGCTAGGCGTTTTAGCTATGAATTTGGCCTTTAGCAAGGACGTATTAAAGGATAAAGGTACGGTAGCTTTTAATGTAAGTGACGTATTCAATAGCCGAAAAATGATCTCAGAAACTCGACTTGATGCCGTAGAATCCTATTCCGAAATGCAATTTAGAATACGGCAAGTCTCACTTTCTTTTACCTATCGTTTCAACAAATCCAAAAACGAAAAAGAAAAACCGAAAAGAAACATGAACGAAGGAGAAATGGATATGCAAGGATAATTAATACAGTAAAGGCTCCCAAAAGGAGCCTTTACTATAAATGACGCTACAAAGAAAACGCAACCCACCTTCTTATTTTTAAAATTTTATTCAAATATCATCAATAAAAAAGGACCCAGACGGGTCCTTTCTATAAGATTAGATTAGCTTTAAGCTAACTCTTCTTCTTGCTGTTTCGCTTTTTTAGCTTTATAAGCTTCCCAAGAAGCGCCTCCTACCCAATAGGATATGAAACCAACTAAGAAAAACATCAACCAAAACCCCATAGTAAGGATGGTTAAAAAAAGTAAAAAGCCTAAGTACTGTGAAAATTCAAACATGTTTTCCGGAATTTTGAATGTTGCGACAAATATAGCGGGAATATTGTTTTAAACCAATTAAAACCTCAAAATCTATTCATTATTTTTTGGAAAATTTTAAGAAATAGCGATAAACCAAATAGTTAAACGACTGTAATTGGTTATTTTTGATTCACATAATCCTCTAAATATTGAAAACGTTCCGTTAATTTGCCATTTTGGGTCATTTTACCTCGAGCCAAAATTCCATCTTTATCCCCATCAAAAAAGGCAGGAATAACATGTTTCGCAAACATTTCTCCGAATCCTTCACTAGCATCTTTAGGCAATTCGCAAGGTAAATTATCAACTGCCATTACCACAATTGCTGCTGGATGAAACACATCAACTTCTTTGTTCTCGGAGGGTAAGTAACCATATAAAGGATCTTCTATCGTTGAGGCTCTTAAAGTACAAGCGATAGGCCCTTGGACATCACAAGACACATCTGCCACGACTTTAATCTTGCAATCATTGGCTTGTAACATTTTTTGAGATAAAATTTCGGGAGCCTCATTGGCATAAAAATGTCCGGCGATGTAAATATCCGCTACTTTTGTGAAGCGCTCAAAATCAGATTCATATTCCGCAGGATGGGTATAAAAATCGGAATAGTCTAACTTTTGTCCGTCTTTCCTTTTGTTATAATCTAAAACATCTATTTGGGTAAAAACAGGCTGTGTGAAGTTTTTGGTTAAAAAGTGATCCACCGAAACTTCTTTTATTTTCATATCCTTCAAAAGTTCTCGAATCCCCCCTCCTACTTTTCCTGTACCGGTAACCACGATTTTAATGGGAGGCAAAATTTGTCTTTTTAACTGAATAATCAATTCTTCCTTTCCTTTAAGGGCAGCTGCTTTAGGCATTTTGAACAACTCAAACTTTATTCCAAAAGCCCTAATAGCATTATAAGCACCCACAATTCCAGCATAACGGCCAAAACCAATTAATCTTTTGTTTGTCGCATCCACTAGCGTTTCATGATCATATAGTTCAATATTTTTGTCTAATATTGCTTGTAACAACTTGCGGTTATACGGTTGTTTTTTGATGGTATGTGAAAAAAAGAAATATTTCTTATTAGGAAGTAAAGCCTCCACGGGTATTTCTTTGACACCAAACAACACCTCACAATCGGATACATCATCGGTTACTTCGATGCCAATATTTTGATAGCTTTCATCCTCAAACACCCTAATAGCTGAAGCTTCAACTTTAAATGAAACGTTGGGATATTGTTTTTGAATGGCTATGATCTCATTTGGAGAAAAAACTACGCGACGATCTGGTGGATTTTTTCTTTCTTTTAGGATTCCAAACTTCATTTTCTGATTTTTATAATTTATAAAATTTAACTTTTTATTGATGTAATGTTACAAATATAACATTTATTACTAATATTTTATTTCATTTCTAAAAAGAAGAGGCTTATTACCATGATTTCATAAAACAAAAGCTACTTCTATTAAAATTGTATTAAAACCAAGAAAATAAAAAACAAGAACCCAAAAAACGTGCCCGATTCTTTATCTTTGCATTTTTCAATTTTATACTAAATGGCACTTCTTAAAAAAGCAAATATAGCACAATTACTACTGGTTTCATTGGCCATGGTATCGTGTGCAAAAGAAATAAAAAAAGTAACATTAACCGATGCACAGTTGCCGAAAAACGTGCTTCCAATTGTAAAACCCTCTATCAAAGACAGTATTCCATTAACTGCCAATTATGTAGCCACTCAAAAACAAAAAATAGAAAATTTTTACAAAAAAAATTGGCCCAATAATTCCATGAATGGTAGTTTTTTGGTAGCACAAAATGGTCAAATTATCTATGAAAAATACAACGGTTACGGAAATTTTAGAGATAAAGATTCGATTACAAGTGATACACCACTTCATATAGCATCCGTTAGTAAAGTACTAACGGCAACGGTTGTCTTAAAATTAGTGAACGCCAAGCGATTGGATTTAGACCAAAAGGTTTCTACACTTTTAGATCATTTTCCGTACCCAGATATTACGGTTAGAACACTGTTAAATCACAGAAGTGGCCTTCGTAATTATTCTTATTTTACGGATCGCAAAGCCAATATTTGGGATCGCAAGAAAACATTGACTAATCAAGATGTTTTAGATTTAATGGCTACCAAAGCTATTGGTTTAGAATTTAGAACAGATAGTCGTTTTGCCTATTGTAATACGAACTACGCTATGTTAGCCCTCATCATTGAAAAAGTCACCAAACTTTCCTACATAGAAGCTATGGATAAGATGTTGTTCCAACCGTTGGGCATGACCCATAGTTTTGTATTCGATATCAACAAAGACAAGAAAAAAATAGTCCCTTCATATAAAGCCAATAAAGTAGAAATTGGCATAGACTATTTGGATGGTGTTTATGGAGACAAAAATATTTATGCTACTCCAAGAGACCTTTTAAAATTCGATTTGGCGCGTAATGCTCCGAACTTTTTGGAACCCGAACTTTGGAAAGAAGTTTTCACACCTTACAGTAACGAACGCAAAGGCACCAAAAACTATGGTTTAGGAATTCGCATGATCAATTGGGAAACGGGTCAGAATTTTTATTTTCACAACGGTTGGTGGCATGGCAATACCTCTTCCTATGTAACACTCCCTAAAGAAAAAGTAACCATTATTGCGCTTTCTAACAAAATGACAAAAAACACTTATGCGGTGCGAAAATTAGCTAAATTATTTGGCGATTATCCATTCAAATTAGAAGATGAAGAATAGCAATAGCGATTTTTAAAAAAATATAGGCATAGATTTCAGGAAAGCAGCTTGTAATAAATACAAAAAAACTATATTTGCAATCCAAAAATAAAATGGGGTCGACTGGTTTTGACAGCAAGTCGAATTGAAAAGTAAGCACGCCGAGCATTGAGACCTTGCTCGTAAATATAAGATCTCACACTTTTACACGGCGAAAATAACTACGCTTTAGCTGCATAATCCGAATTATAGTAAGATTGCGCCACGTTCCTACAAGGTAGGAAAGCTGGATTCTCCTTGAAAGCCTTGGTTTGTGGCGGTCAGTACAGGGGAACCGTAAAAATAAACCTAGATTACCATGAGCTTCGGGTGGTAGTCGAAACTAAGAAGATAAGTTGGATGTGGCTGTTTTTGGCCTAGCATTCGATCGAAAAACCAATCAGAAACTAAGCGTGTAGAAAGCCTTTTAATTGCTTGTTTGGACCCGAGTTCGATTCTCGGCGACTCCACTTTTACTTATTCAAAACAGCTCAAAAGCCTGTAAATCGTAGGATTCACAGGCTTTTATGTTTTTTTTGTGAAAAGTCAAATCGAAAAGAACAAATAAACGAAAGTGACAGAACCGATACTATTAATTTTGATTTTTTGTTACAATAGGCTTATCGTAATACAAACCATCATAACCTTCATCATATTTAGAAACACGACGAAATACTTTTTTTTGATTTGCCTGTGGTTTCATAATGTTTGCCAACGAATATCCTCCCAATAATCGCTGAAATGTTTTAAGATTGAAATTCATAGCGTTATTATTTTTCTCAAACTTACAACTTAAATCAATTCATTTTATTTGTTTAACTTTTTATTACAAAATGTTAAACAAATAAAATTTCAATTAAAAAAAGATAATAAAAAATAATCAGATAGAATTTACCACTGTATCAGGAGTAGCAACCTACAACCATCCACTTTTTCTATAAAGCCTCAAATCCAATCGACTAATAGATTTAAATTCGAATAATTAACAAAATAAAAAAAAAGAATTCTAAGTAATTAGAATAAAATAGTATCATACTTCATATTGATTTCTCGCAAAGCCGCAAAGAAAACTCTTTGAATACTGCTATTGAACAATTCAATTTCCTACGAAGACTAAGGCTGAATTGAGTTAAGACGAAATTGTGCAAACAAACTTTGATAATTTGGATTATTACCATCCATTTTTTTTAGCAATGACACTGTTTCTTGAGCTTTATCCATGGCATTTGATTGCATATAAACAAACGCTAGCGCATAGTACAATTCAGAAGCATAGGGAGTTATAGTAATCCCTTTAGAAATAACACGTTGGGCTTCTTCTATTTTTTGGGACTGCAATAACAACAAGCTGTAATTGTAGTAAAGCTTTGGATTTTTAGACCCCAAAAGCAGTGCTTTATCAAATGCAGCTACTGCGGCTTTGGGTTGGTTCATTTCACTATACAATAATCCTAAATTATAAAAGATCCGTTCATTTTTCGGGTCATTTTTAGCGGCCTTTACTAAGGAAGCTAAAGCCTGAGTATTATTCCCTTGCGCATTATAAACAGCCGACAAATTGAGCCAAGCATAATTCATTTGGTCATCTTTTTTCAGTCCTTTGAGATAATAAATTTTTGCTTTTTCTAATTCATTTGTTTTCATGTAATAATCCGCAAGCAAGACATTCCCCGCTGAAAAATCGGTTTGATAATGTAAAAACTGTACTAATTCGTTTTGAGCCGCTTTGAAATCACTTTGAAATGTAGCAGGCAATGTGGCTAAGGGAATCGACACAACCAAATCAGCGGCGGCAATGCGCACCGCTCTCACCTTATCCTTTAGCAAGGGAAACACGTGAGGCATCCACTGTTCGGGTGGAAAATTTTGCAGACTTCTGATGGATCGATAGCGTACTTGAGCCTCCTGACTTTTCAAACAAAACAATAGGGCTGCTACACTTTTGGGGGTTTGTATGGAGGATAGGTAAAAAGCAGCCGTAGCCTTTATTATTTGGGGAACTTTCTTACCATAAATTAAGCGTAAAAGATGGGGCTCACTCATCTCATTTAGCGCACTTCCGGGCACTAAATCTTCTGCGAAGTGGTAGGCTCTTTTTTCTCCATACCATTGTACAACGGTCTTGGCTAATTCGGCATTAGTTTTGTTTTTATGACAATTAGAACAAGCGTTGGGAGTACCATAGCGCTGGGATAAATCAGGTCTTGGCGCTTTGAAATTATGATCGTGTCTGTAATCATTTCCCATATAAAATCTGCCCGGCATGTGACAACTCACGCACTTTGCCCCTTCTCCATCTGTCGCATGAAAGGTGTGTTTTCGGGTATCATATTGAGAAGCTACATGGCATTTCGTACAGGTTTGATTTCCTTGACGCTTCAGTTGCGTGGTATGAACGTCGTGACAATCACTACATTTCACTCCTTTGTTATACATTTTACTTTGCAAAAATGAAGCATAAATATAATCCTCCTCTTTGATTTGACCATCTTCAAAATAATATTCTTTGTCGGGAATTTGCGGAATGTAATTATCTAACAATTCTGTACTTTCAATATGCGTAGGTGCGATTTCAGTGGCTCTAGCATGACAGGGAGCACACGTATTTATCTCTTCCTTTTGCGAAGAATTTTTGGCTAATTTTAGAAAACTCCCTTTCATTCGTTCTCCGCTTTGATAGGCGGCTCCTTTAATGTAGTCCAAATGAGACGCTCCTGGTCCATGACAGCTTTCACAACTTACATTGATGACATCAAAGGTAGTTTGATAGGAATCCGTAGCACTTGAATATTTTTTTTGAAGGTTCGTGGAATGACATGTAGCACACATTGTATTCCAATTTTGAGAATTCCCCGTCCAATGTAACCAATCATGAGAAGCAATTTTTTGCCCCGAATATTGATGGTACCACCTTTTTTTCTCGGTGTCCCAACTCACCCTCGGAACTTGCATTCGTCCACCAGGAAAAGCTACTAGGTATTGTTGTAATGGGGTAAAACCAAAAACATACTTGACTTCATAATCATGATTTTTGCCATCTTCCCCCTCGGTGTTGATGAAAAATTTAGTACCTTTTTTAAAAAAATGACTAGTAACTCCGTCAGCAGTATAAGTGCTAGTATTAAAATCCCCTTTTACCGTTTCAGGAGTGGGCAATAACATAGATTTATAATGATGGGAAGTCGTCCATTGTTGGTGTGTAGCACGATGACAATCGATACATTTTGAATCACCTACATAAGTGCCATGACTTGGCTTGATTGCGGTAAATACTTCGTAATTTGAAGAATCTTCCGTGTAAAATAAGTACCCTAAAAAAAGGAGTAGTAGTACTAAAAATAAACCTACATAGCCGTAGAAACGTTTCAAATTAGAGAGATTACTGTTACTGATTAATAAAGAAAACGCGACCAAAACCTGTTTTGAATAGTGCTTATTCCGATTTTTAGAGACATTCCATCCCGACAAATATTGATAAATTAATAGCTAAATGCAAATTATTTGTGGCTAAAATTGGTTAGTATTTTATTTCCCTAAAAAAGGTGTTCTCCAAAATAGCACTAAAATTCTAACCTCTTGCTATACAGGTTTTTACCCAAAAAAATCGGAATAAAAAAATTCCATCACTTATTGCTACCTAGAAACGCTTTTAGAAAAATGACTGTCTGCTAAGTGTACCACATTGCAACAATGGAACGCAAATGATACGGATTGTACTGATTTTCAATGATCAAGTAAATTAAAATTTATTTATTTTTTTAACCATTAAGGTAGTAAGGTTCATTAAGTCTATGAAATGAGCATGAACAAAAATTGGTCGCAACAACCAATGATGCTATGCGATTCGAGTGAAGCGAATCGGCGAAGCAATTAGATATGACCGCTAAAAAATAAATTTTACATATAGGAAAACTAAATTTTTCTTCTTCTCTTAATGGTAAAAAAAAAATTAACTGTCCGCTATCTGTACCACATTGCAACAATGGAACGCAGATGACACGGATTGTACTGATTTTCAATGATCAAGTAAATTAAAATTTATTTATTTTTTGAACCATTAAGGCAGTAAGGTTCATTAAGTCTATGAAATGAGCATGAACGAAAATTGGTCGCAACAACCAATGATGCTATGCGATTCGAGTGAAGCGAATTGGCGACAATTAGATATGACCGCTAAAAAATAAATTTTACATATAGGAAAACTAAATTTTTCTTCTTCTCTTAATAGTAAAAATTTTTTTATGACTGTCTGCTATGAGTACCACATTGCTACAATGGATTTTAAAAAAAAGTGCATTAGTAATTTGCTAAAAATTCCTTCAAAAAAAAATATTTTAATTAATTAAAGCCACATTAATTCATAATTAATAAAATTTTAACCCCTGCCCCTACTTTTGAGGGAAACATTACACAACAAAAGAAAACAATTGGAAACACTACACTCTTCTTATCCGGACACTAGTTATCAATCTTTTACACAAAAAATCAAGCAAATCTTATTGCTGTCAGGGCTCTCATTTTTGATTGGCTTTGCCACCTTTGACCTACAAGCCCAGCAGATCGTATATCCTTGGCGAGCCACAACTGCTATTGTTAAAACAGGAGATAGCTTTGAAATTTGGTTCAACGCTTCCGAAGGACAAAAGGTAACCTCCGTTATAGTACAAAGTGACTACGTAAGCTTACACCCAAAATTCGCTGTGGAAACTGCCAATTGGGAATATGATAGCACTTCACATAATACCTTTACTACCAAAATTAGGGTGACCATCCCCAAAAAAACACCCGCAGACCGATACACCATTCACCTCAACACCAATAAAGGAAGGGTAAGCTCGCCTGCCGCAGTTAAAATTATCACTAATTATGCCAAAAGATATTATGTTTTGCATCTCTCGGATATCCATGCGTTTCAAAATGGGTATCCTACTACTATGGCTAAACTAAATACCCTGATTGAAGTAGCCAATATTATTAATCCTGAAATTGTTTTCAATACCGGAGATAATTTGTACCGTCCCACTGAGGAACGCATGCAACTCCTTTTTGAAGGAAATAGTGCCAAAAATGAAAAAGGATTGAATGCCCTCACTGCAGCCCAATTTACAACCGTTGGCAATCATGATACCGATTTTGATCATGTTCCAGAAAACGGCTACTATACTGAAAAATCCAAATGGTGGAACCAATGGTGGGGTTTACAAACCCATCAATTTTCATATGACAAAGCGCACTACATGATTCTTAATAATGCTTGGGTGGGATTTGATCCTTCAAAACAAATTGAAGCAAGCGCAAAATGGGCACAAAAAAAGAGAAATCCCAAGCTATTGGTTGCAGCAGCGCATATTAAAGATTCCGAATTGCTGGACTTGGACCAACTTGTCCCACTAGATTTGGTTTTAGTAGGCCATAATCATCATATTGCCCATGAAAATCCACGCCTTTTCAATGCTAAAAAAATTGAATACATAGCCAATTCGATACGAGATCATGAAGCGTTCAATTTATATGAAATCACGAATAAAACTGGAAAAATCACCCCAATTGGTGGTCCTACTGCACAAATCAATTTTGCAACGGTAACCAAAAATGAGCAAAAGGAAACGGTATATCAACCCAAATTATCCCTAACCTATGAAAACCCTAATGACGGTAAGGCCTCGTTCAATACTGCTTCACTCAAAAATAGTTTCCCGTTTCCAATTCATGCCGCCCGAGTCCGATTTGTAATGCCATTAGGACACCACTATACGATCACAAACGGCCAAATAGTACAAGCTTTTGATGGCGATTCATTTCATATTGTTGATGTCGCTATGGACCTTCCCGAGCAAAGCAACCTTACTTGTACAATACAACAGAAATAATCTACAAACGCAACAGCCACTAAACTAAAAAAAATGAAAAAAAAACTACGCGACTTTATTTTCTTGTCCTTATTACTACTTTCGACCTCTATGTATTCTCAGGAATTAGGCGCTACTTTTGCATGGCATTATAAGGAAATGGAAGGTGGACATGACTACCAATACAACCAATCTATAGCCAAAAAGGGGTTACCAAACGACAATACCAATTGGTCTACTACCACGGAATGGTGGGAAAACATGGCGGAAGAAATTGACTACGCTGGATTAAACTACATAGCGCTACTCAGCAGAGGCAATCAACCAAATGCCCCTGATCGAGGGAATGGCAATCCAAAACATATCAGTAAAATGGTGGAAGCTATGGACAAAAGAGGCATCAACTCCTTCAAATTAGCCATTTTTGACGACTGCCCTAATTCATGGACGGGTAGTAAAAATTGGAACGAATCAGCAGGAGCTTCCTACAGCATGACTCCAAAATTTGACTGCAGCGTAGTAGACAACTACAAATACATTTGGGATTACAACTTAAAAGAAGCCATTGGACGCATTCCTGACGAACGTCGTTATAAAATTGAAGGACGCATGGTCATTTATTTTTGGTCGGTTAAAACGGTTTGGATGAGCAACATTCAAGGTAATCTCACCAAGATTTTAGACCATATTAAAACTAAATGTTTTGAAACCTATGGGATCTACCCCTATTTTGTGATTGATAGAGACTGGCTAGATGTTGATACGACTTTACAAACTTCACCCCTAGTAGATGCCGTTCACAACTGGTTTTCTGCAGGAGGAGGAACCTCCAGTACTTTGCAATCCTGGACCGACCTCAAGACCAATACGTTAAAAAAAACAGGAGTATGTGTCCCTGGTTTTAGCGCTCCCGATGATATTGATGGACGTCCATTTTTGGATCCAAGTATGGGAACTACATCCCCTAAAGATAATGGCGCCCGACTCAAATACGGCTTAAACACTACCGTAAAATCTGGAGCAGCACTAACTTTAGTTGAAGGATTTACCGATGCCGCTGAATCTGCCGCGCTATGGAGAAGCTCCGATGAAGGCCAATTGAAATATTATGACTACCCAAATCAACGACTCAACATCTTGAGGAGTTACAGCACTAATCCGTATCCGAATTTTCTAAAAATGGAAATAGAAGCTTGTGATTTTCATAAAGATGAAACGCCGGGTAACAGCGGTGGTGCCTTTTTGGATATAGGCGATTTGGATGTAGTGAAAAGCACTGATACCAAAGGCGGCTGGCAAGTAGTCAATACCCAAGCCAATGAATGGATGGAATGGCGAGAATTGCCGCTACTCAAAGAAACAAAATTTCAAATTCGATATAAATCTACCGCTCCCGCTTCGATTCAATTTGCGGTTGATGGCGTTGCGATTCCTCCAACTGCGCTTCCTTCTTCAGATGGCAATTGGACAACCCTAGATGCAGGAAATTATACCACACCTTCCAACAGTTTGCATACCGTTCGAGTTACCATTCTTTCGGGTTCCCCGGAACTAAATTACTTTACCAGAAGCAATGCAACGACGACAGTAATTCCGGTACAAAGTATTGCCTTAGTTCCTAATCAAGTTACGCTAGAACGCTTAGCTACCAAACCGCTAAACGCAATTGTTACTCCTGATAATGCTTCTAACACTTCGATTACCTGGACAAGTAGTGCTCCCGCGATAGCAACCGTTGACACAAATGGCGTAGTTACAGCTTTAAAAGAAGGAAGTGCCATCATTACAGCAACTTCAGTCGAGGGACAAAAAACAGCTACGGCACTGCTTACGGTCATCGCTTCAACAGGAACGACCTTGCAAGCAGAAGAAGCTGTTTTCAAAGGGCCAACTGTCGCTAACAATCAGCCTGGATACAATGGTTCTGGATTTCTTGACTTTGTAAATAATAGTGGCGATACTATAAAATGGGACTATACTGCCCCTGAAGAAGGCGCCTATACTATTGCCATTCGCTATGCTTTGCCCAATGGGGGCAGGCCGCTAGAATTAAAAATCAACAACATCGTGGTAGCAGCTTCGTTGAATTTTCCAGCAACAGGAACTTGGGCCACTTGGAACTACATCACAACTTCGCAGCTCTTGAAAGTAGGTCAAAATGAAATACAGCTTTCTTCCATTGGCCAAAACGGAGGAAACATTGATGAGATCATCATTACTAAAAACACAACGCTTGCCACTCCTATTATTTCAAAAAATGATGTAGAAAAATCATGTACTATGTACCCAAATCCTTATAAAGGTGGGCTACTTAATCTCCATTTGATTGGTTTTACAAATGATGAAACTATAAAAATTTCAGTAACTAATTCCATAGGACAGTTATGTTTTCAAACCATTGTTCCTTTTTTAGAAACTATTGGCATCGAGCTGCCATCCAACCTAAAGCCATCTTTATATTTCCTTTCTGTTGAAACAGCTACTGCCAAAATCATAAAAAAAATATTACTTTATTAATAGACTGAAATGAAAGTTGAACTAATTTTAAAACTTAGATTTTTTAAGAACATGACAGAAACAATGTAGCATTCACCCCACCCTATAGGCCTTGTTTACAATAGTGCTTTTTATTATTATTTGTTTTGTTCATCATTATCCATGTTTTAACCAACACCTTAATTTGAATGTAACCAACGGGTTATTTTATCCAAAAAAACTATAAATACCACAATCCTAAAACTTTAAATTATGAAAAAAACGTTTGTAAACATTGCTTTTTCAATGCTAAGCTTATTGGTAAGCACCGGATTTACTTTTGCACAAGATGTAGGAGCCACCTTTTGTTGGCAATACCAAGAAATTTATGGTGGCCATCGATCGTATGATTTCAATAAGTCGATTGTAACGGACAACCTCCCTACAACCACTATACCTGAGTGGGCAGGCATGACGCAATGGTGGGAAAACCTAGCAGAAGAAATTGATTATTCAGGGATTGATTTTATTGCCATGTTAAGTAGAGGCAATCAACCAAATGCCCCTGATCGAGGTAATGGAAACCCGACACATATTGCAAAAATGGTCAATGCGATGAACACTAGAGGCGTTACCAATTTTAAACTTGCCATTTTTGACGATTGCCCAAACTCTTGGACGGGAAGTAAAAACTGGAATGAATCTGGAGGTACTAATTATACCACTTCTATAAAATTTGATTGTAGCAATACGGCCAATTATAAGTATATCTGGGATTATAACCTCAGACAAGCTATAGCTGCAATCCCGGATGCTAAACGATATAAAATAGATGGCAGGATGGTAATTTTCTTTTGGTCAGTAAAACCCACTTGGATGTCAAATACACAAGGAAATCTCTCGAAAATCCTTACTCATATTCGAACCCAATGTCAAGTTGAATTTGGTTTTACCCCATATATTATTATTGATAAAGATTGGCTCCCTAACGACACTACCTTAAACACTACAGTAGTAGATGCTGTTCAAGGTTGGTTTTCTGTTGCCAATGCCATTTCTTATACGCTAGAAACGTGGAATGGTAAAAAAATTGGTGCGCTTTGTCCTGGATTTGGTAAACCTACTGAAACTACGGATTATTTAGATCCAAGTATGGGTACTTCAGATAATGGCAAACGACTCAAAACTGGACTTACTGCCACTGTGGGCTCTGGTGCTAGGACTACCCTAGTAGAAGGTTTTACTGATGCAGCAGAAGGAGCAGCATTATGGCGTAGTAATGACAATCAATATTATGATTACCCCAATCAAAGACTCAATATTTTGAGAAGCTTTTCGAGCACTCCTTATCCCGCAATACTTAAAATTGAGGCAGAATCTTGTGATTATAATTATGATTTATCGACTTCCAATACCGCCGCAACTTTTTTAAAATCAGGAAATTTAGATGTAGAAAAATGCACGGATGCCTTCAGTGGATGGAATGTTACAGATACTGAACCCAGTGAATGGATGGAATGGAGAGAATTGCCTTTATTAAAAAATACAAAATTTCAATTGCGATACAAATCCAGCGCCAGTGCCTCCATTAAATTTTCAGTCGATGGAGTGGATGTATCAACAATCAATTTACCCAACACTAATGGAAATTGGTCAACAATCGATGCTGGCAATTATAATACTACTAGTAATAGTGTACACACTGTAAGACTCACCATAGTAACTGGCACCCCTGACATCAATTACATTAACCGAGTAAATGGATATGTTGCTGTAACCAATGTGACGTTAACGCCTGTATCTTCCACAATAGTAGACGGTACTACCCTTCAACTGACCGCCACCGTTACACCTTCTAATGCAACCAATAAGAACATTACTTGGTCTTCTAGCACTCCTTCAGTAGCCACTGTAAATTCGGCTGGACTTGTTACTGCTATTACCCCTGGAACCACTACAATTACAGTCACTACTCAAGATGGAAGCAAGACTGACACTTCTAGTATTACAGTAATTACTACTTCCAATCCTCCTAAAACGCTACAAGCAGAAAATGCTAGCCTAAATGGTGCTACTATCGCTACAAATCAAACAGGTTATAATGGCACCGGATTTGTGGATTTTGTCAACGATACGGGAGATTATATTCAGTGGTCAGTTACCGTTCCTACAACAGATACGTATGAATTGCGATTTCGATATGCCTTGCCAAATGGTGGGCGACCCTTAGAACTAAAAGTCAACGGAATCGTAAAATTAGCCTCCATGGACTTCCCTGCAACTGGCTTATGGAACACATGGCAAACTATTGCTACCCACCAAATTTTAACAGCAGGTACTAACACCATCCGACTAACTTCAAACGGGAGTAATGGAGGCAATATTGATGAGTTAGTCGTGATTCCATATTTAGATGATTGTGATTCCTCAAGTGCATGGAACACTGCGAGCGCAAACACCTTATCCTATTATACAACTGACAAAAAACAAGGAACAGGCTGCTTACAAATGATTGGAAACGCAACGGAAGAGTTCAAGAAAGTATTCTCCCCTTCCTTTAATTCTGGAACCACTAGTACTAATGGCATACTCTCCTTTTGGTATTATATATCAGATGTAACCAAATCAGGGACTGTGTGGGTGGAATTAGGAAGTGGCGGTGTAGCTGACAGTAATGAATATAGTTGGGCACTAAGTGGTTTAACCAATGGTTGGAATAAAATAAATTTAAAAATAAGTGATGCTTCTGTTTTGGGTGCACCAAATCTCAATGCAATAAATTGGTTTCGCCTTTATAACTCAAAAACAGCAAGTATTACAACGAGAATCGATGCCTTACAAATCATCACAACAACTGTAGAAAATTCGCAAAAAAATGTAAATGCTAAAAATAAAGTTGAAACAAATACTACTGAACTTCAAAATCTATCGTTTGGAGCGTACCCTAATCCTTATATAAGGGGATTACTCACCATTAATTTAGGGAACTTTGACACTACCGTGGAAACGCATATTAGAATTACTAATAGCATCGGGCAAGTAGTATACGAAACCTTATCAAAAGGACAAAATGAAGTAGTTGTACAACTCTCCAATCATTTAGAAAAAGGTTTATATTTTGTAACCGCTACAAATGAAAACCAACAAAATGTTCAGAAATTACTAGTAGAATAATTTACAGCAAAACCCATACGAATACAAAGACCTTAAGTGGAACTGTTGCAGTATGGGTTTTTTATTGGTCACAATAGTCTCGCTAGGACAAAAAAGCGCAGTATTCACAGTGCTTTCTTTAAGACTTTGTGGCTTTGCGAGAAACCAATATAAAGTAGGACACTATTTTATTCTAATTACTTACTCCAGCAATAATTCATCCTTCCCTTATCAATTGTATAGTTTATCAAGCAAAAAAATGAAGTCGCCACAAAATAAAAAATATTAATGCCAAATTAAGAGTCTCGTTAAGCATTAATTAAGTCATTATTAATTGCAACCCTCTACATTTGGAGTATAATTTAATTAAGTGATGAGTCGCCATTTTTTCAAAAAAATTGACCAAAAATTGACCTGCAGGCTAGCAAAGATGATGTTTTGCTTCTTGCTTTTGAGTTGGTTTCCCTTTGTCGCTAAAGGACAGCAAGTCAAAATTCTAATCTTTGGTGATTCACAAAAAATTGTCAACGAAGCACCTTCAGATTATTTAACCGGAATGCAACAAGTACTTACGGATCCGCAAACTAATGATGCTGACTTCATCCTTCAAATGGGCGACCTAGTGGAAGACAACCAAATTGAAAATTGGAAAATTGTTCAACAAGCTTGGCGCAAGTTGGATGGCAAAATTCCTTATGTATTGAATGTAGGAAATAATGATGTATTTAGAGACCCAAAGGCAAAAAACTTCAATACATTTTTCCCTCTAAAAAAATACAAAAAATGGAAATCCTATGTCGATCATCATAAACATCACAACAATGTAGCGCATCGTTTTTTTAAATCAGGAAGCAAATGGTTAGTGATATCGTTACAATACGGCGCGGATAACAAAACCGTTCTTTGGGCTGAAAAATGGATAAAAAAAAGCGCAACAGAACGCGTGATTTTAATTTCACATGATGCAAATAGCAGTTCCAAAATCACACAACTCGGTTTAAAATACCCCAATGTAATCGCCGTATTAGCTGGACATACAGCGCGTTCTGGACCAACAGTTTTAAACAAAACAAATGGAAAACCTTTATTGTATTTAAAAACCTGCTTCCACGATAAAAAATTAGATCTCTATGGCTGCCATGTTTACTTCGATATTGAAAAAGGGACGATTTCTGGAAAATACTATGCCACAAATTATCAAAAATTTTGGGACAATGACTCCAGTATTGCCATAAACCATCCCAAAAGACCCATTGAAACAGAATGGTCGTTTACAGGTTTTAAATAAAAATGAATACCAGACATTAATTTTTCAAAAAACAATAACAACTATCATCTTTTGAATAACCTTAAACCAATAGAAAATATGAAAAGATACCTTTACGTAATGATACTAAGTTTTTGGAGTGCTTTCTCCTTTTTGGGGTACGGGCAAAATATAGTATATCCTTGGAGAGCTACTACTGCCATAGTAAAAAGTGGGACTTCCTTTGAAATTTGGTTCAATGCGCTCCCGGATCAAACGGTAGATAACGTGGTTTTAAAAGCACCTTATCAAAGTTGTGCAACTACTATCACTACTGAAAAAGGAAATTGGATCTATGATAACATGTCAGGTAAAAGCTATAATACTAAAATAGTAGTTACCGTACCTACTTCTACTCCAGCCGATCGATACGATATCGTACTTGCTACTTCAAAAGGCGAGGTAATTTCTTATGGAGGAGTAAAAGTGGTGAAAAATTTTCTGAACGAATATTATGTCATGCACCTCTCGGATGGTCATTTGTATCAAAACGGATATAATACCGATGTTTTGTTAAAAAGAAAATCTGCCATGTTAGACATCGCAAACATTATGGATGTTCAAGTACTTATTGAAACTGGCGATAACATGTACAATGTTAGAAATCATCCTGAAAGAGAGGAGTATTATTTTTTAGGCAATACCACACTCAATACCAAAGGGATGTCCAAAACAACTGCCGCTACTTTCTTAATTCCAGGAGATCATGAAGGCCTAAATGCCAACGATTTTGCTCAAGGTACCGCACTTCAAAACGCCACTTTTGTAAACGATTATTATGGCTTACAAAACTTTAACTTTCAATATGGAAATGGTCGTTTTATGTTGCTCAACAATGCTTGGGTGGTATCTGAAACCAATGCAGGGGAACATCAATACCAAATCGACAAGGCTATCGATTGGCTAAAAACTAATGGAAAGGGGGGTAATTTCCATTTAACCGCAGGACATGCCTACAACAAAATGCATCATAACATCGATGCATTCCAAAAACTAAGCTTGGTATTAGCTGGAGACAAACACAATATTTTTACCAACAATCCCTATTCTTTTACACCCGGAAGTGCGGCAATTGCTTACATCGCTGCTGCAATTCGAGATCATTTTTCATTTAATCTTTTCAAGGTAAATAACAGTAATGGTAGCTATACTACTCCTTCGGGGACCAATGCCTCCAATACGGTTTTGTTTGCAGGAACTAAAGATAATCCAGCCTCATGGGAGTCTAACTTAACCATCGCCTTTTCTACCCCAAATGACGGAAGTAGCGATACCAACAAAGCAACACTAGTGAATCGATTTAATTTTCCTATTACCAATGCCAAAATTCGTTTTGTAGTACCTAAAGGAAAAACGTATAGCGCCACTAATGGACAAATCGACCAAGAATTTGAGGGTACTCAATTTCATATCATTGATGTGATAAAAGACTTAGAACCCAACAGCACCACCGAAGTATATATTGCTCCGGGGCTTGGCATTGATTTATGTCCAAATGATCCCAATAAATCTGCACCTGGTACTTGTGGTTGCGGCGTACCCGAGGGAAGTTGCACCATTCCAGTAACGAACATCGCTATTAATCCTGTAAGCTGTAACTTACATCTGAATGTAACCCAACCCCTAATTGCAAGTATTACCCCTAATAACGCCACTAACAAATCCCTTACTTGGTCCTCTTCAAATCCTACTATTGCAAGTGTCAACGCACAAGGACTAGTTACTGGTTTAAGTGGAGGAATCGCAACAATTGAGGCTATTACGGCAGACGGAACCAAAAAAGCCAGCAGTACCCTTACTGTTATTCCAAGTAATACCGTCTATCAAGCCGAAGATGTTGAATACAAAGGCCCCGCACTAGTAACGAATCAACCCGATTATCACGGCACAGGTTTTTTAGATTTCACCAATGCCTCGAATGATTTCATCAAATGGACGGTATATGCACCAGCTGAAGGCAATTATGATGTGGCTTTTAGATATGCTGCCAGTTCAATTCGTGCTTTAAAACTCACTTTGAATGAGGTAGACGTACAATCATCTGTCGCTTTTCCATCCACAGGAAGCTTTTCCGTTTGGAACACTTACACTATCAATCTGCCACTAATTGCAGGAAACAACAGTATTCAATTGACCGCAACAGGAGCAAGTGGTGGTAACTTTGATGAATTGGTACTTTCCAAAACTCTTGGCAACAAAGCATTTTCTTCACCAAAAAACAATCGATCTGTCGTGATTTATCCAAATCCTTCTCAACATTCAAAAATTAAAATTGACTTTATAGGTTTTGAAAACGACAAAAAAACGACAATTCAAGTCGTTGCACTAAATGGCCAAATTATGTATGAAGAAACACAACAAAGCCCTACTCAGATTACACTTCCTCATTCCGATAAATTAGAAGAAGGCCTGTATTTAATTAGTGTAAAATCAGAAACTGTACATATCATCAAAAAATTAATCATACAGCACTAAAGTCTTTTTTGGGAATTGTGTTCCCCACGAAATAATTCTATATTGTAAACCACTACAACGATTTTATAAATAAGTAATGATCAATACATTCCACCATAAATTCCCTAAAAAAAGACGTAACGCTTTAATCCATTTGTTATTCAATGGCGATATACTTCAATGGTCGCCCTCTCAAAATGAAAAAATGAAAAAAAATTTATTTTCCTTAGTATTCCTTTTATTAGGTAGTGTTTTCAGCCCCATAGTCGCTCAAAATGAAACGCTAAACCAATCTTTTTCCGAGGCAACATTGCCACTAACCGTCATAGGTAGAGGAAATTGTTTGATAAAAGAGGGCGGTCTTCATGCGAAAGACGCTTATGTTGTATTCGGCAATAGCCAATGGAGGAATTACAGTGTTCAATTCAAAGCAAGGGCTCCAAAAAGCGAAGAACAAGTCCAAATTTGGGCAGGATTTAGAGCCAACAACCGCAACGATAGATATGTAGTAGGGCTTCGAGGAGGCCATCAAAATTCGCTCTATTTAAGTCGGATGGGATATATGGGCACCGATGAATTTCTAGGCTTAGCTCCTTTAAATTTCGAACCTAAACCTGGTATTTGGTATACTATAAAAATAGAAGTCTGCGGGAATCGTTTTCGAGTATTCTTAAACGATGACCTCATACCAGCGCTTGAGGTTGTTGACAAAAACAGTGCGCTTTGTCCAACGGGTGGCATTACCTTGGGAGGCAGCTGGATTACTACTGAATTTGATGACTTAACCATTACACCTTTAAGTGAAACTCATCTAGACCAAGTAGCATTTCAAGACAAGGCTAAAGCCATTCCCAAAGAACAAAAAGAAAAACAACGGGTAAGCGAAAGAAACACCTACAAAGCAATTAAGGTAGGGGAACTGCATCCGGATCGCACCGAAATCAGCATGGAGGGACAATGGTTATTCATGCCCGAACAAGAATTAAATGACAGCAAAGAAGGAGCCAATACGGTTGTAAATGATGAAAATTGGCACGTGATGACCGTTCCTAATTTCTGGAATCCCACCCGCATCTGGCTACATGGCGAATCCTTTGAAGGACATCCAAAAGGGGTTTCCGACGTGTATTTTCAAAAAGAAACCGATCGTTGTAAAAATTATACCTTTGATTACACGACCACTAAAGTAGCTTGGTACAGGCAATGGATTGAACTTCCGAATACCATCACTTCCAAACATTGCACCTTAGAGTTTGATGCCGTATCCAAAATTGCCGAAGTATATATAAACGGACAATTAGCAGGCTCTCACATCGGGATGTTTGGCAATTTCTCTGTGGATGCCAGTACGTTTTTACAACCCGGTAAAAATCTTATCGCTGTGAGAGTGGTTCGCGATTTCCTAACCAATATCGAAAATGGTGAAAAAATTGTAGATGTAGCAGTTACAGTCCCTGTGACCAATAATATGTTGAAAGATATCGCACACGGATTTTACAAAGAAGATCCAGCTGGAATTTGGCAACCTGTTAAACTAGTTTGTACCAATGCGCTGAAAATAGAAGACGTTTTCATTCAACCAACCCTCGCTGGAGGCACTTTTGAAGTGACCCTGAAAAACTATGGAAACCGTACTTTGAATTTCGCATTACAAACCACCATCAACGATAAAGAAACGGGGGGCAACTTACATTCGGCTACTCCCCTTCCCAAACTCACACTTAAAGCCGGAGAAGAACGCAAATTTTCTTTTACTATAGACCAACTCAAACCTAGACTTTGGACTCCTAATCATCCTAATTTATATGATTTCACATTCAAAATTGTTAGTAAAAATCAAATCGTAGACACCCAAAATATAGTCTCTGGTTTCCGAACTTTTGAAGCCAAAAAAGGGCATTTTTTTCTAAATGGCAAGCAATATTGGTTAAGAGGTGCAAATCATACGCCTTTTGCTTTAGCGGCTAACGATGCGCAATTAGCTACTACTTTCGCCCAATTAATGAAAGCGGCCAATATCGATGTTACCAGAACGCATACGGCTCCTTACAACGAATTGTGGATGAATGCTATGGATACCAACGGTATTGGGGTCAGTTATGAAGGCACTTGGCCTTGGTTGATGATCAAAAATTCTATGCCCGATCAAAAGCTAATAGACATGTGGGCTGATGAATTCATTGGTTTGGTAAAAAAATACCGAAATCACCCGTCAATACTGATTTGGACTGTAAACAATGAAATGAAATTTTATGACAACGAACCTGATTTTGAAAAAGCCAAAATCAAAATGAAAATCATTTCTGATGTCGTAAAAAGAATGCGAGCTATCGATCCTTCACGCCCCATCAGTTTTGATTCGAATTACAAACGCAACGAGAAAAAATTTGGTAAAGAATTCTTTACTACTATCGATGATGGCGATATTGATGATGACCACAAATACATCAATTGGTATGATTATTCTATTTTCAAACAATTCAAAGGCGAATTTCAAAAAAACGCCTACAACGAAGGCAGACCTTTGATCAGCCAAGAAATGTCAACAGGATATCCAAATGCAGAAACAGGTCACGCCACTCGCTTTTACAATTTGGTACATCAAAATCCACAAAGTTTAATTGGATACCAATCCTATGAATTTGGCAATCCACAAGCCTTTTTGAATGTAAATGCCTTTATTACAGGCGAACTTGCGGAAGCGTTACGACGAAGCAATGACAAAGCCTCTGGTATTTTACATTTTGCTTTGTTGACTTGGTTTAGAAATGTCTATGATGCACAAAAAATCGAGCCTTATCCAACCTATTATGCCATGAAACGAGCCTTGCAACAAGTGCTCGTCAGCGCCGAACTTTGGGGGAGAAATTTTTATGCCGGGAATAAAATCCCTACTAAAATTTGTGTAGTCAATGACCTTGAAAACGGAAGACCCCTGCAAGAATCAACACTACAATGGACTATTGAAACAAAGAATGGCGAAAAAATAGCGGGTGGCCAAGCAAAAATTCCTGCTGTAGCCCCTGCGACCCGACAGTGGATTTCCCCGGAAGTGGTGCTTCCCGAAATCCTTCCTTTTCCAAAAGGGGTTGCGGTACTCAAACTTAAATTACTAGAAAATGGAATCCCTATTTCTGAAAACGAATACGAACTAAACCTAGCAAGCCAATCATGGGCCGCATCAAGCATCGCATCGACCAAAAAAATTGCTTTGTTAGATTTTAATGGCATCAAAACTACACTCGATTTCTTACACATTCCGCATAAATTGTATTCCAACATTACCGCCTTACAACAAGCTAAAGCTGATCTTTATATCATTTCAGGCTTAGAGCTTAATAAAAATTGTAACGAATTGGATTTGCAATGGCTACGCCAAAAATTTAATAATGGAGCCAAAATTTTACTCTTAAAATCACCCGAAGCTACTATGAAACTATTTCCAGAATACATTACCGGATGGATTGTACCCACGGAAGGTGATATTGTAAATCTTGAAATACCCGAATCAAAAGTATTTGATGAAATTGGCCTTTTTGACGTGCGTTACTTTAATAACAATAAAAATGAATTGCCTACTGTTTGCAATGCAGCTTTCAAAATAAACCGAAGCCCCGAAGTTCTAGAACTAGCCAATCAAACCAAAATTCACGGTTACATCAATGGCGACATGCTGGAACGATCTAATTATGTGAAAACCATTAAAGGGTTTCCGCTAGTAAAAATCAATAAAGGTGGTCAAGCCATTCTTTCCGCAATGCATCTTGATAAATCCGAAACAGACCCTATTGCAGGCCGCTTGTTGGCTAATATGATACAAGATTTACTCCAATAAATTGCCTAATTCAAGTCAAACATGAAACGAGTAAAAAAGAGTCCATTCATTTTCTTAACACTAGTAGGTTGTTGCTTTACCAACCTACTTTGGGCACAAGAAGAATACAAAGACCCCAAGAACAAAAAAGGAACAGAAGTCTTTGAAGGAGGAGCGTCCTACCAAGTCAAACATTATCCACAAAAAACATTTTCAAAAACACCTAAAAACATCATTCTAATGATTGGAGATGGGATGGGCTTAGCGCAAATATTCAGCGGAATGACGGCTAATGGAGGACATCTTTTTTTGGAAAATTTCAAAAATATAGGGTTTTCAAAAACTGCCTCTGCTTCAAATTACACTACCGATTCCGCGGCAGGGGCTACTGCTTTATCCACAGGAGTTAAAACTTTTAATGGCGCTATTGGGGTGGACAATCAAAAACAACCGCTATCCCATATCCTAGAAAAAGCGATCAAAAAAGGACTCAAAACGGGTTTAGTCGCCACTTCATCCATCACCCACGCCACGCCCGGAGCATTCATTGCGCATGTGGATTCGAGAAAAAGCTTTGAAGATATTGCACTAGATTTTTTAAAAACCGATATTGATGTTTTTATTGGCGGAGGCAGAAAATACTTTGAAACCCGAAAAGAGGGTCGAAACTTGATTATGGAATTCCAAAATAAAGGCTACCAAATCGCATATAACCTTGAAAGTATTCGAAATACAACCTCGGGAAAATTAGTAGGCTTAACCGCTGCAGACCATAATCCCCCGATGCCCGAACGAGGAGAATTTCTAGAAATAGCCACCGAAAGTGCTTTACATCTTTTAAATCAATCCAAAAAAGGTTTTTTCTTAATGGTTGAAGGATCTCAAATTGATTTTAGTGCACATAAAAACGATACGCCGGGAGTCGTTTTAGAAATGCTCGATTTTGACAAGGCAATTGGTACAGCCTTAGCTTTTGCTGCGAAAAATCAGGAAACTTTAATTATTGTAACCGCGGATCATGAAACAGGAGGCATGACACTACTCAATGGTGATTTTACTACTGGAAAAGTGGAAGCAAAATATACTACAGGAGGTCATACTGGAATTGCCGTCCCAATTTTCGCTTATGGCCCCGGTGCAGCAGAATTTTGTGGTTTCATGGAAAATACGGATATCGCAAAAAAAATGATGCAATTGCTTTCACTAGAACAAAAACCTTGATTTTGAAAAAATACTTCTGATCAAAAATAGCATCCTTACTCTATGAAAAAAAACATTGAATTTCAAAAAAAATGAACAAACAAACTTCTAAAATATCCCTATATCTTTTACTCTATATTAGCTGCTTCACCACTGCTTATGCCAAAGTTCAGTTGCCTACTATCCTTTCTGATAATATGGTATTACAACAACTATCAGAGGTAAAACTATGGGGAGTATCCCAAGCAGGTAAAAAAATCAAAGTCACTACGTCTTGGAATTCCAAAAAATACATTTGTCATGCAGATGCAAAAGGCAATTGGATGCTAAAAATTAGTACTCCAAAGGCAGGAGGACCTTTCAATATCGTTTTTTCAGATGGTGAGGTACTTACTTTAAAAAACATTCTCATTGGCGAAGTTTGGTTTTGTTCGGGTCAATCAAATATGGAAATGCCGCTTCAAGGTTTTCCAAGGCAACTCACACAGGGAGGCAATGACGTGATTGCAAAAGCGAATCCAAAAATTCCGATTCGCATATTCTCAACGGATTCGAAAGAAGGGAAAACCATCAAACAATTTGCTAAACAACCCCAAAGCAACTGTGAAGGAGCTTGGGTTGAAAATTCTAGCGAAAACATTGCCAATACAAGTGCTACAGCATATTTCTTTGCTCAATACCTTCAAGAAGTTTTAGAAGTTCCCGTTGGCATCATCGTTTCTACTTGGGGAGGCTCGATGGTAGAGGCTTGGATGAGCCGAGAAGCAATTGCGCCATTTCAAGAAATAAATACAACCATTTTGGACCAAGAAAGTACGATCCAAAAACCAAATATGACTCCCTGCGTACTTTATAATGCTAAAATTGCCCCCTTAATTCCTTTCGCTATTAAAGGCTTCTTATGGTATCAGGGAGAAAGCAATTGCAACAATGCGGAAATGTATCGTCAACTCATGCCTGCTTTTGTCCAAGATTTACGTAGCAAATGGAATTTAGGGGTTTTCCCTTTTTATTTTGTTCAAATAGCGCCTTTCCAGTACGATCAGAGTAACGGAACCAAAGCCGCACGACTACGAGAAATTCAAGAGACCCATAGTCTTGTAATACCCAATTCCGGAATGGTAACTACACTTGATATTGGTAGTTTGAATTTCATTCATCCACAAAATAAAAAAATTATTGGAGAACGTTTGGCACTTTGGGCTTTGGGCAATACCTATGGCAGAAAAGGTTTTTTATACCAACCACCCGTATTTAAACAAATGGAAAAAAAAGAGCACAAAATCTATATTGATTTCTCCAACGCAACACGAGGAATTTATCCCATGTGGACCCAGTTAAAAGGGTTTGAAATTGCGGGTGAAGATCAAATTTTTTATCCTGCAAATGCTACTATTGAAACTCAATCAACTCGGCTTGCCGTTTGGAGCGAAGCCGTCACCGAGCCAAAAGCTGTGCGATATGCCTATAAAAATTACGAAGAAGCTAGTATTTTTGGTTTGTCGGGTATCCCAGTAGCCCCTTTCAGAACAGATGATTGGCCATTAAAATAAGATTAGACTCAAAAAATAAGTAAATCAAAATCAAATCGTTACAAAAAATAAAGTTCATCTTACAAAAAAGAAATAACGATAACTTTATTCTTATAAAAATTCACTTATTTATTGAATAATCTTAAGTAGTTTAGTACAATTACTCGTTATAACAATAGTTTAATAGCAACATTCGAATGAAAATATTTCTAACCTTACTTGTTTTAAGTAGCCTAATTTCCTTTCAAGGTTTTGCCTTTCAGGGTACTATTGCTCCCTTCAAAAAAAAGACACCACCCAATGTCATCATCATCTTAACAGACGATATGGGGTATGGTGAACTTTCGTGCTATAACCCCAAACAAGTCGCAACTCCCCACATTGATCGGTTGGCTAAAGAAGGAGCCCGATTTACAAATTTTTATGTACCCACCCCCTACTGCGCCCCTTCCCGAGCGAGTTTACTCACCGGACGATTTCCGCTCCGCCATGGGGTGCTTGAAAATCCAGCTCCTGATGCAAATATCAATGAGGTAGGACTCCCAAAACAAGAAGTCACCTTAGGCGAAATGTTTCAAAAAGCAGGCTATGCCACCCAGTGTATAGGCAAATGGCATTTGGGCCACCAACCTGAATTTCACCCACTACTTCATGGCTTTGATGGGTATTACGGAATGTTGTACTCCAATGACATGCGTCCCGTGCAGCTTATCGAAAACCACACGATTGTTAGTACTACAGTGGATCAAAATTGGCTCACCCAAGACTATACTCATAAAGCCATTGAATTTATTAACGCCCATCAAAACACTCCTTTTTTCTTGTATTTAGCCCATGCGATGCCACACAAACCGTTAGCCGCCTCGGGTGCATTTTACAAAGACGGGAATAGCAAGGAATTGTATGAAAGCGTCCTTAAAGAATTAGATTGGTCCACAGGAGCCATCATCGAACGTCTGGAAAAATTAAACCTATTTAACAACACCATTGTCATTTTTATGTCTGATAATGGACCTTGGTTTGGAGGGAATACAGGCGGATTAAAAGGAATGAAAGCGAACAACTGGGAAGGTGGCATTCGCGTGCCCTTTATTATGAGATATCCCAAAGCAGTCCAAAAAGGAAGTATTGCTACTACCCCCTGTTGGTCTTTAGACATAGTCCCCACACTGCAACACTTGACTACCCTACAGCAAGATCCAAAAATAAAATTAGACGGTCAAAACATCAGTGCTATTTTGAAAGGTAAAAAACAAGACCACGACCCTATCTTTAGCATGAAAGACCACAAAATCAAAACCATTAGAGTAGGCAAATGGAAAATGTACCTCTCAACACCCGATTTTTATCAAGAAATTGACCTAAAAAAATACAGTGATCCCAGAAAACCAGATGGAATTAGCATTATAGCGCCCCTTCAGCAAGCGTCACCAGAGGCCTATCCCGGAATAAAACCAAGAAGAATGCCAGGCGAAAGCTTTTTATTCGACCTTGAAAATGACCCGTACGAATCCATTAACTTGGCCGACAAACATCCTGAAATTATCAAAGAATTACTCGAAAAAGCTGCGTTATTTCAAAACACATTGCCCTTATAAGTCATTGCCCCACTAATGCCAGATCCTTTGAAAATCACAGTTAAAAAATTATTTAGCATCCTTATGAAAACACCACTGAAACATTTCCCCTTAGGCCTTTTGGCACTATGCTTTCTTTTGCAAAGTACCGCAAGCATTGGCCAGCAAAAGAAAAAACCAAACTTACTCTTCATCATCACTGACCAACAACGATTTGATGCCATGAGTGTCGCTGGAAATAAAATTCTAAAAACACCCAATATGGATCGATTAGCTAAACAAGGAGCGCGATTTAAAAATGCCTACTCTCCTAGTGCCGTTTGTGGTCCTTCTAGATCTTCTATATTAACGGGGACTACGGTTGAAAACAACGGTATGAAAGTAAATGAATATGCCTACGATTATAAGAAAGAGGGCCTTATGACCATGCCTACATTTGATGAAATTTTATCCGAAAACGGGTACCGATGCGAATACTACGGCAAATGGCACTCGCTAACTTCAAAAGCGAAGGTGTATAAAAATCCTCAAAAAACCGCTAAAAATGGAAAATCAATTTTTGGTCCAGAAGGTCAAACGCATATCTACATGGATTATTTAAATGAAAAATCACCAAAAAGGCCCCTAAAACCTGGCGAATTGTATGACCAAATTACCGAAAGACCATACAGAACCAATCCGTTAGATAAATTTCATGGTAAGACTTATGAAGAAATCAAGGAAAACAACTTGCGATTCATTCAGCCCGATTTAAATGGAGAATTGCTAATTGATAAGGAATATACCATGACGGCTTTCCAAGCCAAACAAACGATGGAAGCCTTAGAACGCCTCAAGGATTCAACTTTCAGCATTACCTGTGCTTTTCATTCGCCGCATGCGCCGATGTTACCCACCGCTCCCTATTACGACATGTATCCTGTAAAAGACATGCCTATACCTAAAAGTATGACGGATCAAATGTTGAATTCACCCTACAAAAAAACCAATGGCCGATTAGAACATCCTGAATATGCAGACCCCGAAAAAATAAAATACATGATTTCCAGTTACTACGGTTTGGTGAAAGAAGTGGATGATTGGGTGGGGAAAATCTTAGACAAACTCGAAGAACTTCATATAGCCGACAATACTTTGGTAGTTTTTACTAGCGATCATGGGGAAATGTTAGGCGCTCATGGCATGCGGGAAAAAAATGTTTTCTATGAAGAATCGGCTCACGTGCCTTTACTGCTTCGTTTTCCAAAAAAAATCAAAGAGAAAACTGTACTTTCAGGCTACACCTCGACCATCGACTTATTGCCTACTATTTTGGATTATTTACAAGTACAACCTCATCCATCAGATGGCACTAGTTTAAAAGGAATGATTGAAGGAACAGCTAAAAATCAAGGAAAATATGTCGTTCAAGAATGGGATTACAGAGGCGATACCGAACCCAATTATATGATAGTAAAAGACGGATGGAAACTGATTATTCCGTATACCGAAACCTCAAAAGTACTCAACGCTATGTACAACTTAAACAAAGATCCTTATGAAATGACCAATCTATTAGGCAACAATCCTGAACGAGAAAAATATACTCAAAAAGCCGAAGAGCTGAGAAACACCTTACTAGAATGGTTGAAAAAAAATAATTCCTCGCATACCGAAGGTGTCCAAAAAAGAAAATTAATCTAATGCAAAAAATGTCTTATTTTCAGCGTAATCGCAGCATCCAATTTTTAAAGAAGGTTGGAATCCTTTGGCTTCTTGGTACAGCAATCGCACTAGCTCAAAAAAAATCACCACCCAACATCATTATCCTATTAGCAGATGATCTTGGCTACGGCGATTTAAGTCATACAGGAGGGCTAACTCCTACACCACATATCGATAAATTATTCGAGCAAGGTATTGAGTTCACCAACTTCATGACCAATCCGGTGTGTACTCCAACTCGTGGCGGAATGTTAACGGGCTTGCACCCTTTACGCATCGGTGCGGGACCAGAAACCGGTGGGAATTTAGATCCAAATCTTCCAAACATGGGTAACTTTTTTCAAAAAGAAGGGTATCTTACAGGCCTCTTTGGAAAATGGCATAACAGCCCCTCGCCCAATCAAGTTGCAAAGGCACCAACAGTGAATCAATTTGGTTTTGATCGATTTGTAGGTTTTTATGCAGGTGCGGTAGATTACTTTTCGAAAGCATCGACAGGTTGGTTTCATGATGGGCAACTCAAAAATGAGGAACAAGAATACGCCACCGACTTGACTGCCAAGTACGCCATTGAATTCATGAATCAGGCCAAAGTAAACCATCGTCCGTTTTTGTGTTATATTCCGTTTCCAGCAGTACATGGTCCGCATGTGGTGAAAGAAGCACTGCTCAAAAGAGTTCCCGAAATCATTTTAAGCAAGGTCAAAGATCAAAAATCATATGATTTTTATCGGAAAGCGGTCATCAATATTCCCGAATGGAGAAAATTTAATGCCACCCTTTACAACGACCCCGACTGGTTGACAAAAGCCGAGAAATTGAGCAAAGCCGAGATCGATATGCTGTATTCAGCGATGGTTACTTCCTTAGATGACAATGTTGGACTCATTATGGATTACTTAAAAAATTCTGGTCTTATGGAAAATACTATCATTTTGTTTTTTTCAGACAATGGTGGCACAGAATATGCTGGAAATAACGCTCCTTTTAGAGGTGCGAAACACTCCTTGTATGAAGGTGGAATCCACGCTCCAGCCACCATGCTACTGCCAAAGGGAACGATAACAAATAATCCAAAAAAAGTGACAGAATTGTGTGGCTATCTCGATATATTTCCAACCCTAGCCGATTTGGCAAAAAGCCAACAAAAACTACCTAAAAATTTGGATGGCATAAGTATGGTCAAGAGGCTCAAGGGCACACAAAAGAAAAACAACCGCAGTTTCTATTGGAATTGGAGGGATCACGATGTCCTCCGAACACCCCAATGGAAATTGTTTCGCTACTATGACAAAGTCGAAGTATACAACATGACCAATGACCTAGCAGAAACTCAAAATGTGGCCGATGCCAATCCGAAAGTGGTACAACAACTCCTAAAAGAAATCGCCCTCGCCTCCAAGAAAACTGGAGTAGCCACAATGCATTTACCATTAACGATGAAGGCCACAGCTGCAAATTCGGTTCAGAATACCCTGGCGGTAACGCTCAACTTTATGACCGATTTAAAACAACAAACCCTAAAAATTCTCAAAAAAGAAGTTCCCATCCTAGCGGATTACTACCTAGAATATGATATAAAGGTGGCTTCACCTTCTCTTTTATCCTACTGCTATTTTAGTCCTTTGCGAGGCAATAACAGCGTTTTTAATGATAAAAACGGCATTAATTTAAACAACAAACCTTTGCAATCGCCTACAATTTGGGAGGGTGAATGGAAACATGTAGCGGTTGGATTAGGTAGTCTTTCTCCACTAACCATTAGTGATTTTGGTCTTACTTTTAAAGCCAATACCACAGGTGAAACTACCATCTACCTAGATAATATCCACATAAAAAATGGCAAAGGAAAAATAATTTGTAAGTTGTTTGAAGAAGAGGAAATGGTGACCAATGCTAGAATTGTACGTTCAAAATAAGGAGCGTAATTGATACCAAAAGCTATAAAAAAATGAGGACAACTTACAACTACCAAAGAACCAAAGATATGCTTTTAGGAAGACCAATTTTTAACATGCTCACCATTATGCCTGGGATTGAAAAGGTTCGCACGAATTAAAAGAAAACAGCGCTATGACAAATACAACTTTATTAACCGTTAGGTTCACACAGTTTTACATTTTGCAGTTAATTTAAAGGAGTTACATCGAATTAATGAGTTACCATTAATAGCATTTGTTTTTGCTTAATCCCCAACTTTTGCAACTGATCCCTGAATCCTCTTGAAAATTACAAAATCAGTTTACGATAACCCCATAATACTGGAAGTTGAGCGGTTCCGTTCAACACGGGTTTGTTTGTTCGGCTTGCAGCCGCAATGAAATCCTAGCTGTTAGCGGTAATAATATTAGTCGTAATGATGTCTACATTTCAATATTTGAATTTCATCATCGATAAACCTGTAAATTAATCGATGTTCATCATCAATTCTTCGTGACCAAAATCCAGCATACTTGTGTTTCAATGGTTCTGGCTTTCCTATTCCTTCAAAAGGATTTCTAGAAATATCTTTGAGTAGGTCATTTATTTTTTTGATTTTCTTCTTGTCAATTTTTTGCCAATACAAATAATCTTCCCAAGATTCATCAACAAAGATATATTTCATTTTATTCCTCAATTAAGTCTTTAGAGAATGACTTACCACTCTTAAATTTATCAATAGCAGAATCTAACCTACTTTCGTTAGTTCTGTTTGATAATTCATAATTTGTTGCAATTAGTGAATTATATTCTTCAAGTGAAATAACAACAATCCCTGAATCCTTTCCACGATTAATAATCAGAGTTTCAAAGTTTATTGCTACTCTATCAAAATAAGATTTAATATCTTTTCTGAATTCTGAAATATTGGTTACTACCATAATTATTACAATTTGTACAAATGTATGTACAATATTTTGATTTTACACTGTATTCGTCAGATTATCACAGCTAACGTCAGTCTGTGAAAAAACTCCGTCTGGTTCGTAGCAAACAAAAAACTGTCATTAAAACAGGGTCTTTCGTATATTTAAATATACAACACATCCAAGGAATCTCCCGCCAACAATTACAAATAGATAGTTTAGAAGATAAAATTACTCTTGATAATCCGGTGCGTTTTATCGAAGTTTTAGTAGTGACCTATTTTAAATACGACCATTACTTTGAAACGACTAAAACAACGAGGGTATCAATCCTTAACGGATGTCTACATCGTACTTGACCCATCATCCCGATTTTTCTTCAGGACGAACCGCTTGCTTTATCCTGAGCAAGGTCGAAGGGTTCGGTGGTGTATGAAATGCGTTGTTTATTTTTATAGGGATTTCATGATACCGCTTCGCTAAATTGATAGGCGCAATCCATTAGTTTCTAACAGAGCCGTCTACACGATTACCAGCCGTTATCTTTAATCTACATAAGTTTCTTTCAGAACTTCTTTTACTTTTGAAACTTCTTTTTCAGCCAAATTCCCAAAAACTTTTGTTATTCTTTGTCTGTCAATAGTTCTGATTTGGTCCAATGCAATTTGGCCTGTGGTATCGTTGTGTAAAATTTCAACTCTTGTCGGATAAGATCTGGAACTGCTAGTCATAGGAGCTACAACGATTGTCTGTAAATATTTATTCATTTCGTTAGGAGAAATGATAACACAAGGTTGTGTTTTTTTTATTTCACTTCCAATCGTTGGATCCAGATTGACTAAAACAATTTGATATTGTCTTAACTCCATTCTTCAAATTTTTCGTCATCAAAAATGTCGTTAATCAGCAACTTGTCTTCCCCGTTTTCGTGCATTTTCTTAAATGATTTTTCCCAGCCTTTTCTTGGTTCAGATTTGGGTTTCAAAATTATGTAGCCTTTTTCAAGAATTAGTTCGACTTTATCTGTGATATTATACTTTTCGAGTAAGGTTTTCGATAAACGAATTCCTCTTGAATTACCAATCGGAATAACTGAAATGTCCATAACTTTTATTTTTTTTGTATACACAAAGTTATTACAATTTTTCAGAAACTCTAATCTTTAGCCGTTTTTTTCAATGGCTGCTAACGTCAGTCTGTTAAAAAACTTCCGTTTGGTTCGTAACAGTTATAACATTGTTATTTGAATACGACCATTATTTGAAACGATTAAAAAAACGAGGGTATCAATCTCTAACCAATTTATACATCAAACTTAACCCGTCATCCCGATTTTCTATCGGGACAAACCGCTTGGTTTATACTGAGCGAACTTGAAGGGTTCAGTGGTGTGAGAGGCGCACCCGTTAGTGTCAAGGGGTTTCGTTACTCCATTGTGCGAAATTTACTTATAGTCTGCTTTTTAAATCCATCATTCCATGAAGAATTCTCGTGATTTCTATTTCGCTCTTTGATATAATTGAGTAGAATATAATATGTTCACCTGATTTAAAACCAAAAATTCCTTTTGTTACTAAATCATAGTTTCTACCAAGTTCTGGATTATTTGCTAAATCATCACATGATGCCATAAGCAAATCATAATACTTTTCAGCTTGTGTTTCAGACCAAGTTTCGATTGTATAATCCCAAATTTCAGATAAGTCATCAACAGCTTTATTTGTTAAATAATATTTAGCCATTTGATTTTTTTCTTGCTTTTAAAACGTTAAGATGTTTTTTAGCATCAAAATCTACAGCACGTCCACTTTCAATTCCATCATTGATCGCTTTTCTTAAAGCTATAATTTTATTTTCCTCATCTTCTAAAAGGCGAAGACCAGCTCTAACAACTTCACTTGGGTTATTGAATCTTCCATCATTTACACTGTTTTCGATAAAACTTTCGAAATGTTCACCAAGCGATATAGAAGTATTTCGTCCCATAATTTTTTTTAGCTAAGTTACCAAAAAATGGTAACTATTCAAATTAAGACGTATTTTTTTGGAATCTCACATAACATTTTTCTGTAAAAAAACTTCCGTTTGGTTCGTAACAAATATAACAAAATAGCGTTATTAAAAACAGGATTTTTCGCATGTTTATATATGCAACTTATCCAAGGAATTTACCGCCAACAATTACAAATAAATAGTTTATAAGACAAAATTACTTTTGATACCCCCAATAAGTTTTAAAGAAGTCTTTGCTTGGAAATAACCAAAAATCCATTCCCTATGAAAGTTAGTTTTATGGGTAATAACGGAAAACACTTCAAAACCAAACTGCTATCCACTCCAAAAAAAAGAGGATCTGAATCCTCTTGAAAATTACAAAATATTTTTACGATAAACCCATAGTACTGGAAGTTAAGCGATTCCGGTCAACACGGGTTTCATTGTTCGGCTTGCAGCCACAACGAAACCCTAGCTGTAAGTGGCTGGTTTTTATTCGTTATTCAACTTTAGTATTTCATCTATAATACTGTTAGATATTCGGAAATTCGTTAATAACAATTTATCAATTAAAGCCTTAACTTTTGGTATAATGGACATTTGTTTAGCTTTGTGTATTACTCCTAATGCTCCAGTTGTCTTAAGTTTTAATTTTACAGCTAATTTGCGAGCTTTGAGGTCATCCAATAATAATGTAACATCTTCAAATTCCGAAGCTAATGCAATTGCACTTGCTTCGCCACGGTCTACTTGAGTTTCCAAAAACCTTTGATATTTTTTCATCAGTTACTGATTGTACAGTTATCCAATCTGGTAATTTTTCTCCGAATTCTTCAGCAATTTCAGGAGTAGTTATAAGTTCTTCATAAACATGTTTTAAGATATTTAGTTCATTTATTTTATGAAGAATAATTAGAGTGCTTGTGTCGGAAATTACTATTTTATGCATTTGCTATATCTGATTGTAAATCATCAATTGACTTACTAAATATTGAAACACCATATTTTCCAAGTATTTCTATGAATGCTCTTTTGGTTAGTCCTGCTATTTCTGCAGCTTGCCCTGCAGATAATTTTGCATCTTCATAAAGTTTTGACGCTATTATCATTGAAAAATCGTAATCTTTCAAATCAACACTATCGGGTATATTTACTTGTATTGTTCTCATAATTTCACTTTTTTTCAAAAGTACAAAAATAATAAACGATAAGTTTTATTGTGCGCTTTTTTTGCTTGCCAGTAACTTCAGTCTGTAAAAAAACTTCCGTTTGGTTACGAACAAATATAACAAAAAGCCACTATTAAAACAGGATTTTTCGTATATTCAAATATGCAACAAATCCAAGGAATTTCCCGCCAACTATCACAAATAAATAGTTTAGAAGATAAAATTACTCTTGATAATCCGGTGCGTTTTAATAAAGTTTTAGCTAGGAAATAGCCATAAATCCATTCCCTGTGAAAGTTAATTTTATGGGTAAGGGTATTTATGCTTAATAGTGAAGGTAAACACTCAAAAAACATACTTTCTCTTAGTCCCAAAAAAAAGAGGATCTAAATCCTCTTGAAAATTACAAAGTCTTTTTACGATAGCCCCATAGTACTGGAAGTTGAGCGGTTCCGTTCAACACGGGTTTCATTGTTCGTGCTACGAACGCAACGAAACCCTAGCTGTTAGCAATAGCTTTTTTTATTTATTCCGCTAATCGGTTTTCAATATCCATTCTTTCGTGTAAAACTCTAACGACTTCAATTTCATTTGTTTTGTCTTTTTTAAAGAAAATTAAATGTGATTTTACTTTTGAGTAACGATATGATTTTCTAATTTTCCCAAAGTCACGAGCCATATCTAAATTATCGACGATATATTCAATTTCGTCAATGATTAAGTTATAATATCGATCTGCTTGTTCAACAGACCAATTTTCTGCCGTATAAATCCAAATATTATTAATATCTTCTAATGCCTTTTCACTAATTATATACTCTTGCATTATTTTTGAAAATTTGCTTTTAGCATTTCAAGATTTTTATTGCGGTCAAAATTTCTGATTTTACTACTCTTTTCACCAATTTCTAGTTCATTGATTAGAGATTTTGTCTTAGTTTCTTCTTGCTCAAAAACTCTTAAAGCAGTTCTAACAACTTCACTTACCGAACTATATTTTCCTGTAGAAATTTGTTCATTAATAAAGTTTTCAAAGTAGTCTCCTAATAATATTGATGTATTTCGTGCCATGATTTTTATTTTTATCAAAAATACCAATAATTGGTATTAAAGTCAAATTTTTCCATTTTTTTGGGCAAAAGTTACTGCTAACGTCAGTCTGTGAAAAAACTTCCGTTTGGTTCGTAACAAATATAACAAAATAGTGTCATTAAAACAGGATTTTTCGTATATTCAAATATGCAACACATCCAAGGAATTTCCCGCTAACTATTACAAATAAATAGTTTAGAAGACAAAATTACTCTTGATAATCTAATACGTTTTAATGAAGTTTTAGCTAGAAAATAGCCAAAAATCCATTCCCTATGAAAGTTAATTTTATGGGTAAGGGTACTTATGCTTAATAGTGAAGGTAAACACTCAAAAAACATACTTCATCTTAGTCCCAAAAAAAAGAGGATCTAAATCCTCTTGAAAATTACAAATTCTTTTTACGATAGCCCCATAGTACTGGAAGCTAAACGGTTCCGTTCAACACGGGTTTCATTGTTCGTGCTACGCACGCAACGAAACCCTAGCTGTTAGGCGATGTACTTATTTTTATTCAGGCTTTATTTTTACGATTTTATTATCACGCAAAATAACAAGTTCACTATTTTTAATTTTCTTAAATTCTAATAATTTTTCATATACTTTTTCAAGTCCTTTTAGAATTTTATTTTTCTCTTCTATTTGAGTTTCAATTGTTGTCATAGTATTTTTTTAAAAGGTTGAACTTTTCTTGGTTTGTAATATTAAGAACCCCATCAATTTGCTTGTCTGCTAAAAGTTCGTGTTTTCCTTCGGAATTATCAAATATTAATGCTCCATCAACTATTGGAAGATAGATATCAAATAGATTTTTAATTCCATTAATATATCTTCTTTCAATAACTTCGGGTTGAATATTATGACCGCCTTCTGAAACTCTTGATTTTACACGTTCCTTTGCTAAATCAATGTTTTGAAGCCAAAAGAATAATAATGTTACTCGGTATCCTTTTGCTTTCGCTTCGATAATTTTATTTTTATAACTTTTAGTAGCTAATGTAGTTTCAAATGCAAAATTTTCGTTTTCATAAAGTAATTCTTTTATTCTGTTTAACATTATTCTCCCTGATTCAAACGAAACTTTTTCAGGTTGAAAAGGAGATAAGCCTTTTGCTATTTCGTCTGCATTTACAAACTCTTTACAATCCAAAATTTCTGGTAAAATAGTAAAGGATGCAGTAGTTTTTCCTGCTCCATTGCAACCGGCAATTATGTATAGTTTCTTATTGCTCATAAACGCAAATTTACGAATTATTTTGATTGCTTTTTCGTCTATATTTTTTTCGCGCGTATATCGCCTAACGTCAGTCTGTGAAAAAACTTCCGTTTGGTTCGTAACAAATATAACAAAACATTGTTGTTAAAACAGGATTTTTCGTATATTTAAATATGCAACACGTCCAAGGAATTTCCCGCCAACAATTACAAATAAATAGTTTAGAAGATAAAATTACTCTTGATAATCCGGTGCGTTTTAATAAAGTTTTAGCTAGGAAATAGCCAAAAATCCATTCCCTGTGAAAGTTAATTTTATGGGTAAGGGTACTTATGCTTAATAGTGAAGGTAAACACTCAAAAACCATACTTCATCTTAGTCCCAAAAAAAAGAGGATCTAAATCCTCTTGAAAATCACAAAGTCTTTTTACGATAACCCCATAGTACTGGAAGTAGAGCGGTTCCGTTCAACACGGGTTTCATTGTTCGTGCTACGCACGCAACGAAACCCTAGCTGTTAGTGGCTGGCTTTATTTTTCTAAATGTATTTGAAAACCAATTCCAATCATAATTGTATTTTCCTTCAATTCACTATTTAATTTATTTGAAATATAATCTAGTGTTAATTCTAGGGCTACGCTGCTATTCAAGAAAACTGCGGTACCAGCTTTACATCCGTAACCGTTATTGTGAAATTTTCCTGTATCATTTCCATCCTGAGTTTTTCCGCCACCTTGATAATAATAGTAATTTCCTTGTAAAAATAGATTTATTTGTTTGTCAGTTTTTAAAAAATAATATCGAACGAATGGACCAACTCCAAAATACTGGTATTTTTCATTGTAAATATTATCATAAGTATAGCTTAAACCAATTCCACCAGCTACTTTGTCATAAAAGAAATAACCAACATTCGGTGAAATCGAAAATATAGTTCTTTCATCATAAGGCTTAGTTCCTTCTGATAATTTTTCAGTTTTCGTTGTTTTAAAATTACCACTTCCACCAACTAACCAATTATTTTTAGTTATTTGAGAATATGATAATGAGGTAAAAAATAAAATAATTGTAAAGATTTTCATTTTTGTTTAATTTAAATTAGGTTCCTGAATTCTTCGTTTCTGCGATAAGCTTGCTGGTAACGTTCTGGTACTACAGCGGGTTTGGGACTAATTTAAGCCTATTTTCGGATTTGCCAAATCATCCCAAATACAAAACCAACTTTTCATTAAGCCAATTGCCCAAATCCGTTGTAGCTGTTGGGCAATCGTATTTTATGACATTAAGCAAATGTTAGTTTTGTAATAAACGCCGTTATTTTTCGACTTAAAGTTTCCAATTGAATCTATTTCAACTTTTATTGATTCTTTTTTTTCAGGACAACTATTATATTTCATCATATATAATTCAAAACCATTATTGGTTTTCTTAAATGAACCAGCTTTTTTTTCTTTAGGATCGAACCACAAATCATATATTTCCGAAATAAGTATTGCTTCTTCAATATTATCAATTTTTCCGATGAATTTTTTTAATTCAACTTCATTTGTAACATAATGAACATCGTCATTTTCAATAAATGCAATATATGAAAAACAAGAACTGGGTAAACATCCATTAAAGAAACCTGATTCAGGAGGATAAAAAGTATAATTATTTTTAATTAATGTATCGCCACATTTTTTAATTATCTCAGTTTGTCTATTATATAAATCAGGCGTAAATAAAACATATTCCCAATAAACATATTCTTTATTAGGTTTTATATGTTCAATTAATTTATTTCTATTTTGATATTCGTTACTAATTTTAGTAAAACCCTTTTCAATTCGAATAGAATTCTTACCGCAAGAAATCAAACTAAGAAAAATTATTAACAATATTTTTTTCATTCCTTTTTGGTTTAATATGTTGCCCAACGTTCTGGCACTACAGCGGGTTTGGGACTAAATTAAGACCATTCTTCGGATTTGCCAAATCATTCCAAATACAAAACCAACTTTCCATTAAGCCTATTGCCCAAATCCGTTGTAGTGGCTGTTATGCGACGTTTATTTGAAGTAATCGTATTCGTATCTATATTCTTTCAAGCCGGATAATGAATATATGTTTTCAGCGTATTTTTTGATTAAATCATTTTCTAAATATTCAAAAACTTCATAATTTCCATTTATTTCTTTCCCGTTTTCTAAATCAAATAATTCTCTTTTGATTAGTCTATTTTTCGAATCATAATAGTAATTGTTCCCATTTTGACTATTAGTCTCCTTATAAATAATTTTCACTATTCGATTTTTTTCGTAAGTTGAATTTGAAGAAAATCTTAAATTCTCGTTGTTATAAGATTCTGTTTTAATTTCATTTTTGTTTTCGTCAAAAAAGGAAATATTTTTTCTATTTTTTAGAAAATCTCCATTTATTAACGAAATTATTTCATTCCCGTTGTTACGCTTTTCATATATTGTTGTTTCAGACATTTTGTTGTCAACATACATTATTTCTTTGTTCTTAAAATTCGAGTCATCATAAAAAAATTGAAATATTAAATTACCTTTTTCATCTTTAATATTCATAAGGTTTTGATTTTTATCATATTCCTTTATCCATATTGTTGGTTCTTTATAAGAGGAATGTGTGGATATTTTTTTAATTAATTTTCCATTTTCATTGTAAGTATTAGTTTCTGATATTTTTAAAAATACAGCAGAAGTGAAATTGTCCATTGACTTGAATAAAAGATTACCTTTTAAATCATATTTAGATACCGAAACTAGATTGTCTTTGGAATCAAAAATTCTTACTTCTTTCACCTTATTTTTTACAATAGTACTATCCGTATTAGTTTGGCAAAATGAGTTAAAAGTTATAAAAATTAAAAAAATCAGGTTGAATTTCATTGGTTTTTTTGTTAAATGTCGCATAACGTCTTGGCGCTTGGCGTGGTTGGGGAATAAAGATGCGTGATTTTTCGGTTAAACACAAATTTTACAAATACAAAACCATCTTTAAATTCAGCCTAAAACCCCAATCACGCCAAACGGCTGTTATGTGATGTGCCTTTTTTTATTGATATTTCTCTTTAAATTCATTCATTTCAAGAAGTTCAAAAGTCTTCGAATTTGATTCTACATTGCATCTTTTTAAATAACTAATCGAAACTTTTCCATCTTGTTTTTTTATAAAGCATTTATTAACCATAATTAGTTCTAATTTGTCTGCAACTCTTGGATGTAAAGCTACACACAAACCAATACCAGCACTTCTGACGCTTGGATATAATACACCATCAACTCCTGTTTCAGAAATTAATTTAGTAAATAAAGAGGAAATATAATATTCGTGATTGTTACCTAATTTTACATCTTTAGAAAATTCAGTTGCTAAAAATTGTAAATATGCCAATCCTTTTTCTTTTAATTCAGGATTACGTTCAATGGAATCAATATAATCTTTTTTAATCTCGTTTAGATAATCAATAGTATACTCTTTTGTTGGGTCAAAAATTGTAGCTAATGTAATTGGTTCTTGAACTTGCCAAGTTCCTAAAGTTACTATTCTTTCACCTTCTGGAATTGTATTATCTCTCAAAAGTTCACTCGTCTCGCAACAAGCAGTCATTCTCGTATATCCAACATCATCAATTGTATAAGAATCTTTTAATACAGAACCATAGAACATTGTATGGTCTGGTGTACTTGCTCGCAAATATTCGTTATTAAATTCTTTAGGAGCATACGACATTCTTTTTACAGTTGAAAAATCTGGTTCATTGTCTTTATTTCTTTGTACACGTTCAAAAATTTTACCTTTTTTGTAATCTGTCCTCATTATTGGCAAAGGACCAATTTTGTTAAGTAAAGCATCAATTTCGGCAATTGAAGCTGTGGATAAATCAATTGCTTTTAATTTTTGTAGGTTTTCCATTTAATATTATTAAGTGAATTCTTCTTTTTTTTAGGCATATCACATAACGTCCCCGCGCTACAAGCAGTTTGGGACTAAATTAAGCCCTATTTTCGGATTTGCCAAATCTCCCAAATACAAAACCAACTTCAAATTAAGCCAAATCCCCAAATTGCTTGTAGCGTGTGTTAGCAGCTGGTTTTTATATTTACTCAGGTTTTATGTTAAATGTATTTCCTAATGCTGATGCTGTTACTGAAAATTTCACACCAAGTGATAATAAAGTGCCAAATGAACCCATAACTGCCATTAATAAACCACCAACAACTAAAAGTCCAAGTTTTGAAGTTGGTTCTGGATCAGCAATTGCAAGACCAATTATATAAATTCCCGCACCTGATATTCCAATACTTGCTAAAACACTTACTATTTGTTTCCAAGGAATTCCTTTCGATTTTGCTCCACGAATTAAATTTACTGCTGATTTTAAATCTTTCTCTGTTAACCCAATATTTGCATCGTCAATAAGTGAGAATGGATTTTTTTCTGAATATTGTTTTATAGCAATTTCAAGCCAATCTTTGTTTGAAGTTTTTATTATCATGTTTTCGCTATTATTAATCTTCATCAATTCCATTTGGAAACATCATATTCAATTCAGCATCTTCATCATACAAGTCTAGCTCGTTTTTGATTTTATTTAATTTCTTTTTCAATGATGACATTATTTTCTGCTCAATTTCTTGAAATGGATAATCAGATAATCTATTAAATTTTTCCAACGAGTCGTAATATTTTTGGTCAATATTATCTCCAATAGAAGTTTCTAAGCTTAATTCTTCTAATTTTTCAATTTCTAATTTTAAATCATGAATTTCGTTTTTCATTTATATTTTCGTTTTAGTTTTTTCGGTAAACTAGCTGCTAACGTTCTCGCGCTACAAGCAGTTTGGGATTAAATTAAGCCCATTATTCGGATTTGCCAAATCTTCCAAATACAAAACTAACTTCAAATTAAGCCTAATCCCCAAATTGCTTGTAGCGTGTGTTAGTGGCAGTTTTTATTTTTCAGTTGTTTTTTTCAAGTCTTTTATGATTAGGTAAATTGATATTATAAAAACAACTATATAAAGAACATCTAAGGCAGGTTCTTTCAGCGTTAAGTTTTTAAAATCAATGTGCTTAACTAAAGTCAAGCCTAATGTAAATGCAATAAATACAAAAAACCAATTCATTCCTTTTTTATTGTCCATATTTTAATTAATGTTTGATTATTAGGTCTGTTAAAGCCCCAACTATAATAACTGCCAATGCAAAAGTTAGCATACCAAAAATGTAAGCAAAAAAAGCTTTAAAGTAAGATGAAATTTTTGTTTTGTCAAAAAATTGTCCAACTGCCCAAGTTGTGTAAATAAATCCAACAATTTCTCCATGGAGCTTTAAGTCTGTATGTGTTATCCCTCGAATAATTCCAAAAACTGAATAAATCAACATTACTATTCCCATAACGAAACAGAGAAGAATTAGTATTTCAAATATGTTGTATTTGTGCTTTGTGAAAAAAAGTTTTGTCCACAATGCTATGAATACTCCCATAATTATATTCGAGTACCCTAAATGCCCTTGTGTCCATTTAAAAATTTTATTTATTGTAGATTTATCACCATCTAAATAGCCTAAATAGCCATCTTGTAAATGAAAATAGTGATTACACAATGAGTAGATCAATGAAGTTACAATAATGAAAATGATTGGCTTTACAATTCTTGTTCTGTTTTCAGTAAGATAATTTTTTACATTTAGTCCTGGATTTGTAATTAGTTCTCTAATCGTATATAAAATTCCACGCTCAAAATGCAAAACGTGTTCAATTTCATGAATTATGTAATGTCCATCAATTCTTTTAAGATTAGTAGGTTGTCCACAGTCGGGACAAAATTTTGAATTTATTTCTTTATTACAGATCTTACAGTCCATTTAATTAGTTAATTTATATTGTCAATTTATATTGTCAATTTGTTGGTTTACGGTTGGTTCGGCAAAATTGCCACTAACGTTCCCGCGCTACAAGCAGTTTGGGACTAAATTAAGCCCTATTTTCGGATTTGCCAAATCTTCCAAATACAAACCTATTTTTCCATTAAGCCAAATACCCAAATTGCTTGTAGCGTGTGTTATGGGCAGGCTTTATTTGTTCTATTCTATTGATATAATTTTTTTCACTTCATTGTTTTTTAAAGTTTCAAAGAGGAAATATTCAGACGAGAGAATTTTCCCGAGCTCAAAATGTGAAACTATTATGTCGTCACGATTTATAAAATCTTTTCCATTCTTTTCAAGGATAGAATTAATTTTTCCATCATAACTTGTAATAATTTTTTCCAGTTTCCAACCTTCATTTCGGTCATAACGATAAATTTCTAAATCTAATTTATTGTTCGCATTTAAATAAACAACAAAGTTTTGAATACGATAGTATTCTCCAGAATGGTCTGCTTCAATTATTACCAAATCTTTACTGTCGATTTTTTTATTCAATATTTTCAGAAAAGTATATCTAATTGAATTTCTGTTAAGTTGACTTTCATCCTTAATTTCCCAATATGCAAATCTTGCTTCAAGGCGATTTTTCGCATAATTCTGTTCTGTTAAAGTTTCATTAATAGATTTTAGTGAACTAACCGTTTCTTTATTCCAATTAATAAACAATTCATCCGTCTTTTCTTGACTGTTTGTTACTATTGGTAAAAAAGAAGCAACTATAATCAATAGAATTGTTTTCATAACTGTTTGTCATTTTTTGGTTTCCGTTAAGCTTGCCCATAACGTTCCCGCGCTACAAGCAGTTTGGGACTAAATTAAGCTCATTCTTCGGATTTGCCAAATCTTCCAAATACAAAACCAATTTCAAATTAAGCCTAATACCCAAATTGCTTGTAGCGTGTGTTAGGCGATCGGCAATTTTAGTGTATTGCTACATTCTGATTTAGTAATTCTACATTAAAATTAATTTTGGCATTTAAGGCTTTAAAGACTTTAATAATTGTGTCAAATCTTGCGTCAGTTAAGCTATTCTCAATTTTTGAAATTTGAGCTTTTTTTACTCCAACTAATTCTCCTAATTGTTCTTGTGTCAAATTTCGTTCTTTACGAATTTGTTTAATTGTTTGGCCAATCAAGTCAATTTTCAATTCGTTTTCAAAATTTTCTCTATTTGTTGTTCCTTTTTTTCCAACGAATTTATCTGTTACTTCATCTAAACTATATGTTTTCATAATCTTATTTCTTTTCGTTAAAATATTTTACTCTTAATGATTCTGCTCTTTCAATTTCTACTTTCGGGGTTTTGTCCGTTTTCTTAATAATTCCGTGAGTAGAAATCACAACTGTATCTTTTATATCTGTTTTATCCCAAAAAGCAAAAAGTCTTAAATATTGCTTGTTGTATAGAGTTCTAAATTCCCAAATCTCACCTTCGAGTTTTTTGAATAATTCATTATCGTTTACGCTTCTCGATTTCCAAATATTATAAAGTATTTTTTCTCTAGATTTTGGGTCTAGATTTTCCAAAAACTCTAAAACTGGTTCAAGAAATTCAACTTTAAATTTATAATCCATTTTTCACTAATCTTAATTTTCTGTAAAGATATAAGTTTCCTTTTCAAGAAACAAATGTTGTTGGTTTTTTTCTGTTGCTCGTTGCTGTCGCCTAACGTTCCCGCGCTACAAGCAGTTTGGGACTAAATTAAGCCCATTATTCGGATTTGCCAAATCTTCCAAATACAAACCAATTTTCCCATTAAGCCAAATCCCCAAATTGCTTGTAGCGTGTGTTAGCGGTAGTTTTTTTGCTCTTCTCTAATTATTTTTAAAATTTCTGTATGATAAATAAAAGTCCTTTTTAAATCGTCAGTATCATATGCTATATTCTCTAAAACGATTATGCTTGTTTTTGTTTTTGGAAAATAATAGCTCATTGAAACAAAACCAGGAGCAAAACCAGTTTGCCCTAATTGTAGAATATTATCTTTTGTATCGATTGTTATTCCGTAGCCATATTCGGTATTTCCAAATATTGGATGATTTCGAACAGCTCCTTTTTGTTTAGTTTCTAACATCTTCATTGTCTTATTTTTCAATAGTTTTCCATTATAAAATAAGTTATTCCAAATATTTAAATCTTCTGCTGTCGATATGAAAGAACCCGCAGCAACATAGTTTTGAAATGTTTCAGTTTCAAATTCAATTTTACCCTTTTCAATTTCCGTATATCCTTTAACCAAATTATTATATTCTTTAATATCCGGATGGAAGGTATTTTTCATTCCACATTCTTCAAATAAGTTCTTTGAAAGTTCTGAAAATGATTTCCCTGAAGTTCTTTCAATTATTTTAGCTAATAAATTATAGCCAATCTGTGAATAGGAATATTGCGTTCCAATTTTAAAAGTTGTTGGTTTGTCTAATTGAGTAATACCGTGCATATGTGTCAACAAATGATGTATTGTAACTGTGTCTGCCCAACTTTGTGTTAATTCAGGTAAATACTTATGGATTGGTGAAAATAAGTCTATGTTTCCTTTGTCAAATTCTCGAAGCACTAAAACTGCAGTAAATTGTTTACTGATTGAACCAATTACAAATTGGTCATTCGGTTTTAGAGGTTCTTTTTTGTCAATATCATAATAGCCGTATATTTTCGAATATTTTGTCCTTCCTTTTTGGGAAATAAGAATTATTCCATTAAAAGGTTTTGTCGTTTTAGCTGAAATTAAACGATCAATTTTTTTCTCTATCTTACTTTGTTGTCCAAAAGTTACAATAGTTGTATTAAAAAAAATGAGTAATAATATGTATTTCATTATTGTCCTTTGAGTTTCCGTGTTGTTCTAAAATTACCGCTAACGTCCCCGCGCTACACGCAGGCTGGGTTTAAAGATGCGTATTCTTTCGGTTAAAAACAAATGTATCAAATACAAACTATTTTCAAATTAAGCCAATTGCCCAGCTTGCTTGTAGCGTGTGTTGGCAGTAGTATTTTTATTTAAATCGTTCTATTTTTATTATATTATTATTTTCATCGTAATGAACAATACTATCAAGATGATATTTTTCATTTGCTGGAATTGGATATTCTTCGGTAGTTTTGTCAACACTTGATGAATATTCTTTTCGGTTTTCATATGTTATTTCTCTTATGCGATGTTCGTTTTTATTATATTCCCAAGTTCCAATAACTGGTTCTTTTGAAGTCATTTTAAAAAACACTAAAAAAGGAATTGGAGTGCAAAAAAGGAATAATAATAAGTTCCAATTTTTAAGCTTTATTTTGTCTTTATAAATTATTATTCCTGTTATTATTCCAAAAATTATCCAACCAATGAAAAGGAAAAACATATAACCAAGTGAAGCACTTTCATTACTTTTTACAAGTAACCAAATAGCAACTGTAAATAAAGAATAAATTACAGATATTGTTAAAAGCTTTAAATTTGGATTGTTTTCATTCATTTCTGTGGTAATATTACTGCCAACGTTCCCGCGCTACAAGCAGTTTGGGACTAAATTAAGCCCATTATTCGGATTTGCCAAATCTTCCAAATACAAAACCAATTTCAAATTAAGCCTAATGCCCAAATTGCTTGTAGCGTGTGTTAGCAGTAGCTTTTTATATTGGTTTTGTTATTAGAAAATAAATTATCGCTATGACTAAAAATGATAAGATTAAGTATAAAATTTGGTTAGCTATGTTTTTCATCTTTCGGTTTGTGATAAATGTCAAAATTAAAAGAGTGATAAATGAAATAAATATTGTTTGATAGAAAAATAAACACGCCCAAGGATTCCCGTCTGAATTAATTCCAATTTGCCCAAACATGCGTATCAATAATTCATTCAAACAAATTAATAAAACACAATAAACTAATGTTTTAAAATAATTACGTTCGATATTTCTCTTTAAAATTAAAATTATTGGGATGAAATAATAGCCACTCATTGTAGCAATCATATTTTGGTATTTTATTGAAAGTAATCCAAAAAACAATACGATTGCAAAAGTCACAATATGGTAAACATTTATTTTATAATATTCAATTTTTGAAGTACTATCCACTTTCTGTTGCGTTAGGTTCTTGAATTCTCGTATTCTGCGTTAAAGTTACTGCTAACGTTCTGGTACTACAGCGGGTTTGGGAACTAAATTAAGATTTATTTTTCGGTTATCACTAAACTACCAAATACAAAACCATTTTCCCATTAAGCCAATTGCCCAAATCCGTTGTAGTAGCTGTTAGTGGCTGGGCTTATTCAGCTTTCCAATTCTTCCCATTCATTTTTGTCTGGAATCATTCTTAAATTTCTAAATTCATTAAAGTCTTTAAAAAAATCAGTTCCTGGAAATCCATCAATTTCCTTTTTACCTTTCCAGGTCAAATGAATAACAGCAAACTGCTTTTCAAAGTTTTGATTTCTAACTTCAAATAAAACATCATCATCAGATTTATATTTACAAAGTGCAGAAAATTTAAAATCGGAAAGTTTATGTTTTTCTTGTTTAGGTTTTAAAAAATCAAACATAGATTTTTCTTCCAAACCGATTTCTTTACTTAATTCTTCTTCAAAACCAATTTTTTGATTTATTGTAATATCTTCCCAAGGCTCTTCAATAAAAAGGTTGGAAGAGTTTTGTAGAGAAAAAAAATCTAATACATCTCTGTCAATTCCCGCAATATCAATTCGCTTTGGTTCGTTAGGTAAATCAGGATTATCCTCAAACGTATAACCACCAATTGGATAAAGAAAATAGCCATTCTCTAATTGTACATTAAATCGCAAAGAACTCCATTTTTTATAATCAGGTTTATTTGCTTTCCAAAATTTCCAAACAGATTTTTGTATGTATTTAAAATAATTTTCGGTTGGAACAAATTCTCCAAATATGCAACCCATATTTTCGTCTCCGATTTGTAAGTCGGTTGTTCCTATAAATAGTTTATTTGAATATATTTTTGCTTTCAACGTTCTCTTTTTTTAGCCTTGCCACTAACGTTCTCGCGCTACAAGCAGTTTGGGACTAAATTAAGCCCATTATTCGGATTCGCCAAATCTTCCAAATACAAAACCAACTTCAAATTAAGCCTAATACCCAAATTGCTTGTAGCGTGTGTTGGTGGCTGGCCTTTATTATGTTTTAGTCGCTCTGTTCAGAAAAATATTTAACAGTTTTGATTAGAAAATCAGTCAAATCAGTTTTCAATTTGTTATATTCAGGTGATAATTTGAAAGCTTCATAGCATAAATTTAAAGCTTGGTTTGAGTCAACTGCTAAACCTAAATTTACCATTTCTTGAAATAATGCATGATGGTCTGAATAATTTAATGCAGTAGATAGTTGCGGATTGGGAGAATTATTCAAATAAGATTTTACTAGAAACTTTTCAGGTGCAGTATATGGATATAAAAAAAACGAATGTTCGGTTGGATGATTGTGATATGATGAATACTTTGGGTCATTTTTATAATCTCCATCAAAGACACAACAAAATCCCATTTTTAATCTCATTTGAGGAAAATTTCTCTTATGTCTTTCGTAATCATTTTTCACTTGGTCAATTGGTCCAGATACAATTATATTTACTAGACGATCAAAATGTTTATGCGTAAGATTTATTGAGATAAGAATATTTTTAATGATAAATTCTGCCTCAGTATCTTCACAATATAACTGTATCAATGGATAAGCTTTTGAATCCATTTTTGAAAACGAAGCATTTACTGAAATAGATGAAATTGCTTGATATTCTCCTAATGGATTTTTATCAATAAATTTTCTTGATTTTTGTGGAAATGCTGATAATAATGAAGGAGAATGAGTTGTAATAATAAATTGTTTTTTATGATGCCAAGAAACATATTGAATAACATCTGCTAATCTTCTTTGAATACTTGGATGAATCCCAGCTTCTAATTCATCTATGATAATTAAAGAATCTTGAGGAGCTTCAAAAATATCAACTAAAATATTTAACAAAGATTCTTCACCTGACGCTGCGTTATAACTTGAATAAGCCTCATTTACCAATAAATCAGTAGGTTTTATTAAATATGCAACTTTATTTATATGTGAACCAATTCTATAAATTTCTACAGGATTTGGAATTTCAAATACATAATTAAAGGCTTGTTCAATGTCTTCAATTAATCTTATTTGTTGAACATTTACAATTTTACGAAGTAAACTATTCGAAAAATTCCTTGCTGGTAATAATCTTTCTAGATCGATTAATCTAATATGCTTATCTTTAATTTGAGCGTTCATTCTATTAGCATCATTACTAGACTTTCCTAGTCCAGTCCACGAACGTTTTGTAGCAGCTCTTTTACCAATACCTTGTCTATTATCTACTCCAACTCTCCAAAAAAGTTCGTACGAATAACTTCTTGTAGCTGATTCATATGAAGTAAAATTCAAAACGTCTCGCCAAGTATGTCGTCTTAAAACAGTTTCTGGTTTCGTTGCATCATACTTCATAAAATTTTCGTGACTACAAGCTATAAGTAATAATAAACTAGTCTTTCCAATTTTATTTGTTCCTGAAATAACTGTTATTGGATGGTCTAAACTAAAATCTAGATTACTGATGTGTCTAAATTCATTAACTTTAATTCTATTCAGAAAAAACCTAAAACTATTTTGTGCTCCAGAAAATGTAGTTGGGTTGTAATAAAGTAATTTATTTTTTGCAGAGTCAATATTTTGCAGATTCAACATATATGTTATTATTTATTATGATTTTCTCCGATTCTGCGGTAGGCTTGCCACCAACGTCCCGCTACTACAGCGGGTTTGGGACTAAATTAAGCCCTATTTTCGGATTTGCCAAATCATCCCAAATACAAAAACAACTTTCCATTAAGCCAATTGCCCAAATCCGTTGTAGTAGATGTTAGCGGTTCGTTGCTTTTAACATCCTTTATTAAATTCCTCCCAATCAAAATTTATATCTTGTGGATATTTTTTATTGATATAATCTTTTAAAGTATTTTCTAAAGTCTTTGAGTCAATTCCGTAGATTTCGTTTAGCTTTTCATACCCGCTTTTCCAAAGTTCTTTAAATTTAGATATTCCATAGCTATCAATTAGAAATTTACAAATAAAAGCACTTTGAGTGTAAGCAATCATATCAGGGTTTGCATAAAAATCTTCGGATAGTTTATCGATAGAAATCAATTTATTACTTTGAATAAAATATTTATAGATTTCTTCTAACGAGTATTTAAAGCAAGTCCCACCAGAATAAGTTGCTAAACCTTCATTCATCCAAGTTAATGAACTATCTGGAGTACCCCATTTATACATCGTTATCATATGCATCATTTCGTGTTTTATTGGTGAACCTTTGTCTTTAAGCAAAGTGAAAAAAACATCTCTGTCGGGATAAGCCAAACCTTGAGCAACCATTCCTCCATATTTTAGCATTTCTTTTTTTGATTTTAAAAATTCAATATCCATTTTATTATTGAATTCTGTTTCCTGAATTAGTTTTAAATTTTCTTCAATTGCTTTTTGACATTCTTCAATTGCAAGATTTCTACGCGGAATTTCAACTTCAGATGGGAATATGTAAGTTATATTGTTTATAGTTTTAGTTTCTGTAACAATTTTGTTCCAAGTTTCATCATTTGTTTTTTTTTGTGCACTACAACTGTAGAATGATAAAATTATAAGTAAATAAGTAAGTTTTCTAGTATTCATTTTTTAATTGATTATGTATTTATGCGGTTTCTGCGATGCAATGACCGCTAACGTTCCCGCGCTACACGCAGGCTGGGATTAAAGATGCGTAATCTTTCGGTTAAAAACAAATGCATCAAATACAAACTATTTTCAAATTAAGCCCATTGCCCAGCTTGCTTGTAGCGTGTGTTGGCGGTAGGTTATTTCTTCAGTTCGGGTAATTCTACAACGAAGAAATCGATTATTAATGATGTGATTTTTCCATTTGCATCAATTCCCCAATATGCTGGATATAAACCATCGCCGTAACCTGATTGAAACATTGGGATATTTAATTCTGTTTTAGGAAACTTATAATTAATCCAATTCCCAACATCTTTTGGGTCATTTTTATTAACTGCATTTTTTTTAAATTCAGTTTCAAAAAAATCATCATAAATATTTTTGGTTGAATCATTTTCATAAAATTCCTTCTGGAATTTATCATATTCTAAACCTGTTTTATAATCAAAAAAGCTTGCTAAACCTGCATCAACAGGAAAACCAAAAAAGGAATCATCTTCTTTTAGTTCACTGCTGTTTTCATTTTCTCTTAATGCAAGAATCCATTTAACGGCTTTTTTGTCAGTGATTTCCAATTTTGCCAACGCAAATCTATCTCCCGATTTTTTTGTTTTAGCTATATAGATTTTCATTGGATAATTCCCAGGGTTTACAATTTTAGATAAGGGAATTAGTTCTGTATAGACCAAAGGGTCACAAACAATTATTCTTCCAGTTGGTAAATTTAAATTTCCAATATTCAGTAGTGAAATTTCAATATCGTCAATTTTTTTATTTTCTAAAATCAAATTATAGTCAACAATTGATATGATTCTTTCTCATTATTTGAGCTTTTTTCAATTGATTTTTGAATTAAACTTTCATTTTTAGGTTCAACCTTTTTGGTCTGCGAATTACAAGCAAATAAATTAATTATTAAAGAACTGAATATTATCTTTTTCATTTGGTTGTTGTTTCCTATTAGTTGTTTATGGACGGTTAACTTACCGCCAACGTTTTGCAGCTACACGAGGTTTGGGTAAAAGAACTCCTAAACTTTGGGTTAATTACTAACCTTAAAAACACAAAACAATGTTTAAATTAAGCCTAAAACCCAAATCTTGTGTAACTGCTGTTATGGGCTGTTTATATTTTCAAAACGAATTTAATAATTAAAACTAAAAAAATGTCAAAAACAAAAATTTTCTTCGACACCGAGTTTACAGGATTACACCAAAAAACAACTCTTATTTCTATCGGATTAATTTCCGAATGTGGTAAAAAATTCTATGCTGAATTAACTGATTACGACAAAACACAAATTGATGATTGGTTACAAGAAAACGTAATTAATAATCTTTATTTGTCTGAAAATGAAAATGATGCAAATTTAGATGATTGGAAAATAAAAGGAGATTCTGATGATGTAAAAGCAGGATTAGAAGTTTGGTTATCTCAATTTGAAGCAGTTGAGATTTGGTCTGACTGCTTATCTTACGATTGGGTTCTATTTAACCAAATTTTCGGACACGCATTTAATATTCCGAAAAATGTGTATTATATTCCTTTTGATATTTGCACACTTTTTCAAATGCAAGGAATTGACCCTGATATTTCAAGAGAAGATTTCGCTAAAGATTATTTAGTAAAAGTTGCATATCAATCAGGTAAAAAACATAATGCGATGTGGGATGCTTTCGTTATTCGTGAATGTTACCGTAAACTTTCTGCTTAAATAGCCCATAACGTTCCCGCGCTACACGCAGGTTGCCGATTAAGGCGGGTTAATATTTCGGTTAATTACTATTTTTTACAAGTACAAGACAATGTTTAAATTTAGCCTAATGTGGCAGCTTGCTTGTAGCGTGTGTTATGCTTCGTTGTTTTTTGTCGGATATACTTGTCAAATTTACTATATTTTTTGTACGTTTGGAAAAATTCACAAGATGTTAGATAAATTTATAGAATACAGCGAGTTTATAAAAGTAAGGCTATCAATAGTAATTATTCTACCGTTTTGGTACTTAATTTTATACTTATTCGATAATAATTTTTACACAAAATCAGACTTAATCTTAAAAGTTATAGTATGTTTTTGTATAACTCTTCCAGCATAACTGATACACTCTGTCGGTACACATCTATATAATGACAGATATAAAAGAGAGCTAAAAGATGTAGAAACTACGTCTGTTGTTAATCTAACACTTTGGGTCTCTATCCTAATAATTATAAATTACACTTGTAAAAAATATATTGGTTTGTATACTTCTGTCTATTTTCTAATACTTTATTTTCACGCCTTACCTCTTTTATTAACGGCGATTTTGCTTTGTGGAGGAAAAATAAGAGAAAAAGAAACGAAATAATTAAGAAAGCGTGAATTTTAATAACTAGATTGTTCGAAAAAAAATCTTTTATATCTAAGTATTCATTTTTTGTAATCACTGTAATTTTCTGTTTTTTCAACGTCTGCTTTTTTACAATGAAGCATAACGGCTGACGCTACCAGATGTTCAGGATTAAGTATGCCTAAACTATAGGATTATTACTAATACTTACAGACACAAACGAATTATTAAATTAAACCAAATGCCTGAATAGATGGTAGCGTATGTTATCACTTCGGCTTTTTAACACGAAATAATTATGACATTAAATGAAACTTATTGCGATTTAGTTGATAACGACGAAGGCTTTGACAATCAATTATTAGCAGATAGATGTGAAATAATAGCACATAAATATGCAATTAAATTTGCTAGAATGCATGTTGAAAAAGCTTTAAAACAAGCTAGTGAACAATTCAAAATGAAAATTAGAGATAACGTTCACGAATTAGATATGAATGATGATTGGATGGAAGTTGATAAGGAATCTATTTTAAACGCCTATTCTTTAGACAATATTGTGTAAGCTGAGTGATAACGTTCCCGCGCTACACGCAGGCTGGGATTAAAGATGCGTATTCTTTCGGTTAAAAACAAATGTATCAAATACAAACTATTTTCAAATTAAACCAACTGCCCAGCTTGCTTGTAGCGTGTGTTACAGGAGGCTTGTTTTGTCGAAATTACCATTAAACCGCAAATTTTTCACGCTTCTGCTGACAAAATCCAATTTTCACGATTCTGCTTTTTGGTTCGCAGTTTTCAACTTGTTATTTTTTAATTTATCGTTCCAATTTTGGCTACTTTTTTGGTTTTCTGTTTGCGGATTCCAACTTTCACACTTTTTATCGTTAGAGTAGGATAGTTCCAATTTTCACGCTTCCAATTTTCACACTTCCAATTTTCACGCTTCTGTTTTCCAAGTTTCAATATTTTACGTTTCTGTTGGCACATTCCAATTTTCACGCTTCTGCTTTGTCAATTTCTTGCGGAAACAAATGCTTATTTTCAAATTGGAATTGTCTGCGTAATTTCGGCACAAGTCTCCTGTAACGTTCTCGCGCTACAAGCAGTTTGGGATTAAGGAAGCCAAATCTTCGGATAAACACTAATTTATCTGATACAAGACCAACTTTAAATTAAGCCAAATACCCAAATTGCTTGTAGCGTGTGTTGGCAGTAGTAGTTATTCCAATACATTTGCACATTCATTGATCGAGTATTCATTACTTCTTGCCATTGTATTATGAAAATTAATTACAATTTGTTCTATAATATTTAAATTTTCAAAAGTTGTTAACGTTGGTGGAAAAAGTTTTATGTAATCAGCAATAAATATACTAAACATAAAGAATGAAATTTTTAAATTGAAATTTGTCAAATCAGGAAATGCTTCATTTCCTTTTTCAAACATACCTGCAAACTGAAAAACAGATACGTTCGATGGATGAGAATAAAGTGAAAAATAAGTGTAAATATTTGGAAGTAAAGTTTCTTTTATCCCCATTAATTTTACACACTCTTGCCACGAAATTAAGTTTACTGCCAAACCATCAAAAAACATTTGATACTCTTTTGATTTTAATTGATTTTCAATCTTATTTTGATTTTTTAAGTCAAGTTTTTTGAAAAGTTCAGTTTCTCTTATATTATTAGCGAGACTTTCTATTTCTACTTTTTCATTTTCAATTTTTTCTTTATTTTCCACTGTTTGACCAACAGCTTCAAATCTCTGTCTATATTTTAATCCAGCACTTACCCAAAGCCAATACATAATATTTTTTTCATCATCAGTTTCGGGTTTTAAATAAACTAAATTAAACATCGCTACTGTTTCAAATATATTTCGAACAAGAGATGCTATAATTGTTGGGTCAATAATGTTATTTAGATGCCATCCTGATGCAGATTCATATGAAACTCCAGTAATTGCTTTCTTTAAATTCATTGCTTTTGTCATCATCATTTGATTAACAATTTTAGCTTCGTGCATTTTTTGGCTTTCAGCATTTTCATCTTGATGATTCTTTATAGTTTCAAAAAAGAAGTTTATATAAATGTCTAAAAGTTCATTACAATCATTTAAATTTTCACAAATTAGAAGTCTTTGACATTCATTCTGTAGTTCCTGTTTCGTCATATTTGTGGATTCTGTGTTACTATTACTGCCAACGTTCTGGTACTACAGCGGGTTTGGGTTCTAAATTAAGATTTATTTTTCGGTTGTCACTAAACATCCAAGTACAAAACCATTTTCCCATTAAGCCCAATGCCCAAATCCGTTGTAGTAGCTGTTATAGCCAGTTTTTATTTCTCCGAGTAAAGTAGTCCCCATTTTCCTATTTGCATTGTCTTGTTAAATGTTTGTCCAACTTGATATGGTTCTTGAACTTTTAGGTCTATTATTCTGTCAAGTTGTTGGTCTTGAATTTTAATATAATGTTTTGTTCGTCCCTTGCTTGTCAAAGTATAGTAGTCAACAATTTTTGCGTTTAGATTTATTGTCTTGCTGTCTCCAATATATGCGTTGGTCAAAATTATCATTGAAAGCGTTGTCCCGATAAGAATTCCGGTCATTGCTAAAGTCAAAATGAATATTCTGAAAATTGTCCGAAGTTGTGTCCATATTTTTGATTTATCTTCCTTTTTCTCGTGTTGTCTAATAAACCTTAAATAAATGAAGTAACAACTCGGTGTCATAGCAACGAGAATTGGTAAAGCGAAATATTTCATTGTCCAAATTGTCGCAATGTCAACCTCAATAAAGTCAAACGAGGTAGATGATAGAACAATTGTCAGAATACAAAGTCCGAGTATAGAAAAGAAAATGATTTGAAATTGTCGTGTCGTCATTGGTTACTTTGGTCGTTCTAAAATTGGCTATAACGTCTTGCAGCTTGGCGATGTGGCGGATTAAAGAAGCCTAAACTTTCGGTTAAACACTGACTTTACAAGTACAAAACTAATTTCAAATTAAGCCTAGAACCCGCCATATTGCCAAACTGCTGTTAGCCGTTCGTTGTTTTCTTTAATTCGTATTTTATACTTTATTAATCAATATAATTTCGATTTACTTTTTTTTACTGCTATGATTTGCTTCCCATAATCATTATATGTAGATATAGTAGTTTCTTCTATTTCCCAATCATCGTAATTATTTATATCTGTTTTTTTAGATAAGTGATAATCATCCCCACCTTCTGATTTTTTAAATTCATAAATAATTTCCCCTCGACCTCCTGCACCTGACATACCTGAATGTGTTATGGTTTTGTTTTTATAATCAATAATTGTATAACTATATGCGTCTGCGCTTGGGTTACCATAGTAGAATCCTGAAAAATTAGAAAATGGCTCTTCAGTCATTTCTCTAAATTCTAAATTATCATAGTCTGGTGTTTTGAATAGTTTATTTTGTGAACCACCTTTTTCATATGTTTCAGCATAAGTCAGAATAAGTTCGTCTTTATCATCAAAATCTACATCTTGAAAAAAGAAAGGAATGTATGTATATCCGAAACCTTCTTCTTCTTTAGAGGTTCCTACCTTTTCAAATTTCGGTTTTATATATTTAGAGATTTGTGTAAAACTTTGGTTTTTTATAAATTCACCATCTTTAACAGTAATATATTTTAAATTTTCTTTATCAATATCTATTGTAAATTCAGGGTGTAAAACCCAAAATATTTCTTTAGTTTTAACATCTTCAAAAGTTAGAATTGCAGGGCCAATAAAATCTCCAGCACTTACTTTATTATATGCATCATTTTTTTTTCTAATTATCCATTTTGCACTTACATTGTAACCCTTAATTGGGGTTGAATAATTAATTGTAATTTCATTATTTTTCTTGTCAATATTATTTTTGGCACTTTCAAGTTGGTCACTAATAGATTCATTTTTGTTCTGTTTCGAACAAGAAATTAAAGTTATAAATAAAAATAAAAATAAAATTGTGTTTTTCATAGTTGTTTTTCTGTTGTTAATGAATTCTATTTTTGGTTATAAAATTGGGTTAAATTACTGATTCTGCGGTACAATGACGGCTAACGTTCTCGCGCTACACGCAGGCTGGGATTAAAGATGCGTATTTTTTCGGTTAAACACAAATTTTCCAAATACAAAACCATTTTCAAATTAAGCCAATTGCCCAGCTTGCTTGTAGCGTGTGTTAAGCGGGGGTTGTTTAGTCGGAATTACTATTAAACCGCAAATTTTTCACGCTTCTGTATTTCGTTTTACTATTTTCAATTTTCACGTTTGCTTTTAGTTTTCTGTTATTTGGTTCCAATTTTCACGTTTCCTTTTTCCAAGTTTCTATTGTCAGATTCCAATTTTCACGTTTCCAATTTTCACGCTTCTGTTTTCCGAGTTTCTGATTTTCCACTCCAATTTTCACACTTCTGCTTTTCAGGTTTCAACTTTCCAGCTTCTTTTGGCGCTTCCAATTTTCACGCTTCAGCTTTGTCAATTTCTTGCGGAAACAAATGCTTGTTTTCCAATGGATTTCTTCTGCGTAATTTCGGCTTTCAACTCCCGCTTAACGTCCCCGCGCTACACGCAGTTTGGGACTAAATTAAGCCCTATTTTCGGATTTGCCAAATCATCCCAAATACAAAATCATTTTTCCATTAAGTCAAATGCCCAAATTGCTTGTAGCGTGTGTTATAGGGCGTTTTTTCTGTTGAGTTCAATTGTCGATTAAGCATAGCCATTAATGTACAAGTCAAATAGTTCATTTTTGTCAATGTTGAATTTTACGTTCCAATAATAACTTCCACCGTCATCCACCATTTTTTGGTCTGTTAACCAACGTTCAGTATCGTCTTTGTCTTTGGACCAAAAACAGTTAATAAGCAGTATTCTGTTACCATTTTTGTCTATATAGCCAAAATATTGCCTCTTGTATTTTTTAAGCTTTTTATGAATTACGGGTGTTGAAGATTGATTTACTAATTGTTTGTTTATAATCTTCAAACTATTTTGTAATTCAATTTCCGCCTTGTCAATTTCTTGTTTTGTTGGAGTAAACCGTTTTCCAGGAATAAGCCCAAAATAATTAGCGGGAAAAATTGCTACGTCAAAATTTTTGGTTTTATAGTGGTCGGCTTTTTTAAAGATTGTGTCTGATTGTCCGAAACTCTTGAAAGTCGTCAGAAGTATAATTATCAAAACGGTTAATGTTCTTTTCATTATTTCGGTTTCTTTAAAATGCCCTATAACGTTCCCGCGCTACACGCAGGCTGGGATTAAAGATGCGTAATCTTTCGGTTAAAAACAAATGCATCAAATACAAATTATTTTCAAATTAAGCCAATTGCCCAGCTTGCTTGTAGCGTGTGTTATGGGTTGCTTGTTTTAGTCGAAATTACAATTAAACCGTAAACTTTTTAAGTTTCTATTGTCAGATGCCAACTTTTTTTATTTGTTAACGATAATTTGATTTCTTTCGTCAATAATTATTCTGGCATCCAAATCTAAAATTTCATTATTCGTTTTTGGGTCTTTTTCGACTTTAAAAGTATAAAACCAAGTTTCTCCTTTGTCAAACGAAATCAGTGCTAAACCAGCTGTAAATTTCACTTTCTTTTTAGCGTCTTCCATTTCCAGACTGAAAGGAATACTACATTGTAGTTGATTTTTATAATTAATTATTTCAGAGTTTTTCCCAAATGAAATGTTTGTGACTTTAACTCCTTTTGCTTCATAATTTTTACTCAATTCCGTTAGTAAGAAAACTAAATCTTGTTTTGTTTTCAAATATTCGATTAGTTTTGGTGTTGCAAAATCTGAAAGTGTTTCAAAATCTTTTTCTAGAAACAATTCTCGAAAACTTAAAGTAGATTTTTCAATTTTATCTGATAAATTTTGTCCATTCATTATTAATGGAAATATGAATAATAATAGACAAACGTAGTTCTTCATTTAGATAGTTTTTTTAGTGAATACAAGTTCCTGATTGTTTTCTCCCGCGTCATTTCGGCACAAGTAACCCATAACTAATATATAGGCGAAACAAACTTTCGTATATACACCCAAATTCGGGTAGATAGGCGAAAGTTTGTTTCGCTTTATTGTTTTTCAAATATATTATTTTTTTCTTACAAATCATCGAAAGGACTTTTTATTTGTTGCAAACTTTTCGTACTAACGTGCGTGTAAATTTCAGTAGTTTTACTACTATTATGTCCTAACAATTCTTGGATGTAACGCAAATCGGTACCGCTTTCTAACAAGTGCGTAGCATAACTATGCCGCAACCAATGCAAAGTAGCGGGTTTAACGATACCTGTTTTCTGTAGCGCTTGTTTGAGTATGAGTTGCAAACTTCTAGCATCATATGGCTGTCCTTTGATTTGTCCTTCAAATAAATACGTGCTTGGCTGATACATTTTATAATACTCCCGCAGCATGGCTAATATTTTGGGAGATAATGGCGCAATGCGATCTTTCTTACCTTTGGCATTTTTGATTACTACTATATTTCGCTTGGAATCAATATGTACAGGGCGCAAGGCTAATAATTCACCACAACGCAACCCGCAACTATAAATCAACGAAAGCATCATTTTATGTTTGATGTTACTGTGGGCGTTTAAAATTAATTTTACTTCTTCTTTACTCAACACATTAGGAAGTACTTTTTCTCGCTTCGGACGGTGAATTTTATCGACCAGCATCTTAGTATCTCGAATGGTTTGAAAAAATAATTTAATAGCGTTCACTAGCTGGTTTTGATACGAAGCTGATAATTTATTTTCCAAAATATACTCGTTGTTGTACACAATTACATCCTCATTGGTGATAGCAGTTATTGGCTTTTCGCGGTAAAACACCAAAAAGGATTTCAATGCTTCGCTATAGGTAGTTATGGTGCTTTCGCTGTACCGCTTCGAACGCATCCATTGTTTGAATTTTTCAATTTGTTCCATTCCCTCTTGAGAAGGAAGCGTTACAGTAGTAACAATTTTAAACCGAATCCGATTCTCAAAGGTGTCAGGCAAATGCCAAACACCCAAGGTCTGACTCCATCGGGCACCTTCGAGTTCCTTGATTCGGTTGATTAATTCGGCATTTTTTTCAAAATAAACGGCTATTCGTTTTTCTTTTCGGTGGCTGATGATTGCGGCTTTCCAGTGCATAAGGCTTATAATTAGAACGTTAAAGATAGTTAAAAAAGGGATTAGTGATTAGTACTTAGTCCTTGTAAAAGTTCAATGAATTTAGTAAAAGATAATTTGACAATCCATTACTTGTACCAATAATAAAAATGGCACGCAGATGACGCAGAATTAAACGGATTTTTATATATAAATCAGCGAAATTCCGTACCATTCGTGTCCTCCCTGTTCCATTGCTGGCACATATAGCGGACAGTCATAAAAGATAAAGACTAATTTTTTCTTTCAACCTTACCTATTTTTTAATTCAAAAGGAAGAACTTTTTAATTTCTATACAGCATTATAGGAAAAGATGTAGGGAAGTTTATCCTTTTCTATAGGGAAGTTTTGTAAAAGATGTACAGTGATTATAAATAACAACAGTATCCGCAAAAAAAAGGATAGGGATTAAAGTTAATTGTCATCACGAAGTTGCATAAAACCTAGTTAACTGCAACGAAACGCACTATCCATCTTCATTCACTTATTGGTTCAAAAAAATTAACCGCAAGGGGCGCAAAGAATTACGCAAGGAACGCAAAGGAAACCTTCAATGTCCTTAAATGCCTTAAATGGTTCAAAAAAATAACCGCAAGGAACGCAAAGATTCTTAATTCTCTTAATGCCCTTAATGGTTCAAAGAAATTAACCGCAAGGAACGCAAAGAAATACGCAAGGAACACAAAGAAAATCTTCATTGTCCTTAAATGCCTTAAATGGTTCAAGAAATTAACCGCAAAGAACACAAAGAAATACGCAAGGAACACAAAGAAAATCTTCATTGTTAAACGGTTTTTTTGTCATTCTGAGGAACGAAGAATCACATAATATGAACAGCTAGTGCGATTCCTCCTCTGTCGGAATGACAAAATCAAAAGCCGCTTTCCTTAACTTAATGACATTGGGCTCACGCCTACTACTTTTAAAAAAAAATGAGGAATTTGACGAATCAAACCCCTCACTCTCACAATAAAAAAATGGTTTACTTTTTAGTAACGGCTGTAACCGCCATTTGAGCGTAGGCTGGTGAATTAGTCCCCCACAAGAGATTGGGTTTGTTTCCCATAGTCAATTCCAAAATTCCTCCTTTTTGTAAGACTTCATGAGAAAACCATGGCGTATCAAGTGGCTTACCATTCAAAGTAGCCGATTGAATGTACTTGTTGTCTTCAGCATAATTTTTAGCAATAACTTCAAAAAATTTACCCTGAGCCAATTGAATTCGGGCTTGAGCAAATACGGGACTCCCAATAGAATAAATAGGAATTCCGGGGGTAACGGGATAAAACCCTAATTGTGAAAAAACAACAAAGGCAGATAGCCCTCCCCCATCTTCATCTCCGGGAACGCCCATCAAGTCGTTGCGAAACCATTCCTGCAATAATTGACGGATATACTTTTGGGTTTTCCACGGTTGTCCCGCGAAATTATACAAATAGGGTATATGCAATGAAGGTTCGTTCGCCATTGAAAATTGTCCCACATTACCAGAGTGATCCGGTAATTGCGCATAAAATTCAAATTTGCTTTTTCCTAAAGCTTTTGAAAACATACCGTCTAGATTTTTGGTAAATGCCTCATTGCCTCCCATCAATTGAATCAAATCAGGAATATTATGTTGTACATCCCAACGATAAATCCACCCGTTATTTTCGCCATAATATTTTCGAGCGCCCATACCTCCGGAATTAACATAATCAAAAGGTTGGATAAAATGGCCATTTTTGTCTTTTGGATGAAAAAAATGCGTGTCGGGATGGAATAAATTTCTGTAATTAAAGGAGGCTTTCTTGAAGTACTCGGCGTCGGCGGTATTTCCTAATTCACTAGCCAATTCTGATAAACACCAGGCATCATAAGCCGTTCCCAAAGTCACCGCTACCGGTTGTCGACTTTCAAACGTATGTACTTCAGGAATCGTCTCTTCTTCCCCAATAGCTAAGGCCGGGAAATATCCGTTTTTTTTGTAAAAGGCGTCCAACTCCCCCGCTGCTAATCCGGACCACGGCGCCAATGTTTTATTTTCAATAGCACCTTTACTGGCGGCATAGGCTTTTTGAACATCAAAATTTCTTAGTCCTTTTTTATAAGCATCCACAATTGAAGCAATACCATGATTCGAATTCATGCGGCGGCTATCGCCTGTTATTTCTGGAAATGTGGGTAACCACAACTGATCCATTTGTTCTGCCATGAGCACAAAAGAATTCAAGATATCCCCTTCTACTTTTGGGTCAAGTAGTACTCGAAGTGGGTGCTGAGCGCGATACGAATCCCAAATCCAATCGTCTGTATAAAAAGGCCTTCCCAGATCTTGGTGTATTTTTTTATCAAAGGCACTGTAATACTTTCCGTCCTCTGAAATACAAACGGAGCGTTCAAAACAACGATATAAGGAGGTATAGAAAACGGTTTTCTCGTTAAGAGTCCCCCCGCCTACTTTAATTTTTCCTAAAGACGCATTCCAAATTGCGCGACCTTCTTTTTGCACTTGAGTCAGTGTTTTAGCTCCAATTTCTCGGGCTACATTTTGCTTGGCTTGTTGCACACTCTGAAAAGAAATACCATATTGAGCTTTCAACGTTTTGGTATTCTTAGGAAAATGCAAGACCAAATTAGCATTCGTTCCCGTGGAAGTGGAAGCCGAAACCAGTTGTTGGCCTACCAAGCTAGACACCACTGTGGGTTTTTTCTCTAATATCAAGTACAAATACACTTTGGTCGATTTGTCAATCCATTGAAATCCGGAAAGGGCTGTGCCGTCCCAAGTTAAGGCTCCTTCTTTTGAATTTAGAATAAAATAAACCGGCGCCTCTTTTTCAAATGAAAATTGATATAAGGCAGATTGATGAGACACCCCAAAATCAACAGTTGTTTTTTGTTCATCCAAATAAACTTGATACGAATAAGGCTTGATTTTTTCTAAATCATAGCTGTACTCCATCACCGGGCTCATCTCTTTTTCCGAACCTTGAAAAGTGCTAATATTAAAAGCCGAACTCCCTCTATGACTCGTGACCACCACAGGAAGGCCTTTTAAAACTACACCCGTATAATCTTTTCGCTCAGGATATACACGAAGCATACTATTAGGCAAATGAATAGTGGGGTAGGTAGGAACTAACAAATGACTAATATTCCCCATATAAGGATTGACATAATCCACAGGATCTAGGACAGTTGTAGTCTTTCTTGCATTTTGTGCCTTTCCAAAAATGAAGCATAGCAACATGGAACAGACTACATATTTCTTTAATTTAATTTTCATAGAGTTGATGTATTTATAGGTACTCTTCAGAATTATTGTATTGTACTAAGTAATTAGAATAAAATAGTGTCATGCTTTCTACTAATTGCTCGCAAAGCCGCAAAGAAAGCGCTGTGAATACCACGCCTTTGTGTCTTAGCGAGACTATTGATGGGTAAATTTCTAGCGAAATAGTATAAGTCGAAATCGGAATTAAATACGACAAATTATATTGCCAAAACTTAACATCCACTACGCCTTACAAAATAGCCGTTAGATACTAGTAAAAGAGAGGCCGTAGCGCTTCAATGAACTACCTTTCAAAACTACCTTAGTATTTTTTCGCCAAGAGCGGTTACCTTTTGGGTTTTAGGTCTGTAAATTGTTTTTGTTGATGGAACCAAAGCGCCCCTTGTCCGGTGAGCCACAAATAATAATCTGTGGGCAAATCATTCTCAATTCCGATAAATTTCTTGCCGCTGTTACCATTTAATGGCACGTCTTTCTGGTTCAGCACTTTATAAATGGCTGTGCCTTCGTCAATTTCATCAAACATGGCTACATACAACGCTTGTGCCCCTTGTTTTTTGGCTCCTGCTATTTGCATCCACAAAAAATCTCCATTTTCCCTTGGAATAGCGTTATAACTTGACTGGTCGTTTTTTAAATTTCCCCAAGAAAAACCGGGAAACACCAGAGGGATATAATCTACTCCATTTTTTTGAGTCCAAGCGATATCTTGAGCAATCATCGTAGCATCATAGGTTTTCAAATGATATCGGCCCACAGCCCAAGGCATGATCAGATCACATTTTTTAATCAATTCAAGCAATAATGGGTTTTTCTCCGTGTCTTTTCCTAACGTTCGCCAATAATAGGGCACACCCAACAGTAATGCGATATGGGGATCTGTTTTCTTTAGCGCCGTCACCAAAGACTCCACATCGGCGGTACTATACTTCCGTTTATCATTAAAACCTACGCCCCAAATGGACACTAGCGGTCGGCCGTTATGGTGGAGATAGGTTGGATTTTCAGTAGCATCAAAAAGATGAAACACAGCTTGCAATTCTTTTAAATCACTAGCAACCCACATCAAATCAGCAGCAGTACACCCACTTAAATCATACATGATACTAATGGCTCGGTTGTATTTTTTGGCCGACTTTAAAGCGTTTTCCAATACTTGGTTGAAGTGTCGTTTTCCATTTTTACTACTTGCTTTTATTTCAGTCACAAAGCGTTGCATATGAACGCCATCAATGCCATATTCCTGCATCCATTTAAAATGCAAATCAATAGTAGCCGCATCATAGGGACTATACAAATAGGCTTTTTGACCATCAGCAAACACAAAAGGAGATGGATATTGCACTGTATATTCACGCATATCGGGCCAAAAATCAATAGTGGAACACCCGGGTTCAAAACCACATTTGCCCTCATAATGATGCCATCCTCTTTGGGAAGCGTCACCTTGAGCCGCAAACCATCCTTGATAGCCCGCCATCACTAATTGATCATAGGACGTATACCTGAGTTCATCCGGATGGGCACTACCCTTTTTAAGCCCTTGATTTGTATGATTTTGAGCCCATAAACTAGCCGAAATACCCGAACTAATACAGAACAATATTGGGAGTAAATCCCCCCTCCTACTTTTGAATATTGATTTCAAATAACACATAAAATCCCGTTAAAATGATTGAAATAATCTAAAAAGCCCTAACTGACTCCCTTCATCCTAGCCTTCGTTACTATAAACAAGCCTGCTAAGATGAAAGTAACAGCAGCAGCAATTATAGCGTGAAAGACACTACAGTTGGTGCATAATTAGACCTAGATTCAGGAGCTACGGTTACCGCACCCACTCTAAAGTAATAGGTTTTTCCTTTTACAAAACTGGCGTTATTCAAGGTTTCAATTTCAACGGTGTAGATTTTATCCGCCACCGCTAAAGCGTTAAGAGTGATTTCTGTTCTTGCGGTTTGCATAAACTCACCCACATTAGGATCCCTATGGGCATAGAGTCCATATTTCTTCACTACATCAGCCGTGGTTTGTTCCATTTTAAAAGAAGCAACAATTTTTGTTCCTACCTGTTCAATCTTAGCTTCATTGAGTCTTAAAAAAGGTTTTACGGTAAAATCAAGATTCGTTCTCCCCTCAATAAGCACCTCTTGAGCCGCTACGGTTTGAAAATTGGTTCTCACAGGTTGCACCATATATTTATTAGCAAAAAGTCGGCTATTTTCGTAGTTCCCACTATTTTTTACCACTAAGTTTTGGGGCGCCACATTGACATATCCATTTTCTCTAAGCTCAATAATTGATCCTTGAATGATATCTTGCGGTACCAACTCGCCTGTTTTTTCATCAATTATTTTACCGTATAACCCAGATGTTGGTTCTTTTAGATTATCCAATTCACAAGAAGTAAAGCCTTGAAAAACTAAAAGTAGCGTAATAATTCTTAAATATTTGTTCATGATATTTTGTATTAGGTGTAAAATTTAGGAAACCATTCCAAAAGATTCCTTGACTTTGAGTGCCACAGTATCGGTTGCGCTCACCAAAAATCTGTTGTATTAGATTTTCAAAATTGTTTTTCTAAGGAAACCTAAATTTTACACTTTGGGTTAAGTCTCTTGTTTAGTATTGAGGATTTTGAATTAATCCGTTTAATGCAATCCCCGGTATTTCCTTATAATAATATTTACTCAAGAAAAGTTGGTTATTCATATTCAAATTAGATCTAACAAAGATGTATTTATAAGGAGCAGTACCTCTTAAATCTAACATGGGAATTAATGCTTTTTGTCTCACATTATTGAATTTCTCTTGATATTCTCTTCTTCGAATCAAATCCCAATACCTTTTATTTTCAAAAGCCAATTCAACAGTTCTTTCTCTAGTCACGTTTGTTACCGTTAATGGAATTGTAGTAGTAAATGCGGCTCTTCGTCTAGTAGCATTCAAAGCTGTTGTTGCTTTGGCTACATTGCCTAAACCACTTTCGGCTACTGCTTCAGCGTAGTTGAGTAAGATTTCAGCATAACGCATTTCCATAAAATCAGTGGTGCTTTGATTCCAGCCATTCACTACCGGTTTTGTACTCAAGAATTTTTTGAAAGAAAAACCTGTTTTGGTATGATCAGAAGCCAAAGGGGCAAATCCTGAAAAATTAAACGGATTAGAATCACCAAAAACATAATAAGTTGACGCTCCAACAGTCACACTACCTGTAGTAACCAAGGTTCCGGCAGGATTAATTAACCCTCCTTGAATTGTAATGGTCACCCCTTTGAATTGCGACCCCGGAACAATCACTGTGGCAAACAAACGGGCATCTTTACCCGCAAAAATATCCTGCGGTTTATCAAATTTAAGATAGGCTTTAGTTTTTACAAATCCGTTGTAATCATTGATATTATCAGCAACAGCCGTAACAATAGGAGCACTAACTCCCGGATTAGCATAGCTTTCATAGGTATCCACAAATTCTAAGGTAGGATTCATTCTTCCCGGACTTGGCCATCCATTTTTTAACTGATTAGGGCTGTACCAGATATCATAATTGTTACCTGTTCCATTCCCGGGTATGGTGCGTCCTTTGATCAAAATAGCCTCAGAGGTTAGTGCCACATTGGGGTTTTCAAACATAGATCTAATATTTTCAGTAGCCTCTTCAGCAGTGGCGGGAGTAGGCTTGTACAATGAAAATTTGTTAGAATCCATAATAGCCGCCGATGCGTCGATACAAATTTGGTAATATCTTGCAGCATCTATAGGGTCTAATCCCACCAATTTAGCATCTACTGCCGGTCCGGTCATTGGGTTTTTGGAGCCAAATTTAGCAACCGAGGCCGCATGCAAGGCTGCTCTAGACATTAATCCATAAGCGGCCCACTTCGAAGCTCTTCTACCATTGACATCATAATCTAAAGCTTTGGCAGCTACTTCACACTCAGAAAGAACGAAATCCCAGGTTTCTTTTTCTGTATTTCTTGGAACTTTTAAAGCTTCTAAATCTCCAGTAAATGCTTGAGCTTGTTTGATAATTGGCACTCCTCCATAGCGTTTAACCAATCCAAAATAAGCAAAAGCTCTTAAAAAAGAGGCCTCTCCTAAGTACAAGGCTTTTTGCTGGTCATTTACTTTCAAAGTAGGTACAATTTCAATAAAAAGATTGATATCTCGAATCAATTTATAGGCATCTCCCCACCAATTGTAATGACTTCCCGTGATAAAACCTGGGGCATTCAAATTAGAATGCGTGGCCGTACCGGTAAACATCTCACTACAAATTCCATTATTATTCGGATTCGATTCATTATAATTAAATCCTTGTGTTGGGAAAAAAGTCAAATCTTCAATGGGTAAGCGGTTGTACAAATCCGCCAAATATAATTGTGTACCTGCAGAAGTAGCAAAAACTTCGTCTGGTGTAAGTTTGTCTCTTGGCTCTAAATCGAGAGCGTTGTCACAGCCTACTAGAATCAGTAGCACAAAGAGTGACCATAATTTCATTTGTTGTATATTTTTCATTTCTTCTATTTTGTATTAAAAACTAACGTTAACGCCAAAATTGTAAGTAGTTGAAATAGGATAAGTAAATCCTGCATTGGTATCTCCTTCTATTTTTTCTGGATCAAAAGGCTTCACGAACTTATCAGCTAGAGTAAATAAGTTAAAACCATTGGCGAAAAAGCGCAATTTTGTAAGTCCAAGATCTTTCATAAATTGTTCTTTACTATTGAAAGTATAGCCAAACTCCACACTTTTCAATCTCGCATAAGAAGCATTTTTGCGCCACACCGAACTTTCTTTGTAAATACCACCTACATCAGCCAATAACCTTGCTGCCGGCCATTTTCCGGGTACCCAAGCACTATTCGGATCAAATTGATCTTCTTTATGCCATCTATCAAAGAAATATTCTGGAGAGTTTCCGCCATTAAAAGCCAACACTTGTCCATAAACGCCATCAAATCTCAAAGTATAACGAGCCGCACCTTGTAGCAGCATATTAAAATCAAATCCTTTATAACTAGCATTAATATTCAAACCAAAAAACATTTTAGGAGACGAATTATAGAATAAAGGTTTTTGGTCTTGACCGTCAATGATACCATCGTTATTTAAATCTTCATATTTAAAATCACCCGGTAACTCTCTGTTGATATTTCCGTTAGCTCCATTCTGTAGGGCCGCATTTAAAATTTCTTGTTCGTTTTGAAATTGTCCTGCATAAACATATCCTGTTTCAAAATCGTTCCAACGATGCCCTTTTTGGTTCAAATAACGCTGCATAGAATTGGTAAACGCTTCTCCCTCGACATGTTTGTTCATCGTTCTTGAAAAAGTAAAGTTTCCAGACACATCATATTTGAAAGCATGATCGTTATTTTTATAACCTAATTCCAATTCGAAACCTTGAGTACGATTACTATTCAAATTCTCTTGAGGCAATACGCCTCCGTAGGTATTGGGCAAAGCCACACTCACCTTTGCAGGAATACCTTCTACCAATCGGTCAAAAACATCCGCCGTTAAAGTCAGTTTATTTTTCCATAACCCTACATCAATTCCTATATCGGCAGTAGAAGCTGTCATCCACGTCAAATTAGGATTAGCGGGAACAGGCGTACCTACTCCGTTGATCAAAGTACCATCGGTAAACTCATACGATCCCCCTGTCCCTAGTGTATAACCATTGATGTATTGAAATGGATCGCCCTCAGGTTGCGCGGTTACACCATAGGAACCTCGAATTTTTAAATTAGAAAGAAAACTTTCCTCGGTATTCATAAATTTCTCTTTAGAAACTACCCATCCTAAAGAACCCATGGGATAAAACCCCCAACGGTTTTCTGGAGAATAGCGATACGATCCCATGTAACGTCCTGCTAATTCTAATAAATATTTGCCTTTGTAATCATAATTGACTCTTCCAATATAGGATAAATCAGCAGATTCACTTCGGATACCATCACTTTCTTGGCCTAATTGATCGGCATAACGGATTTCATCTTTAGTATAAAAATCTTTGTATAATTTTTTAAGAGAAACATCCTGTTTGTTGAACAAATTTTCTTCTACGACAAGTACGGTGCTTACATGATGGTTCTCATTTAACTCCGGCTTATAGTTAATATAACCTTGTAAAGTCGTTGAATTACTGTTATTCGTTCTGTAAGAAATACTTCCCGTTCCTGCACGCATTTGAATCGGTTTGTAAATTCCTAACACTTTGTCATAAGTATAGACCGTATAGGATTTAGAGAGTGTATTGGCTACAAAATTATTAGCATCATAGGACGCTGAACCTTTGATAGACATCCCTTTAATAAAAGGTACTGTATAAGTTAATGCTAAAGTAGACTGTAAATTTCTATATACCTCCTCACCATATCCGGTAATATCGCGATCAGCTAACACCGCAGGATTTTGATTTCCTGGCGTTACTACCCCGGGATAAAGAGGATTATTATTCGCAAAAGGACGGTCGATAGGCACACTAGAACGGGTACCTTTAAAGATGTTAAAGAAACTATCCCCAGGTTGTTTTTTGAAATCATATCGGCCTCCAATTAACAATTGCGCTTCAATGTTTTTGGTCAATTTTGCTGTTAGATTAGATCTTAAGTTGAAACGCTCATATCCAATATCATTACTTTTTAATAAGCCTTCTTCATTCACATACCCTAATCCGATAAAGTAATTAATGTCTTCATTACCTCCGGATGCGGAAAGATTTTGTTGTTTCTGCATGGCGGTTGATTTGATAGCAGTATCATACCAGTCAGTACTTTCATATCCCGGTGCACCAATACGATACTTTTGAAGCTCCTCTTTAGTGTAAAATGGAACCCCTCCTAACGGTCGGTTAATTTGTGCATCGTTAAAAATCTCTGCATATTGCCCAGCATTCATCATGGTAGGAATATCAGTTGGCGAGGTAAATCCGATAAACGAGCTATATTCGAAAGTAGTTTTGCCTTTATTTCCTTTTTTAGTGGTAATTAAAATAACCCCATTGGCGGCTCCTAATCCATAAATGGCCGCTGAAGCATCTTTCAAAACTGAGATACTCTCAATGTCATTTCCATTGATTCGCTGAAATTCATCACCACTACCACGTCTAACACCATCAATAATATAGATAGGATTTCCAAATCCTCTAATATTTATGGAGTTATCAAAAGTCCCGGGTTGTCCTGAATTCTGACGAATGTTAAGTCCCGCTACTTTACCTTGAAGTTTCTGCGCTATACTTGAAGAGGTGGTCGTTTGAATAGCCGCTCCTTTAATGTTAGAAACCGATCCCGTGATGGTTTCCTTTTTTTGCTTGGCATATCCCACAACCACTACTTCGTTCAAATTTTTATATTCTGTTAGTAATGTAATGGCAACAAAACTTTCTGAAGTAAGCTTTTTAACTACACTTGTATACCCAAGGCTACTCACTTGGATAGAAGCAGTAGTAACTGGGATTTTAAATACAAACTTACCATCAAAATCAGTGATAGTGTTCACTTTTGTGCCCATAGCTGAAATGTTCGCACCGGGTATGGGTAAATTAGAAGCATCTACTACTTTTCCGGAAAGCGTGATTAAACTTTCTCGTTTATCGTTCTGTGCATAAATAGTTGTAAAACTAGTTACAAGGAGTAAGCTAAGAAAGGCTTTTAACCCCCTAATAGTCCTTTTGCTTGGTTTTGGTTTTGGTTTCATTAATTGTCTCATAAATTTTTAAATCATAAATTGATACTTTAAAATAGTCGGTTAGTCCTGTTTAATCGTTTTTGTCATGTGGGCTCTTTTGCTAGATTAATAATTGATTTCTTTTTTTTTATTTATTTAGCAAAGAACACCTCGAGGTCTTAATTTTAAAATAATAAACAGTAAATAATCGATTAATAAACCATTAATAACTTCATTAATGAAAAAAAAATTCCTATTTCCATTTTAAAGTGGTCCTATTTTGATAAAAACAAAAAATAGCAGCACTGTTTTTACGGAAATAAAAAAAAACATATCACCTATACCCATTTCTACCACCTCATAATTTAGCCTGGTTTCTGTAGCTGCAAAAAAAAATAGGCCATTGAAAACAATATTGCTTTTGAACACAAAATTGATTTCCAATAGGTTACCTATTTCATCAATTACTTTTAATTCTTTAACAACTATACTAAAAAAAAGAAGATATCAAAGCCCCTTTTTTTACAGTATTAGGATTTAAATATTATGCACATTTAAGCATAAATTTTTATAGAAAATTTAAAAATTGATTTATATTCGCAGAATGGAATCATCGTCTAAACACCTAATTTTATTAAAAAACCCAAACTATTTAACTTGTTAAATTAAAAATCTGTTTTCCAAATCGATGAAAAAAACACTACTCTCGTTACTTCTTATAACCTTTCATTTTATCCATTCAAACGCACAAGAAACGTTTGCAGATGGCTTATTCTTTACCTCAAGAGAGGTAATACAAGACAAACGCACCTCCTTAGTTTTGTCTCCTACCAAGCCCCTTACCTTTACTAATGGATTTGAGTTACAATTTGAAGTCAGCTTTAGAAAAAAAGAGGGCTACTATGGTAATATTGTTAAAATTCTAGGGAATAAAGAATTTAATATCGATTTGATTTGCAGTTTTGACGGTGCCAATAATACTAAGTCTCCAAGTTTTGTATTAGTGGTCAACAACACCATTGTTCACGCCTTTAAATGGAACGAAATTCCCTCTATTTCAAAACAATGGAATACTTTCGATTTATCCCTAAACCCCAAAAACAGCACGATTTCCTTAGCGATTAATGGAATTAAGAAAGTAAAAAAAGTACCCACATTATCCCACATTGATTCGTACGACATTGTTTTTGGCAAAAGCAACCTGACCAACTTCAATACCACTGATGTGTGCCCGATGAGTCTGAAACACGTTAAAATCTTCGAAGACAAAAAATTAGCCTATAATTGGGTTTTAGGAAAACATTTGAAAAATAATGCGGTCTATGACGAAATCAACAAGGCCGAAGCCACCACTTTGAATCCAAAATGGCTTTTAGATCAACATTTGAAATGGAGCGCCGTAAAAAGTCTCTCGTTTGACCATCTGCTAGGTTCCACTTTCGATGATACGAACAGTAAAATTTTCTTTATTGATACCAAGGCTGTCTATACTTTTGACATCAAAAATCAAGAATTAGACACACTCAATTACACGAACAATCCGTATCCTTGCCTTGATAATACGTTTATTTATAACCAAGCCACAAAAGAAATCTGGTCATATTCCTATCAAAAAGGCATCCTCTCTCGTTTCGATTTCAAAACAGCGTCTTGGTCTGAAAACACCACAGTTTGTTCGGAGCCAGATTTATGGCATCACAACAAAATGATTGATCCAAACTCAGGAAACCTCATCACTTTTGGCGGGTATGGTCATTATAATTACAAAAATGCTTTTCACACTTTAGACCTAAAAAGTAACACCTGGAAAACCAACAAAACAAAAGCGATTGAGCCGAGATACTTAAGTGCTGCAGCCTTATACAACAAAGATTCTTTTTTGATTTTTGGAGGTTTTGGAAGTACTTCAGGTAGTCAAGCAGTGAATAGTCATCATTTTTACGATTTATATCAAGTGTCGTTTTCAGACTTCAAAGTGCATAAACTTTGGAAAAAAACGACTATAGAAAACGCTCCTTTTGTACCTGTAAGTTCTCTAGTAGTAGACAACAACAAACAACATTTCTACGCTTTACTGTACAACAACAACACTTTTAATACACAAGTTAGATTGGCTCGTTTTGGTATTAAACAGTTTGAGATGACCCTGTTTCCTGAAGCCTTCCCCTATCAGTTTTTAGATATAAAATCAAATGCTAGTTTATGGCTTGATACCAATACGGCCAGTCTTTATGCCATTACAATTAACGAAAACAAAGCAAACCTTCACTCGCTCGCTTACCCCCCTTTACTAGCCAAAGAGGTGTTTCAGGAAGAAGCAACTCCTTGGAGCTTCCCACTTTTTATAGCTATTATCTTCCTTGGCTTTGCGGGTGGGGGCAGTTACATTTATCTCCAAAAAAAGAAGCTAAAAACAGCACCTGCTGAAACCTCAATCGAGTCTAAGCAAGTCATACAAGCAGAAAAAGAACAGATCGTATCACCGTCAGTGGAACCAATTGCTGAAATTGCTTATACTAAAATAAAAAAATCTGCCATTTACTTGTTTGGAGGATTTGAGGTTTTTGATCAAGAAGGCAAAGACATCTCGGCCCAGTTTACTCCTACTTTAAAACAACTCTTTTTGTTGATCCTCTTATCCAAAACAAAAAGTCAAAAAGGAGTGAGTTCCCATAAAATGATCGAAAATTTATGGCAGGACAAAACCGAAAATAGTGCCCGAAACAATCGTAATGTAAATCTGAGCAAACTTAAAATTTTGCTTGAAAAAATTGGAAATATTGAAATTAAAAATGAAAACAACTATTGGTCAATTCATTTTGAAGAGGAGGTTTTTTGTGATTATTTTTATGTGGCTAGTCTGATTCCAAAAATTAAAAACAACACTTTAGACGAGAGTGAAATCGCACCATTGTTAAAACTCATCGAAGCGGGCGAAATTTGTCCGGATTTTCAAAATGAATGGATTGATCCTTTTAAAGTAGACATCGCAAACAACATTATTGAAGCCTTGGAAATCCTGTCGAAAAATCAAAGCAATTTGCAATTATTGGAACTCATAGCCAACCGTATTTTAAATTTTGACCCCTTAAATGAGGAAGCCATTATCATCAAATGCAAATCCTTGTATGCTATGGGAAAAAAAAGTCTATCTAAGCAATCGTATGATGATTTTTGCAGAGAATACCATCATTTATTAGAGGCAAAATTCAATGTCGCCTTCAAAGACATCGTTTAGTGCCCTAACGAAACACCCCGTTTTTGATGGAATTCGCTGAAAACTAATATAAATACATCGTCAACACAATTCGATGTTTGAATGCAGAATATAGCCAAAAAAGTACTAGCCAACCAGCAAAGTTTGAATAGAAATGCTATAACTTCATACCTTTCTTGTCTATGAAAATCGTAAACGTTGGGATATTTCTCAAAAAAAACTTCCTATGCAATACTTATAGCATACATTGCCGTGTTTGGTATAAAAATTACTATCCGGACTTATATTAATCCTTAATTATGTTGTTGTTAAGTAGAATTTAAGTCCAAATTAAGTGGCGCTGCTTTTATTTGTGGTCTAATAAAAAGCGTCCTATGAAAACCCTTTTCCACAACCTTATCCTTTCATTTTTACTGTATTCAGGAATCCTAATCGCTCCTGCCCTTTCCGTACAATCACAAGACTACGCAAAATATGTAAACCCATTTATTGGTACGGGAGGACATGGCCATACCTTTCCTGGCGCCACCGTACCTTATGGCATGGTACAATTAAGCCCCGACACGCGGACACAGGGCTGGGATGCTAGCAGTGGTTATCATTATTCTGACAGCTCAATTATTGGCTTTTCTCACACGCATTTAAGTGGCACAGGCATTGGCGATTTAGGGGATATTTTATGGATGCCTTTTTCGGGAAATGTACAAGTCACACCGGGTACTTCAGAAGACACTACTGTAGGATATCGTTCGGAATTTAGCCATAGTGATGAAAAAGCCTCTCCGGGATATTATGCTGTTTTCTTAAAGAAATACGGTATAAAAGCTGAATTAACCGCCACTTCAAGAGCCGGTTTTCATAAGTACACTTACACCAAAAATGGGCCTTCAGGGATAATCATTGATTTGGCGCACACAATCTTTACAGATAAAAATCCGGAACACGAAATTCGTATTTTGAATGACCACGAAATTCAAGGATTCAAAAAATCAGGCGGATGGGCCGAAGCACAACAAGTTTTTTTTCACGCCAAGTTCAATAAGCCTTTCAAAGCCACTTTTTATGAAAACGGGAAAGTAGTACCTCCCGCAACCAAAGCGCATTCCAAAAACCTACAACTTGTCTTGTATTTTGACCTTCAAAAAGGAGAAGAAGTCCTCGCCAAAGTAGGGATTTCTTCGGTGGACAATGAAGGAGCTAAACGCAATTTACAATCAGAAATCCCTTCTTGGAATTTTGAATCTATTCGACAAAAAGCCTATGCGTTATGGGAAAAAGAATTAAGTAAAATCAAAGTTAAAGGTGGCACTGACAATGAAAAAACCATTTTTTACACGGCCTTGTACCATACTTCAATTTGTCCAAACCTAGCCAATGATGTCGATTTTAGATATCTCGGAATGGACAAACAAATTAAAAAAACGAAACGAAAGCCCGTGTATACCGTTTTTTCATTATGGGATACCTTTAGAGGAAACAACCCCTTAAAAACCATAACCGATCCAGAAATAGCAGCCAATTTCATCCATTCTTTACTGCTAAAATATGAAGAAGGTGGCGTTTTGCCGATGTGGGAATTAGAATCCAATTATACAGGTTGCATGATTGGATACCATGCCGTTTCTTTAATAACCGATGCTTACCAAAAAGGAATTAAAAACTTTGATCTTTCTAAAGCCTATAAAGCCATGGTAGGTTCAGCCAATTACTCCAGAACAGGGATACTTTTCCCTTCTGAAGACGTAGAGCGAAGACTCATGCCAAAAGCCAAATTGTACAATGAAATGTACGGATTTATTCCATCCAATTTAGAAAATCAATCGGTTTCCAAAGCATTAGAGTACGCTTACAATGATTGGTGCATCGCTCAAATTGCCAAAGAACTTGGAAAAAAATTAGACTATCAGAAGTTCATGGAACGCTCCAAACGATTCACCCAATATTATGATAAAACAACCGGTTTTATGAGAGGTAAAAATACAGAGGGTACATGGAGAACTCCCTTTGATCCTCAATTTTCTATGCACAATGCCAACGACTATACAGAAGGAAATGCCTTTCAGTGGACTTGGTTTGCCCCTCACGATGTAGCCAATTTAATAGCATTGATGGGAGGTAAAAATTCTTTTATTACCAATCTTGACCGCTTGTTTTCTAGCAGTTCTGAATTAACCGGAGGTAAAGTTTCTGAAGACATTTCGGGATTAATCGGACAATATGCACACGGCAACGAACCAAGTCATCATATAACCCATTTGTACAACTTTGTAGGAGAACCGTGGAAAACACAGAACCTCACCGATAGTATTCTGAAAAATTTGTACTTTAATGACCCCAATGGCATTGCCGGGAATGAAGATTGTGGCCAAATGTCAGCATGGTATGTGTTGAATGCCATGGGTTTCTATTCTTTTTGCCCGGGAAACCCTGAATATTCCATCAGTCGCCCTATTTTTGATGAAGTATCCATTGCACTGACTCCAGGGCGCTATTTTACCATCAAAACCAAAAACAATAGTCCTCAAAACAAATACATCCAGTCGGCAAAACTCAACAACGAAGTCTTACCTACACCCTTTTTTAATCACAAAGCAATAGTTGAAGGAGGCACTTTAGAATTTGAAATGGGAGATACAATTCGTCCAAATGCCTTTGCTACAGATTGAAAGTAGAATCTCATTGATCATTGGCAACTGCATTTCGCAGTAAGAGGTAGAATGCAATAGAAACTGAACTAACCCTATAGTAATAAATTACCCGTTGGGTGAAATTCAAATAATTTAAAACTACGCTAAAAATAATTGCACCTAACCACTAGAGTTCGTTGCAGCTGCAAGCCGAACAATGAAACCCGTGTTGAACGAAACCGATTACACATCCGCCAACCTACCCACTTATCGTAAAAAAAATAGAGGGGATTTCAAGAGGCGAGTTAACCACTTTTTTGTGGAGTGCTAGCGGTTTGCTTTTCAAGTGTATTCGTCACTTTGGAGCATCAGTGGCCTTACCCCTAAAATAATTTTCACAGGGATTTGGTTCTTAGTTACAGTGAAGCAACAACTTCAATAAAACGAGCTAGATTTTAAGAATGATTTTGCCCTCTGAACTACTTATTTGTAGTTGCAGTTGAGAAATTACTTGGTGGTATTGTGCCGTAAAAACAAGAAAAAACTTGTTGTAATAAAAGATTTTGGTATGTTTATTCGCAATGTAATAGAAGTTTTTTCAGAGACTGATGTTAACACTAGTTTTCAAAAGACAAACTTTTGTATATTTGAATAAAAAGTTTCAAATGACCACTAAAGATGACATATTGAAAACACTGAAAGCTAATAAGTTAAAGCTTTCTAAATTTGGCATTCGAAATGTTGGTTTATTTGGTTCGTACATTCGTAATGAACAGTAAAGTGGAAGTGATATAGATTTACTAATTGATTTTGAACCTGAAAAAGAAAACTTTGACAATTATATGGCTGTTTACGATTTATTCGAAAAAATATTCAAAAATGAAAAAATCGAGCTTGTAACAAAAAATGGGCTAAGTACGTATATCGGTCCGAAAATCTTAAATGAAGTTCAATATGTCTAAAGAGCCGAAAGAATATCTAAGACATATTCAAGACGAATGCTCACACATAATTTCTGTTAGTGAAAAATTGGTATATGAAGATTTCTTAGAAGACGAAACTTTGAAACGTGCTGTCGTTAGAAGTTTAGAAATTATTGGAGAAGCTACAAAGAAAATCCCTGCCGATATCAAAGTAAAATGGAATACAATTCAATGGAAAAATATGGCTGGAATGAGAGACAGATTAATTCATGACTATTTGGGAGTTAATTATGCCATCGTTTGGGATGTAATGAAAAATAAAATTCCCGATATGTTCAAAACAGATTTCAGAATTCCTAACCGAAGAATAAAAACTAGTACTAACAATTAGATGCTTCGTTGCGAACATAGTACGAACAATGATTTTAAATCATTGTATATCAAAACAAATAATACCCCATGAACTAAACTCCTGTTGTATAGTCTGTCCCGATTCATAGCGGGAGAACCTATTACACCTTCATCAGCTATGTTCTTATCACATAAACAATATGGAGGATTTCAAGTGTCGAGTTAGCCACTTTTTAGCCCAACTTAACACACTATAGGCTCATATTTGGGCACCAATAGTTTCATGATTCCCCACCCTAAAAGGTACGCTACAGAACAGAGAGAAAATATAATAAAATACCCTGCTTCGATCCCTTTAAAACCAAACAAAACAAGTTGCTTTTCCTCAGTATAATCAAAAAGTAAGCCTGAGCCTTTATTGATAATTGTTGCTCCAATTCCGCCAGCCAAACCACCAATACCTGTAATGGTCCCGATGGCATGTTTGGGAAACATGTCACCAACAGTCGTAAAAATATTAGCCGACCAAGCTTGATGCGCCGCCCCAGAAATGCCAATAATACCCACCGGTATCCAATACGTAAAGTGTCCTAAAGGTTGTGCAAACAAAGCCAATACAGGAAAAAAAGCAAAAATCAGCATGGCTTTCATCCTGCCTTCATAAGGGTTCATGCCTTTTTTTTCGACAAAGTATGTCGGCAACCAGCCTCCTAGGATAGAAAGCAAAGTAATCAAATAAAGAACAAATAAAGGAAATGCCGCTGCTGCCGCCTCCATTTTATAGACTGAACTCAAATAAGCGGGGGTCCAAAACAAGAAAAACCACCAAACGCCATCGGTCAATAGTTTTCCCATGATAAAAGCCCAAGTTTGCCGATATTGGAAACAGTCTCCAATGGAAAACAAGCGAGCGTGTTCCGCATTTTGGTCAGGACTACCATTAATTTCCTTTTCATCTTGTTGGATATAGGCTAGTTCTTCCTTGGTGATATTCCCGTTTTTTTCTGGCTTTTCATACATTAAATGCCAAAAGAGCATCCAAACAAATCCCAAGAGGCCAATACTGACAAAAGCCATTTCCCATCCGTACGCTTCGGCAATAAAAGGAATAGAAACCGGAGCTACCAGTGCGCCAATAGTAGCGCCTGAATTAAAAATACTAGTCGCAAAAGCACGATCTTTTTTGGGAAAATATTCTGCCGTAGCTTTGATTGCAGCTGGAAAATTACCTGCTTCCCCCAACGCTAACACCCAACGTGAAAGTATGAACAAAGTCACGCTAACTGAAACAACCAGCCCAGTATCTCCCACGGTTTTGAGACTCGCTTTAGAAGCTTGAAAGCTAAATTGCCAAATACCCGTAATCCATCCTGAGGTGATGATACCACAAAAAGCATGCAAACAAGCACCAAACGACCATATTCCTATAGCCCAAATAAATCCCTTTTTAGTGCCCAATCGATCCACCAATCTCCCTGCAAACAACATCGATAAGGCATAAAATATAGAAAACAAAGCCGTTATATTTCCGTAATCATTGTTGGTCCAATGAAACTCAGGGGCTATAAAATCCTTCCAAGTTAAAGAAAGCACTTGACGATCCAAATAGTTAATCGTTGTGGCAAAAAATAACATCCCACAAATGGTCCATCGGTATTTACCTTTAACTGCTGTTGCTTTTGTGATGGCTTGACTTGCATTGTCACCAATACTTATTTCGCTAACTTCCATACTGTATTAAATTCTTTTGTAATTAAAATAACGAGCTGCATTGTGATAACAAATAGAAGATACTAAGGCACCGACCATTGTAAAGTCCATAGGTAATTCTTTTTTTTCCATTTCTTCCCCCAAAAGATTACAGAGGATTCTTCTAAAATATTCATGTCTAGGAAAAGAAAGAAAACTTCTTGAGTCAGTGACCATACCCACAAAATGAGATAGTAACCCAAAATTAGACAGCACATCGATTTGATTTTCTATTCCTTTTTTTTGATCCAAAAACCACCAGGCTGCTCCATATTGCATTTTTCCAATTTGCCCATCATCATTGAAATTCCCCAGCATCGTCGCCATCATTTCGCTGTCTTTAGGATTCAAGTTGTACACGATGGTTTTAGCTAAACTTTTAGTAGCACTTAATGCTCCAAAAAAACCGCTCAAAGCCGGGGCAAAAGAAAAATCGCCAATAGAATCAAACCCTTGATCTGCACCAATAGATTGCCACATCATTTGGTTAGTATTGCGAATAGCGCCAATATGAAACTGTTGCACCCAACCTTTCGAATGATTCATTTCTGCTAAGGCAATAAGTAGTGCCGATTGGTATTTTCTTATTTCTTTTTTGGATAAATGTTCGCCCTGCATGGCTTTTTTAAAAATTTTTGATACCTCATTTGAAGTGGTCTTTTCAAAATACAGCGTAGAAAGACCATGATCTGAAATTCGACAGCCTACTTCATGAAAATAAGTATGCCTTTCATGTAAAGCCTTTACTAAACTCTCATAAGAAGTTATGGCATATCCAACAACTTGTTCTAGTTGAGCTATCCACTCCAAAAAGCCCTCATTAGTAAGCTGCAACGCTTTATCGGGTCTGAAAGAGGGAAGCACCTGAATTTCAAATCCTTGTTCCTGCAGTTTTTGATGGTATTGTAAATCGTCTATCGGGTCGTCTGTCGTGCCGATAAAGCAAACATTCATTTTTCGTAATAAATTCTGAACACTATAGTCCTTCTGTTGTAGTAAATCTCCAACTTTAGCATAAATACTTGCCGCAGTGTCGGTATTGAGTACTTCCTCAATATCAAAATAGCGCTTTAGTTCTAAATGCGTCCAATGATACAGAGGATTGCGAAGCGTATAAGGAACCGTTGCCGCCCATTTGTGAAATTTATCAAAATCACTAGCGTTACCTGTTATAAAATGTTCGTCAATACCATTAGCACGCATCGCTCGATACTTATAATGATCGCCTGTTAACCAAATCTGAGTTAAATTATCAAACTGTCGGTCTTCTGCAATGTCTTTGGCAGACAAATGACTATGATAATCAAAAATAGGCTGATATTTAGCGTAGTCCACATACAATGTTTTGGCGGCATTCGTATGCAGTAAAAAATCATCCGTAATTATATTTTTTGCCGTCATTTTTTCTAAAATAAACTTTTCTCAATTCCCATGGCTAAGCCTCTTAATTCCGCCAAACCTCTTAAACGCCCAATGGCCGAATATCCAGGATTGGTCTTTTTATTCAAATCATCTAACATTTGATGCCCGTGATCAGGACGCATTGGGATGCATCTATTTGTTTCTTTTTGCTTTTTCAGAATTGATTTAACCACAGCATACATATCCACATCGCCTTCCAAGTGATTCGCTTCAAAAAAATTACCAGCTGCGTCTCGTTGTGTACTCCTTAAGTGGATAAAATTCATTTTAGCGCCATGACGATCAATAATGCCTGCTAAATCATTTTCGGCCAGTACACCATACGAGCCCGTACACATACAAAATCCATTTGAAGGAGAATCGACCACACTTAATATTTCCTTTAAATCAGCCTCAGTACTCACCACCCTTGGCAATCCTAAAATGGAATACGGTGGGTCATCCGGATGAATGGCCATTTTAACCCCCACACTTTCGGCTACAGGTATAATTTCTCTTAAAAAATAAAAGAGATTTTCTTTTAACGCATTGGCGTCAATACCTTCATACCCCTGAAGTACTTTTAAGAAATCCGAAACGGTGTAAGACTCTTCCGCTCCTGGTAAGCCTGCAATAATATTGTGTTGTAATTTAATTGTATCGGCTTCAGAGAGTTGTTCGAATCTAGCTTTGGCTTGTGTCCTTTGAGAGGCCGTATAGGTACTTTCTGCTCCTGGTCTTTTTAGAATAAACAATTCAAATGCCGCAAATTCGGTTACATCAAATCGTAAAGCTTTAGAACCATCCGGCATTTCATACGATAAATCAGTTCTAGACCAATCCAAAACAGGCATGAAATTATAACAAACCGTATGTATTCCGCAGGCGGCTAAATTGATGATACTTTGTTTGTAATTTTCAATGTAGTGTAAATAGTGACCCGATCTTTTCTTAATCTCCTCATGTACCGGAATACTTTCAATAACCGAGAGGGTCAATCCAGCGGCCTCAACTTCTTTTTTTCGTTTCATGATTTCATCCACCTCCCAAACCTGACCATTGGGAATGTGATGTAATGCGGTTACAATACCTGTTGCGCCAGCTTGTTTTGCAGCGGCTAATTGAACGGGATCATTAGGCCCGTACCATCTCCATGTTTGTTCCATAATTTTTTTAGTATTGAATGATTAAACGCCGCTATATGCACTAAAACCGCCATCAATTGGAATGACTACTCCAGTTACAAAAGAGGAAGCAGGATCACATAAATAAAGAGTAGTGCTGATTAAATCCTCGGGTTCGCCAAATCGTCCCATTGGGGTTTGCGCAATAATGGTGGTTCCCCTTGGAGTTAAAGCCCCATCAGAATGGGTTAATAAACTTCGGTTTTGATCCGTCAAGAAAAATCCGGGTGCCAAAGCATTAACTCGGATACCTACTTTAGAAAAATGTACCGCCAACCATTGCGTAAAATTGGAAACGGCCGCTTTTGCCCCACTATATGCTGGTATTTTTGTCAAAGGAGTAAAAGCATTCATGGAAGAAATGTTCAAGATACTACACTCTTTTTTCCCAATCATATCTCTAGAGAAAATTTGGGTAGGCAATAATGTCCCGATGAAGTTGAGGTTAAAAACAAACGAAATGCCCTCAGCGTCCAAATCAAAAAAAGTCTTAAACCCCTCGGTGGTGTTAAGAAGATCTTCTTCATGCAAGAACGACTGAGAGGTTGTTCCCAAAGGATGGTTTCCTCCAGCCCCGTTGATTAAAATATCGCAAGTGCCTAATTGTACATTAATTTGTTTTCTGGCCGCTTCCAACGATTCTTTTTCCAACACATTGGCTACAAATCCAATCGCTTTTCCTCCTGCTGCATTAATTTCGGTAGCGATGGCATCCGCCGCTTCTTTTTTCAAATCCAATACGGCTATTTGATAACCATGTTGGGCTAAAGCTTTTGCCAAAGTACCACACAGAATACCTCCTGCTCCTGTTATTACTACTGTTTTCATTTACTTGTTTTAATGGTATGAATGGTTTCTACTACTTTTCTGGTTGCCTGCTCAAGGGCAGTAAATTCTTTTCTATTCATTAAGTCCTTACTTATTAATTGGCTTCCCATTCCAACAGCACTTACCCCTGCTGTGAACCAAGCCTCAATATTTTCTTTATTTGTGGTTACTCCACCCGTTGGCATGAATGCAATTCCAGGAAACAAGTCTTTAATCGCGATCAAAAAATCGGTTCCGATGCAGTTACCAGGGAATAATTTAATCAATGTCATACCTGCGTTTTCTGCGGAAATAATCTCGGTGGGCGTCATACAACCCGGAACATACAAAACCGATTTTCCGAAAAGGAAAGAAGCCACCTCTGGTAGAAAACCAGGACTGATAAAAAAATCTGCTCCAAGAGCCAAATAGTCTCGAACCTGTTGCAAATTTTTCATGGTCCCAATTCCTATAAACAAATCAGGCATGCTATCATTGCGCACTTGCAACAGCTCTTTAAAATTATGCCTTGCCCTATCGCCTCGGCTTGTATATTCAACCACCCGAATACCTGATCGGTATAAGGCTTGTAGCACTGCTATTGAAATCTCTGCCTCCTCATGATAATAAAGAGGCAACATTCCTTGCCCAAGGATGGTGTTGATTATGTTATCTTTTGTATTCATTAGTGTAGTATTCATTACTATTATCTAGCCACTCGACTCCCTGAGGCGCCATGCAAAACGGCTAAAACTTCTGCTTCGGTAGCCCAGTTAAAATCTCCAACTATGGTATGCTTTAAAGCACTTGCCGCTATGGCGAAATCAACTGCTTTTTGAGGAGAATCTGACCACTTATTAATTCCATGCAGTAATCCGGCCATGTAAGCATCCCCAGCACCTATCCGATCAACAATAGGCGAAATACTATAACTTTTGGACTCATAAAGTATGGTTCCATCCCATAATAAAGCACTGATGTCGTTTGAAGTAGCGTTGGCATTCCATCGCTTGGTAGTCGTAATTATTTTCAGTTTTGGAAATTTTTGTTGCCACAACTGAAACACCTCTTGATCGGAAGTACAAGCTTCAACAGGTAGGCCTAATACAGGTTCAGAATCTTCTATCCCTCCTAATAACACATCGCAATACTGCACCAAATCGGGCATGATTTCATATGCTTTCATCCCGTAATTCCATAAAGTCGGCCTGTAATTCAAATCGGCTGATATGGTCAGCCCCAACTCTTGAGCCACTTCTAAAGCTTCTTTACATAAACAAGCTAAATCAATAGACAAGGAAGGCGTAATTCCTGACCAATGAAACCCAGTCGCGTCTTCAAAAATCGAATGCCAATTGATTACGCCTACTTTTAGAGTAGCGAAAGCAGAAAACTCCCTATCATAGATTACTTTTCCAGAACGCAAAGAAAATCCGGGTTCATAATAATACAAACCCATTCTACCATCCAACTCTTGATTTGCTACTTCAATTCCGCTTTGTTGAAGTGTTCGTAAAGCTTTTTCACCTATAACAGATGGAGGCAATGCTGTGATCAATCGTGTATGCCAACCCAACCTAGCTAAAGAAGCCACAACATTGGCTTCAGCACCTCCAAATCCAAGATCAAATGTCGACGTTTGTTCTAATTTCAAACCATTTGGCGGGGTCAATCGCATCAAAACTTCACCTAGTGTAATTATTTTTTTTGTCATATTTATCGTATTCGTGTGCGCACACGTAATACAAATATACCTAAATTTAGTTCCTAGCCAACCTTTTATAAAAAAAATATAAAAAAGTTTTTCTATGCAAATAAAAAGTAACTTTACCGCTTAAATTCAAAATAACTACCTTATCATCACTATCAAAAAAATAGCTGAACTTGCTCAAGTGTCCGTTGGCACCGTAGACCGTATTATTCATAATAGAGGTCAGGTAACTCCTGAAAATATTGAAAAAGTACAGGCAATCATAAATGAATATGGTTATGTAAAAAATGTAATGGCTAGTAATTTGGCACTGAACAAAAAGTATCGATTTGCCGTTTTTTTACCCAAAAGTGATACGATTGAATACTGGAAAGCACCTTTAAACGGTATCCAAAAAGCAGCCCAAGAATTGACCATTATGGGAGTAGCCTTAGAATATTACTTTTTTGACTTTAATGAAGACGCCTTTGTTCAAGCGGCGCAACAAATACTAATAGCAGATCACGATGGTTTGGTGTTAGCCCCAATTTTTCAAGAAGCCGCACGATCATTTTTAGAAAAATACCAAGAAAAAAATACCCCAATTGTTTTAATTGATTCCAACTTACCTGGACTAAAAAATGTTTTTTATGTGGGTCAAGACTCCCATAAAAGTGGGTATCTCGCAGGAAAACTGACAGGGTATGGATTACAACCTAATGCACACATTCTAATTCTTAAACTCAAAAGCATCAACGAAAACACCAATAGAAACAATGTATTTATCCAGAGAATACAAGGTTTTCGCGATTATTTTAAAGAAAAAAAAGCCAATCACAACTTTACTTTATTCGAAACCAATAGCATAATTGAATCCAAAGAAGTTGTCGCCCCGTCATTATTTGAGGGTATAGATGCAGTATATGTTCCCAATTCAAGAGTGCATTTCGTGGCTCGTTTTTTTGAACAACACCATATTACTTCTGTAAAATTAATTGGGCACGAACTATTAAAAGAAAATATCGAGTACCTGCAGAAGGAGCGAATCGATTTTCTTATCCATCAAAAACCAGAAGAACAGGGATATTCAGCCATTCAATTCCTCTATAAAAAAAAGGCAAGCCAAGAAGAAAACAAGGAGGTGATTCCTATTCCAATTGAAATTATTGTAAAAGAAAATTATTACTAAACCCTTTAAGAAAAAGTAACAAAGAATAAAAAACCGACTTTGATGATAAGTATTGAAACAAAAAAAGGCCCAAGATCCATCGATCAAAGGCCTATTTTTGTTTAGGGCTTAGTTGCTGCAAAAAAATTATCCTATTTCTCTAATGCCTTTTAAAAAAATCCAAGACATGAATAGTTTTTCGCCGTCTTTGGTTTTAGCCGCTTGAAATTTAGGAGACAAAATAGTTCCTACCACAAAAGCAGTTAACGGTATCCAAAAATCAGTCAAAGGGGTAAATCGAGCTACCAAATAGCGAAAACCAATAAATAATATAGCAAAACAACCCAATTGATATAAAAATGCTCGTACTTGTAATTTTGTCATTTCAACCCCCTATCCCCTTGAGGGGTATATCCTATTAGGAGTAAATAGGTTTTTAAATTAAATAAGCTTTATGGAGAACATTATACTTCCCCTTCAGGAGTGAGGGGACTTTGAAACTTAGTTCTTTTACTTCCTTCATACATTTCGTATTTCACCAAACGTGCTTCTAAACTAGCATTAAACAATTTGATTTTTCGAGAGGGTTTTAAACCTACAAATTTCAAAGCGTCTAAGTTCGCGGTAATAAACCACGCATTGGTACCTGGATAATTTTTCTTCAAAGTATCGCCAATGTTTTTGTAAAATTCCTCCATATGAATATCCAATCGCTCATCATAAGGCGGATTGAATACCATATGTAATTTACCTTCAGTAGTTTTCTCGGTATCAAAAAAGTTGTCTTCAAAAACCGAAACGTATTCGTCTAAATTGGCATTACGAATGTTGTCTTTGGCTTTTTGAACCGCACTTGGCGCTTTGTCATAACCTTTTATCGTATAATGAAACTCTTTTACTTTTTTCAACAAACTATCCATGATTTGATCAAACAATTCGTTGTCCCAATCTTTCCATTTTTCAAAAGCAAATTCTTTTCGGTTGATGTTAGCCGGAATATTACAAGCAATCATGGCAGCTTCCGCTAAAAAGGTTCCAGAACCACACATCGGATCCAAGAAATGACCTTGTCCTTCCCAACCTGATAATAATAAAATACCCGCTGCTAAAACTTCATTAATAGGAGCAATATTCGTAGCCGTTCTGTAACCCCGTTGGTGTAACGAATTTCCAGAAGTATCGAGTGCCACCGAAACTTGGTCCTTACCGATATGAATATTAATTCGTAAATCAGGGAAAACTTTGTCAATGCTAGGACGTTGCCCAGTACGCTCCCTAAATTGATCCACAATGGCGTCTTTACATTTTTGAGACACAAACTCGGAATGATTAAAATGCTCCGAATGCACCGTAGCATCAATCACAAAGGTTTGATTAGCATTGATATATTTTGACCAATTCACACCAGCAATACCTTTATATAAAGCGGCTTCATTTGTAGCTCTAAAAGAATAAATGGGTTTTAACACCTTTAAAGCAGTACGTAAAGACAAATTAGCCTTGTACATAAATCCCTTATCGCCTTTAAAACTCACCATTCTAATGCCTTGCTCTACCTCTTGAGCGCCTAATTGTCGCAGCTCTTTAGCCAATATTTCCTCAAAACCAAAAAAGGTTTTGGCTATCATTTTAAAATTCTCCATCGTAAGCTAAATTCCTATAATTAAATACCAAATTCCAAACGGTTTGAAATAGTATATTTTCTGCAAAAATACACTAAATTTGCCGGACTCAAATTAATTGAAAACGAATAAATGTCTGAAGACCCAAAAACCGTCATACACAACCGAGAGCTTACTACCAAAAATTGGTTTACTTCTTGGTTCGATTCTCCGTACTATCACATACTCTACAAAGAACGCAACTATCGAGAAGCGCAAGTTTTCATGGATAACCTGACGCAATATCTCAATTTACCCGAAAAGGCAAAAGTCCTAGATTTAGCCTGTGGTAAGGGTAGACATGCTATTTATTTAAGTCAACTCGGTTACCATGTCTTGGGTGCTGATTTATCCGAAAACAGCATTGCGGAAGCTCGTAAAAACAGTACTACAAATTTATCATTTGAAGTACATGACATGCGCGAACCTTTTTCAGAAAAATTTGATGCGATTTTCAATTTATTTACCAGTTTTGGTTATTTCGAAGATGAGGTTGATAATTTGAAAACCTTAAGAGCCATCAAAGAAAGCTTATCTGAAAACGGATTTGCAGTCATTGACTTCATGAATGTAAATCAAGTAATCGAAACCTTAGTACCTGAAGAAATCAAAACGGTAGATCAAATCGATTTTCACATCAAAAGATATCTAAAAGAAAGACATATTTACAAAGAAATTTCTTTTGAACATCACGGAGAATCATATCATTTCACCGAAAAAGTGAGCGCTTTTAGTTTGAAAGATTTCGAAAATATGATGGAGGAAGCAGGGATCTACTTGCTGGATATTTTTGGGGATTACCAACTCAAAAAATTTCACAACACAAATAGTGAACGATTAATTATGATTTTTAAATAATTTTGGAAGTTTACTTCAAAAAACAACCAATATCAGGGCGTTCGCATTTAAAAAAGCTAGCCACGAATTACACCAATTGTCACTAATTTTTTACCGAACTTAAATTTGAATTACACTAATTCAATTTGTTTTTAAAAATTCGTGAAATATAAATAGTCACAATTAGTGTTTGTTCGTGTAATTCGTGGCGAAACTTTTAAAAGCGAACGCCCTGAACCAATATTCAACTTTAATCTATACAATAAAAAATGAATTACCTTTTGCCTTTAATCGCAGTAATCCTGGGCTATGTCTTGGCATTGGTCTTCCAACCCAAAAATAAATCCAATTTAAAACTTTTATTGGCATTTAGTGGCTCTTTTTTACTATCCATTACCGTTATTCATCTTTTACCTGAGGTGTATGCTACAAAAAATACCTCCATTGGTCTCTTTATTATGACAGGAATTTTATTTCAAATTGTTTTGGAATTTTTTTCAAAAGGAGCCGAACACGGACACGTTCATGGGCATGAAAAAATGAAACAAATGCCTTGGCTATTGTTTATAAGTCTATGTATTCATGCTTTTTTAGAAGGATTCCCGGTGGGACATCATCACGATTTAGCCATCGGAATCGCCATTCATCATTTACCCATTGCAATTATTCTGAGCACTTTTTTCGCCCAAGCACAACTCAACCCGAAAGTAATTTTTGTCTTCATGTTAACGTTCGCCATGATGACTCCTCTTGGAACCTTGGCTTCAGACTACAGCCCCGAATTACAACAATACACTACCGAAATTACCGCTATAGTCATCGGAATTCTGTTTCATATTTCTTCCACTATCATTTTCGAAAGCAGCGAAGGACACAAATTCAACGTAGCTAAAATTTCCATGATTGTATTGGGAATTTTATTAGCCATAGTACTATAAATATTTCTGTAACAGACCATTAAGCATTCAACAAAAAGCATTTCATCTGAACAATTAGCTATTGAACTGATTTTTTTGATGGTATGCCGTATTTGAATTTTCTTTGAAATCAAATTGGGAATCAAAACTACTTTTTTCATAGTCATTCAATTATTTCTTACTAATCAAATGTAGCTGTAACTAATTTAAATACTGTTTGTTATGTTTAGTTTGTTTCAAAAAAAATCCAGAGAATTTTCAAAAACCGAAAGTCATATTTATGGTATCATCACAGAATTATTAAAAAGAAACACTACTGATATCCATTGTGATGAATTGGGAAGAAAATATTATTTGAGTAATGAAGAACACCATATCCGAGTTACAGTTTTCGGCAACGAATATGTAATCAGAATCACCAACACTCATGATTCAATAGCTGAAAAATATGACGATTTTCTTGTGGACAAAATATTAGTAGCCGTAAGAGAAGAAAAGCAAAAACGAATGGATCTGATTTGCGGTTCCATTTCAGATAGTATTGAAAATATGGCCGAACGTTTACATAACACCTTAACAGCATCCTCAGCAAAAGATCCTGCAATCATAAAAGTTGCATAATTGAACTAAACCACTAAAGACTGAGAGTTCATAGGTTTTGTTGACCAAACTCAAAGGCTATAAGGTTCGAATTTATTTTAATCTTAGGTTCGCAAATTATTATACATAGCCATCTTTTAAAATCTGCGAATCTGCGGTGTTACATGTTTAGAAATTAAAGCGCAATACACTGAAAGTTCATAGTTGTAATCTCTACATGATATCAATAAAGCATTAATGCTATTTCCAACTGAATTTTATTAATCGTTATTGCATTGCTGCAGTAACGAAATTCGCAGGTACTTTCATTTTCATTGGCACACTATTTTATCGTATTGCGACCCCTATTTCACTACTAAATTTTACTATCTTTGATGCCTTCAATTTTCAAAAATTAGTCATGGCGTTTATAAAAACAACAGAGCAACCATCGAATTATGATAACCTAGAAAAAATGTCTTTAACAGAGATTTTAACTAGCATTAACAAAGAAGACGAAACTGTACCCTTAGCCGTTGCGAAAGCAATACCACAAATTGAAAATTTAGTGAGTGAAATAGTAACTAAAATTCAATCTGGAGGGAGACTTTTTTACATTGGAGCTGGAACTTCTGGTAGATTAGGCATATTGGATGCCTCAGAATGTCCACCCACTTTTGGGGTTTCGGCAGATCTTGTTATAGGAATCATTGCAGGTGGCGATCAAGCCATTCGAAATGCTGTAGAAAACGCCGAGGACAATCCTGAGCAAGCTTGGATTGATTTAATGGAACACAAGATCAATTCTAAGGATGTAGTAATTGGGATAGCCGCTTCTGGAACCACACCTTACGTAATTAGTGGGCTGCAAAAATGCAATGAAAACGGCATTAGCACAGGAAGTATTTCGTGTAATGCAGGGAGCCCTTTATCACAAACTGCCAAATTTCCAATTGAAGTAATTGTTGGACCTGAGTTCGTAACCGGAAGCTCAAGAATGAAAGCGGGAACTGCTCAAAAATTAGCATTAAACATGATTACCACCTCAACCATGATTCAATTAGGAAGAGTAAAAGGTAACAAAATGGTCGACATGCAATTGAGCAACGCCAAATTAGTGGATCGTGGAGTAAAGATGATCATGCAAGAAATACCCGTATCCTACGAAAAAGCATCCGAATTATTAGCCAAATACGGAAGCGTTCGAAAAGCGGTAGACAATTTCACCCCTACACCTCTCACCTCTAATTGCTAACTTCTAATTTCTAACTTCAACCTTCACACCTCCCACTTTAAATGACTAACAAAGATTTTTTGGCCAAAGGAATCAAATATTTATCAGGTGCTTTGCCGTTGTTATTTATAGGTCCATCCGTGATTTACAATGCCTTTATGAACCAGCATACTGCCTGGCATTATTTGGTGCTCGGCATAGGAATCATAGCTTGTTTGGCTTCGATGTACTTAATCTTCACAGGCCTTAGATGGATTATGAAAGCTTTATTCAACGACTAATGGAAAATCTAATAAACGTTCAGAAAACCTTCGAAAAGGTCATCGCTGTGGATCAAAAAATAAACCATCGCGAGTTTGAAGATTGCGTGTTTAAAAACTGTGATTTCTCCAATAGTGATTTAAGCAACAACACTTTTATGGATTGCGAGTTTATAGACTGCAATTTATCTATGGCGCAACTTGCAGGGAGTAGCTTAAAAACTGTTCGTTTCAAAAACTGCAAACTCTTGGGCATTCAATTTCATGGATGTGATGATTTTTTATTCGATGTGGGGTTTCAAGATAGCGTGTTGGATTATGCTTCTTTTGCCAATAAAAAAATGCCGAAAACCCAATTTTCAGGCTGTTCGCTGAAAGAAGTCACTTTCATTGGGACACAACTGAACAATAGCGTCTTTGATAATTGCAATCTCGATCGCGCCATTTTTAATGATACCCAATTGGCAGGTGTCGATTTTAGAACTGCATATAATTATTGCCTTGATCCCGAATTCAATCCGATGAAAAAAGCTAAATTTTCAACCCAAGGAATTGTGGGTCTTTTGGAAAAATATGATATAAAAATTGAATAAAAACAATCACTAATGCAACTAAAAAAACTGCTCTACCTAGTCCCTTTTTTATTTTTAATTTCTTGCTACAACGCAGAGCGCAACTGCTCCGATTTTAAAACTGGAAAATTCAAATTTGAATACGAAGTAAATGGCGTCAAAAAAACAACTGTTTTTGAGCGCAAAGACAGCATCGAAATTGAAACTTTTGAAGGAAAAACCGATACCGCAACGATCCGTTGGGTCAATGATTGTGAGTATGTGCTACAAAAAAAACATCCCAAAAACATGGCCGAAGAAAAAGCCATTCAAATGAAAATTTTGACTACTTCAAATAATTCCTATACCTTTGAATTCAATATAATTGGATCTGATGACAAACAAACTGGAACAGTAACCAAACTTTAGACCCTGAGTTTCTTCTATTAATTTCAACCTCAAACTAAAACTCCTATGGAAGTGTTTTTAAATCCTGATGCTTGGATTGCCTTATTGACCTTAACTTTTTTAGAAATTGTTTTAGGAATAGACAATATTATTTTTATCTCAATAGCCACAGGAAAATTACCTGAAGAAAAACGTAAAAAAGCCACCAAAATTGGAATGTTTTTGGCCATGTTCATGCGAATCGCCTTGTTATTTGGGATTAATCTATTAATTCAAATGAAAAAACCTTGGCTTACTATCGATTGGGGGTGGTTACAAGCCGGAATTACAGGGCAAAGCATTATTTTACTCTTAGGTGGATTGTTCTTAATTTACAAAAGCACCAACGAAATCCGTGAAAAAGTAGACGAAAAAGGGCACGAAGAAAAGGAACTCGGAAAAGCCGCAACAAAATCTTTTCAAAGTGTCATTTTGCAAATCATTATGATTGATTTGGTCTTTTCATTCGACAGTATTTTAACGGCGGTAGGAATGACCAATGGTGTTCACGGGGCGATTTACATCATGATTACTGCTGTAATTGTCTCAGTTTTCATCATGATGCAATTCGCTGTTCCTGTGGGTAATTTTGTCAACAAACATCCTTCTATTCAGATCTTAGGTTTATCCTTTTTGATTTTAATTGGTTTTATGTTATTGACTGAAAGTGCCCATTTATCCCATGCGTTAATCTTCGGAAGTCACGTCACACCAGTACCTAAAGGCTATTTGTACTTTGCCATTTCATTTTCTCTGTTCGTTGAAATATTGAATATGAAAACTAAAAAGAAATAAAAAAGAGAGGCTGTATTTTCTACTAAATACAGCCTCTCTTTTTTTTTCTACTAATGCTATGACAAGCCCGAAATCACCCCATCATCATCAATATCAATTCTAGTAGCATTAGGGATTTTGGGCAATCCAGGCATGCGCATCACCTCTCCTAGTAATGGAATAACAAAACCAGCGCCACTGGCAAATTCAAATTCCCTCACGGTGACCGTAAATCCAGCGGGACTTCCAATCTTTTTCTCATCATCAGAGAAACTAGCCGGTGTTTTGACCATACAAATTGAAAAATGCTCAAAACCTAATTCTATAATTGTTTTCAATTGTTTTTTGGCCTTTGCTGAATATTCTACCGAACTAGCGCCATAAATCTCGGTGGCAATAGTCTCAATTTTTGATGCTATAGTTGCCGTTTTGACATACAAAGGTTGGTAATTCGCACTTGTTGTCGTGACTTGATCTACAATGGCTTGAGCCAATTTTTCGGCCCCTTTGCCACCATCAGCAAATGCCGTGCTCACTACAGCGTTTGCGCCTTTTTGAGCACACAACGCTATAAGTAGGTGGTATTCTTCTTGGGTATCCGTAGGAAAAGCATTAATACAAACCACGGGTTGTATACCAAACTTTTGGATATTCTCTATATGTTTTTCTAAATTACAAAAGCCATCTTTTATAGCGTTAATGTTGGGTTCTTTACATTCTTCTGCTGATAAACCTGCATGATGTTTGATAGCTTTTAGCGTGGCAACCAAAACTACGGCATCAGGTCGTAATCCGGATTGTTCGCATTTGATATGGAAAAATTTCTCAGCACCCAAATCAGCTCCAAAACCCGCCTCTGTAACTACATATTCACCCAGAGAAAGTCCCATTTTGGTAGCAATCACAGAATTAGTTCCTTGTGCAATACTAGCAAAAGGACCTCCGTGTAAGATTGCTGGATTTCCTTCGATAGTTTGTACCAAATTAGGCTTAATAGCCTCTTTCAATAAGGCCGCCATGGCTCCTACCACGTTCAAATCTCTAGCAAAAACGGGTTGACCCTCCACTGTTTTTCCCACATAAATATTCCCTAATCGTCGTTTCAAATCAGCGATACCCTCCGCTAAACATACAATCGCCATAATTTCAGAGGCAGGCGTAATATTGAAATTTTCCTCACGCATCACGCCGTTTCCTTTGGCACCAACACCAATGATGATCTGACGCAACGCACGATCATTCATATCCATAACACGTTTCCAAACTATCGATTTAGGATCTAAATGTAAGTCAGAGGAACCATGATGCAGATAATTATCAATGATAGCAGACAGTAAATTATTAGCCTTTTCAATAGCTGAAAAATCGCCGGTAAAATGAAGATTGATGTCCTCCATGGGCAATACTTGAGCATAACCTCCACCGGCGGCTCCTCCTTTTAAACCAAAAACAGGTCCCAAAGAAGGTTCTCGTAAAACCGCAATAGCCTTTTTACCAATTTTATTCAAACCATCCGTCAAACCAATAGTCATGGTTGTTTTCCCTTCACCATATTTAGTAGGCGACATGGCCGAAACCAAAATTAATTTACCTTTAGCTTCTTTTTGAAGCAATTGCAAAGGCAATTTGGCCTTATATTTCCCATACAATTCCAAATCCTCTTCCTGGATGTTAATGGCATGTGCAACAGCTTTAATTGATAAAATCTTACTTTTCTGGGCAATTTCTATATCGGAAGGAAATAAACTCATGATAAATTAACGTTTTTTTTATTTTATTTACAAAATTAAACTATTCACTACAATTAAAATACGATAAAAATCAGGTTTAAAAAAAACCGTTCCCTTTTAAAATTGGAAACGGTTTTTGAATTATTCTAAAGACAAGGTAACTTGCCCATCATCTTCTAATTGAATATCGTCATCATCTAGTGGATTACTTTCTAAAGTGGCTGCTACTACTTCTTCAGGCACTTCATAAGGCAAAGGATCAAGCAAATTTACTTGTTTTAACTTATCAGAAGTGAGCTGATTACCTAAGGCCTTAAAGCCTTTTACCGTAATAAAACTTTCAATGTCTACCACTTGATTTTCTTTTTGAATACCTTTCACTTTAGCAAAAATCAATTCGGCAACCGGACGATAATCCGTGGCCACAATTTCTAATTTTGAATTGGGATGATCCGTAATAAACGATTCTTCTTTATTCTCGACCTCCACCAAGAAACGTTTCAAAAAGTAGCGTTCTTTTTCGCCATCAAAATAGATAGCAGAAATCGGTTTTTTAGGATTCCATTTCTCTAAAACAATCATATCTTCATCAAAATGAGTAGACAGTTCAGGAATAATAACCTTCAGTTTTCCGGTTTGAGCAATGACTAATATTTTGTCGCTTGGTCTAAATTCGCCCAATAACTCGCCTCTTCCATCTACATTCAATCGCTGTACGGTATCGTCAAACCAAACTTTTCTAGGTAATAAAGTAGAAATACCTTTCTCTTTTAATTCGATTTTTTTGATGGGATATTTAGTAACCAAATTTCCTTTAGAGGCCCTTCCTTTAATGGCTAAATTGGCAAAATCAATATCAAATTTCAATTTTTTAATGCTGCCTACTTGCCGCAGTATAATAGTAATTACCTCAGCTTCACCATTTGGATTACATGAAAAATACAATATTTGAGAACCTGCTGTAGCATTGGTCAAATCATAGGCTTTATCTCTGGTAACGCCCGAAACATTGAATCGTTTAATGTAAGACGGACCCGATTTTCCGTCACGATAAATCACATTATAAATCGTACGTTTATCGCCTTTATCAAAAATAGCAACGTGAATAATGTCTTTACCCACAAAAGTTTTCGCATCGACTTTGGTAATCATCATTTTACCATCACGCAAAAACACAATCACGTCATCGATGTCGGAACAATCCACTACATATTCATCTTTTTTCAGGCTCGTTCCCACGAATCCTTCTTCGCGATTCACGTAAAGTTTGGTATTACGCAAAACCACTTTAGTCGCTTCGATATCATCAAAAATGCGGAGTTCGGTTTGACGTTCTCTTCCTTTGCCGTATTTTTCTTTAAGTTTGGAAAAATAAGCTATCGCAAAATCGATGATGTGATCCAAATGATGTTGCACTTCCTTCATTTCATCCTCTAATTTCGCAATGAAATCATCGGCTTTATCCGAGTCAAAACGCGTAATACGAATCATTGGGATTTGCGTTAGTTTTTGCAAATCATCGTCGTTTATTTCTCTTACAAAGGAGGCTTTAAAAGGCTCAAAACGATCGTACATATATCGGTACAGCCCTTCTCTATCGGAGTACAATTTAAAGTCAATATACATTTCTTCTCGAATGAATATTTTCTCCAAAGTAGCGAAATGCCATTTATTTTTCAACTCCTCTAATTGAATTTCGAGTTCTTGACGCAACAAATCTACAGTACGATCGGTCGAAATTTTCAACATATCCGAAACCCCAATAAAAAGCGGTTTGTTATCTTCAATCACACACCCTAATGGCGCCACAGACGTTTCGCAAGCCGTAAAAGCAAACAAGGCATCGATGGTTTTATCTGGAGAAACACCCGGGAAAAGATGGATTAAAATCTCAACCTCGGCAGCAGTATTGTCCTCGATTTTCTTGATTTTGATTTTCCCTTTTTCATTCGCTTTCAAAATACTTTCAATCAAACTAGAGGTATTCGTCGAAAACGGAATTTGGGTAATCACCAAGGTATTTTTATCCAACTGCGCTATTTTCGCTCGTACTCTCACGCGTCCTCCACGCATTCCGTCATTATAATTGGACACATCAGCAATTCCTTGAGTCATAAAATCTGGATACAACGTAAAGGGTTTTCCTTTCAGAATTTTAATCGATGCATCTACTAACTCATTGAAATTATGAGGTAACACTTTGGTAGAAAGCCCCACCGCAATTCCCTCAGCACCTTGTGCCAAAAGCAAAGGAAACTTAACAGGAAGATTGTTCGGTTCTGCACGACGACCGTCATAGGACACGCCCCAATCTGTAATTTTAGGAGAATACAATACCTCTAAGGCAAATTTGGACAAACGTGCCTCAATATAACGAGAAGCAGCTGCGCCATCGCCCGTCAGAATATTACCCCAGTTTCCTTGGCAGTCAATCAATAAATCTTTTTGACCAATTTGTACCATAGCATCGGCAATACTCTGATCCCCGTGAGGATGGTATTGCATAGTGTGTCCCACCACATTTGCTACTTTGTTATAACGACCGTCGTCTAATTCTTTTAACGAATGCATAATACGGCGCTGCACCGGCTTGAATCCGTCTTCGATCGCGGGTACGGCACGTTCTAAGATTACATACGAAGCATAATCCAAAAACCAATCTTTGTACATTCCTGTAACTTTGGTAATGGTATCGTGCTCGTCTGCATTATTTTCGTAAAAATGGTGCATCCCACTTGAAGTCGCTATATCATCGAACCCTTCTTGATCATTGGCATCAAAACTGGCGTCGTTGTTTTCGTCTTCGTTCGGAAGGATGTTATCTTCTTCTTCGTCTTTCATTTATGATATTTTTAATCGATATTTTGAAAAGATTTTACATCGTTTTTAATTAAGTCTTTAAGTTCATCTTCCGTTGGAAGTTGCAATTTATATTTGCTAACAAAAACTTCTTGTGATAATCCACCCGTAGCATAATGAACCAAAGCAGCATCTCTTTGACTGCATAAAATAATACCTATAGGAGGATTATCATTTTCTGTCCTTTCATTTTCTTTGAAATAATTCAAATAAAGATTCATTTGTCCGGCATCTGAATGGTCAAACTCTCCGATTTTCAAATCAATTAATATATGGCATTTTAATATTCGATGATAAAAAACTAAATCAATTCTGTAATGCTTGTTATTGAATGAAATTCTTTTTTGTCTCGCTTCAAAACAAAATCCACGTCCCAATTCTATCAGAAATTGTTGCAAATGATTGATAATACTTTGTTCTAAATCATTTTCTGAATAAGTCGTTATTTCAGGAATATTCAAGAATTCTAAAATATAGGGACTTTTTACTATATCAGAAAAAGCATTAAAATGATCATTTTTGACTTTATCTAAAAGTAATTCTTTATTAGTAATCAAACCAATTCGCTCGAAAAGCAGTGAATTAATTTCTCGTTGAAGTTGTCTAACCGTCCAATTGTTTTTTACAGTCTGGATTTCATAAAAACTCCTTTGCAAGGCATTTTCTATTTTAATGAACTCCAAAATATGTGTAAAACTTATTTTGCTAATAAATAAACTAGGATTTTCAACTGCAATAGATTTTACTTCTTCTCTACTTTTAGATTGTTCAATTACTGAATGTCGAATTGCTTTTTTTTCTAAATTGAATTCTCCAATCAGTGATTGGAGAATTACAAACTTTTCATTTTCAATATTTTGAAACTGCTCAGTGACTAATTGAATAATTGAGGGATAGGTCAAAAAGAAGTTTTTAAAACTATGCAACATCATAAAGGACATACCCTTTATGTTTTTCTCTTTTAATTTTTTTGCTAAATTCTTATATATTTTTTCACCATATTCAGCCCTATCTTTTCCCTTTTGTTCAATTTCAAACAAGTACATACCAATCAACCAATTACGCAATGTATAAGCATAATTGACCTGGCGATTAGCGTAATCGCTGAAATAAGAATGAATATTCTCTATTTGAATTGATATATTTTCAATGTCTTCCATTAAACAGAAACAAAATTTTACTATTGGAACTTTATCTAGTTGGAGTCATTTGTCACAACTAAAAAAGTTAAATTGAAGTTCACTAAAAAGCATACTTTTCTTTGCAAATATGTTCTTCTGTGGTCACCCAATTTCCGTTTTTGTCTTTCACTTTTTTGGTAACTATTCCACATTCTTTATGATCATTGCTTCTGATAATAAAAAATGTCCCACCAAAACCTAGGGCAAAAGCTAAAATAAGGAGTACTAACGTTTTTTTATTCATTTCTAAAATATTACTCTTTCTCCATCACATCCAAATCTACCTTCAAGTTTTTGATGATAAACTCTTGTCGGTCTGGGGTATTTTTACCCATATAAAACGACAATAATTGCTCGATTGAGGTGTTTTTATCCATCATAATAGGATCCAATCGGATGGTTTCTCCAATGAAATTTTTGAACTCATCTGGCGAAATTTCCCCGAGTCCTTTAAATCGAGTGATTTCTGGTTTGGGTTTTAATTTTTCAATGGCATCCCTGCGCTCTTCATCAGAATAGCAATAAATGGTTTCTTTCTTGTTTCGAACCCTAAAAAGTGGCGTTTGTAAAATATACAAATGCCCTTCTTTGATTAATTCAGGGAAAAATTGCAAGAAAAAGGTAATCAACAACAAGCGAATGTGCATTCCATCGACATCGGCATCGGTGGCGATTACAATATTGTTGTAGCGCAAGTCACCCATATCTTCTTCGATATTCAATGCCGCTTGCAACAAATTGAATTCTTCATTTTCATACACAATCTTCTTACTCATTCCGTAAGAATTCAAAGGCTTTCCACGCAAACTAAAAACCGCTTGTGTATTCACATCACGCGATTTGGTAATCGACCCAGAAGCCGAATCTCCCTCGGTAATAAACAACGTACTTTCTAAATATCTTGGATTTTTGATGTCTGGTAAATGCACGCGACAGTCTCTCAATTTTTTATTGTGTAAACTGGCTTTTTTTGCACGGTCTTTCGCTAATTTTCGAATGCCTGATAATTCTTTTCGTTCACGCTCAGCCTGTAGAATTTTTCGAAGTAACAAATCGGCAGTTTCTGGATTTTTATGCAAAAAATTGTCTAATTTATTTTTCACAAAGTCATTCACAAACGTTCTCACCGATGCCATTCCTGGCTCAGAACCCATATCGGTAGAACCTAATTTGGTTTTGGTTTGGGATTCAAAAACAGGTTCCATCACCTTGATACTAACCGCACTAACGATTGATTTACGAATATCTGAAGGTTCAAAGTTTTTGTTATAAAATTCACGAATGGTTCTAACCACCGCTTCTCTAAAAGCGACTAAATGCGTACCCCCTTGCGTTGTATTTTGTCCGTTTACAAATGAATGGTATTCCTCGCTATATTGCGATTTACTATGGGTCATGGCTACCTCAATATCATCCCCTTTAAGATGAATAATGGGATACACCATATCTTCCTCGGCAATATTTTCATCTAATAGATCTTTCAATCCATTTTCAGAAAAATATTTTTCGCCGTTATAAATTATCGTTAATCCCGTATTTAGGTAGCAATAATTTTTGAGCATTTTTACGATATACTCATTTCTAAATTTATAGTTTTTAAAAATGGCTTCGTCTGGGATAAACGTAACTTTGGTTCCTTTACGCTTGGTGGTTTCGATGATATCTTCTTCCAAAACCAAATTTCCTGCAGAAAATTCGGCTGCTTTTTGCTTCTCATCACGAACCGATTCTACTCTAAAATAATTAGACAAAGCATTTACTGCCTTGGTACCAACTCCATTCAATCCTACCGATTTCTTAAACGCCAAAGAGTCATACTTTCCTCCTGTATTCATTTTAGAAACCACGTCGATCACCTTACCTAAAGGGATTCCACGACCATAATCACGAACCGCAACCGTTTTATCTTTAATGGTCACTTCGATAGATTTTCCGGCGCCCATTACAAACTCATCAATACAGTTGTCTAATACTTCTTTTAAAAGAATATAGATACCATCATCGGGTGATGAACCGTCTCCAAGCTTTCCGATGTACATTCCAGGACGCATTCGGATGTGTTCTTTCCAATCGAGTGAACGTATATTGTCTTCGTTATAAGTATTTTGCTCAACCATAAACCAATTTTGGATTTTTATGCAATATAGTACATATAACCAAAAAATGAAAGGTGATCATTTGCTATTTTACAAATTGCTTTGATCCCCGATAATCCCAAACTTAGGCTGCAAAATAGTACGCACAAAAAAAGCCTTGAATTTCTTCAAGGCTTTTATTTTTTGGGTGGCTGACCGGGTTCGAACCGGCGACCCGCGGCACCACAAACCGCTACTCTAACCAGCTGAGCTACAACCACCATTTTTGCTTAGCGGTTGCAAAGATAGAACAATAGTTTGCTTTTGCAAAGGTTTTTTCAAAAAAAATACAATAAAATCATTTCAAATCACTTAAACTATTGACTGCCAAATATCTTTCCACTGTGAAACCTTCAGCATGTTCTACGCCTGTTAAGCGACCTAAATCGCGGGAACGGTAATTTAGGCTTTCTAAAAAGTTTTTACTTGATATGGGTGACTCCGGTTCCTTAGAATTCGGATCGTAAAATTGAGACCCATAGGCTAAAATGGAGGCTGTTTTTTGTGCTTCAAAACCGGAAACGTCTACCACAAAATCAGGAACAATGTTTTTCCATTGGATGTAATGGTAGACTACTTTTGGGCGCCAAGCCTTTTGCAATGCACCTTCGAACGTAGTTTCAATACGAACCAAACCGGATAAAAAGCAAGCATCCGAAACGAGTTGACTTCCTTTAGCATGATCAATATGCCGGTCGTCAATAGCGTTGCAAATCACTATGTCGGGTTGGTATTTTCGGATCATTTTTATGACTTCGAGTTGGTGTGCTTCATCATTAACGAAGAAGCCATCTCTGAATTTTAAATTCTCACGTATGGAAACGCCTAATATTTTGGCTGCCGCCGCTGCTTCTTGATCCCGAATTTCAGCAGATCCGCGCGTACCGAGTTCGCCCCGAGTAAGATCCACAATACCAACTTTTTTACCTAAGGATATTTCTTTTAAAATCGTTCCTGAACAACCTAATTCTACATCGTCTGGGTGTGCGCCAAAGGCTAGTATGTCTAACTTCATGTTTGTCTAATTTTATGGGTAAAGATACTAAAAAAAGTGTTTTGGGTTTAGAGCGATTGCTGTGTTAACAGGGCATTCGCTTTTAAAAATATCCACCACGAATTCACTAATGAATCACGAATTAAAATGTGTTTTAATGACACGAATTATTAATGTTGCTGGAATTCGTGACATTCAATTTCAGTTTCGATGACAATTAGTGTCAATTGGTGTAATTTGTGGCTAACTTTTTTTAAATGCGAATCCCCTGCTGTGTTAAAAGCGTAGCCAAACGTTCGTTTTTAAATCCCTATACGTCTTATACTCCTAGTATGCCCCAGATAGTAGTGAAAAGCCCGGACTGAAAAACCGCATTTTTCTTGCCCCAAAAGAGCGACCAACGGAAGCTCCTTTTGGGGCTTAGAAAAATACGGTTTTGAGGGAGGACTTGTAACGGATAGCTGGATTAGGCACATTATAAAAAATAAACTACTTTTACTTTTAGTTTTTACTTCGAATTGAGTGGATTAAAAAATGGGGGGGGTGTTTTTTGCCAATAGGAAATTTAGGTATTATTTTTTAACTTAATTTCCCTACACATTAAGTTCCAAATTGAATTTAATTGCTACAAAAAATTAAAGAAATGCTACTTATAAGAAATTATATTTATAAAGGATAAAACCTTACTTTTTATAAAAAACAATGCTATGACCAAACAGGAGAAAGTTGCCTTTGTAATTGAAACTTTACAAGATTTATACCCTACGATTCCTATTCCTCTTGATCACAAAGACCCTTACACGCTGCTTATTGCGGTGTTATTATCTGCACAATGCACGGATGTTCGAGTGAACCAAATCACGCCTATTTTGTTTGCTAAGGCGGATAATCCTTATGATATGGTGAAGCTTTCGGCTGAAGAAATCAAAGAAATTATTCGTCCTTGTGGTTTGTCGCCAATGAAATCTAAAGGCATTTACGGTCTCTCAGAAATTTTGATTGAGAAGCATAACGGCCAAGTACCACAAAGCTTTGAACTGCTAGAAGAATTACCGGCGGTGGGACACAAAACGGCTAGTGTAGTGATGTCACAAGCTTTTGGAGTGCCTGCTTTTCCGGTAGATACGCACATTCATAGATTGATGTATCGATGGAATTTGAGCAACGGAAAAAACGTGGTACAAACAGAAAAAGATGCCAAACGCTTGTTTCCAAAAGAGCTATGGAATGATTTGCACTTACAAATTATTTGGTACGGTAGAGAATACTCCCCTGCTCGAGGTTGGAATCTTGAAAAAGACATTATTACAAGAACTATTGGCCGGAAATCGGTGGTGAAAGCACAGGTTTAGATTGGAAAATTGAAAGATTGAAAGATTGAAAGATTGAAAGATTGGAAAATTGAACTAAACTATACATTACAACGAAAAAAAAGCAAAAGGCTACTAATTATAGTCTTTTGCTTTTTTTCGTTGGTATTAATTCTTAACGAATTCAAACGATGCGTGTGCTGTTTTCAGTACCGTTAATGCTTTAGAATAATTTAATAAAAAAGAAACGATTTCTGGTTTTGGCTTCATTTCTTTATTTTTGTCCTTTTTCTTAGCGTAAAGTTTTGCCATATCCTTCAATAATTATGAGTTAAAAAACTATTATTGAAGAGATAACGACAAAAAAGTATTTTTAGTATTAGTTGGTCAATACAATTTGGTGTTTTTCAATAACTTTTCTCAAATTAAGTAAGGCATAACGCATTCTACCTAGAGCAGTATTGATGCTTACTCCTGTTGTTTCTGAGATTTCTTTAAAGCTCATATCTTGGTACATTCGCATCATCACGACTTCTTTTTGATCCTCAGGCAATTCCTCTATAATACGGCGCAAATCCATCTCGACTTGGGCTTTAATTAACTGATTTTCGATGGTTAACGAATCGTCTGTCATGATAGAAAAAACAGAAAATTCTTCCGTGTCTCGATAAAGAGGCATGCGTTTGTTTTTTCTAAAATGATCAATAATCAAATTGTGAGCAATTCGCATTACCCAAGGTAAAAACTTTCCTTCTTCAGTGTAGGAAGTAGATTTTAAGGTTCGGATTACTTTGATAAAAGTGTCTTGAAATACATCATTTGCGATGTCGCGATCAGGGATTTTAGAATAAATAAAACCGAATATTTTAGATTCGTGACGTTTTATTAATTCTTCTAGTGCTGCCTCATTACCTGAAACATAATCTTGCACTAAAGATGCATCGGTAAAGTGTTTGATAACCATAGTCATACTTTTTAGCTTAGTTTTAATTTGGGGAAATTCTCTAAAAAAGTAGTTTTGGACTATAGGCTTTATAAAGTTTTGGTTAGTTAATGCATCAAATTTAACAAAAATTTATCTAGATAGCCAATGTTTTAGGGATTTTTTTATGTTTTTTTTTGATCAAAATAAAAAAAGATGTAAATCTGAATTGAGTCTGCGAGAGAATAAGTAGATAATGGCTACCATTAAGAGATTAAGAAAATTAAGTTTTCAATTTTATAAAACTCACACGATTCAGGATTGGGTTTAAAAAATTTAACCGCAAGGAACACGATGATTTACGCAAAGGACGCAAAGGAAAAACTTAAATGACCTTACATGCCTCATATGGTTTAAAAAATTTAACCGCAAGGAACGCAATGATTTACGCAAAGAACGCAAAGGAAAAACTTAAATGACCTTATATGCCCTAAATGGTTTAAAAAATTCAACCGCAAGGAGCGCAATGAAAAAATCCGTTGCACGTTATTAAAACGAACAACGGATTTCAATAAAATAGTAAAAAAACGTTCCTTTTGTTACTGGACTAATTGAAAATCGGCTTGTAGTGTTTGCGCTGAATTTCCACCCACAAATACTTTAAAATCGCCTTTTTCGGTTTCCCATTTATTATTGGCGGAATAGAATTCCAACAGTTTTTCATCAATGGTAAAACTCACTTTTTTAGATTCATTAGGTTGCAATTCTATCATTTCAAAACCTTTTAGCTCTAATACTGGGCGTGTTCCTGTAGCAACCAAGTCACGAATGTATAACTGAACCACTTCTTTACCTGCAACTTTGCCGGAGTTAGTTACTGTGACCGAAACTTCGATTTTTTCGTTGGATTTAAAAGTGGCGGCAGATAATTTCATATCTGAATACTCAAATTTCGCATAACTTAAACCGAATCCAAAAGGATAAAGTGGTGCATTTTTTTCATCATTATAATGGGACCAAAATACTGTTCCTGGATCTAAAGCATACGGGCGACCTGTGTTTTTATGGTTATAATAAATAGGTACTTGACCCACATTTCTTGGAAAAGTCATGGGCAATTTTCCGCTTGGATTGTAATCGCCATATAGCACTTGAGCAATGGCATTGCCACTTTGAGTCCCCAATTGCCAGGCTTCCACAATCGAAGGAATGTTTTCATCTGCCCATGGAATAGCCAATGGGCGGCCATTTTGAAGTACCAAAACTATGTTTTTATTCACAGCATAAACAGCTTCTAATAATTCTTGTTGTACACCAGGCAAACCAATATCAGCTCTGCTTCTTGCCTCTCCAGATTGCATTCCGTGTTCTCCTAAAACCATCACCACAACATCCGCTTTTTTGGCAAGATCAATAGCTTCTTGAAAACCACTTTTATCGGTAGTGTTCACGAGCGCTTCAAAAGGAAATTTAGGTTGTTCGGTTACCACGAGAGCTCCTTGGGCATAGGTAAGTTCGTTGCCGCTATAGGTTTTCATCCCCTCCAAAAGAGACACCGCTGTATTTTCGTCAGCGGCCAAACGCCAATTTCCTAATGGACTCGTTTTATCCGCCGCTAAAGCGCCAATCAAAGCAATCTTTTTTCCTGATTTTTGAAGCGGTAAAAGGTCATTGGTGTTTTTTAGCAAAACAATAGACTTTTTAGCCATATCCAAAACCGTATTTTGAAATTCCGATTTACCCACTGTGGCTGCTTCATGAGCTTCGTCACAGTATTTGTAGGGATCATCAAATAATCCTAACAAAAATTTGGTTCTTAAAATTCTTTTTGCAGCATCGTCAATGAGGCTTTCTTTTACTTTTCCTTCTCGTACCAATTCTGCCAAATGATCAATATAAGCATAGGATTCCATGTCCATATCAGATCCGGCATTGATAGCAAATTCAGCAGATTGCTTTAAATCTTTGGCATACCCATGATTTTGCATTTCAAGAATAGAGCCCCAATCAGACACTACAAAACCAGGAAAAGCCCAGTCTCCTTTTAAAATTTTTCGTTGTAAATAAGGATTTCCGGTGGCAGGAACACCATTGAGTTCATTAAAAGAGTTCATGAAAGATAAAACCCCTGCTTCAACTGCAGCTTTAAAAGGAGGTAAAACGATATTATGCAAAACAGCTTCTCCAATATCCACAGTATTGTAATCTCTTCCTGCTTCTGAAAAAGCATAGCCTGCAAAATGTTTGGCACAAGCTAAAATATTTTTATTAGAACTAAAATCGCCTTGAAATCCTTCAATTCTAGCTTTGGCAATTAAACTTCCTAGATAGGGATCTTCCCCAGCGCCTTCCATCACGCGTCCCCAACGGGCATCTCTCCCTACATCCACCATAGGAGCAAAAGTCCAATTGATTCCAACAGCTCCTGCTTCTTCTGCCGCCATAGCTGCTGAGGCTTTTATGGCTTCTAAATCCCAACTGGCCGACTCCGCTAACGGAATAGGACTGATGGTTTTATACCCATGAATGACATCAAAACCAAATAAAAGCGGAATTCCTAAACGAGTTTCTTCTACGGCAATTTTTTGCAAAGCACGCACGTCTTTTACGCCTTTTACATTAAGCATGGAACCTACATACCCTTTTTTTAGATCCTCATATTTTTTGGCGGCTTTGCCTTCTTGAGGCTTCGGCCCTGTTACATCCCAAAATCCATTGTATTGATTGAGTTGCCCAATTTTCTCCTCAAGCGTCATTTTTTTTACCAAAGCAGATACTTTTTTATCAAGACTCACGGCGGTATATTTTGTTTTATTTTGAGCCCAAACACTTGTCGTTTGTAGTATCACCCCTAATAGTAAACCGAGTATTTGTTTTTTTATCATCTTCGTTTAGTTTTAATTAATAATCCGTTTTGTGCATCAAAAAAGGAACAGCCCACTCTTTTTCAAAAAGTAGCAATACATACTTTCTTTTTTTTTACATAATGCAAAAAACAATACCTAAAAGTGTAAGTATTGTTCTTTTTACAAATAAAGTCTAAAAATAGAATTATTTTACTTGTTCTGGTACAAAATAATGTTAACTATCATTGTTCCGAAACGTTTAAAATTGTTGTTTGTTCCCTCTTGTTTAAAGCTGCTTTAATTTCTCTTGCTTTTTCTTCAGACAAATCATAATCCCTCATAATCCACATGGCGAGTAGTGTCCCAAACATTGGAATCCCAGAATAAAAAAGTCGTAGTCCAGTAATTGCCGTATCCGTTTGAGTCGCGGCATCAGGATCAAAGCCCACTAAGGTCATGATTACGCCAGTCAACAATCCGGCTATCGCAAAGCCAAATTTGACCATCCACCAATAGATCGCACCAAAAATACCTTCTCTGCGCTTGCCAGATTGTAACTCATCAACATCACATACATCTGCCGTCATCGACATCATGATGGTAAACAAACTGCCAATTCCAAAGGAAAAGAAAGGAAGCGCTATGAGAAACAAATAAGGTTTTCCCGGAACAAATAAGAACCACAATAAGATATACCCCAAAATCGAAATACCTTGCGAAATCATGAAAGCATCCTTTTTTCCCATTTTCTTAGACAGCCAAGCCACTATTGGAATCACCATAAAAGTAGTAGCCAAAGCGCCAACACTGCCAAAAAGCGTAGGCCAAATTCCCGCTTCAGCAACATCGCCATTAAACAAATAATACACGACGATAAAAAAGGAGAAGCTGGCCACCGTATTAAACGCATTAAAAATCAAAAACGTTGCCAAACATAATTTTCTAAAGGGAACGCTCTTGAAGGCTTCCTTGAAACTTGAGATAATCGTTTTTAGACTTTCTTTCAGGTTATTCATAGTAAGTGGCGTAAAACTAGTTTCGTTGACGGTTGATTTACTTGTAATAAAAACAGCCGGGACCATCGCCAAAATCATACAAGAAACCCCTACCCAAATGGCCAAGGTTCTGGTAGCCGTATCGGCATTAGGAAACCACTTTTGATCGTACATAAATACCCAAAACCAGGGCGCAATCACCCAAGCCCATTGTCCTATCCATTGAGAAACTGCCATAATGGAAGTGCGTTCATGAAAATCATCGCTCATTTCGTATCCCATTGCGACATAAGGAACACTAAAAATAGTTAGGCCCAAATAGAAAAAGAAGGACCAAAACAAGAAGAATAAGAAATTAAAATTCAAGCCGTTTTCTCTGTAAAGTTGCCACATAATGACAAACGAAATTCCCATAATAATAGCACCCATAAAAACATAATGCCTTCTTCTGCCCCATTTTGATCGGGTATTGTCTGAAATAAATCCCATAATAGGGTCTAAAAAAGCATCAAAAATTCGGGGTAAAAAGAATAATATTCCCCACATCCAAGCGGGAAATCCTAAATCCTGTACTAATACTACCATAAAAATTCCTAGAGCTGCCGGAAACATTTGATTGGCTAACATGCCCAATCCAAAAGCTATTTTTTGTCCCATAGCTACTTTATTTACAGGGCTGGTATCATTATTTTTCATAAAATTTATTTTTTGAAATACGTTAGCACAATCTTTAGCGATGCACTTGTAAAAATTGATTAGTATTCATTTTATTTGAAATTATTGTATCATCGCAGGTGTTTTTACATCGAGCCAAAGTGCTTTTGACTCCCCTTGATACGTTTTTGTAATGGGTTTTCCATCTCGAGTCAGCTCCTTAAAAGCCCCCTTATCCACTATATTCCACAACGCGTACTTAGCCTGACCTTGAAGATTGATTAATCCAAAATGATTTTCAGACCCCAACGGATTCTTACTATCTTTCCATTGTTCATCAAAAGCTTCAAAGTAAAAAAGAGCTATTCCGTTAGCATTGCTCCAATCTCGCATTACTTGATAATAGACTGCTGCTTTGTACTCATCGGTAGCTTTCGAGCCTGTTGCGCCATAAAATTCATTTGAAATCGAAGCCCATCCCGTCTCCCCGATATGAATAGGTTTATTGATTCCTAAAGATTCCATGTACTTCTTAACAGCAGTATATTGTGCAATCGCATAATCACGAGCGCGCAGCATGGCTTTGTCAATTTTTTCTTTTTCAGAAAGTGTTGCATCCTCTTTTAGAATTCCCCAAAATTTTGGATTATAATGCGTATCATGCATTGGATAAGTATGTAGCGAGATATAATCCACTGCTTTCATCAACTGGGTCAAATCGGCTACGTGATACTCTTTGTCACCTCCGCCCCAAGACGCAAAATTATCTGAACTAGTAATCCAAACGTCTTTTGGAAGTTGGTCATTTTGCTTTAATTCTTGCAAATGATTCACCCATTTCAAAATAATACTGGGTGCTACATAATAACTTGTGGCCCATTTGACCATCGCCTCGTTTCCTACTGCGATTATTTTGACGATATCAGGATACTCATTAGTCAAACGAACCGCTTCTTTGATCTCTACCGCATTTCTTTCACTATCTTGATTTCTAACAAGGGGTTGATTTGTCCATGAATTTTTACAATCTATCCAAGCACCAAGCATGACATACATTTCAAACGATGGGTTTTCATTTTTCAACAATCGAATAGCTTTTAACATATTCGAAGTTTCGGTATAATGCACATTGTACGTTCTGATCACTTTAATGTTCATCGCTGAAAGAATCCTCATATCGTCCACGATTTGTGCAACAGTAGGTACATTTTCACGCGTATTGGAACGATATCCGCCATAACAAATGGCTTGATAATCGGGGTTTCCAAGGATGGTCGCCGCTGTAACTTCCTTATTTACAGCAGCTGTAAAATCTTTACAGCCACTAAAAACAGTTATCATTACAAGCAATCCTCCAAGTAGTTTAGCTTTTATCATCTTAAAAATGTTTTAAATGCACCGTAATTGAATGAATCGCTCCTGTTCGTTGGAAAATTTCTTGGCTCCATTCCTTTCCTAAAGAAGCCGAATGAATACATTCAACTTTGCCATCATTACATTTCACTTCTAAGAAATTTTCATCCCCTAATTGATAAATCACAGGTACATTACAGACTGTAAAAGCAAGACTTTTGGGCGACAATGTCAAAGTATAAGGAAGACTGCTACTATCATAAAACAGTACCGCTTCAGCTTCTTGTAAAAACTGATTTTTATCTAAAAAAGTAGGTTGAAAAAACAAAACACCTTCTTCAACAGTAACCCCTAGCTCGCCTTTTCTGGTCAAAATATCCTCTTTAACTTGTCCGGTCATACCGGGTTGTTGTGCCCCACGGTGAGAAGGGGTGTGAGAATAAGGATCGGTAGTAAATGCGCCATATAATTTGGTCGTTTTATGTACACCAATCCCCTCTTTAACGGCCGCATAATGCGAAGTCAATGTTGCTACTAAATTGGATTCTTTTTGGGTCTCGGTAGCTTTTTGCAGTACTTCTTGAACTGCCAAATGCAATTTGGAAATCATATGCCAAAAAGTAGAGCCTAAGCCTTCATAACCAAAGAATGTTCCTGATCTACCGGTGAAGGCTTTGTGATTGAATACTTCTTCGAAAATATGAAGAATCATCTCAGATTCTTGAGCGACCAAGGCACTATATTTTTCATTTTTATGTAATTGTTCTAAGGCTTTCTTTACATCATTGGCATTATGGAAATTACCATTAAAGTGATAGATTCCTTTGACATCTTTGTTCAAAATAGTTCCATTTCCTTCTGCTACTAACTGAGATAACAATTGGGATTGCTGTACTTTTTCGGAAGGAATACAATTTTTTTCTAAAAATTTAGGCAAGTCTTTGTTGGGATACAATATGTAAGTATATTGATCCTCACGATATAAGGCGCTATTTCGTAACGCATCGATAGTTTGCACTGCTGCTTCAGTGGTTAAATATCCTGAACTTAAGACCGCCACTTGTCCTTCAAGCATCTCGCTTAAATAAGAAACCGTAACACCATCTTGAACAACTTCCATCAAATTATAAGCATGATACAAGTGATCTGGACGCTCATTCGCTTGGATAGTGTGATCTAAAAAGCGCAAGGTTAAAGCCGTGAAATCTTTGATATCTGCAATAGCCACCGATTGTTTTTGTCCCGAAAATCCAAAACTGTAAATATGCAAACGGTATTTTGAAGCCGATTCTCCTAAACCATCTAAGATTTCTTTACGTTTTTGATCGTTGATTGCACCTTCAAGAGCACTTTCATTTTCGATAAAACACTCTGAAATACTTTCAAAAAACTGAATTAACTCGTTCGATAATTTGATACTTTCTCCAGAATAATTGGAAAGCATCGTACCAAAAGAAGTCATAAAACGGCGCAAGTAGTAAAGAGTAACCATAGAAACACCATTACCCACCAAAGCATTATTAGCATCATTCCACTCCGGACGTTGGGTATTCATCCAAATACCGCCTTCTGGAATAAAATTAGACAACTTAGCCAACAGTGTGGCTAGCATTTTTTCGATGAAATTTACATGATGAATGTTGTTTTTAGAAGTCACCAATAAAGCACCATCCGCTCCTAGTAAAGCTTTGCGTTCGTGAATTCTTTTTTCCCAAGCATGACTATAAGCAATAGTATCTTTTGGATTCTTCAAAATGTCTTGGTAGGGCTTGATGGTATAAGGAACGGCAGCATACACAAAACAATCTTTATCAAAATACGATTGCAATCTTCCAGGATAATAGTTTTGGATAAATTCTAAAAACTTTTGCAAATAAATAATTTGGTGATCCCCCCAATAACCAATGTAAGACCAAGGATTATCAGCTTCGATGGCTTCCCAATCAAAACCACTTTTGGTCACTCGATACGGGTTGTATCCATCAAAAGTAGAAGCATTCAAGAATTTATGAATCATCCCTTCGATAAAGTTGGGATACGAATGCGACAATGCTTCCCAGTTTTGAAAAATATCTCTCCAGTTGCCTTCGTAATCTAAGACTTTGGAACCATCAATTTCGTTGCGCGTATTGATGGAAAATTTGTTCCAAGGACGGCTTGGATCGCCGTGGCGACGACTAAATTTAAGCGGTAAATATTCTGTACAAAGACGCACTAGATCTTGATCTGTATGATTTTGAATGCGCTCTAATAATTCGATATAATTAAATTCTTTGGCTAAATTCTCAAAAAAGGAGCTGTTTTTAGCAAAAACTTCGGCGTTGGCTTTTTCAAAATAAGCCACAAAATCAGTTTTTTCAACTTGATAATTTTTATCAAAAATACCGCCACGCATACAATTGAAAAGCACATTTGAAAAATGACGTGCATCGGATTTTTTGTCCGCCGTATATTGCAATCCATCGGCTGCAGCAGTAAGAGCCATTAATTTTTGAGTACCAAGAAGTATATCTTCTTTTACTTGATTTTCAAGAGAAGCTTCAGTTTGAATCGCTTCGCAAAGAGCTACCACTTGTGCTTGATTTTGATTCACATTGGCAATAAACCTCCAATTCACAGTCGTTGTAGCAGCTAATTGAAGTTCGCTCCCAACAAAATAAGCCCCTTTCTCACCTTTATTATCCGTTTCTGCGGTTAGTTGCTGTCCTTTTCTAAAAGCAGGCAGTTGTTTAGAAGATAATAAATAGGTAGGATTTTCTAATCCGATGGACCATACTATATTCGCCTTGAGCGCCTCGCTAGGTTCCGCCTTGTCTACAATAATCGCACTTAAAGCAAAAATGCCTAAGCCACTTTCGGTATGCAATTCACTTCTTTTATAAGCATCAACCAAATTACTAGTGCTGTTTTGCAAATCGCTACCCACACCATAAGGGATGATATTTTGGAGGCCGTCCAAAACCTTGATATCGTAACTCTTATTGGAATTATTGATGAGGGTAGATTTTTTCACAAATCCAAAACGGTCGCTTGAACTCCATTCGTAGCGAAAAACAAGTTCTAAATCTTCCTGTATTTCTTCAAAAATGATCCTGTTACCGTAAAAACTTTTGTACAAATTTCTAGTCAAATGGTACGTATCGTTGAAACGTTCTGTAAAAGGTTCCCAAACCATCGTTTTTTCATCTAAACGAATTTGAAAAATGGTTTTACTCCCAGTAATATCAGCAGATTCGGTTATTTTATCATCGGTGTAATAAGGAAAAAGGGCATATTCAGCATTTTTTCTACCCGCTGAAAGTCCGCCATTACTCGATATAAACAACCAATGATCAGAATCGCTCACCATGCTCATCAAAAAAGGTCTCAAAGCATCGCTATTTTCAATTTTATAATATTTTTCTCCTTCTAATGCAACTAGCTTCATCTTATATTATTTTTCTATTTATTTTTATTTATTTTACACTGAAATACCACGAACATTTCATAGCATTCTTTGAGTACTTTTATTTCATTTTAATGTTTTCTAGGACCATTGCCTCAAACTTTTTTTGCAATTTAGCAACCGAATTTCTTTTGCGATAAGGATCTATTTGATGGACCTCTTTCAAGAGATAATAGGCTAATCTTGGATATAAAGGATACACTGCATCATCAGAAGCTTTGCCTTTAGCACAAATCCCAAACCATTCTTCATTCATATTATTCTTCCCTTTTTCAAAGTCAAAAAGGTAGCCACCATTGGCCCATGAAGCGGTGCTATCATGAATATCCAAATTAATGGTTTGTCCCATTTTCCACCAACCATCACTAAATTGAAAGGTAAAACCTCCTATAGAATTTTGGCTTTTTCCGAGTCCTGCAGCATTTTCATAAATTTCGTTCCAATTGCCTTTTAGAATTGCCGCTTGTGCCTTTTGATCTTCTTTTTGTGTAGTAGCATTAAAGGCATCTGAGCCAAATTCAGTCAACAAAACTGGTTTTCCATATTCGTTGTTTACTCGTTCATATAAGTCTCCAAAAGATACGCCTCGGTATACATTGATGCCCAAAATATCAACAGCTGGACATGCTTTTGCCAACTCGTTTAAGAATAATAAGTCTCCATTACAGATGGCAACTGGATGATTCATATCATTTGATTTCATCGCCAATGCTGCTTCATTAAAAAGTTGGTACATCGCTTTGGCCAGTTTAGTCGATTTTTTATCGACCACAGGAATGTCTTCTGTTTCTGCACCTTGCCAAAAAAGCCCGAAATTATTTTCATTTCCTAGCAAATACAGCAACAATCCTTTGGTGTTTTTGTACTCTGAGACTAATTGTTGGACTTCGTTCAAAAGTGTTTCTCTCACTTTTGGGTCTGCATAGTCCGTATTGGACGTCCAATTCCCATCTATTGCAACGCCATATCGCCCAAAAGAGTGATTGAGCATGGTATAAATTCCAAAATTAGTATATATGTATTCGATCCATTTTTTTGGAATGCCGGTATAGACTCTGATGGTGTTTACCCCCATATTTTTGAGTAAGCCCATTTCATGATTCAAGGCTTTTTGAATAAAATCCTCAGATTGATGCCATAAAACGTAGTCATAATTTTTTCCAATGGGATAATAATCCCAATTCATCCCCTTGACCATGAAATTTTCATTATTGACCTTAAGATAAAATCCGTTTTTGGATGGAGTTACGGCCACTTTCTCGCTTTGAGAATAGGTGATCATTGAGAAAATAAAAACTATAAATACTATACTATTTTTTTTCATAAAATTTTAAATACTTGCTTTGAATGCTTTGTTCAATACCTAATAGCATTGAAAAAACCATTTAAAAAAAGAGAATGAAGGTGAAAAATGAACTACTGATTTATAGAAGAATCTCTTCAAAAAACACTAAAAAGCTTTGAAAACCTCATACTACTAAAAAGGGATATAAAAAATCAAGTAACGAGTAGGTTGTGATGATCCTACTCGTTATTGATTTAAAAGTAAGGGATTATTGATAGACTTTTATGTAATCCACTTCCATGGTAGATTGAGTGAAAGAAGGGTCAACTGGTCCTCCTAAACCTCCACCCATAGCAAGGTTTATGATCAAGAAAAAATCTTTATTATAAACGGTTGCAGGACTATTGTCTAAAGAATGATACAACTTATCATCCACATACATTTTAATAGAAGTGGCTGTCCAAATGGTTTTGTACACATGAAACTCAGTGGTTGGGTTGGCAATAGTAGTTTTACCTACAATAGCACCTCCTCCAGAATTTCCAGGAAAATGGAAGGCTCCGCTTATTTCGCTTGGATTTTTTCCAACATATTCTAAGAAATCAATTTCTCCACAATTAGGCCATCCTACTGTTTTAAAATCCTGACCTAGAGACCAAACGGCTCCCCAAGTTCCAACGCCTGCAGGCATTTTAGCTCTAAATTCTACTTTACCGTATTTAAATTTGAATTTATCTTCAGATTTAATTCTAGCAGAGGAATAGCCAGATCCTTCTTTGATCGCAGTTATTTTCAACATTCCGCCTTCTACCTTAACGTTTTTAGCATCTGAAGTATAGGATTGAAGTTCGCCATTACCCCAGCCACCCGTGCCAGTTCCTAGATCGTAACTCCAGTTAGCCGTATTGGGTGCACCAGCTGTATCAAAGTTATCTTCCCAAACTAATTTGGTAAAATCATCTGCAGGCACCTGAGAAGGTTTAGTTGTAGTAAGTACTAAATACCAGGCAAAACCAGGCTCATTTCCTTGTACAAAACGAACATACATTCTGTTTTCAGTAATAGAAAGAATTTCAAATTGAGTAGCTCCTGCATAGTAGCCAATGAAACCTGCATCTGAAATATTCATAACGGTTCCGGTTGTTTGCGTGGCCGCTTCTTTATTTTTGGTTACTACCGAAGTAGAGGGTGCTAAAGATACGATCTTAGTACCAGCTGTACTAAAGGCAAAACACTGATCATCGCCTCCGTTGGTACCACCACCTACACTTTTGTAGGAATTATGAAAGAAAGTATTCCCTTTATTATCTTGCTTATATTCAATTTTACCATTCACTAAGGCAAAACTAAATTCACCATCATAAAAGCAAGTAGCTGCTTTTTCAAATGGCCCTGCTGAATACCATGCTGGGTAATAATTTTGAGTTTGATCACTACTATTTGGACCGATACCAAAATGTGCATTTTCATTAGCTGCAATGTACCATGTTTTACCAGCTGCCGTTCCTCCAGTAAGTAACTTAGTTGATTTTTCGTCACTAAAATTACTGAACACTTTTACATCTACAGTGGTAGAAGAAGTTACACCACCCTTTCCGTTAGCAATTACAGTTACAGTATAGGTATTGACTCCTACAACACTAAACCCATGTTCCGTTTTTCCGGCGGGTGCTACTTCCGTAATTCCATCCCCATAAACGTATTTATAAGAAATCGCATTATCGGCTTTTGCGGTAAATTTCACAATTCCAGAACCGTCTCCGTCGGGTGCTTGAGCTGTTTTGCCCACTATATCAAAAGTGACAACCAAGTTACTTGGTGCTGCTATCGAGCCAAACTCAACGTTATCGTCTTGACAATTTACTAAGAGTAGTAAGCTGAAGAGCGCTATTATATTAAAAAATATTTTTTTCATGTCCTTTTTAATTAATTAGATTGTTTGATATCATCAAAATAATAGATTCCCGCTGCTCCAGCCGTACCAAAATTGGGGAATAATGCTACTTTATTATATTTGTGAGCAGCACTAAACGTATTGGAAGTAGTTAAATCAAAACTCAGAATTTGCCAAGCATTGGCTACAGTAGCGGTTGCTTCTACTTCTACGAAAATAGTTGGATTTCCATTACCATCTTTTGGTGAAGTAGTGTCTTCCATTTTGAATAGAATTTTAGAACCCGCTTTTGGAGACCAAACCGCAACTTTTATTATTTTGCCTTTGGTTAAGTCTACTACAGCATCCAATTCCATGGCAGCACCAGCCCATACTTGAGCTCCTGCTGTCTTCTCAATTTTAAGTACTGTATTCGAAACATTTACACCTGTTTTATCAGGATTAGCCACTACAGAAGATGGAATTGGCCCAAAATCAGATGCTCCAAAGCCTACCCATGTGTACTTTAAAGAAGTAGATTCAAAATCTATTGGCATCACATTCAATTGACTAGGCGTTTTATAGAAATAAATATTATCTATAAATACTGATCCTTTTCCGGAAGGTGTTCCTTCATACTTGAATTGAAAAATATCTTTCACCGTTAATCCTTGACTCGTGAAAGCAGTAATAGGAATTTCGATACTGGTCCATTGACCCGCTACCAAATCTTTAACTACTGGTTTTTCACCACTCGTTTTACTGATTAAGAAAGTAGTAAATTTTTGAACGTCAGCGGTCCAAACATCCATATGAAGAAACTCCATGCCCGACACATCAACACTATTTGCAAATTGAGTACCTTGATAACTCAAGTTAATGTAATTTAATATTTTATCTCCATTCAAATCAAACTCAGTAGCAGCATAACCCGCTTGAGATTGTCCCCAATAGGGAAAGAAGTCAGTACCCGCTAAATTGGTATATTTGGCAGAATAAATAGAAATCACATCTCCGGCTTGACGGTTCGGAGGAGTAGGTGCAGAAGCAAAAGGTTTATTGACTTCAGTTACTGTAAAATCTTTTGAAAATTCAGTAGTTTGAATAGCTGCACTTTTAGATACCACACGGATTTTGTAAACCCCAGGTTGATTGTAAGTGTAAGAAACGGATTCTCCATTATTCCCCGAAATCGGATCTGGTTTTCCGGCTTCTCCAAAATAGACATCATAAAATAATGCGAAGTCGGCTTTAGCGGTTACAGTAACTTTCTTAGAAACTTGTGCATCATTTTCAATAGTCACCACTAAATTTTCTGGCGCTTTAAATGAAACTACCACTTTTTGAATGGTTTCAGTTTTACCACCATTTAAAGTTGTTCCAACAATTTTAGCATCGTAAACACCTTCTTTATATTTGTGATCTACCCTTGCTCCTGGGGCTACATAAGCCGGTGCAATAGTTCCGTCTCCAAAATAAATTTCATAGCGAGTTACGCCTTCACCACGGGGTATAAATGTTACCAAGCCTGTATTGTCTTGTGTAACGGTGGTCAGAGCTGATACGTTTTTTGGATTTTCCAAACCACTGAGATCAACCAGATTATTCTCGTTAGTACAACCCAACAATAGGGCTAGTACTAACATATTTATTACATATACTATTTTTTTCATAATATCGATTTTTTAATATCCAGGGTTTTGTTCCCAATTTCCTCCAGAAAACTGAATTTCTTCGATCGGTAATGGGAAAATTTCGTTTTTACCAGCTTTAAAGTTAGGTATCGTTCCTGCTGCTTTTTCGGTACGCACTAAGTCGAAAAAACGATGTCCTTCGCCTAATAACTCTAATCTTCTTTCCTTAAAAATAAAATCAGTTAAAGCTGCTCCAGAAGCAGTAATTCTGTGGTTGGTGTCTCCAAAAGCACGATCACGAACTTGATTCAAATAGCCTCTTGCTTTCGCATCATCAAGTCCACCACGATTGTAAGCTTCAGCAGCCATTAATAAAACATCGGCATAACGAATGGCTCTGTAATTGTTTGGATTGGTTAAGTTTAAATCACCTGCGGCATTGCTACTACGTTTTCTTGGCAAATATTTTCTATTAAAATAACCTGTGTGTTCGTTTCCTTTTCCAAAGGTTGCACCAGTACTAGCTGCCCAAGCTTCGATATCCAGAATGGCAACACCTCTTCTACCGTCACCGGCTTCATAAGCGTTAAATGCTTCTTTAGTAGGAACATTAAAGCTAAATCCCGAAGTAAACAGGTCGCCAGAGTAGTTTCTAATTCCATTAAAACCAACGGCAACGTTACCTTCACTACATTGCAAACAACCAAATCCTGCTCCTTCAATGTCCGTATATTGCACTTCAAAAACAGACTCTTTGTTGTTTTCACCTGCCATTTCAAAAATAGAATTGTAATCTGCCACTAAAGAATAAGCACCTGAGGTCACTACAGCATCAAGCGTTGAAGCTGCTTGAGCATATTTATTTTGAAACAAATAGGCTTTTCCAAGTAAAGCTAAGGCAGCACCTTTTGTGGCTCTTCCTTTTTGAGAAGGGACTGCAGCTAAATTTTGAGATGCGTAGATTAAATCAGATTCAATTGCGGCGTACACTTCTTCTTTGCTAGCTCTTTTGATGGTTTTTTCATCTCCAATTTGAAAACGAGCCTCCCCTTTCATTGGAATGCCTCCAAACCATTTTACCAATTCAAAGTGGTAATAAGCTCTTAAAAAACGAGCTTCAGCAATAATTTGTTCTTTTCCTACGAAATTAGTTTTGTCTTTAAACTCTAAGATATAATTGGCTCTTTGCACACCGGCAAACATCCAATTCCATAAATCACGTAAATTGGTGTTTACAGGAGTATGAATCATATCATCTATCTGTTGGAAACCGATAACGTCGTTTGGACTTTCGCCACCAGCCAAGGTGTTATCTGAGGCAATTTCTCCCAAAATAACATTGACATAAGACGATTGTAATAAATCATAAGCCGCAATTAAGGCTTTGTCATACTCCGCTTTTGAGTTGAAATAATTCTCTGAATCTATCGAATATTCGGGTTGACGATCCACAAAATCATCTGTACATGAACTGACAGCTAAAGAAGTAACAAGTAGGGCTACTATGGATATATAAAAATATTTTTTCATTGCAATTGTATTAAAAATTAATATTAAGACCCATCAAATAGGTTCTTGGAATAGGATAGAATCCGTAATCGATTCCACCACCAATTGGAGCACCATTAGAAGCACCTGGATCAAAACCTTTGTATTTAGTAAAAGTGTAAAGGTTGTTTACCCCTGTGTACAATCTGAATTTAGACAGTCCAATTTTTTCACAAAAACTACGATCTAAACTATATCCGATTTGAATATTTTGAATTCTTAAATAGGAAGCATCTTCAACAAAGTAATCTGAGAAAACGTTATTAGAAGTGGCAGCCGTAGTTACTCTAGGTACAGCATTAGAGCTTCCTTCACCAGTCCAACGGTCTAAAGTATAATTCAAACGATTGGCATCTGATAAAGTTCTTTCGTAGTTGCGTACCATATCATTGCCCACAGAAGCAAAGGTATACACAGCAAAATCGATATTTTTATAGTTCAATTGAACATTGAAACCCATGGTGGCAGCTGGAACAGGATCACCAATATTGGTTCTATCTTTGGTATCAATAACGCCATCTCCATTGGTATCCACAAATCGAATATCTCCGGGCGCTGCATTGGCTCCTAAAGCTAATTGAGATGGATGAGCATCTACTTCCGCTTGATTTTGGAAAATACCATCTGTTTTATAGCCGTAGAAATAGCCAATTGGTTTGCCTACTTCCATTCTTGAAGGGGCTGGTTGCCCTACTCCAAAGGAACCTCCTTCAATAAAACCGGTACCATTATTAACTGCTAAAACTTCATTTTTCAAGAAAGTTACATTATATCCTACACTCAAAGACAAGTCATTTTCAAATGTTTTTTTATAATCAAATGAAAGTTCTAATCCTGAATTACGCACAGTACCAGCATTGATAGTCGGTGAGGCAGCTCCAGGAGCATTAGTACCAATAATCCCAGAAACTGGAATATTTGGAATCAACAAATCTTTACGAGTATCGATAAAATAATCAGCTATGATAGATAATTTATTGTCAAACAATTTGAAATCCATACCTACGTCAAACTTGCGAGCTTCTTCCCATTTTAAGTCAGGATTAGGGGTTTGTCCTACTGCGGTTCCGTTGGCTAAAATACCATCAAATACATAAGTAGCCTCTCCGTTCAAAAATCCTAAGTACCCATTGTTTGGAATTTGGTCATTCCCCAAAGTACCATAACTCGCTCTCAATTTCATGAAATTAAGCACTTTTGGCTCTCCAAAAAAACCTTCGTCAGAAATAATCCAACCTCCGGTAAAGGATGGAAAATATCCTACTCGGTTATTAGGTCCAAATTTGGTTGATGCATCACGTCGTAACATGGCTGACAACAAATATTTTCCTTTGTAATCGTATTGCACTCTTCCAAAATAGGATAATCTCCTTTCGTCATATACATAAGAACCATTTGTTTTGGCATCTAAGAATCCTGTTGTCAAAGAAATATCTGCAAAATCCCAGGAATTATTAGGAACATCATAACCTGTTGCTGATAAACCGCTACCCCATTGTTTATAAATAGTATTACCTAAGGTCGCTACAAAATTGTGATCTTCGCCAATTTTTTTGGTATAAGTACCAAAAATATCAAAAGAGTAATCATTGTCATTTACGGTCCCTTGTGTTACCGAACTACGAACCACATCAAAAACTTTTCCTCCATATCCAACTTCTTTTGCAAAGTTTTTAGAATCGCTATGAGAAGTATTAAAACCTATAGAAGAAGAAATCACAAGGCCATCTAACACTTTGTAGTCTAAACCAAAATTACCATTCAACTTTTTAAAATTGTAATCGTTATAAGTGTTATCGATTTGAGCTAATGGATTGATAATTTCATTTCCTAAACCTGCTGTACTAGGAACCAGAGTAAAAGCGCCATTAGCATCGTAAGGAGCCAAAGTCGACGGCGTATTCAAAGCATTAAATAATACAGAACCTAAACCATTTTCATTTAACGTTTTTCTATTGAAGTAGGTATAGATAACGTTGGTTTTCATTTTCAATTTATCGGATAAATCAGCCCCTACAGACAATCTTGCGGTGTTTCTTAAGAAACCTGATTTAGCATTACCCACAATACCTTCTTGGTCTAAATGAGAAGCACTAAAGGCATAGGTCATTTTTTCTGCTCCACCCGAAACGGTAAAGTCATGATTAATGATAGGGACACCTGTTTTAATTACTTCTTTTTGCCAGTTGGTTCCTTTGCCTAGACCAGCTACGTTAGGATAAGGAATTGTTTGCCCACCATTAGCATAACTTTCGTTAAGCAATAAAGCGTACTCTGTGGCATTTAAAGTGGGTAACAGTCTAGAAGCTTCTTGAAAACCAACGTAGGTATTAAAACTTACTTTCGTTTTAGCATTCTTTTTACCTGTTTTGGTGGTGATTAAAATAATACCATTTGCACCAATAGTACCATAGATTGCTGCTTGAGCATCTTTTAATACAGTAATGGTTTCGATATCATTTGGATTCAACAACCCTAATTCTCCAATGTAACCATCAATGATAGTAGTAGGTCTGTTTTCCCCATTGGTAGCAATACCACGAATTCGGATGTCTAAACCCGCACCCGGAGCACCGGACTGCGCGGTAACATTTACCCCTGAAACAGTTCCTTGCAAGGCTTGCTCTACCTTAATTGGTTTAATAACATCAAGAGATTTGGCATCCAAAACCGAAACGGCTCCTGTTACTTCTCTTTTCTTCTGACTTCCATATCCAATTACGACTACTTCTTTTAGTGAATTGGATTCTTCTTTCATTTTAATGACTAACTTTTCGTTCCCAGTAACGGTAACTTGATAATCACTGTAACCTATATAACTGAAAATTAAAATAGATTTTGGAGCCACTTTAAACAATTTAAAGCCTCCGTCAAAGTCAGTTGATGTACTTTGATTACTGTTACTCACCCTAACATTAACGCCCGGGAGCGATAATCCTGATTGGGCATCTAAAACAGTTCCGCTGATTTCATTTGATTGCGAATATCCTAAATAGGACAGCAGCATAAATGAAATTAATACTAGTTTCGATTTCATACTTGTTTTTTTTTATTGATTTCATAAAATTAAACAACTATCACGTTGTAGTTAAAAAATCTACCTCAACAAAAAACATACAACCTTAAAAAAACCAAAAAAAATAACCTAAAACCTAGGAATATAGCCATTTATAAATGTTAATAAATTGCTTGAAACTAAAAAAAAATCACCGCTCCATTCTTAAATGTTGAGGTGATGTATAGTTTTTTTTGGCAAAATAGTAACAAATCAAACTTTCAAAATATAATCGACTAAACTTTGTTCGTGCAATAAATCCATTTTTTTACGCAAACGATAGCGTTTGATCTCTACACTGCGAACCGATATGTTTAATAAGGGTGCAATTTCCTTTGAAGTAAGATTCACTCTTAAATAAGCACAAAGCCTCAAATCGTTTGGGGTTAAAGTAGGATGCAATAATTTGACACGTTTCAAAAAGTCTTTATCTACATTATCAAAGGCTTCTTTAAATACATTCCAAGAATCATCCTTAGTAATATTCTTATTAATAGTTGAAATTACCGTTCGAATACTTGAAGTTGAATTCGTGGACGATTTTTTCAAATCCTCTTTGATAAATTCTAACAACTCATTTTTATTGTGCAAACTCATCGTAGAAACCGCTAATTCTCGATTTTTAGAATCTACGTCTTGGGAAAGTTGCTCATTTTTTACGCGCATCAATTCTTTTTCGTTTTCCAATTCTTTAATTTCGAGTAACCGGTTATTTTCTTCAATTAATTTAACCTGCTGGGCCGCATAATACTTTTGATAGGCTTGATGAATGTAAAACCCTAAAACCACCAATAAAACGAGATATAATAGGATGGCAAAATTAGTCCAATACCATGGTTTTGAAATAGTAAATTTATACACGGCTACATTCGCTAGTAATTGATTAGAAAATTTAGCCCTTACTTTAAAAACATACGCTCCAGATGGTAAATTTTTAAAATTAATCGAAGATTTAGTATTCCATGGACTCCAATTATCTTGAAAGCCTTCGAGAGAATATTGATATTCAGCCTTAATATATTTGTTGTACTCAGGCACTGTAAAATTAAACGAAATGTTGTTTTGCTTAGAGGACATATCCCCCTCATCGGCTATCGAAAAATTCTCAGGTGGTTCATTCAATGTATTTACTGCAATACTTGTAATCCCAATTTTGTATTTTTTTATTCTTAAATCATTTAAATTTAAGGTATAATACCCATCTACCGTTCCAAATAAATATACTGAACTCGATAATTGTGTACAATTCTCATAACCAACCATCGAATTCGTAATAGCCAAAGGCATTGGAAACGCATTATCCTTTAATTGAGAATTTAATTTATTCAAAGACAAATAATGCACATAACTTTTAGTAAAAAGCCACAATTTATTTGAATCATCAAGTATCATTTTGCCCGAAATGTATTCTTCTTTTTTAAAGATATCACTCAATTCAGGATCCTTATCAAATGTTTTGGTCCTTGAATTCAACTTAAAAATCCCCTCCTTATAAGCATAATAAATCGCACCATTGAATTTTATCAAACTCGCATTTTTTCCTTTCTTGGGAGTCGCATAAGTAAAAATCGAAGAGGCTTTGGATAAATCTTTATTCAATTGTAAACGAAAAATCCCTTTATATTCATGGCTGATGTAGACCTCTAGCGCATCAGTAACCTCAAAGTTCTTTGCAGAAAAATTAAATCCATCAATTTTATTTTTAAAAACCCATTGATTATTTAATTTTTGTAAAACCGAAAAACCATAATAATTCCCCTGCAATAAAACATCTTTACGATTAAAAACTGGACTCAACTTCCAAGTGCCTGATTGACTAAAAATTAAGGCAGCATTACCTTCTTGTATCAAAAAAGTGCCCGAATCATGACCACAAAATAAGGTGTCGTCCTTTACAAATAAAGTCCAAACCTGTCCCTTGGTACCTTTTACGAACTTAAATTTATCTGTAGAATTATATTTTTTATAAAATAAGCCTTGATTAGTACCCACATACAAAAGACCGTTAATAATTTTGGAATCATAAATGGTGCCTAATACTCCTGAGTTATCAGAAAACGTTTTTACAGGAGATTTTAAATTAATGCAATTAATGCCATTATCCAGGCCTATCCAAAGGTTATTAGCTACATCTTCAAACAAGGACAATATCGTGTTATTAGTCAATCCCTTACTTTGATCGATATGATGTACCAAATGACCATTATCATCCAAAATAAAGACACCATTAGATATCGTTCCGATGGCGAAACCATTGGCCGCTAATTTTTGGCCACTGTAGACTTTATTGGTTACTAATTGCGAATCGATATCCGTTTTGAATCGATCAATTTTATGGTCTATTAAAGTATAAAAACCGTTCTCTTGCGTCAGAATTAAAAGCCCTTTTTCTATAGGAAACAAATTAATGATTTTGTTGCGCCTCAAAATGGGATCATTAGAGATCTTATTTTCTTTTCCGCTAATGATTTCATAAACTTCATTAGTTACTGTTTGAAAATAAATGGCGTTATCCGTTTTAAAAGATTTCAAAACCTCGGCTTTAGGAGCGATAACCTTGAAGGTTTGTTTCTTAGTATCATAAATAACGATCCTATTCAAAGATTGAAAAACAACCCAGTGCTCATAGCTATGAATATTCCAAAACTGCTCGTCTTCCAAAAGTCTACTTTTCATTTTTGTACTTAAAGAAGTGTACAAAAGTTGCCCGTTTTTTTGACGAATCCAATACCCAAATTCCATATAACAGCCCGTATAAATACGCTCGCCAATTACCTTAACAGACCGAATGATGGTCTCATTGGGTGAAGGATACAAATCCCAGTTTGAACCATCAAAAGTGAGTAATCCAGCATTATTAGCAAAATATAAATACTGATTTTGATCTTGTGAAATCATCCAATTTTGATTACCTGCCTCGTAGATATTGGGGGAATATTTAATAATTGGTGGAAATTCTTGTGCCGTTACATTGAAAATAGATAAAAAAGTAACCAATAGTACCGTTTTTAATACTTGCATAGTTGAAGATTTTTGTAAAAATAAACATAAAATCATTAGAGACTCTTGATGTTTTAGTTTTGATAGGAATAATGGAAGGAATTGGGTGTAAAAAAAGACATTTTTTTAGAAAACAGCAATGATATACTGAAAAAAGTAAGGAAGTCCAGCCGAAAATCAGCACAAAGAAAAGCTATCCCAAATTTTCACAAGCTATCTGAAGAATAATCAATAGCCATTATCAGTTGTCGCTATTCAATTTCTGAGGCATATCGCATTCACTTACCAAGCAAAATTCATTACTTTTGTGGAAATTCATTGTATTATGTCCATCGACCTTTCCCAACTAGATCCGAAGCAAAATATCATTATAAAAGGGGCCCAAGTACACAACCTAAAAAATGTGGATGTGGTTATTCCAAGAAATAAATTAGTCGTAATCACAGGACTTTCTGGCTCCGGAAAATCAAGTTTGGCTTTTGACACGCTGTATGCTGAGGGACAACGCCGCTATGTAGAGAGTTTATCCTCTTACGCCAGACAATTCTTGGGTCGATTAGATAAACCAAAAGTAGAATACATCAAAGGTATTGCCCCTGCTATCGCCATCGAACAAAAAGTAAATACCACCAATGCGCGCTCCACGGTAGGAACTTCAACCGAAATTTATGATTATATCAAATTGTTGTATGCCCGAATTGGCCGTACCTACTCTCCTATTTCCGGACAAGAAGTTAAAAAAAACACGGTTACCGATGTCGTAAATTGTGTTAAAGAACTAGAAGTAGACACCAAATGGTTGCTATTGGCTCCACTACATCTAGAAGAAGGTCGAAAACTAGAAGATAAACTAAAAATACTGCAACAACAAGGTTTTGCAAGAGTTCTTGTCGATGGAGAAATGCTGCGTTTGGATGATTTTATCTATTCAATTTCAGGTAAAAAAGAGAAAGCGTTAGAAAAAATTTCCCTCGAACTCATCATAGATCGTATCGTGGTTAAAACGGAAGAGGAATTTTACAATCGCTTGGCCGACGCCGTTCAAACCGCTTTCTATGAAGGAAAAGGAGACTGTTTTTTGCAAGAATTAAATCAAAAAAACAGATTCAGCTTTTCGAATAACTTTGAATTGGATGGTATTTCTTTTCTAGAACCGAACGTTCATTTATTTAGTTTCAACAATCCATACGGAGCTTGTCCTGCCTGCGAAGGTTATGGAAATATTATAGGAATCGATCCTGAACTCGTGGTTCCTAACACGACGCTTTCGATATTTGAAAATGCAATCTATCCTTGGCGTGGCGAAAGTATGAGTTGGTTTAAAGAAGTGTTGGTCAACGCTGCCTATAAATTTGATTTCCCCATTCACAAACCCTATTTTCAATTGACTAGTGCACAGAAGGAACTCCTCTGGACAGGAAATGAATATTTTCAAGGACTGCATGATTTCTTTAAAGAGTTAGAAGAAAAAAACTATAAAATACAAAATCGCGTGTTGCTATCGCGTTACCGAGGCAAAACCAAATGTCCTACTTGTAAAGGAAAACGCCTCAGACCAGAAGCTTCTTATGTAAAAATAAATCACAAAACCGTTTCTGATCTAGTAGATTTACCTATAAAAAATCTAGTACACTTCTTCAAAGAACTTCAACTAGAGGACTTCGAAAAGCAAATAGCCAAGCGATTATTGGTGGAAATCAATAACCGTTTGTCGTTTTTGACCGAGGTAGGACTAGATTATTTAACCTTAAACCGAAACTCCGCCACTTTATCAGGTGGTGAATCACAGCGCATCAATTTAGCTACTTCACTAGGAAGTAGTTTGGTAGGATCGATGTATATTTTGGACGAACCCAGTATTGGTTTACATCCCAAAGACACGGAACGCTTAATTAATGTCCTAGTGTCATTACGTGATTTAGGAAATACTGTAATTGTGGTAGAGCATGACGAAGACATCATGAAAGCCGCCGATATGATTATTGATATTGGTCCTGAAGCAGGAACCTTGGGCGGAAACTTAGTGGCACAAGGCACTTTTTCTGAAATCCTAAAAGCCAACTCACTAACCGCTAATTATTTGAGTGGGAGCAAAACTATTGAAACGCCCAAAAAAAGACGTTCTTATAAAAATTACATCGAAATCATTGGTGCTAGAGAAAACAATCTACAAAATATTGATGTCGTCTTTCCTTTGGATGTTTTGACCGTAATAACAGGAGTTTCAGGAAGCGGAAAAAGTACTTTAATCAAAAAGATACTATTTCCTGCGATGCAAAAAAAGTTGGAAAACATCGGTGAAAAAGCGGGACAATTTACTGAAATGAAAGGGTCCTTTTCACATATTAAACATATCGAATATGTGGATCAAAACCCCATTGGAAGAAGCTCGCGTTCGAATCCCGTGACCTATATCAAAGCCTATGACGATATCCGAGAGTTGTTTGCCAAAGAAAAATTATCCAAAGTAAGAGGCTATCAAGCCAAACATTTTTCTTTTAATGTAGATGGAGGGCGATGTGAGACTTGTAAAGGAGAAGGAACTATCAATGTAGAAATGGTTTTCATGGCCGATGTACAATTGCCTTGCGAAACGTGTAATGGAAAACGATTTAAAAAAGAAATTTTAGAAATTGCTTTCGAAGAAAAGAATATTCATGATATTCTTTCCATGACTATTGATGATGCGATTGCTTTTTTTACGCATCACAAACAAAGTAAAATCATGCAAAAATTACAACCTTTACAAGATGTCGGTTTAGGATATGTACAATTAGGACAATCTTCTTCAACCTTATCTGGAGGTGAAGCACAACGCATCAAATTAGCTTCTTTTTTAGTAAAAGGAGCTACCAAAGAAAAAGCGCTGTTTGTATTTGATGAACCCACCACTGGATTGCATTTTCATGACATCAAAAAATTATTGGCTTCTTTTGATGCTTTGATAGAAAAAGGACACTCCATTTTAGTGATAGAACACAACTTAGATCTGATAAAATGTGCAGATTGGATTATTGATCTAGGTCCTGAAGGAGGAGAAAATGGCGGTAAATTATTAGCCGTAGGTACCCCCGAATCCATTGTGAAAAACAAAAAATCAGTTACAGCAAAGTATTTGAAAGACAAATTATCGTAATCAAAGAGGTATAAAAAAACCACGATTCTCATAAAAAGTGGAGCATCGTGGTCTGGTTTTTGGTTTGGTTAATTGAAAACGTTTATCCCATGTAGCAGTTTTCTTGAAAAACGTTGCCGTCTTCGTCTAATCCTACTACAATTTTTCTGGCTTTTGAAATGTAACTTTGGTATAACCAAACTAAAGACCATGCGCCAAGGGTAATACAAGATAATTTGAAGTTTAATTGATGATTTACTCTTCTCGGTTTTTTAGACAAAACAGCAAAAGGCAGAGCATCGTTTCGTTCTTCTAAGACGAATCCTTCTTCTACTTTAGAGTTAATGGATTCCGTAAATTTGGTTAATTCTTGCGTACTCATTTGTTAGTTAATTTTTGCATTTTCTGATTTAAAAAATCATTCTTCAAGGGCAAATTTACCCCAACTAAACAGCTTGTACAATACCCACTTTTAGTGATATTTCAATAAATTTATTTTGCCCCGTTTTGCCCATTGGTGACTCTGAATTCCGAGGGTTTATAATCCTTTGCAAGATAGGCCTCTGGAATAGTCGTCTGATTGCCATCTCGCAAGGCGTTATAATGAGGTGACATGATTTCGATACCGGCTTCATTAAAACTATCTTGAATGTTTTGATGCAAACTAGAATAAATAACAGGTTGTTTTTTGGCTTCTTTGGTATAAGCATTAATTTGATAGGAAACATAAAAATCATCCAAACTAGTCTGTAACACAAAAGGTAATGGCTCTTTTTCTATCCAATCGGTTTGGGTTGCGGCTTGAATCAGGGCTTTGTGAACATCACGCCATGGAACGTCATAACCAATGGTCACAGTGGAATGAACAACCAATCCAAGGGTATTCTTATCAGTATTTGCGGAAAAATTGATAGAGGAGCTTGATAAAACAGTAGCATTGGGAATGGTAATATCTTCCATTTTTGGGGTTCGAATTCGCACAACTAAGGCTGTTTTCTCAATCACTTCACCGCTTACATCTCCGATTTTTATAAAATCACCTGTTTTAAAGGGCCGCATATAAGTAATGACCAATCCCGCCACCATATTAGCAATAGCATTTGAAGAGCCAATGGAAAATAAAACACCAACAAATACCGTCACCCCTTTAAATATTGGAGAATCGGAGCCTGGTAAATAGGGAAAAATGATAACCAACATAAAAGCATACAACAAAACCCGCACGATATTGAAGGTTGGTTTAGCCCAATCACTGTAAAATCCGTTAATTTTTATTTTGCCTTTCTGAATTTCTATCACAAAAAAACGAAGAATCTTGACCAAATATTGGAATACCAAATAGATGATTACGATTGAAAATAAATTAGGTAAATAGTCCAAAAAGCTAGACAAAACATACTTGGCCGGTTTTAAAATCCATAGCATTAATTTTGTCGTGTAGCCGACGGTCGAGGGAAAAACACTAAACAACAAGGGAAGTGACAAGTAAATCAATAACCCATGCACAACTAAGCGTATAAATTTGATGAATTTTAGCGTAAAAAAGAGTTGGTTTCTCGGGGTTAAAATGTGATAATTATTTAAAAGTACTCCCTTAAAAAAACGTTCATCGTTTTTCATTAAATAAAACATCAATTTTTTGAATAGAATAGTAATTCCATACAAGAGTAAAAGCACTACCGTTAAAAACAAAAGGGCTAATCCGATACGTTGTAACCAGAGCAAGGAAGCGTTATTCGCTTTTTCATTTTGTAAGGCTTGAGCAAGTATAGTTTTTCGCTTTTCGGCCAAGGTTTGACTATCTAAGTTTTCGCTATTGGCATCTGTGGTGGTGATAGATAGTATTATAAAATTCCCTTTGTAAACGATATCCAAAGAAATGTCGGCCGGGGAAATTCTTAGCGAATCAGCCTCAAATAAAGGGTCACTGTAAATTTGACGTATGCGATCTTCAATAGCTTTGGCTCTTTTTTCGGGTGTGAAAGCGCCAATTTTGTTGTACACATAAAATAAGGTGTCGCGAAAAGGAGCGACGGGGTAGCGACGAGAGGAAGCGGTATGGGACAATGCATCTTGGCTTTTTACAGTAGCCTGATTGGCAGGTTGCTTTTGGCTATACACTTGTAAGCTTAGCAGTACGAAAATAAATAGTAATTTAAAGGCAGAATGGTATTTCATAGCGACTGATTACATTTAAAGGGGCTACTGGGATTCGTGTGGAAGACAAAATAGTTAAATTAGTAAGACAATTTGTTTTTTGAAAATAGTATAAAATTCAGCTTTTTTAAAACCATTAAGATAGTAAATAATAAACCTTAATTTTCTTGTGGTAGCCTTTTGAAGGCTTGATTAATTTTATTCCTTTTGGCTTTTCATACAAAACTCAATAGCCTCCTCTACAATTTAGTTGGACTGTAAAGGGTAAGACTACTATTTTCAAGAAAAACATCAATAAAGCAACTAATACGTTCATTTTTATCGAGAAACTGTTCTATAGGTTCTATTTTTTACTAAGATAACAAGAAAGCGCCTTCTTTCCTTTTAGCCCCGACAGCAGCGGTATCCTTTGCTTTTTAATTAAAAAAAAGCAAAGATATAGCGGATGGCGGGACGATGTGACCCAGAAATCGTTGGATCACTGCTCCTAAACCTCATTTTATAGCAATTTATCTTAACAAATATAATGACAAATCTATTTAATTTTATCGCAATGAACTGATTTTAAACAAAGTATTACTTATTTTTTTATTCTTAGTTTAACAAAAAGCGTGTCGATGGCTTGATTAATTTCGGGTGAAATTACCATTTTATAATTGGCATAAATATAAAGCACAGTAAGTAAAATTGATTTTAGAACGATGCTAATCAAGGGATGAAAAGGAAATTGCCAAAAGTAAAAAAGGAGAAAAATAACCATAGTTACTGCTAAAGATTCAATGGTTTGTTTGCTAAAAGGATACAAATGCATGCGCTTGACAACAAAAAGTAATTTGGCTACACTGTAAATGGTTATGGATAATAAAGTGGCGAATGCGGATCCTATAATACCATATAAAGGAATAAAAATATAGTTTAATACAAACGTCAAAAGTGCCAACATCACCCCTAGAAATAAAACCATTCGGTAGTATTTTGAATTAAAAATAATGGCGTTGTTATTCCCTAAAATCAAATCGAAATATTTTGAAAGGCCAATCATGAATACGACCATAATCCCACCAGCGTATTCTTTGGGCAACAACTCATACAGCTGATTGATGTTGACAAAAATACAAAGCATTACAAATCCGCCCACCATTTGTAAATTGATGGATGTTTTTTTGTAAAGAATATTCAATTCTTTGTATTTGTTCTCGTGCATTAACTTGGCCGTAATAGGGTACACAATTTGATGCATGGCGCGACTAGGGACAGAAATCACTAAGGCGATATAAGTGGCCACCGAATAAAAAGCAATGTTCCCAATGTCCATGTATTGATTGAGCATGATTTTATCGCCATCTAACAATAAATTAGCCACACTCCCAGACAAGATAATGTAAAATGAATATTCTACAATACCTTTTACATTTTTTGGAATCGCTACTTGAAAAACAGGTTTTTTGATTCGGAACGCATAAAACATAGTGACTAAAAAGGCTACGAAATAAATTCCGGCCGTAAGATATATGAATTCAATAGCCGTAATCCATTTGAAATACATGGCCAAAAGAGCAACCAATGAAAACAAGCGCAATCCTACTTCTTTGATGAAATTTCCAAAGACTGAATGCATATGCACTCTGGCCCAAGCATAAAAAATTTCAAAATAAGCCATACACAAGCCTACGAAGGGAATCAACCAGATGTAATCTTGTACGATAGGATTTTTTTTGGTCACAAAAAAGGCAATTTCATCATAAAAAAATAACCCTATAAGCAACAAAGGAATACTTAACAACAACGGAAATAATACCGTAAAGGACAAAAACTGATTCTTCTCTTGCTCCGTTTTGCATTGCGAATAAAATTTGACCAAAGTATTCTGCATACCTATAGCAAATAAAGGCATGATTACATTGGCACAAGACAAAATATAATTAGACAAACCATAATAGGTTTTACCCAAAATGGGAGGAAACAAAAACAGCGTACTTATGCCGCCTATTCCAAAACCTAGATAAGTGATTATAGTATTCTTTAATGACTGATTTAAAACAATGCCCATTATTGGAAGGTAGAAATTAGAAGTTAGAAGTTAGAAGAGTCGCTAATTCTTTGGTTAGACTCTTTCTGGAATATTTTTGCAAACCTACTGGATACGATTGTAATTTTCCTTCCAAAAATTGTTGATAATAGGCTAAAATAGTAGCTTTCAATTGCTGTTTCTTATCGTACTCGAAAAACACTCCTGTATTCGTACTTGTGATAATCTCGGCAAAATCAGAGTCTTTGGGTCCAATAGCGATAATTGGCCTTCCAGAAACCATATATTCGAAAAGCTTCCCCGGAATGATGCTTTTGGTATCTTCTGAATCAATTTCTATTAACAATAAAACTTGTGATTTACGTTGATGCGCTACGGCTTGATCATGCGACACATAGCCTAAATTATTCAAATAGTCATGGAGTCCAAATCGGGTAATCGTATCAAGCACTTCCTGACTCACAGCGCCCATTAACTTAATCTCAAGCTGATTTTTAAAATCAGGAATTTCAACAAGTAACTCTACTAAACTCTCCCAAAGAATCAGTGGGTTGCGCTCAGATAAAAAAGACCCAATATGAGCCAAAGTGAATTTGGTATCTAACGTTTGTGGGGCAACATTTTCCGTATCATAGCCGTTCGTAATAACTTGAATTGGTTTTGAAGTGAGGGCTTGAAACTCCGTTTTAGTCGTTTTGCTGGTGACAATAATCGTGTCAGCTGCATTGAGCACTTGATGTTCTAATTTTTTATGTTTTTTAGCAGCATAACTAGACAAACGCAAGGCTTTGTGATAGCCAATAGTCGTCCACGGATCTCTAAAATCCGCAAACCATTTGACGTTTGCTTTTTTTTGCAACTCCAGTCCTATCAAATGTAAACTGTGCGGTGGACCAGAAGTAACGATAGTGTCAATATCATTTTCGATAATGTATTTTTCTAAATAAGCAACAGAAGGTTGCACCCAAAAAACACGCGCATCTGGAATGAATAAGTTCCCGCGTATCCACAACAAAAAAGCTTCCAAAAAGGATTGTTTTTTTTGATTAGGAATGATTCCCGAACTTATTTTTTTGGTTTTGTTTTTAGAAAAAAAGGATGCCAATTGATAGGGTTCAAAAATGCTTTTTTTCAAAATAATGGCTTGCTCAGACACTTCATGCTCTAATTGAGTATCAAGTATTGGATACGTTGGATTTTCTGGAATATAAACAATCGGCTGTATCTCAAAATCAGGTAAATATTTGACAAACTTAAGCCAACGTTGTACGCCAGGTCCACCAGCTGGCGGCCAATAATAAGTGATGATTAAGAGTTTTTTGATATCTTTCTTCAAGTTATTTGTTATTCAATTTATTTAATTCCTCAATATCCAATTGATCCTTTAATCGATTGGTCGCTTTTTTTGCCAGTATCAAACTATCATAATCAATGAAATAAACAGGAACTTCGTTTAAGTAAACAATTGTTGCGTTTTGAAGTAATTCATCAAAATTTGCATTTTCCAATCCCTTAACTGATGTCATTACATCTAACCGTAAATCATAAGAAATTGTAAAATCTGTATATCCTGCTACAAATTGCATTGTTTCAATTTGAGGAAAGTCTCCTATTCCAATTTGTTTAAAAGCGGCTCTTAGGTTAATTCTGTTTTCAGTAGTATCTTCTAATAGAATATCAATATCACCAGTGTTTCTTGTATAGCCATAAATATTTACAGCAAGACCTCCAATAGTTAGATAACGAACATTTTTTTCGTTGAATATTGTCCAAATATTTACAATTTCTGGAAGCATTATTTTTTCTGTATCACTCTTGGTGCGTGTTTTAAAGCATATGAAAGTTCAACTAATGACATAAATCGTTCCAATCGCTCCAAATATATTTTTTGCAATTCAACCTTTTTTGCATCAATTTTAGCATTAGTTTTCATCTCTCTATTTATTCGACTTTCTTGATTTTTTTTCGCTCAACATAAATCCCTCCTACCAATAGCAATAGCATTCCAATAGAACTAATCAAGGCAATAGTACTTCCGGTTTGTACCACTTCTGGCTCAAATTTGAATTCCACTTTTTGTTTTCCAGCTGGAATTTCAATAGCTCTCAACACATAATCTACTCTGTAAATTGGGGTTTCTTTCCCTTCAACATAGGCTTTCCAACCTTTAGCATAATACATTTCAGAAAACACGGCTAAACCAGTAGTAGCATTAGTTGAAGTATACGTTAGATGATTCGGTTTGTAGGCATCCAAAGTAATTACCGCTGAAGCATCTTTTACAAAGCTTTTATTTTGAATGGTAAACTCTTTTGTATTGACAATTGCCACGTTTTTAGAATCAAATTTATCTAACGCTTTCATCTCCTCATCAGCAGAAGCTACAGGTTTTATTTGACTTACAAACCAAGCATTGCCATTAGCATTAGGATTAACCGTTGGAAATTCTTTACCTTCTTTATCCGTTTGAATGATGTATTTTACATTTAAAAAATCTAAGACTTCGATATTGTTTTTGGAAATTTGATAATCGAACAATTGTTGCATTCTTCTTGGGCGAACTGCACTATATCCCCCAATTGATTTATGAAAATAGGAAGCCCTTCCACCCAATAAATCTTGAACTTCAAAAACTCTATAATTAGAAGGATCTTTTAAAATTTGTATATCAGACATTTTTTCTTGAAAAGGAATATCTACTTCACTTCCACTAACAAAATCCTTTCCTGAAACATATTTTTTATCCACGAAGAAAAGATCAAAAATCATCAAAACGCCAACCAAAATTATGGCTGTGTTTTGTGCCAAACGCTTTTGAGTATAAAACCACAAGACAGCCGCAATTACTACTATAAAAAAGGAAGAACGCAACAAATCGGCAGTGTATAAACTCATACGATCTGCTTTTAGTGCGTCTACAAATCCAGCACCATAGTTTTGCAAATACAATCCATCGTTGCTACCGGCATAACTCCACGCACCTTTGCTGATAAAAAGAATGAGCATAACTCCCAAACCAAACAATGCTGTGTGCAAAATTCCTTTGGTTTGTTGTGGTTTTTCCAAAGTAAAAAAGGACTGTAATCCCATAATAGCCAAAACAGGGAAACATAATTCTAGAATTACCTGAATAGACGAAACGGCTCTAAACTTATCATACATCGGAATATAATCGATGAAGAAATCCGTCACTAAAGAAAAGTTTTTTCCCCAAGACAAAACCAACGCAAACATAGCGCCTCCAAAGAAGACATATTTAATTTTCCTTTTATCAATAAACAATGCTAAAACCGCCAAAAAGAAAACCACCACTCCAATGTAAGCTGGTGCTGCCACAATTGGCTGATCTCCCCAATACGTTGGCAATCCATTGGTAAAATCGGCAGCTTGATCTTCTGGAACGCCTTGACCCACCATAAATTCAAACATCGTACTGTCTTTTCCAAGAGCTTCACTATTGGAGCCACCAAAGAGTCTTGGCGCAATCAAATTGAAACTCTCCATGATACCATAGCTATACTCTGTAATGTATTCACGAGTCATTGCACTATTGGTTGTGCTTTTTGAACCATCGGGATTAAAAGTCAATTCACTTTTATTTCGAATACTAAAAGCAGCATATTCTGAAGTAGCTAGTAAATTGGTAGCATTGGCTCCAATCGCCAAAATGCCTGCAATGGCTAATATCCCAAAACTTTTGCCAAGATCTTTATATTGTTTTTCTTTGATGGCTTGATACGAATAATACCCGATCAAAATCAATAATAACAACAACAAATAATAGGTCATTTGAAAGTGATTTGCATTAATTTCTAATGCTGTGGCAAATAAAGTAACCAAGCCACCCAGAATATATTTACGCTGAAAAACAAGTATAAAACCCGCAATAACCATTGGCATATATCCAATAGCGTGGGCTTTGGCATTGTGCCCCACTCCCAAAATAATAATCAAATAAGTAGAAAAACCAAAGGCAATAGCACCAAAAAAAGCTTTAAGTGGATCGATTTTCAAGACCAATAAAAGGCCATAGAATCCTAAAAAGTATAAGAATAAATAATCGGCTGGTCGAGGTAAGAATCGGATAGCATCATCTAGAGCGCCAATGTAATCGTGAGGGTATTTTGCTCCTAATTGATAGGTAGGCATTCCACCAAAAGCAGCATTTGTCCAATAAGGTTCTTGATGTTCGATGGCTCTAAAGTCGTTTTGCTCTTTGGCCATCCCAGTAAACTGAGCGATATCAGACTGGAAGATTTGTTTTCCTTGTAGAACAGGATAAAAATAAATTAAAGAAATAACTACAAAACCTAGAATAGCTAATGCGTGCGGGTAAAATTTATTTAAAACTTTCAATGGATTCAGATTTGAATTAGATTAAAAAATGGGCTTCAGCGCACAAATTTAATCTATTTCTTCGTAATCCACATATTCTCCCACCTTTTTGGTCTCTTTTGGATTTTTGGAACGAGCCGTATCTACAATAATCTCGTCCTGATGCTGGTAGCTTCTATTTTGTTGGGCATACTGTTGCTGCTGGGCGTATTGTTGCTGCTGCTGAAAATTCTCACCAGCCTTTTCTACTGCTTTTTTTACTAAAATGGGTAAAAAAAGTTTCGCCAAAAATTTAAAAACATAGTAAAACATAATCATGTAAAACAATGTTCTTATAAACCCACTAAATGAAGCTAGTTGCATATTGAAAAAATTTTTTCAAAATTACTAAATCCGTTGTTCATTATGGAACACTAAATCATAAATAATTATTAAAAAACAAAGCCAATGATGGAAAGTACTAAAAAAAAATCCTTTGTACTAAGGCACCGCTATTGACTTGATTTTTAAAACAGAAAAAAATAAATTCAAATTTCACTTGGCTATTTACTATCAATTAAATTGATTGTAATTATCTTTACATCAAATTTTACTATCAATGACCATCACACAATTAAAATACGTACTTGCCGTAGCCGAACATAAAAACTTCACTTTGGCGGCCGAAAAATGTTTTGTTACACAACCTACATTGAGCATGCAAATTCAAAAAATAGAAGAAGAATTGAGTATTCAAATTTTTGATCGATCCAAAAAACCCATTCAACTTACCGATATTGGTCAAAAAATTGTAAATCAAGCCAAAAATATTGTTAATGAAGCAGATCGTATTCAAGATATCGTGGAGCAACAAAAAGGGTTTATCGGTGGCGAATTCAAATTAGGCATTATACCTACAATTATGCCGACCCTCCTTCCCATGTTTTTAAAAAATTTCATCAAAAAATACCCTAAAATTAGGCTAATCATTGAAGAATTGAATACCGCAGAAATAGTAAGTAAGCTCAACAATGGCCATTTAGACGCCGCGATAGCTGCTACGCCACTACAGGAAGAAAAAATAAAAGAGAGTCCGCTGTATTACGAACCCTTTGTGGCTTATATCCCCGAAGATCACCAGCATTTTTCTAAAAAAGAAATAGAAGTAGCCGATTTAAATTTAGACGAAATTTTATTACTACAAGACGGACACTGTTTTAGAGATGGAATTTTGAATTTATGCAAAAACAGTAACTCCAACGAAATCAATCATTTTACCATTGAAAGCGGAAGTTTCGAAACCTTAATAAAATTAGCTGACGAAGGACTTGGCACTACTTTATTGCCTTACCTCCATACTTTGGATCTTAAAGAAACAGACAAAGTAAAACTCCGCCATTTTAAAGAACCAAAACCCGCTAGAGAAATTAGTTTGATTTATCCAAAAAACGAACTTAAAATTCAGATTATAGAAGCATTACGAACCACTATTGCTGGAGTAATTAAGGGAGCGATTGTGTTTCAAAATGTTGAAATCATTAGTCCCGTAGCCAAAAAATAATACCATAAAAAAAAGGAACCAGTGTAGGTTCCTTTTTTTATCTATTTTACGATTAAAAGACATTGTTTTAGCTCTGGTTTCTCATAAGTAAAATCAAATAACCATTCTTTTAGCTGCTCTAATTCATACGGTAATAAAGTACGTATCGCTTTCTCTAACTCTTTACAAAAAAGCGAAGGATCAAAGCTCACTCTCTCTAAAACCGATTTGGTGTAATCAAACATTATTTTCGACATAGTTAAAAAAGATTTTGGGGGTTATCTCGAGGTAAAAATAGCATTTTACAACATAGCTTTTACAAAGTTAACTTAGATTTATCTTTTTTTTTAAATTTGCAATCCCAATATTATATCGTTTGCAAAGACTATTGTTCCCTTTTTTTTGTAGCCCTAAACATTTCCCTTTTCCCAGGGGGACCTGCTAATTTTTCTACTGTAAAACCTACCTCAATCATGCTTCTTTTTACAACTCCTCTAGCGGCATAGGTCACCAAAACTCCATTATCTTTGAGGGCTGTTATCATTTTTTGAAAGATCGAAGTACTCCACAACTCAGGTTGAACACGATACCCAAAAGCATCAAAATAAATTAAATCAAATTGTGCCACATCTTCTATTGTTTCAAAAAATTGCTGCCTTTTGGTAAGTGAAAAATTAGGGGATAATGCCATCATTTCTTCCCAATTACCATTGTGTATTTTTTCAAAAATAGCTTGATGTTCTTCTGCAGCTAATGCTCCAACATAATTCATTCCTTCGAGTTCTTCTTTTGAAATAGGATAAGCCTCTACTCCAACATATTGTATTGTCTGATCTCGTTGCTGTGCTTCCAAAAAAGTAATAAAAGCATTAAGCCCCGTACCAAAACCAATCTCAAGAATTGCAATTGACTGCCCCGGAAACAAAGCCAAACCATTTTGGATAAAAACATGCTTAGCTTCTTGGATGGCTCCATGTTTGGAATGATAGCATTCGTCCCAATCTTCTATTTGAATAGTAGTAGAACCATCTGAAGTTTGAATAATTTTTCTTTTCATAGCGATACATTGGAGTTTTGGCCCGTATGGAATGTTTTCATAGCTAAAAACTAGAAAACAAATACTTTTTTACGAATTTCAAAACAAATTGAGGTTGATTTGTGAAGCTTTTATTTTGCACTAACACAAAATTAAGCAATAGTAAGCTTCTTTAACAGACAAAAATGCAAGTAATTATTATATATTTCTTATAAAATAGTAATAAATAATTCCAATTTTTAAAAAATAAACAAATCTCAATCAAACTAAACATACTCTGAAATTTTCGCATCAATTTTAGTCTTTTTTATTTAATTTTGTAAAAAAATAAAATCAAAAGAACGAATACTTTTTTTATGATTTTATTGCTCGAATTTAACTATTAACACATAATCATGAGTACTTCTCAATCAACAGCAATTAACATCACAAAAGCAACTACCTCCAAAATAAACGAAGTAGATTTTGATAATTTAAGTTTCGGTGCCGTTTTTACGGATCATTTATTGGAGTGCGATTTTAAAAATGGAGCTTGGCAACAACCAGTCATTAAACCGTATCAACCTTTTTTATTAGATCCGTCAGCAAAAGTTTTTCATTACGGACAAGCTATTTTTGAAGGTATGAAAGCCTACAAAGACGACCAAAACGACCTGTGGCTTTTTAGACCCGATGAAAATTTCAAAAGATTTAATGCATCGGCCGTTAGAATGGCTATGCCTGAAGTTCCTGAAGAAGTTTTCATGAATGGCCTAAACGAACTTTTAAAAATAGACGAAGCTTGGGTAAAAAAAGGACTAGGCAACACCATGTATATCAGACCTTTTATGATTGCCACAGGAGATGGCGTGGTAGCAAATCCGTCAACCGAATACAAATTTATGATTATTCTTTCTCCCGCAAAATCATATTATTCCGGAGAAGTAAAAGTACTCATTGCTGAACATTATAGTAGAGCGGCTAATGGCGGGATTGGTGCAGCAAAAGCGGCTGGTAATTATGCAGCACAATTTTACCCTACCAATCTAGCTAATAAAGAAGGCTTTCAACAAGTAATTTGGACAGATGACGCCACACATACCAAATTAGAAGAGGCTGGCACTATGAATGTGTTTTTTAGAATCAATGACACCTTGTTAACTGCCCCTATAAGTGAACGAATCCTAGACGGAATCACCCGAAAAAGTTTGATTGAATTAGCTCAAAAAGAAGGAATAACAGTGGAAGTTCGCCCGGTTTTGGTTGATGAATTAGTAGCAGCCTCTAAAAACGGATCGTTAAAAGAAATTTTTGGCGCAGGTACCGCCGCCGTAGTCAATCCAATTGTCGGATATTCATATCAAGAAGTATATTACGAACTTCCCAAAATTGAAAACTCTTATGCAGCACAACTTAAAACTAAGTTAACAAACATGCAACACAAATTAGAAGCAGATCCATTTGGTTGGACGGTAAAAATCTAAAATAGAATACTGGCTTTCTATAAAGTTAAAGGCGATTTTCGGTATGAAAATCGCCTTTTCTATTATTTAGAATCTGCAACAATCTTCAGAATTTTAGAAAAATCAGGTTTAAAATAATGAGGCCCTTTCATTACTTTCCCATCTTCTCTATAAATAGGTTGACCATCCTCACCCAATTTACTCATATTACTGCGTTGAATTTCATCAAAAATAGCTTCAATATGATCCTGAAGTCCATGCTCTATTATGGTGCCACATAAAATGTAGAGCATATCCCCCAAAGCATCCGCAATTTCAACTATATCCTTAGCTTTGGCGGCTTCAAGATATTCTTCGTTTTCTTCCTTCATTAAATTAAAACGGAGTAAATGCTTAGCTTCTCCTAAATTTCCATCCGGTTGTTCTTTATGACCAATGGCAAAAGCGGTATGAAACTCCGTAACAGCTTGTATTTGTTTTTGCATAATTAAATACGTTAATTGAAGAAGCAAATTAGTAATAAATACTATTCAATTACTTAAATTTGTAAAAAAAAGTACCACTATGTTTAGTCAAGGACAATTAATTTTTGCCGCCTGTTTTGCCATCGCTTTTATTTTTGCAATGATTATTGCTTATCGAAAAGATGCTAGTTTGCATCGCGTTTTTTACAAAGGAAACTATAAAATATTAGTAAGTTTCTTCATATTCATAGCCCTCTTGTTTCTTATAAAAATCTATCTTAAACACTAATTTTACTTTGCCCATATTTTACGAGCCAAAGCCAACGAAATAGGTTTCTATTGTAAAAAGTTATCCTACTTTTTGAATAATATTTCTAACTTCACCAAAGTTTATACCCAAAATCTCATGCAAATCCTAAAATATCTTTTTCTTTTGTTAGTTTTGAGTGCAGTGGCCTCGACTATTTTTGTGGCTACTCAAAAAGGTGAATTTCAATTAGAACGAAGCAAAGTAATCAACTCGCCAAAATCAGCCGTTTATAATTACGTAAACGATTATCAAAATTGGCCTGATTTTAACAGCTGGATGCTCGAAGATTCGGAATTAAAAATGACGTTTCCTGAAGCTACCTCCGGTAAAGGCGCTTTCTGTTCATGGATAGGAGCTGAAGGTACGGGAGATATCCAAACGTTAAGCACTAAACGTGATGAAACAATTACTCAAAAACTCAACAATAACGGGACAGAATCTGAAGTATTTTGGCATTTTAAAGATACCGTAGGCGGAACAAAAGTAACTTGGAAAACTAAAGGAAACTTGAGTTTTGAACTCAAAATGCTTGCTGCTCTAAAAGGGGGTGTAGCTAGAAATTTGGGTTCCATTTATGAAAAAAGTTTGACTAATTTGGATAAAATTTTAGACTACGAAATGAATACATATTCCGTAAAAGTAGTGGGAGAAGTGCGAAAAACCGCTACTTATTACCTAAGCCAATCCTTTAGTAGTAAAACAAGTAACATCCAAAAAAACAGTAAAATTGTCTTCGAAAAACTACAAGAATACTGTGATAAGAATAGCATAGAAACATACGGAAAGCCCTTCATCATTTATCATTTATATGATACCACGCAAGAAACCGTCAGCCTTTCGTTTGGTCTTCCAATAAAAAACGAAATACTAGTGAGCCCAGAAAGCGGCTTAAAATTAGAAAAACTAGAAACGTTCCCAGCGATCAAAACCATAGTAAAAGGAGATTATTCGCATTTAAAACAAGCAAAAGTGCAAATTGACAACTATTTTACCTCAAAAGGAATAGTGAGAGACCGCAAATTTTTACACTTGGAGGTGATTACGATAGGACGAAATGAAAGTAATAAACCTTCCAAATGGGTAACTACACTGTACTCCCCTATTCAACCCAAAGTAATTCCAGCTCCAGTAATTCGCACTGCTGTTCCAAAGAAAAAAATCAGCGAAACAACCATTGAAGAAGCAATTCCATCTGAATTCTAAAAAATTATTTCGTGACCATTAAACCTTTGCACGGAATGCTATTCTAAACCTAAAAAGTGTCAACTTGCAAGAAGAAAAAGCATTTATCCAGCAATTATTAGATCCCAAAACGCAAAATAAAGCGTTTGAGCTATTATTGAAGGAATACCAAAAGCCTTTGTACAATCATATTCGAAATATTGTTTTGAATCATGATGACACCGATGATGTTTTGCAGAATACATTTGTAAAAGTTTTTCGCTATTTGAAAGATTTTAAAGGAGATAGTAAACTTTTTTCATGGATGTATCGCATTGCTACCAACGAAGCTTTGACATTTTTAAATCAAAAAGCTAAAAAAAACAACCTTACTTCTCAAGAACTACAAGAAAAAACAATTCAAAATTTACAATCCGATGTATACTTTGAAGGGGATGAAATTCAATTGAAATTGCAGAAAGCCATAGCCGCATTACCAGAGAAACAACAACTTATTTTCAAAATGAAATATTTTGAAGATTTAAAATATGAAGAAATTTCAGAAATCCTTGGAACCTCTGTGGGTGGATTAAAAGCCTCCTATCATCACGCCACAAAAAAAATTGAAGCATTTGTAACCAAAAATTAAACCTTATACTAGAATTATAGTCTAAAAAAGATATGAAAGAATTTAAATTAGAAAATCACCCCAAAATAAGCACCGGATTCAGTGTGCCTGAAAATTATTTTGATGATTTTCAAGCAAAAATACGCCAGCAACTCCCCCATAAAAGCACCAAAGTAATAGCTTTACATCAAAAAAGAAAAAAAATACTTGCTGCCGTTGCTGCGGTACTCATCATAGCAATGAGCTTGCCAATTTATACCTATTTATCGCATTCCAAACAAGAGTTAGACAGCACCAATATAGAAAATTACCTAGCCTATCAACCCAACATTACGCAATATGATTTAATAAGTGAAATAGACGCGGATGATTTAGTACCCTTTAGCGAAACTTCATTTGCAGACCCAACCGCTATTGAAGAACATCTATTAAAAGAAGGCAATTTAGAACAACTTATTCTTGAATAATAACTGTACCATAAAAATAAAATATTATGACAATTAAAAAATTATTTCCCTATTTTTTTTTACTGATATCAGTAACGATCTATGGACAAAACGAACGGTTAAGAGAAAAAAAAGATCAGATAAAAGCAATGAAAGTGGCTTTTTTGACTAATGAACTCAACTTAACTTCCGTTGAAGCAGAAAAATTTTGGCCCGTTTACAATGCTTACGATGATAAACAATTCGAAGTAAGGCATCAAAAAATGAGAACCTACGCTAAAAAATTAAACGACGGTTCTTTAGACTCCATGAGCGATAAAGAGGCTTTGTCTTTTTTAAACCAAATTGAAAATACGGACGAAGAACAATACCTACTTAGAAAAAAATTTAATACGGCTATTCGAAATATTTTACCTCCCACAAAAATCTTAAAACTAAGAAAGTCAGAAGTCGATTTCGATAGAAAATTATTGCAACAATACCGCAATAAAAACAAATAAAATAAAACCTCATGCTAAACTCTAAGCATGAGGTTTTATTTTAGGGCAAAAAAGGCGTAATAAGTTGGTTATTTATAATTTGCTCTGCTTGTTATCTTCCTATTTTGTAAATCAATTTAAAATAGTTACTACCTACAATCGGAATTCCCCCAGTACTTTTTCTGTCTTTCCAATTAGAGTTACCATACATCGTGTTGATATCAACTCTTGGCAAAACGTTAAATAAATACTCTACGGCGATTGAGTCTGAAAGATGGATACGATAGGCTAAATTAGCACCAGCTGATATATGAGCACTTTTCTGCTTAAAAGAAATGCCGCCTCCCCAAGTCCCCCATCTATTGATCAACGTAGGCTCTATAGAAGGAATAATTGTAGATTTGATAGTCATACCAGCAAATCTAACATAGAGCGGTATGTGATATCCAAAACCAATAGTACTTTTACTAAACTGTATCATTGAAAAACGCTCATAACCAATATTAATCTCGAAATTCCTAGAAACCATGCCAAATTGAATCAAATAATCAAAACCACTTTTATTGTCAGTAGGTTCACTTCCTGAAACCAAATTCTTCGCATCCAATGCACCTGAAAATGAAATATAATTTTCCTTATCACCTTGTGCAAATGCCATCACGCCTGCTAATAGCAAAATAAGAGTTTTCATAATAGTTGGGGAGTTAAGTAAGTTAGTTAGTTATCCATACACACTTGATTACATTTGTTATTGATGCGAATTCTGTTCTCTTTTATCGTCTAATTCTTTAATATATAAGGCCAATTCTTTTGTGAAAAAATCCAAATCTGTAGCGGACTTCTTGATTAAATCAATCAATTCTAAATTTTCCTGATCTGAATTAGCATTAATGGTTAGTAAATTACTCAGTCCAAGAATATTCGTTAATGGTACTCGAATTTTATGAGAAACGATAAACATTATTTCTTCAAGCCCATTATGAATATCATTCTGAAATACTTGATTAGATTTTTTTAAAATTTTTTGTTCATGGAGTAGTCTAAGATTCAATCGATCTTTCTCATTTTGCAAGTTAGCAACAGACTTTTCAAGCACCCCAATTTCATTCACAAGCTTTTTCCTAGTAATAGCAGTTTTAGGGTCATCATTGGTCACTTCAATAATTCTAGAATAATAACTAGAATTAGTTAAAAAACACTGAACGCTATTTATTTCTTTTTTGTTCTCCATCTTACGCGAATATTAATAATCAATTAAACCAGGGGGAAAAGAAATAAAACTATTAAGTAGAAAATTAATAGTCTTTTAGTTCAAAAAAACAAGAAAAAATGTTTTTCAAAACGGAACTCAAGTGTAAAAGCTAAGAAAACTTACTTTTAATACCTAAAATCATTCGTATTTACAATCCTAAATTTACAAAGTTGTCCCTTTTAAAAGCTGTAGAATCATGAACAAAATATAAATACGACGAACATTTAACATTTTTAACAATACAATACCAATAATACTCTTAATTACGAGTAAATATTAATAAATTAGTCATAATAAATAACTTACGTATTTTTACGTCAACTATCCTACATTAAACAAACGTTAAGAGCAAACACACTCAAATCCAAATACTTGAAAAACAATTAAAAAACAAAGCACCACCCAAAATAAGAAGCAAGAACTAAAAAAAGCACCTCCGACAGCAAGTATAGCAAATTAAAATGTTTCGTTTTTCATAACAAATCAAAACACAATAAGAAAAGGGTAAATCATTTTTCGATAGCTCAATTTTGACAAAAAAATAGGCTGTTAAAAAACAGCCTTTAGTACTACAATCACTAAATAGAATTTACACCTTTTACAAAGGCGTCATAGCAAATTGAAAAAGGAATTACACTACTACAAACAGCGAGAAAACTCCTTTTTTACAATTTGAAAGATACCCTACATTTTTAATACCTGCGAAGCATGCACTTTTGTTTTTACATCTGTAATCACTTCTTCAATAAACCCCTTTTCATCAATAATAAAAGTAGTCCTGTGTATCCCATCATACTCTTTTCCCATAAATTTTTTGGGTCCCCAAACACCAAAAGCTTCAATTACTGATTTGTCCTCATCTGCCAATAAGGGAAATGGAAATTCATATTTGTCTTTGAATTTCGCTTGCGCTTTGGCACTATCTGCACTTACGCCCAATAGCGCATAATTCTGTGCTTCAAATTTTGCAAAATTATCTCTCAAATCACACGCTTCAGCAGTACAACCCGGAGTATTGGCTTTTGGGTAGAAAAAAACCACTAATTTTTTTCCCGCATAATCAACCAATTGATGTGTTTTTCCTTCTTGATCTACCCCTGAAAATGCAGGGGCTTGATCTCCTTTTTTTAATGTCGTCATTTATTATTTATTTAAATTAAAAGATAAGCCAAAGTCCTTCCAATTAACCCAAAACCCTTTTCATCGTCATCGATTTGTTGACACTTTCCTCCCATTCTTTCTCTGGAATACTTTCTAAAGTAATGCCGCAACCCATATATAAATAAGCTTTTGCTGTATCGGATTTGTCTTCACTTTTCTTAATTTGCATACAACGCAAATTTACAAATAAATGAGATTTTGGTTTATTCAAATAATCTCCTTTTACATTTAACTCACCTAAAAAACCGGTATAATAACTACGGTCATAGCCTTCATTAGCCAAAATAAAATCTTTGGCTTGCTGCTTAGGTAATCCGCAAACGGCGGGAGTTGGATGCAAAACTGAGACCACTTCTTTTAAACTCGAACTTCGTTTTAGCACGCCTTCGATATCTGTGTTGATATGTAGCAACTTTCCTGCTTGAACTGTGTAAGGGCTCGAAAGTACAATCTCAGAAGTATAATTTGTAAGACTATCTAAAATAGAATCCGTAACATATTGTTGCTCTTTTTGTTCCTTACTTCCCCAAACTGCTGTTCGTTTTTTGGGGTCAAAAATTTGCGTTCCAGCCAAAGCAGTGGTGTAAAACTTAGATTTGTTTGCTTTCAACAATCGTTCGGGTGTAGCGCCCATCCATAGTCCTATTTTGGGATGAAACCAACAATACGTGAAAGCAGTAGGGTACAAAGCAATTAACTTTTCGAAAGTTGTCACAACATCAAAATTAGAGACATTTACCTCTTCTTGTCGAGACAAAACCACTTTATCAAAAACTCCTTTTTTAATCGTTTCGACTCCTTTTTCAATTAGTACTAAAAAATGATTTTTCGATTCCTGATTTTCATCTGAAGAAGTACCTTTTGTTTCTTCAAACTCAACGGTTGGCACAATCGTTTCCCATTTAACAGACTCCCTGAGTGGAATCAAAATCATCTGATTCCCATTGAAAGGTGAAAAAACAAACCCTCTTTCTTTAAAATCATCTACAAAAAACAAGTGGTCATTTTTTTGAAAAAAACCAATTATCTTACTTTTATGTGGTTTGTGATACATCACAAAAGGTAAGTTTAAAGCAATTTGCTGCTGAACTTTTATAAAAAAATCAATCATATACCACTGTTTTAGTGTTTGTAAATAATTAAGCCTTTTTTAGCAAAACCATATTAGTTAATTTACATAAAGATATCAAATTCCCCGATTCATCAGTAATTCTAATTTCCCATAAATGTACGGTTTTACCTTTATGAATAATTTTGGCAGTGCCGAAAACAACGCCCTCACGTATGCTTTTTAGGTGATTGGCAGAAATCTCAATACCGCGAACTTCTTGTGCTGCTGGGTTGATAAAAAAGTGGGAAGCCGCACTCCCTACACTTTCAGCCAAAGCCACTGAAGCACCGCCGTGCAATAATCCCATAGGCTGATGTACTGTGGAATTGACTGGCATTTTGGCTACCAAAAAACCTTCACCAGCATCAATGTATTCTATATTTAAGGTCTCCATCAACGTATTCTTCGAAAAGTCATTGCAAAATTGGAGCATTTTTTCTTTGTCTATTTCCATTATCAGTATATTTCCCGTAAAAATAAGCGAACTAATTGGTCAGTACAAACGGATCACTGTTTTTTAGTATAATTGACTCCATTTAAACGCAACAGCCATCACCATCAAATTTGTAGGATTTGCAAAGACATATGCTAATTAATCGTTATTTTTACCAAAAAAAATAAGAAATGCGTTCCATTACTACCGTTTTTATTCTTGGAATTATAGTGCTACTGGGTTCTTGCCGAGCTGATTTTGAAACGGTAGCCAGTACAGGCGATTTGAAATTTTCTAAGGATACGGTGTATTTGGACACGGTTTTTACCAATATTGGTTCGAGTACGTACCAACTAAAAGTCTACAATAAAAGTAAAAACGACATCAATATTCCGATTATTCAATTCGAAAAAGGACTCAATTCGAAATACCGAATGACTGTAGACGGACAGCAAGGAACAGCAGGTGAAATTTTCAAAGACATTACGTTGCTAGCCAAAGACAGCTTGTATATTTTTATCGAAACTACAGCAAATATCGCTGATGCCAACCCTACTGATTTTTTGTACACCGATAAAATTCAATTTGATAGTGGTGCCAATTTGCAAACGGTTGAATTGGTTACTTTAATACAAGATGCTATTTTTCTTTATCCACAGCGATTCGCAGATGGCACGACCGAAACCCTACCGATTGGAAGCGAAAAAATCGAAGGTTTTTATTTGGACGAAAATGACCCAATCAACGGAAATGAGTTGCATTTCACCAAAACAAAACCCTATGTAATTTATGGTTATGCGGCAGTTCCTTCGGGAAAAACAGCTGTTTTTGATGCAGGTGCTCGGGTACATTTTCACGCCAATTCTGGATTGATGGTAGCCAATCAAGGAAGTATTCAAATCAACGGAACCACCTCGACCACAAAAGCTTTAGAAAATGAAGTCATTTTTGAAGGAGATCGTTTAGAGCCCGGATTTTCGGATGTTGCAGGACAATGGGGAGCGTTATGGCTGACCAACGGAAGCACCAATAACCGCATCAACCATTTGACTTTAAAAAATGCAAGCATCGGACTTTTGATTCAAAATAACGATGGAACGACTGTACAACTTAAAAATACTCAAATTTATAATTCTAGCAACTACGGCATTCTGGCTCAAACAGGCAAAATCGTAGGCGAAAATGTAGTAATAAACAATGCAGGTGTAGCGAGTTTGGCTTGTCTGTATGGGGGAGACTATCATTTTACCCATTCTACTTTCAATAACAATTGGAACAGTTCTTCACAAGTCGCAGTTATGGTCAGCAACTTTATCACAGGCGCCGTTCCTGAGTCTAAAGATTTGACACATGCCACTTTCAATAACTGTATCATTTACGGTTCTTATTCCAATGAAATGCTGTTGTATAAAAAAGCTACTTCGGTTTTCAATTATCAATTCAATCATTGTTTGTTGAAATTCAATAATAACAGTAATTCATTTACCAAGGATCCTTTATACCAATTTGAAACGGATGCCACACACTACAGCGGGATTATTTTAAACAAAGACCCTAAATTTTTCAAAGTAAATCAAAACCAACTCAATATTGACAATACGTCTGCGGCATTCGCCAAAGGAAATTCGAGTTATTTAATTCCATTGGACATTTTAGGAATAAGCAGAACCTTGCCACCTGATATGGGCGCTTACCAAAATAAAGCATTCCCGAAAAAATAAAATAGCAAAAAACCTTCAATAAGAAAAATAGCATTTATTTAATGATTTGATTACATAGTAGCTAAAGATGTGAATTAAGTTTGTTGGAATTTTTTAATCAAATTTCACATTATGAAACAAATCTACTCTCTACTTTTTTTAGTACTATTTTCAGCAAGTTTTGCCCAAGCTCCAGCTGGATACTACACAACCGCAACAGGAACAGGCTACACGCTAAAAACCCAATTGTACAACATTATTAAAGACCATACTGTTGTTGATTATGCAGGGTTATATGTCACCTATCAAACTTCTGATATTGATAATTTTTTTGAAAATGACGGTTCTGTTTTAGATATGTATTCTGAGAATCCTGCTGGAACAGACCCTTACAACTACAGCATTGCAGCCACTCAAAGATGTGGTAATTATACTAACGAAGGTGATTGTTACAACAGAGAACACATTATACCGCAATCGGTTTTTAATGAACTTTCACCAATGGTTTCTGATGCGCATTTTATTACCCCAACCGATGGAAAAGTTAACGGAATACGTTCTAATTATCCGCATTCTGTGGTTGTAACGCCTTCACAAACTACCTTAAATGGAAGCAAACTGGGAACAAGCACAACAGTAGGCTATAGCGGACTAGTTTTTGAACCCATCGATGAATTTAAAGGAGATATTGCTAGAATGTACTTTTATTTTGCTACTCGATATGAAAATACAGTAGCAAGTTACAACTATGCAATGTTCAACAATACCAGCAATCAAGTTTTTACCACTGCTTTTTTAAATCAATTATTAGCTTGGCACAATCAAGATCCCGTAAGCGCAAGGGAAATCGCGAGAAACAACGCCATTTATGCCCGACAAAACAATAGAAATCCATTTATTGATAATCCAACCTATGTAACCGAAATTTGGAAAGCAGGTACCGTTGATACTGAAGCACCAACTGCTCCAACCAATCTAGTGGTAACCGAAACTACAACCAATACAGCAACTTTAACCTGGACTGCTGCAACAGACAATGTGGGAGTTACAGGCTATGATGCATATGTAAATGGTACCTTAAAAACTTCCGTAACTGGGGTAACCACAACTATCACTGGTTTAGCAGCTGAGACAACTTATACCTTTTATGTAATCGCTAGAGATGCTGACAGAAATTCTTCTGTGGCGAGTACTTCTGTAACTGGAACTACGAAAGCGCCTGCCGCAGGAACCACTACTTGTGCCTCTGAAAATTTCGAAAACATGCCTGCTAATGCAACTTCTTATGCCATAAGAACTTGGACAAATGGCGGAATTACTTGGACAGCAACTGATGCAAGAACCGACCAACCTTTAAATAATAGAGCAATAATCATTAGAAACGGTTCTCTTACTTCATCTTCAGTAACCAATGGAATAAAAGATTTGACAGTTACAACCAAACTAATTTACACAGGGACTTCTGGGACATTTAAACTCAATGTAAATGGCACCGAAGTAGGAACGATACCTTACAGCGCTACTGCTACTACAACAACAATTTCAGGTATTAATGTAACTGGAGATGTAATCATCAGTATAACCGGAAACAATACAACTTCAAATAGAGTATTATTTGATGACCTATCTTGGAGCTGTAACACAGTACTTTCGGTAGATGAATTAGAAAAAAATAGCTTTGCCATTTACCCTAATCCTTCTAACGGAACAGTAAAAATCAATTTTGAAAATGCTACCGACAAACATGACGTTGCCATATTTTCAGTTTTGGGACAAAAAGTTTTTGAAAAAGAGTACAACAACACACCTAATGCTTCTGTAAGTAATCTTCAAAAAGGAATTTATTTGGTAAAAGTCACAAAAGAAGGAAAATCAACAACCAAAAAGCTAATTGTAAATTAGATAACGATAAGATAATTTTATTTGAAGCGGCAGCAATTGCCGCTTTTTTTTTAGGGCTTAATTAACTAAATTTGCACCGCAATACAACAAACCCTACAACAATGATTCATTTCTTTGAAAACCAAAGTAACACTGTTTTTGCCGTACACACGCAGAACACATTGAGCGAAGTCGAAATGTCGGCTCAAGACATCTCAAAACTCAACTGGCTATTTGCTGATGCCTCTAAAATAGAAAAATCCGTTTTGTCGGATTTTTTTGTTGGTCCTCGCGCCACTATGATTACGCCTTGGAGTACCAATGCAGTAGAAATCACTCAAAATATGGGAATTTCTGGTATCATCAGAATCGAGGAATTTCAACGTGTTACCGAAGATTTTTCGGATTTTGACCCAATGCTTTCGCAAAAATTTAGCGAACTCAACCAAGATATTTTCACCATTAATATCCAACCGGAACCTATTTTAGAAATCGATGATATTGAAGCGTATAATCAATCCGAAGGATTAGCATTAAGCCCAGAAGAAGTGGAGTATCTTTCTGATTTAGCCACTAAATTAGGTAGAAAATTAACTGACTCTGAGATTTTTGCGTTCTCGCAAGCCAATTCAGAGCACTGTCGTCACAAAATTTTCAACGGAACTTTTGTAATTGATGGCGAAGAAAAACCGACTTCCCTTTTCAAATTAATTAAGAAAACGTCAGAAACGAATCCAAACGATATTGTTTCTGCCTATAAAGATAATGTGGCTTTTGTAAAAGGACCAAAAGTGACACAATTTGCACCAAAAAGTGCTGACAAGCCTGATTTTTACGAAGAAAAAGAATTTGAATCCGTACTTTCCTTAAAAGCAGAAACCCACAACTTCCCTACTACTGTGGAGCCTTTCAACGGAGCTGCAACAGGTTCAGGTGGAGAAATTCGCGACCGTTTGGCAGGTGGACAAGGTTCGTTGCCATTAGCAGGAACAGCGGTTTATATGACTTCCTATTCTCGTTTAACCTCCTTCGACTCCGCTCAGGATGACAGACCTTGGGAAAAAGGAATGGCCGAAAGACCTTGGTTGTACCAAACACCAATGGATATTTTGATTAAAGCATCCAATGGAGCTTCTGATTTTGGAAATAAATTTGGACAACCGTTGATTACAGGTTCTGTTTTGACTTTCGAACACGAAGAAAACAACCGCAAAGTGGGTTACGATAAAGTAATCATGCAGGCGGGTGGCATTGGTTACGGAAAATTAGATCAAGCGATAAAAAAGAAACCTACCGCTGGCGATAAAATCGTTATTTTGGGTGGAGAAAACTATAGAATTGGAATGGGTGGTGCTGCGGTTTCTTCAGCTGATACAGGTGCTTTTGGCTCAGGAATTGAGTTGAACGCCGTACAACGTTCTAATCCTGAAATGCAAAAACGTGCTGCAAATGCCATTCGTGGACTAGTAGAAAGTGACCACAACCCTATCGTATCTATTCACGACCACGGTGCGGGTGGACACCTCAACTGTCTTTCGGAATTGGTGGAAGAAACAGGTGGTTTGATTGATTTGGATAAACTTCCAGTAGGTGACCCAACGCTTTCTGCTAAGGAAATCATTGGTAACGAATCGCAAGAACGTATGGGATTGGTGATTGGTGAAAAGGATATGGACACCTTACAACGCATTGCCGATAGAGAACGCTCTCCAATGTACCAAGTGGGTGACGTGACAAACGATCATCGTTTTACATTCGAATCCAAATCAACTGGTTTGAAACCTATGGATTATGCTTTGGAAGATTTCTTTGGAAGCTCTCCAAAAACCGTAATGACCGACAAAAAAGTAGCCGTAAATTACTCGGAACTTAATTATACTACTGAAAATATCCCGAACTATCTTAGTCAAGTACTGCAATTAGAAGCGGTTGCTTGTAAAGACTGGTTAACGAATAAAGTAGACCGTTGTGTGGGAGGTCGCGTAGCCAAACAACAATGTGCTGGTCCGTTGCAATTACCTTTAAACAATGTTGGAGTGATGGCTCTAGATTTTAAAGGCAAAGAAGGAATTGCTACCACTGTAGGTCACTCGCCAGTAGCTTCGTTAATTGACCCTGTAGCGGGAACAAGAACCGCTATTGCAGAAGCTCTATCTAATATCGTTTGGGCTCCTTTAAAAGACGGTTTACAATCGGTTTCTTTATCGGCCAACTGGATGTGGGCTTGTAAAAACGAAGGCGAAGATGCTCGTTTGTACGAAGCAGTGCAAGCGTGTTCTGATTTTGCTATCGAATTAGGAATCAATATCCCAACGGGTAAAGATTCACTTTCTATGAAACAAAAATATCCTAACGACGAAGTAATAGCACCAGGAACAGTGATTATTTCGGCAGCAGGAAATTGTACCAATATCACCAAAGTTGTAGAACCTGTTTTACAACGCAATGGTGGCAGCATTTACTATTTAAACTTATCTCAAGATAGTTTCAAATTGGGAGGTTCTTCGTTTGCTCAAATTTTGAACAAAGTAGGAACTGATGTGCCAAGCATTACCGATGCAGCTTATTTTAAAACCGCTTTCAATACCTTACAAGACGCTATCAAAAACCGCCAAATTAAAGCGGGTCACGACGTAGGTAGCGGTGGTTTGATTACTACTTTGTTAGAGCTTTCGTTTGCCCAAGTAGACTTAGGTGCTACGTATGACTTGAGCGTTCTTGGCGAAGCCGATACCGTAAAAACATTATTCAATGAAAACATTGCTGTGGTTTTCCAAGCCGATGCAGCCATTGAAGCCCTTTTTGCCGCTCAAAATATTGAAATTTTCAAAATTGGAACCGTTACCGAAGGAGATTTGGTGACCATCAAAAACAATGCAGATACGTTTACTTTTAATGTAAATGAAACAAGAGATACTTGGTTTAAAACGTCTTATTTATTAGACGCTAAGCAATCTCGTAACGGAATGGCTGAAGCACGTTATGCGAACTACAAAAACCAACCGTTAGACTATCAATTCCCAGCACACTTTACAGGTAAAGCAGCTGTCATTTCGAGCGCAGTCGGTGTCACTTCGAGCGCAGTCGAGAAGCCAAAAGCAGCCATTATCCGTGAAAAAGGAAGTAATTCCGAGCGTGAAATGGCCAACGCTATGTTCTTGGCTGGTTTTGATGTGAAAGATGTACACATGACCGATTTAATTTCAGGTCGTGAGACGCTGGAAGACATTCAGTTTATTGGTGCTGTGGGTGGTTTCTCTAACTCGGATGTTTTAGGCTCTGCCAAAGGTTGGGCAGGTGCTTTCTTGTACAACGAAAAAGCCAATACGGCTTTGAAAAATTTCTTCAAACGCGAAGACACTTTATCTGTGGGGATTTGCAACGGTTGTCAGTTGTGGATGGAATTAGAATTAATCAATCCAGAACACAAAGTTCACGGAAAAATGCACCACAATACTTCGAACAAACACGAGAGTATCTTTACCTCTGTAAAAGTGCAAAAAAACAACTCGGTAATGCTTTCTAGCTTAGAAGGTGCTACATTGGGAGTTTGGGTGTCGCACGGCGAAGGAAAATTCCATTTACCAGAACAAGAAGCGAATTATAACATCGTTGCAAAATATGGTTACCAAGGCTATCCTTCTAACCCAAATGGTTCGGATTACAATACTGCCATGATGTGTGATACTACTGGTCGTCACTTGGTGATGATGCCGCATATTGAGCGTTCTATTTTCCCTTGGAACTGGGCACATTACCCAGACAACGGGCAAAAAGATGAAGTTTCACCTTGGTTAGAAGCTTTTGTAAACGCTAGAAAATGGATTGAAAAACAATAAACATTTTTTACTTTCTGTAAAAAGCTCATTCTACTAGGAATGAGCTTTTTTTATCAAAAGTTGAAATGATAATGACAACAAAAAAGAAACCATAATTCCTCATAGCCCCGATGGCAGTGGCATCCTTTGCCGACGGGGTTCGGCGGGAAAGATAAAACGAACAGCGGGACCTGTGACAATAAGAATACCTTTTGTTGCTGCTCCTTACAAATACTAAAAAAATAATACATTAATCCAAGCACGCCCCTTGCTCAAAATCTACCCTAATAACTAAACTAACCTACTTATGAAAAAACAATCTTTATGGCTTATGGCACTTTTGATTAGTGCAAGCACGACTTTTGCTTAAATTAAAACGACAAAAATCAAGAATAAAAACACCGAACATTACATTACTACCATTATCAATTACCCTATTACGAGACTTTATTCGGTGTAAAAACAAGTGGACCCCATAACGGTTCTTAATACCGATGGAACGGGAATAATACAAAATGAGGATTCGGTAAAAGAACCGATTGTTTGGGATATAGAATGTTCTGAATCTGGAATTCCAATTTTTAAAGAAGGATTTGATAGCGCAGCCTATTCGTTTTGGTACAAAAAAGCGAAGGCTACCAAGGAGGTAGAATGGACGTACCAATAGTTTAGGATTCATTTCAATAAAATGAAAATGTTTATTGCTGGCGAACGCTCCAAAGAATTTACCAAGGAGGAGTTGAAAAGGCAAAAGCCAACTCTCTGAAAATCGTTTGTTTAAGATTTTTTGATAAAAAAAAATAAAAAATGTGTTTAAACAGACAAAAATACCAACTACATGAAATCGATTTCGCTGAATAACAACTAATTAGTATTCAGAGTGATAATTAGTTTTTAAAATTCTGAAAGTATAAACATTTTTTATTTAATTTGCACCAAATTCAATTTATTACTAATGGTAAATATCACACGTCTTTTTGATTTTCCTTACTATCAATTAGAAAAATTCAACTCAATTCCTGATGCCTTGGTTACCAAGCGAAATGGAGTTTGGATTAAAACCTCTACAGAAGAATATATCGCGAAATCGAATGCCATATCAAGAGCATTACTTCGAATGGGAATTCAAAAAAATGACAAAATTGCCATTATATCTTCTAATAACAGAACTGAATGGCATATCATGGATATTGGTGCTCTTCAGATTGGAGCGCAAACTGTACCGATTTATCCCACCATCGCAGAAGAAGATTATGAATACATATTGAATCATTCAGAGTCTAAATATTGTTTTGTATCGGATGTAGAAGTGTACACAAAACTAAAAAACATACAAGCCAATGTGCCTGGGTTGAAGGAAGTCTATGCTTTTAATGAAATTGAAGGATGCCAAAATTGGACTAAATTACTAGATTTGGGAATTGACGCTAGCAACCAAGATGAAGTGGAACAATGCAAATCTAGCGTTAAGGAATCGGATCTTGCAACTATAATTTACACTTCTGGAACCACAGGAAAACCGAAAGGGGTGATGCTTTCGCATCAAAATATTGTTTCTGATGTACTGAATAGTGCCCCACGAGTACCCTTTGAAGCTGGAAAAAATACCGCTTTGAGCTTCTTACCCATCTGCCATATTTTTGAACGCATGATTTTGTATTTGTACCAATATTGTGGTGTTTCAGTTTATTTTGGAGAATCTATCGAAAAAATCAGTGACAATCTTAAAGAGGTACGCCCTAACGTAATCACAGCTGTTCCGCGCTTATTAGAAAAAGTATACGATAAAATCTATGCTAAGGGAGCTGAATTAACCGGAGTAAAAAAAGCTTTGTTTTTCTGGGCTATCAATCTTGGATTACATTATGCGCCTTATGGAGCGAATGGTTTTTGGTATGAATTTCAATTAAAAATTGCTCGCAAATTAATTTTCAGTAAATGGAAAGAAGGCTTAGGGGGTAATTTAGATTTAATGGTATCGGGTAGTGCTGCCTTACAACCCCGCTTATCTCGAATATTTGCTGCTGCCGAAATTCCAGTGATGGAAGGCTACGGCTTAACCGAAACTTCGCCTGTAATTTCAGTTAACGACATGAGAAACAAAGGCTTCAAAGTAGGAACTGTTGGTAGAGTCATCCAAAACGTAGAAGTGAAAATTGCCGAAGATGGAGAAATACTTTGCAAAGGCCCTAATGTGATGATGGGATACTACAAAGACCCTGAAAAAACAGCAGAAGTGCTATCAGATGGCTACTTTCATACTGGAGATATTGGAAATATAGACGCAGAGGGGTTCTTGAAAATTACAGACCGAAAAAAAGAAATGTTTAAAACTTCAGGTGGAAAATATATTGCACCTCAGATGATAGAAAACACCATGAAACAATCTCGTTTTATTGAGCAAATTATGGTGATTGGTGATGGCGAAAAGATGCCAGCTGCTTTTATTCAGCCTAGCTTTGAATTCATCAAAGAATGGGAAAAACTGCACGATATTGAAGTAGGAAAAACGAATGAAGAGATTGTTTCTCATCCAAAAGTTATCGCTAGAATTCAAGAAGAAGTGGACCGCCTGAATGCAAAATTTGGAAATTGGGAAAAAATAAAACGATTTGAATTAACACCCGATATATGGTCTATTGATGGCGGACAATTGACCCCCACGCTTAAATTAAAACGTAAAGTAGTATTAGAAAAATACCATCATTTATACCAAAAAATATACGGCCAATCCTAAATAACCGTAAGCCACAAAAGTCCTGAACGATCGTTCAGGACTTTTTGTTGTTATAAAGTCTATGGAATGAGCTTACTTTGGAAATGATATTTTACCGAATGAGGCATAAGGAATATGAGGATTCACCCTCTCTGTAGTGTTGTTTCCAACAATAGTTTCATTAGCTAAGAGTGCGAAAAGAAGGGCTTCTTTTGCATCGCTGTCAATTCCTAATTCTTCAGTAGTTTTTACCGGAAACAAAAGCAATGCCTCCAAATGCTCCATTAACAGTGAATTATGCACCCCTCCACCGGAAACATAAATTATAAGATTTTCTGGAGTACAAAAATTTTCGTTGCTTACTTTTATAATGGCATCCGCTATCGTTTCTGCGGTAAACCTGTTGAGTGTAGCTAAAACATCTTCAACAGCTAGAGTGGTATTAGCTGTAGCTTCAAGACACGCATACAGATAGTCAAGAGGAAACAGCTCTGGCCCAGTACTTTTCGGAAAAGGAGTCTCAAAAAAAGGATGAGATTTTAAAGCCTGTAGCAATGGAATGTTAATTTTTCCAGACTTTGCGAGAGCAGCATCTTTATCATACGCTAAATCTGGAAAATGCAATCGGGTGAAGGCATCCATCAAAGTGTTTCCTGTTCCCGTATCTGTAACAAAAACAGCATCAAAATGGCCTGAATCAGGTAAAAAAGTAAAATTTGAAATCCCCCCAATATTTAGCAAAATTCTATTTTCTGCCGTTGTACTAAACAAAAAGTAATCACCATAAACAGCCAAAGGCGCCCCTTCTCCTCCAACGGCAAGATGCTTTTGACGAAAATCGGATACCGTAATGCAATTTGTTGTAACCGCTACATGATCCCCATCTCCGATTTGCAAGGTGGCATTTGGAAATTTGGTCAAACCATGCATCGCTTTAGGGGCATGAAAAACAGTTTGCCCGTGAGAGGCAATAAGGTCAACTTCAGAAGTCGCTACTTGCCATTTAGACAAGCATTGTAACACCATGGTGCCATGAAGTATCCCAACATATTCATGCAACACAGCGAGCTGTTGAAAGTCAATTGTTTTTTGGGCAAATACCTTTCGAATTTCACTTTTAACATCCTCAGCGTAAGGAATAGTCTCAAAATGTACCAATCTTACTTTCGAATTTGTCCCATGACCCGCAATTTTACAATAAGCTACATCTAATCCATCAAGTGAGGTCCCAGACATCAATCCTACTATATTACGCTCAGACTTTTGAGCAATTTGTGTAAGTGCGATTAGATTCGTATTCATGTGTTCCTTTAAATTTAAACTTCAAAAATAGCACAAAATAAATACAGAAATAGAGAAATACTACGATATAAAGTCAAAAGAAACTTTAAAAAAATAACATTCCATCCTTATGGATTAAAATAATTAAAAACACAAATACCTCGGCGAAAAAATGAAGATAATAGTGGGCAACAATCCGTAAATTTTCCTCTTAAAAATTTTATTTTAGAAAGTATTTTAATTTAAAACGGTAGGAATCGCACTTTTTTCATTTCATTTTTAGCATTTTATATTAAGAAATAGAATACTAAAACTAGATTAAAGTCTATTAATAAACATTTATCACATAAATTTTACTAAAAAAATGTAGAATAACAAGATTGATAATTAGTATATTACTATTTTTACGGCCTTTGTAAAACTAAGGTTAATTAATCTTAAAATAAAAAAAATGTTTTTCTTTGTTAAGTCGGTTTTTTATTTATATTTGACTTTTTTAACATAATAAAAAGCATAATTTTTATTTATTATTTGTTTTAAGGATAAATAAATTTTAAAAATATCAAATTTTAAAAGCTAGTTTTTTTCTTTAAATCATAAGTTACAATTCAATCATACCCTAACAATACAGTTAAAACTTTAAAAATGGCATTAAAAGGTTTATTTAGAAAAAAAACAGTACAGGATATTCTGAAACAAGTTGAAAAAAACAATTTGGAGGGACATGAAGCTTTAGGAAAACACTTAACCGCTCGAGATCTTACTGCTTTTGGAATAGCCGCTATTGTTGGTGCTGGTATTTTTAGCACCATTGGAAAAGCAAGTGCAGATGGAGGACCTGCAGTGATCTTTTTATTCATTTTTACGGCAGTCGCTTGTAGTTTTGCTGCTTTTGCGTACGCAGAATTTGCTTCGATGGTTCCTGTTTCTGGTAGTGCTTACACCTATTCTTATGTTGCTTTCGGAGAAATCATCGCTTGGATTATCGGATGGGCCTTAATTATGGAATATGCGGTAGGAAACATAACAGTGGCTATTTCATGGAGCGATTATTTTACAGGACTATTGCAGAGCGGAGGAATCACCTTACCGCAATGGGTACAAATGGATTATTTGACCGCTTCCAATGGGTTCAAAGAAGCAACCGCACTAATGCAAGGAGGAAAATCATTTGAAAATTTAGAAACAGCAACTCAAAACGCTTATACAGCCTGGACTACTTCACCAACACTAGGAAATTTTCATGTAGTGGCTGACTTACCTGCTTTGTTAATTATTGTGTTAATTACAGCCTTAGTATATCGCGGCATGAAAGAATCAAGAAATGCTAGTAATTTAATGGTAGCCATCAAAGTGTGTGTGGTACTATTAGTAATTGCTGTAGGTGTTTTTTATATCGATGTTGACAATTGGAGTCCATTTGCTCCCAACGGAGTTTCAGGGGTTTTAAAAGGAGTTTCTGCTGTTTTCTTCGCATATATTGGCTTTGATGCCATTTCCACCACAGCGGAAGAGTGCAAAGACCCACAACGCGATTTACCAAAAGGAATGATGTGGGCCATTATCATTTGTACCATATTATATATTGCCATCGCACTAGTACTTACCGGTATGGTGTCTTATAACCAATTAAATGTTGGAGACCCATTAGCGTTTGTATTTGATAAATTAAATTTAAAATGGCTATCAGGAATTATTGCCGTATCAGCGGTAGTGGCCATGGCTAGTGTATTATTAGTGTTTCAAATGGGGCAACCCCGTATTTGGATGAGTATGAGTAGAGATGGTCTTTTGCCTAAGAAATTTTCAACGGTTCATCCTAAATTCAAAACACCTTCTTTTGCTACTATTGTTACAGGATTTGTAGTGGCGGTGCCTGCGCTTTTTTTAAACTTGACCATGGTGACAGATTTGTGTAGTATTGGTACTTTATTTGCCTTTGTTTTAGTTTGTGCAGGAGTTTTATCATTACAAAACAAAACAGACATCCCTAGGGGTAAATTCAAAACACCCTACATCAATTCAAAGTTTATCATGCCGATGCTTATGATGGTAGGGTTGATATTTGCTTTTGGATTTAATAACAAAGCGACCATGGATTTTATTACGAATGAAACCCAAGTAAATGACCCTTCCTCTATAGTAACCTCCTTAAACAAAGAAGAAAGCCAAAAAGTTTTAGAATATTTGATAGCGATCGAAGGAAAAAACGCTGCAGAAACTTCGCCTGACTTAGAAAATTTATTAAGCAAACACGCTCAGGATGAGGCCGCTTATGCAAAAATAGTAGCCGGTTTACCTGTTGAGCATAGCATTAAATATGAAAGCGGTTTTACGTTATTCAAACATAAAATTCCAATGTGGATCTTTTTGTTTTCGTTAATTGGACTAGCCATTTGGGCTTACAAAGAAAATTTATCTTTAATTCCGCTGCTGGGCTTAATCTGTTGTTTGTATATGATGGCAGAATTAAGTGTTTGGAATTGGATTTATTTTGGAATTTGGTTACTCATGGGATTAGTGATTTATTTTAGCTACAGCAAAAAAAATAGCAAATTAAACCACCTTAAACTTTAAGAAAAATTTAATAGCACCTACAAGCCTCTTAGTCAACCTAAGAGGCTTTTTTTTGCAGCTGCATTTCGTGAAAACCATTCTTTAACCATTTCGTTATCATTTATTTAACAATATTTTCATATATTTAGGCATAATAATTCACGCTTACTTGATAGTTTTTATCTATTGTGTTTTTATTTACAACAGTCAAAAACATGGTAAATTAGCAAGAGTAAGTAATTTAAAAAACAACGTATGGAAAGTAACAGTAATGCATCAAGTGGAAGTGGAAAATGTCCATTTTCAAGTGGCACGCCAATGAAAAGTGCTGGAAAAGGAACCAATAATCGTGATTGGTGGCCTAACCAATTGAATTTATCCATTCTTCGTCAACATTCCGCCTTATCGAATCCGATGGGAGATAATTTTAATTACAAAGCGGCATTCAATAGTCTCGATTTAAAAGAAGTTAAAAAAGACCTTTTTGAGATAATGACCAACTCACAAGAATGGTGGCCAGCTGATTATGGTCATTATGGTCCTTTCTTTATTCGTATGGCTTGGCATAGCGCGGGAACATACCGAACAGCTGATGGCCGCGGTGGAGCTGCATCAGGCACACAGCGATTTGCACCATTAAATAGCTGGCCGGATAATGGTAATTTAGATAAAGCGCGCTTATTACTTTGGCCCGTCAAACAAAAATACGGACGCTCCCTTTCATGGGCCGATTTAATGATTTTAGCCGGAAATTGTGCTTTAGAATCGATGGGGCTTCAAACCTTCGGTTTTGGAGGTGGTAGAGAAGATGTTTGGGAACCTGAAGAAGATATCTACTGGGGTTCCGAAGGAAAATGGTTAGAAGACCAACGTTATTCTGGCGATAGAGAATTAGAAAACCCACTAGCTGCTGTGCAAATGGGGCTAATATACGTAAATCCCGAGGGACCTAATGGAAATCCAGATCCGTTGGCTTCTGCAAAAGACATTAGAGAGACCTTCGCACGAATGGCTATGAATGATGAAGAAACCGTTGCCTTAGTGGCGGGTGGACATACTTTTGGAAAAGCTCATGGAGCGGCAGACCCTAGTATTTATGTGGGGCCAGAACCTGCCGGAGCATCAATTGAGGAGCAAAGTTTAGGTTGGAAAAATTCATTTGGTACAGGCACAGGAGATCATACGATCACTAGCGGCATTGAAGGTGCATGGACGCCAAACCCTACACAATGGGATAACGATTACTTCAATGTGTTATTAGGTTACGAATGGGAACTCACAAAAAGCCCTGCGGGAGCACACCAATGGACACCAACGGCAGCATCTAATGCTAAAATGGCTCCAGCTGCAGGAGACGCGACCAAACAGCAAAGATTGATGATGACAACGGCTGACATGGCCTTAAAAGTAGACCCTGCTTACGCAAAAATATCCCGCAGATTTCACGAAAATCATGAAGAGTTTGCAGCAATCTTCGCCCGCGCTTGGTTCAAACTAACCCATCGAGATATGGGACCTATTGCAAGATATTTAGGACCGGAAGTGCCACAAGAAGAACTTATTTGGCAAGATCCTATTCCAACGACCACTAGTCCAAGCATTGATGCAAATGATTATAAGGTGTTACAAACAAAAATAGCCAATTCTGGATTATCAATATCCGAATTAGTAACTACAGCCTGGGCTTCGGCTTCCACATTCAGAGGGTCTGACAAACGAGGAGGTGCCAACGGTGCTCGTATCCGATTAGCCCCTCAAAAAGATTGGGAAGTCAACAATCCTGCTCAATTATCTAAAGTTCTTTCGATACTTGAATCCATTCAACAGGAATTCAACCAAGCGCAATCAAATGGCAAAAATGTTTCTATAGCGGATTTAATTGTGATTGGAGGAAATGTTGGTGTTGAAAAAGCTGCACAAAATGCAGGAATATCAGTTACCGTTCCATTTGTTCCAGGAAGAACAGATGCCTCCCAAGAACTTACTGATGTGGATTCGTTCGCGGTATTAGAACCACTAGCAGACGGATTTAGAAATTACACCAAAACAAAATTAAGCATATCCGAAGAAGAAATGCTAGTAGATCGAGCCCAATTATTAACTTTGACCGCACCTGAAATGACGGTTTTAATTGGTGGACTGCGAGTGCTAGATACGAATTTCAATCATGCCAAACATGGCGTATTCACTCATAACCCTGAAACATTAACTAATGATTTTTTTGTAAATCTTATCGATTTTAGCACTACTTGGAAAGCTAGCTCAGATTCAGATACTGTATTTGAAGGACGCCATAGAACTACAGGAACACTAAAATGGACGGGGACAAGAGTGGATTTAATATTTGGATCAAATTCTGAGTTAAGAGCCATTGCGGAGGTTTATGCTTGTGCAGATGCTAAAGAAAAATTTGTAACAGACTTCATTGCGGCATGGACAAAAGTAATGAATGCGGATCGTTACGATTGCATCCACTAACAACATGTATATTAAAAAAAAAAGCAGACTATCAAAAATGAGATAGTCTGCTTTTTTATTTTAAAAAAAGTGCTTTAAATAGCCGAGATAATCGAAACAAAATCAGAGGCATTCAAAGCGGCTCCGCCAATTAAACCACCGTCCACATCAGGTTTAGAAAAAATTTCTTTGGCATTATCTGGTTTTACACTGCCACCATACAAAATAGTTAAATCCTCAGCGATAGCACTTGTGAATGCTTTTCTAACGGTTTCTCTAATAAATTCATGCATTTCCTGCGCTTGTTCTGGTGAAGCGGTCTCCCCTGTACCAATAGCCCATACTGGCTCGTAAGCTAAGACTACTTTTTCAAAGTCAGCCGCAGCAATGTGAAACAAACCATCCTTTAATTGGTTTTCAACGATATTGAAATGATTCCCAGATTGACGGTCTTTCAATTCTTCACCAAAGCAAAAAATAACCGTCATGTCATGTTCTAAAGCCGTGTTTACTTTACTAGCAATCAAGGCATCTGTTTCGTTAAAAATAGCTCTTCGTTCTGAATGTCCCAAAATAACATAATTCACTCCAACACTTTTGATCATATCCGCAGAAATTTCTCCTGTAAACGCGCCACTTTCCGCTTGATGTAGATTTTGAGCAGCTACTTCTATCGCAGCACCTTCTAATTGAGTAACTGCAGCAGCCAAATTGATATAGGTAGGAGCAACAATAACTTGTGCCTCAGTAGTAGTAGGTATTTTAGATAATAAATCAGCTAATAATTCTTGAGTTTGAGTAGCATTTTTATGCATTTTCCAGTTTCCAGCAACAATCTTCTTTCTCATATGTTTGTTTATTAAGGTTTGAATATAAATTTATTGTAAAGTATTTAAAGAGGATTCTATCAGTTGAAAATCAGTTTCAATAGCACGATATTGTACTATTTTGCCTTTTTTATCAATGATAATATACCTTGGAATCCAATCCAAGTCTATGGCTTTAGCAAAAACACCCTTCATTTGATCATTAGCCATATAGTGATCTCCAACCAATTCGTGCTTTTGAACGCCTGCCTTCCATTTGTCAACCGTTTTATCCATAGAGATAAAAACGTAATCTACAGCAGTATATTTCGATTGTAATTCTTTCATTTTTGGCATTGCTTTTACACAATCGCCACACCAAGAGGCCCACACCTCAATCACTAGAGTTTTTCCTTTATGTTTTTTTAAAACATCTTTAAAAGACACTTGTTGGTCATTGAGAGCTAGCAATTTTTCATTTAAGGCAACCGCTGAAAATTCTTTTTTTTGAGCTTGAGAGCATGAAAAAGTAACAAAAGCGATAAAAAAGACAACTATTTTATTCATTAGTAAGGTTTTTTGGTTTGTTACAAATTTAAAGAAACTATTTCACCTATAGTAGCATTGCTTTTATAGTTTCGTTGTTTTTTTGTTAAAAAACAAATAAATAACGTTTTCGTTAATAAATAAGTCCAACCTAAACCGAACCTTCAAGGGTAGTTTTCGGTAAAGTAAACCAGGAAATAGGAGCCGCTTTCTCAAAAAAAATGCGCCTAAATAACTCTAGACGCATGGAAAACTTTATTCAAATAGGGTACGATACTCTAATCAAATTACTGGCACTGCTACGAAGTAATTTGCAAGTGTACAATTTTCAAATACTACAAATTTAAATCCTCAATATCATTATAATGTACCTTTTGCAGTACGACAGCCTTGGATACCAAAACAATACTAGGATTAGCACGTTCCACTGTTTTTAAGGCAATTCCATCACAAAAATAAAAATCAAAGCCAAGACCAAATTGTTGTTTGGCTGCAGCTATTTGTTCAGGGGAAGAGGCCGTTAATCCAATTACAGTATACCCCTTTGTCAAAGCTTTTTGATGTAATGCGGCTAACTTTTTCATACCCGCTACATCAGCACTTTCTAGGTCATAAGCCACGACTAACAGTAATTTAGATTCACTTAAAAAACGGTCTTTAAAATCTTCTCCGTCTTTTTCCATTGTGAAATCATGTATCGGAGGCACATAACCCTCAGTAATCACTTTATCAATTCGATCAACAAATACAGCTCCTGCAGGGATTTGCATTAGATTTTTTTCGGTAAACTCTTTCTTAACGCCGTTAACATTATAAATAAACACCATTTCGACAACACTTTTGGGTGCATTGTTTGGAATTTCCATTCCTTCAAGAATATTGGCGCCCACTTTAAAAGGCCTAAAATCCTTCAAAGGCAAATGATGTAAAACCCAATAACCCATAAAACAACAAAGTACGAAAGACAGCAATACTATACTCTTTTGAACCCCCACCCCAAACAAGGGACGAATGCCATTTTGATTGAAATACAATATCAAAATAAAAACTAGTAAAACAATGTCCTTAGCAAAAGTTTCCCAAGGTTTTAATTTTAAAGCATCGCCAAAACAGCCACAATCTTTTACCACATCAAAATAGGCAGAATAAAACGTTAGAAACGTAAAAACAACTATTAAACCTAACAGACTCCAAATAGTAACTTTAACTTGAAAACCAAGTAGCAACATAACTCCTAAAACCACTTCTAATACCACTAAAAACAAAGCGATTGCCAATGCAAATGGAGCTAAAAAGGGTACATTAAAAACAGCCTCACTAAAATATTCTACTAATTTATAGGAAAAACCTAAAGGATCATTGAGCTTAATCAATCCAGAAATAATAAATAAAGTCCCCACAAAAAGTCGAGAAAAATGAGTAAGTAATTGTCGCATAGTTAAATTTATTGTTTAAAATATTGGATTAAAAAGTAAGCATTCCTTACCAAAGAATCAAAAAAATATAAGTTAAAACTACCAAAAAAAACTCAAAAAAAACAGTCAAATAAATAGTTTCATTTGACTGTCTGTATTGGGTATTTTAGGTAAAGTGTATCGAAAAGCTATTGCAGCGCATTCTCTTTACGTTCTAAAAGCGCCATATAAAATCCATCAAAACCGGATTCAGAGGCTAAAATTTTATGATCTTTTATAAAAGTAAATTCCTGACCAATATCGGTTGTTAAAAATCGTTTAACTTGTTCTTGATTCTCAGAAGGTAGAATAGAGCACGTAGCATACACCAATTTTCCACCGGGTTTTACAATTTTGGAATAACTCTCTAATACTTCTGCTTGTACTTTTCTAATATTATCAATGAATTCAGGTTGCAATTTCCATTTTGAATCCGGATTTCTTTTCAAAACACCAAGACCACTACAAGGAGCATCAATCAACACTCTATCCGCTTTTTGATGCAGCTTTTTAATCACTTTAGTAGAATCAATGATGCGATATTCTATATTGAAAGCACTGTCACGTTTGGCTCTTATTTTCAATTGTTTGAGTTTGCTTTCATACAAATCCATAGCAATTAATTGCCCTTTATTTTCCATTAATGCGGCTATGTGCAGCGTTTTCCCACCTGCACCTGCACAAGTATCCACTACTCGCATGCCTGGTTTAACGTCTAAAAAAGAAGCGACTAATTGTGAATTTGCATCTTGTACTTCAAACAATCCTTGTTTGAAAGCATCGGTTAAAAACACGTTAGCCCTTTCTCGCAATACCAATGCCTGAGGTTGATCTGGCAATGTATCGGTTGCTATGTTCAAATCCATCAAAATGGCACGTAAAGCTTCTCTATTGGTCTTCAAAGTATTCACTCGGAGCACCACTTTTGCAGGTTGATTTTGAGCCGAAATTTCTTTAGACCAAACTTTTTCTCCTAATTCTTTTACGCCAATTTCATCCATCCAATCAGGGATAGATTCTTTGAAGGTTCTTATTTTTGAAAGTTCATCAAACCTTCCTTTTATTTTACGTTCCGGTGTCCCTTCCAACTGTCTCCAATCAGGAATCGGATACCCTCTTAACACTGCCCAAACTGCAAAAATTCTCCATAAATTATCGCGATCAAATGGCTCCTTAACTTCCGCAATTTCGGCATACAAACGTTTCCATCGCACAATTTCATAGATGGTTTCAGCAACAAATTTTCTGTCGGAACTTCCCCAACGTTTGTCTTTTTTTAAAGACCTAGCAACGACTTTATCCGCATATTCCCCCTCATTGAAAATTGCATTTAAAGCATCTATCGTCGTGTAAACTAAATTTCTGTGTAATCTCATTTTAAATAATTGAACCGCAAAGGTACTATTTATTGCTTGAATGTTAAATTTTTAGAACGGATTGTTCTTTGATAATTTAAAAAGCAAAAAAAAACACTGCCTAAACAGTGCTTTTATATAAATACAAGTAGTGTAGCATCAATTACTAATCACCCAAAAATGAGGTATTAACTTATTTTGCATCAGTAACCACAATAGTTAATGACTTATTTAATTCTAGTTAATCCTAAACTTTCGGGAGCATGAAGAACCATTGGAAATTTTTCAATTTTAACCGAACTACTATCCAATCCGAAAGCACTTTCTTCTGACAAACTCAGTTTTTTAATTAAAAAATAAGAATTCATGACTAATTTTTCATGCCATAACAAGTCGGAATCATTGGATAAAAACTTTTCTGAAAGCACAAATTTAAAATCTCCCACTATATTGTTTTTATTGAGGGACTCATAACGGCTAGTGACATCAACTTCCCCTTTTTTAACCATATCAATAATTACTTCACGAAACATCAAATTAATTTTGGTAGGCTCTCTAAAACCTAAATTAAAATCGATTCGATAAAGATCATCCTTTACAATTTCTGTTACTTTATATTCTTTTTTGTAAGGCTCATTCAAAACATTGACATGGACAAACCAGTAAATATCGGCTCGTTTAGGCCTTTTTTGAAGAATGGAATAGGTTACTTTTTCTTCTATTTCATCTACCCTACCAGCGTTTGTCATATAAATTAAATGGGTTGCATATTTAGGAATCGTTAAATCATTACTCAACTCCACCAATACTTTTTTGAAATTCTCGATTTTAACTATTTTGGTGTAAATTTTATTAATTTTTTTAGCCAAATACCATATCGTCATTATTGTAATTAAAATAATAGCAATAAACAAAGTAACATAACCTCCCTCAGAAAACTTGGTAATATTAGCGGCTAAAAAACTTAATTCAATGATTAAATACAGCGTGATCAACGGCACAAAGAAATACCATTTTACACGTTTCATAATCAGGTAATAATTGAGCAGAATTGTTGTCATTATCATACACAACACGATGGCCAATCCATAAGCATGCTCCATATTACTGGATTCTCTAAAGTGCAACACAATACCAATACAACCCACCAATAACAACCAATTTATGGATGGAATATAGAGTTGACCTTTCAATTCCGTAGGGTATTTGATTCGTACTTTAGGCCAAAAATTCAAACGCATCGCTTCATTGATTAGTGTAAAAGAACCACTAATTAACGCTTGAGAAGCAATCACTGCAGCCAAGGTTGCGATAACAATACCAAACGGTTGGAACCAATTTGGCATGATTAAATAGAAAGGATTCCCATTATTACCACCCAAAGATTGCAATGTTTCGCCGCCACGATTGATCAAATAAGCTGCCTGACCAAAATAGTTTAACATCAAGGCAGTCTTCACAAAAATCCAGCTAATCCGGATATTCTTTCTCCCGCAATGCCCCATATCCGAGTACAAAGCCTCTGCTCCTGTCGTACACAAGAATACAAAGCCTAAAACAAAAAATCCCTCGGGATGAATCGTTAATAAATTATAAGCATAATAAGGATTGATCGCCTTAAAAACCTCAGGATGATAACTAATTTGAATAGATCCTAATATTGCCAACATACTGAACCAAATAGTCATCATAGGGGCAAAAAACTTACCTACTAATTTAGTCCCAAACTGCTGAATAGTAAAAAGCATTACTAAAATAGCGATCACAATCGGAACGGTATTGATTTCGGGATTAAATGTTTTGATTCCTTCTACAGCAGAGGATACGGAAATGGGTGGGGTAATAATTCCATCTGCTAAAAGGGCACTACCCCCAATAATCGCAGGAACAATGAGCCATTTAATTTTGGTTTTCTTAACCAAAGCATAGAGCGCGAAAATCCCCCCCTCTCCATGATTATCGGCACTTAAGGTTAAAATAACATATTTTAAAGTCGTTTGAAGTGTCAAAGTCCAAAAAACACAACTAACCCCTCCTAGAACTACCTCGGGATCGATGACATGATCCCCAAGTATGGCTTTCATTACATATAAAGGTGAAGTCCCAATATCACCATAAATTATCCCTAGAGAAATTAATAAACCACTGAATGTTAATTTACTATGCAGGTCTTTGTGCGTTGCGCTCATGAAAAAAAATTATAAAACTGCACCAAATTTAGTCTTTTAAAATTTATTTAAGAATTTATTTTATATAAATAAGAAAAAAACACGGCCTATTTGCCGTGCTTCTTACCTGCTAAATAGACTAAATTCGTCTATTCCCAACACTGCTGTGTCGGTTCTCATTAGAGGATCTCTCGGATTTTAGATACCCTCTGTTTTCTGCGGCATTACTCCCCTCCCCTCGGGAACGCCGCTCACTTGTCACTTCATAACGCACTCTAGGTGCTATTGATTCGGGAGCAGGGACGCTCCTCCTAGTCGCAGCCTCTTGATAGATGCGTTGGCTTGAAACATCGTTTGCTAAGTCTGCCTGTTTATTTGTATTCTTCGTGTTGGAATAGCCATTTGAATAATCATAATCAGTACTGGCGCCATCTCCTTGCATGTTATAATCGGGTTGATACTTATTTTTAACGCGATTCGAGGAACGATTTTCTGTATACTTAGCACCCGAATTCTTCTGATATTCATTATCATCTACCCTACGATTCGCTTTTTTACCCTCTAAATCATAGCGATTAGCCACAGAGCTATTACGTTTCGAAAAAGAATGATCAGGATATCGTTTTTCGTAGTCATTTTGACGGTTAGCAGCACAAATAGTTGGTGCGTAGTAACTCTTTCTATAACTCACATAATGGTAATAATTATGAACATCTATGCAATTTGCGACATTGCTTCGGTAGTGGTAAATCGGAGTTGGACGCCAAGAAACATAATAGGAAGGGTAATAATTCCAATTCCAAGAGGAGCAATAAGGGCGATAACGATTACTATAAAAGGAAGCATAAATAGCCGGTGTGCTGTAGTAAACGGGTTCATAAATAAAATTAGGACCATACATAAACACATCTCCCACGATTTGTATACTCAAAGTATTGTTTCGTTTTCTTTCAATATCAAGAGTCGCTACATCCTGAAATCTATGGCGACCCAAAACCGCTTGAATGACCACAACATGGGTAGCTCCTTCTACAGATTCTACCACCCTCAAATAGTCCACCTGATTATCATAGTTAAGATCTAAATTAGAAATTTGCCTTCTAGGATCGTTTAATCTCCTCTCGAAATCTTGAATAGTTGTGGATTCTCCAAAAACAGAGGCCACCGCTTTTAAATCTAAATTATCACTAATTTCATCATTCGGAATTGAAATCGTTGTTCGGTTTTGAGCTGAAGCGAATTCGGAATAAGCTATGCTAAGCAAAGCGACTACAAGTAATTTGGTTTTCATCGCACATCGGTTTTAAAGTTATTCCTACCACAAACCAATTACTGTGCCAGAAGCGTCTATTTTTCAATGGAGATTGTTTATAAAATCGTATTTTCGCTTGCACAAATTGCAAACAAATGAAAGCAAAAACCATAATATATTTGTCATTCAGTCTATTATATTGCATTTTTAGTAATGCGCAAAAAAAGCACACGCAAACGATTTCTTATCAAAAAACAAAAATCGACACTCTTTTAGAAGATAAAATTAATATACGGACCTTAAATATCGACGCAAATAAAATTTGGTTCGCTGCTGACAAAAACAGATATGGCTATTATGATCTAGTAAAAAAAGAAAGCCATATAAAAACGATTGATCATTCTAAAACACTTGAATTTCGAAGTTCAGCAATAACACCAAATCATTTTTTAGTTTTATCAACCGCTAGCCCAGCTTTGATGTACCAAATCGATAAAGATAATGGAGCGACAAAATTGGTATTTCAAAACCACCATGAAAAAGCCTTTTATGATAGTCTTCAGTTTTGGAACGAAAAAGAAGGAATTGCAGTAGGCGACCCTATCGACAATAACTTTAGTATCGTAATTACAAAAGATGGAGGAGCTACTTGGACAGAAGTACCAAAAGACAGTTTTCCTAAAAGTAAAGAAGGCGAAGGAGCATTTGCGGCAAGCAATACCACTATTGTTATTCAAGGAAAACATACATGGATAGTCTCAGGCGGCAAAAATGCAAGAATATTTTATTCGTCAAATAAAGGCAAATCTTGGAGAGCCTATGAAACCCCTATGATACAAGGACAAAGTATGACTGGTATTTTTAGTGCTGCTTTTTACAATTCTAAAATTGGCTGTATCGCTGGGGGAAATTACGAAATACCCAACCAAAATTTCGGCAATAAAGCCTCTACAACAACTGCTGGAAAAACATGGCAACTGATCGCTGAAAAAGAAGGACCCGGATATATTTCCTGTGTGCAATACATGCCGAAAAGCCACGGAAAAAAATTACTGACCGTTGGCGCAACTGGCATTCATTTTTCAAAAAATGGAGGTGAATCATGGCAACAAATTAGCAAAGACACTACTTTATTCACCCTTCGTTTTCTGAACACCAACACAGCCATTGCTGCAGGAAAAAATAAAATAATTCGCATCTTGTTTGAATGAGTTGCTTACTTGGGTTGCCCTAAGGAGATATAATTCAATAAGACCATCCATAATTCATACGAAGAAATTAAATATTGAAAATACCCTTTGCGCCCCTGCGCCTTTGCGAGCCAAATTTCACCCAAAGTCGCAGAGACGCAAAGTATAGAGGCTATAAAGGCGTTGTCTAAAAACGGGTCGCATTATGAATTTTTCAGTAAAATTTGATTGTTTCCATTAGGCTACAATTCAAGAAAAATGGTCATACCGCATTCAAAATCCCTTCAATAGGAAAACTCAAAAATAAAACTTAAACACTCCCTTACTTTCTTTGGTAAAAAAAACTATTTTTGAAGCCTATACAATCTATCGAATAATGATTAAAAATAAACTTTCGCTGCTACTGCTTAGTGCGCTTCTTACTGTTATCGGAAATGGATTCGCACAAACTAAGTCATTATATCCTAAACATGAATTTAGAGGAGTTTGGATCGCAACCGTAGTCAATATTGATTGGCCAAAAAGTGGCAATGACCCCATTGTAAAACAAAAAGAGGACTATATTAAAACCTTAGAAGCTTATCAAAAGCTGAATTTTAATGCCGTAATCGTGCAATTACGCAGTGTAGGCGATGCTTTTTACCCTTCAGAACTTGCACCTTGGTCACGATTTTTAACAGGAAAAGAAGGGGAAGCTTCGGAGGATTACAAGACCATGCTGGAATGGATGATTAGCGAAGCCCATACTCGTGGGTTTGAATTTCATGCTTGGCTTAATCCCTACCGAGCAACTTTTGATTTAAACAAAACGCAACTTAGTCCACAACACGATGTGAATAAACATCCGGAATGGATGATAAAATATGGTACCCGCTATTATTATGATCCCTCTTTACCCGAAGTACAAGAGCATCTTACGAAAATAGTAGAAGAAGTACTAGTCAATTACGATATTGATGCAATACATTTTGATGATTATTTTTACCCTTACAAAACACCCGGCGAAGTATTTAATGATGCTGAATCCTTTATGAAATATGGCAACGGAATGCTTATCGAGGATTGGAGAAGATCTAATGTAACTTCATTCGTAAAAAAAATTCATGACTTGATTCAAAACCAAAAACCTTGGGTACAATTCGGAATTAGTCCTTTTGGCGTTTGGCGCAATAAATCGGTGGACCCCAAAGGCTCTGACACCCGCTCTGGGCAAACGAATTATGATGATCTTTATGCCGATCCTTTGTTATGGATGAACAATAAATGGATTGATTATTTAGTCCCTCAACTCTATTGGAGTATCGACCATAAAACCGTTTCCTACTCAAAATTATTAAAATGGTGGACAGAAAACACCCAAGATGTTAATCTTTACATGGGTAATGCTGCGTATAAAATCAAAGCCGATTCTGATAAAAAATGGGATAATATTCACGAAATTGCCAATCAAATTGATCTTACTAGAGCCCATGAAAAAGCACAAGGAAATGTGTTCTTTAGTGCCAAATCCATCATTAATACGAATAAAGAAGTGGTAGAATTACTTCAAAACCATCAATACAAATACCCTGCTCTTCCTCCAGTACCACCTCGATTAAAGCATATTGTTATTGATACACCAGTACTTGAAAATAAGCAAAAAGACTCCGCAAATTATCACTTAACCATAAAAATGCCTTTGAATACAAAAGTGCGATATGTAATGGTTTACGGCGCGACTAATGACTCCAAAATCGACAGTAACAAACCCCAGCAAATCCTTAAAAAACAATTTGTAGCTCCCAAAACCGAAAGCATACAAATCAATATTCCTTGCAATAATTTGATTAAAATAAACACTTTTGCTATCACGTTTATTGATCTTTACGGCAATGAAAGCAAGGAATCAGTGGTAGAAATACCAAATTAATAAACGAAAAATCAAAATTAACCAACCAAATACCCCATAAAAAAGAATGACCTCAGAAAAATCGCCTTGGTATTGGATACCATTATTAAATTTCGCGTCGGGTTTTCCGTATGCGATCATTATTTCCGTTTCTGTTGTAATGTACAAAAATTTAGGCATCAGCAACGAAGACATTGGAGTTTATACCAGTTTATTATACCTCCCGTGGGTTGTAAAACCTCTATGGAGTCCTTTCATTGATTTGCATGCCACCAAAAGAAAATGGTTTTTAGTCATGCAATTTGTAATTGCGATTGCATTTTTAATTGTAGGACTAACGCTCCCTATGCAACATTTTTTCTTGCTAAGTTTGGCTTTATTCTGGGTAGGAGCTTTTGCTTCAGCCTCCAATGATGTAGCCATAGATGGTTTTTACTTATTAGCCCTAACCAAAGACAAACAATCTTTTTTCTTAGGAATCCGTAGTACCTTTTACAGATTATCTATGCTTACCGCCAATGGAGTCATTGTACTCTTAGCCGGGTTTTTGGAAGAAAAATACGGTGATAAAAGCAAAGCTTGGTCTTACACCATGCTTGTGGTGGCTGCCATCATGATTTTCATCACCCTCTACAACTATTTTATGACGCCCAATCCTGAGATTGAACAGGAATACATAAAAAGTAATGCCAATCATAAAGCAAGTTTTACCGAGGTTTTTGCCACTTTTTTCCAAAAGAAACAAATCGGTTTACTACTTACCTTTATTTTAGTGTATCGACTAGGAGAATCACAGTTGATGAAGATGCTTACTCCCTTTTTAATTGACGACATTTCAAAGGGAGGCATGGGATTAAGCACCGAAGATGTGGGGATAATTTATGGCACCTTTGGCGTAGCTGCACTAGTAATTGGGGGAATTATTGGCGGAATCGTGATTTCTAGGGACGGTTTAGGAAAATGGATGTTGCCTATGATTTTAACAATGCATTTACCTATTCTTGGTTTTGTCTATTTATCTCACTGTCATCCTTCAGATGTACTAAACTTTCATTTTGACTTTTTAAATTATAGTTTCGACTATAATCTAAATCCTCACATTACAGCGGTCGTAGTGCTAGAACAATTTGGATATGGCTTTGGCTTTGCTGCTTTCATGATGTACTTAATCTATGTCGCCGAGGGAGAATCCAAAACCTCTCACTACGCTATAGCTACAGGCTTCATGGCATTAGGGATGATGCTACCTGGCATGGCCAGTGGTTACATTCAAGAATTCTTGGGCTACGGTAACTTCTTTATTTGGGTTGTATTAGCAACAATTCCAGGGATTATTTTATCTCGATTTTTAATTTTTCCCTATCATTTCGGAAAAAAAGAAATAGAAAAAAACTAATACAACACCATGACAACTGAACAAAAAATAGGACAATTCTTCTTTCCTGCTGTCTTCATCAACGACAGTGAAGAAAATATTCAAGCAACAGAACGACTGATTCGTGATTACAATATAGGCGGATTAACCTTTTTTCATAGTAGAGCTAGTGCCGCTACGAACTATGAAAATAATAAAAAAATTGAATCTAACGACGATAGCTTTGAACGTCTCAAATCTTTAATCATTCGTTACCAAAAAGCAGCTCCTACCCCATTATTAATGAGTATTGATGCCGAATGGGGATTAGCCATGCGAGTAGAAAAAACCCCGCAATATCCATACGCGATTACTTTAGGAGCAATTCCGTTAGAGGATAAGTCTTTGGTTTACGACATTGGAAAGCAAATTGGGAAAGACCTAAAATTCGCTGGAATTCATTACAATTTATCCCCTTTAGCGGATATCAACAACGATCCAAACAATCCAGTAATTGGATATCGTTCTTTCGGTGAAAACAAAAACAAAGTAGCGATTTTTGCTCAAGAATACCTAAACGGCATGAGTGATGCTGGTATTCTAGGATGCTTAAAACATTTTCCCGGACACGGAAACACTAACGTGGATTCTCATTTAGGATTACCCGTTTTAAAAGAAAACTTAGAGGATTTAATGTCGAATGAATTGATTCCTTTTATTAAAGGAATTGAAAATAAGGTTGATTCAATAATGATTGGTCATCTAGCAGTGCCAGCACTAAATGGGGGCGCTAATACCTCGGCTACACTATCCAAAGCTATAATTGAAGATTTATTGCGATCAAAATTGGGATTCCAAGGGCTAATAATTTCCGATGCCCTAAATATGCATAGTGTATCGAAGTTGTATCCAACGAAAGGAATTTTAGAATGGGAAGCATTCAATGCCGGTAATGACGTGTTGTGTTTTGCAGAAAATGTACCCGAAGGCATTCAAGAAATAGCTAAAAGAGCTGATTTAGAACGAATAGACGCTAGTTTTAATCGAATTTGGCAATGCAAAATCAAAGCAGGAATTATTGAAGAAAATAAAAACAATTGTACTAATTTCGATTGGAAAACTACTCATGATTTAAATACAAAGTGTGCTGTAAAAGCAATTACTTTGGTAAAAAAAGACACCCCTAGTTCTATTTCGGATTTTATCAATAACAGCAATAAAGTTGCAAAAATAAGCGTATACAAAGACAGCAACAATGCCTTTTTCAATCTAATAAGCAACGCTTTAAAAGGAGATTCTTTTTCTATTCGTGTAAAGGATGAAAATTTAAAGGAGAAACTCAATACTTTGAATGCATATGATACTTTAGTTATTGCTTTATTTGTTCCTAAAGCAAAACCTCTGGCTAATTTTGAAATTGAAGATTCCATTATTTCATGGCTATCCCAAGTAGTCACCACCAAAAAAGTTATAGTTCATTTGTTTGGAAACCCTTATGCGCTACAAGTCATTCCAAACGTCATGGCTGCCAATACAATCGTAGTGGCTTACCAAGATCTTATAGCGTTTCAAGAAGTGGCCGCAGAAAAAATAATAGGAAACCAACCCTACGAAGGAACGCTTCCTGTTACCCTACTTTTAAATTAGAATTCAAAAAAAAAAAAAAAACGGACGAAGTTCACGCTTTCGTCCGTTTTTAATAAAGGTATTAAAAAAGTACCCATTTTTTGATTATTTACTTCAAAAAAACGGCTCTAAAATGGCTTCTTTTACCCCAATACAGACTAGTTACTCTATCCCTGATGGCAAAAAAAGCTAAAAACCCAATCAAAAAGCCATCATCTGCCCACAAGAAGCAACAACCGTAAGAGGCCTACTTTGAGAACTTCAGCGCTAAAACGCTTGCTAAACAAAAGGGCTACCCTACTATTTTTGATTAAAACAAGCTGAAAAACCACAAAATGAACGAGTTTGAAAGCGCCTAAATTGTAAAAAAAGGAAACTTAATTCTTAAAATATTTTCATACTTTTGGAACTCAAAAAACATAACGATATGGCAACAATTACATTAGGGGGAAACCCAATTCATACTTCAGGAAACCTTCCTCAAGTGGGTAGTAAATTAATTGATTTCAAACTTCTTAAAAATGATTTATCCGTGGCGAGTTTAGCAGACTTCGCTGGAAAAAAATTAGTATTAAATATTTTTCCAAGTATTGATACCGGAACATGTGCCACATCGGTTCGAAAATTCAATGAAAGTGCCAGTACTTTAGAGAACACCCTAGTATTATGTATTTCTAGAGATCTTCCTTTTGCTCAAAAGCGTTTTTGTGGTGCGGAAGGTCTAGAAAATGTAGTGAATTTGTCTGATTTTCAAGAAGGAAGTTTTGGAAAAGCGAATGGATTAGAAATTACAGATGGCCCATTAGCAGGGTTGCATTCGAGAGTGATTATCGTAACTGACGAAAATGGTGTAATTACCCATACCGAACAAGTGAACGAAATTGCTAACGAACCTAATTATGAAGCAGCCTTAGCTGTACTATAAGAGGTCTATGGAATTTCAAAAAGACAATACCTTCGTCACAGGTAGACTAAAAAGTGTGACTTATGCCTTTAAAGGCGCTGTAAAATTAATCCGTACAGAACACAGTATCATGGTACAATTTTCTATCGGTATAGCAGTAACTATTCTTGGCTTTTGGATGCACATTTCAGCTTCCGAATGGATGTTTCAAACCTTTGCTATCGGATTAGTCATGAGCGTGGAAGGATTGAACACTGCGGTAGAAAAAATTGCTGATTTTATTCATCCTAATTACAGCAAAAGAATAGGTTTTATCAAAGATATTGCGGCAGGATCCGTTTTCTTTGCGGCACTTACGGCGATTACAATCGGCTTACTCATTTATATCCCAAAATTTATTTAGGCATACTAAAAACAAGAATGGCAAAATCAAATAAAAAAAGCACTGCCGAATCTCCTAAGGATTCGGCTTTATCAAAATCGTTTTCTTGGGAATTATCGAAACAAAATAAGCTCATTATAGGAAGCATTTTACTCCTGTTTTCCATAGGTTTATTAGCCTCCTTCGTGTCTTTTTTTATTCATGGACAAGAAGATCAAAGCGCAATTGTCTTGATGACAGATCGCACCGAGTTGGTTCAAAATTGGCTAGGTAAAACAGGCGCTTTCCTTGCGGATACACTAATCTACAAGGGGTTTGGTATCGCAGCTTTTTTGTTTGTACGTTTGTTTTTTCTTACAGGATTGTTTTTGTTTTTAAACCTTAAATTAACAAGGTTAAAGAATATTTGGTTTTGGGACCTATTCCTAATGCTCATCCTATCGGTTATTTTTGGATTTTTCTCCACCTCTTTGCCTGAGTTAGGCGGAGTTGTAGGATACGAAATCAATCTTTTATTACAGGATTATTTGGGTAAAACTGGCACTTTATTGCTGCTTGTATTCGGCGTTTTAATGTATTTGATTTTTAAATTAAAAATATCCCCAGAAAAAATTCAAAATGTCTTTCAGGCAACTAAAGAAGAAATAAAGCAAGAAATAGCCACAAACCCGCTAGCAAAAGAAAGCGCAAATTCCTATAATTTAGAAGAATTTGCCATCGAGGAAGAAGAAAGCGATGATGGTATTCACCTAAAAAATACTGGGTCGCAATTTGAAATTAACAAAGAAGCCTTAAAACCTACCATCAGTAGTGCCTCAGAAATTAATTTAGAACCGCAAGCCAAAACACTAACAGTTGCTCCTATATCAAATGAAATCATTCCCACAAATGATGACGCTTTCGTGATAGAAAAAGCGGCAGAAGAAACTATTATTGAAGAAAACTTAGCGTCACGATTGGTGTCTGATTTTGGGTTATTTGATCCTACTTTAGACTTATCACATTATAAATACCCTACCATTGATTTATTAAAAGAGTATTCTACGGGCGGCATTACCATTAATCAAGAAGAATTAGAAGAAAACAAAAACAGAATTGTAGATACCTTACGCAATTACAAAATCGAAATTGCTCAAATTAAGGCTACCGTAGGACCGTCGGTGACCTTATATGAAATTGTACCTGAAGCAGGAATACGAATTTCTAAAATTAAGAGTTTGGAAGACGACATCGCCTTATCACTATCGGCATTAGGCATTCGAATCATTGCCCCAATTCCTGGCAAAGGAACCATTGGTATTGAGGTTCCAAACAAAAATCCAACAATGGTGTCTATGAAAAGTGTCATTGGTTCGGCTAAATTTCAAGAAGCTGAAATGGAATTACCAATTGCTTTAGGAAAAACCATTTCTAATGAAACTTTTGTAGTGGATTTAGCCAAAATGCCCCACTTATTGATGGCAGGAGCCACAGGTCAAGGAAAATCAGTCGGCTTGAATGCTGTTTTGACCTCTCTTTTGTACAAAAAACATCCCGCAGAAGTGAAATTTGTTTTGGTAGATCCGAAAAAAGTAGAATTGACTCTTTTTAATAAAATAGAAAGACACTATCTAGCCAAATTACCCGACACTGAGGACGCGATTATTACTGATAATGCCAAAGTGGTAGCGACTTTAAATTCACTTTGCGTTGAAATGGACAATCGCTATTCTTTACTGAAAGACGCCATGGTGCGCAATATTAAAGAATATAATGAAAAATTCAAATCAAGAAAGCTAAATCCAGAGTTAGGACATCGTTTCCTACCGTATATTGTTCTAGTTGTCGATGAGTTTGCCGACTTAATTATGACAGCAGGTAAAGAAGTGGAAGTTCCTATTGCCCGTTTAGCCCAATTAGCTCGTGCCATTGGAATACATTTGATTATCGCTACTCAAAGACCTTCAGTGAATGTCATTACAGGTTTAATCAAAGCCAACTTCCCAGCTCGTATCGCATTTAGAGTAACCTCAAAAATTGATTCTAGAACGATTTTAGATACCCAAGGAGCGGATCAATTAATTGGTCGTGGAGATTTATTGTACACCAACGGAAACGATGTGGTTAGGGTACAATGTGCTTTCATAGATACACCAGAAGTAGAAAAAATAACAGAATTTATAGGCGCTCAAAAAGCGTATGCAACCGCTTATTTACTTCCAGAATTTATTGGGGAAGAAAGTGGCATTAATCTTGATATAGATGTTTCTGAAAGGGACCCGTTATTTAGAGAGGCTGCCGAAATTATTGTGAATGCACAACAAGGCTCAGCTTCCTTATTACAAAGAAAACTTAAATTAGGTTACAACAGAGCTGGCAGATTAATTGATCAATTGGAAGCCGCCGGAATTGTTGGCGCGTTTGAAGGTAGTAAAGCTAGAAGCGTAAACATCCCTGACTTGAGTGCCTTAGATCAATTTTTCAACAACGAACAAAACAATTAAAAACATGTTACTTAGTCCAAAAAATTCCACTAAAAAAGAAACACAAACCAAGGCAAGATCACTTGTAAGCTATCTTTTACTCACCTGCATAGCACTATTCCATGTCGTTTCTTTGCAAGCCCAAGATAAAAAAGCCAAAGATTTACTAGACCAAGTAACGGCAAAAGTAAAAAGCTACAACAATATAGTGATTGACTTCAAATATAGTCTTCAAAATTCTAAAGAAAATATTAATCAAGATAGCAAAGGGAATGTTACCCTAAAAGGAAATATGTATGTTTTGAATTTTATGGGAGTAACCAAAATATTTGATGGAAAAAAAAGCTACACTATCGTTCCTGAAGATGAAGAAATCACCGTTTCAAAAGTAAATGAAAATGATGATAATGCCATTACGCCTTCAAAAATGCTGACGTTTTTTAACTCAGGATACAAATACACTATGGACATCGTTCAAAATGTAAAAGGACGCAAAATTCAATACATTAAATTAATTCCAACCAGCGCAAAAGACCAAAGAAAAGAAATACTCTTAGGGATTGATAGCCAAACCAAACACATCTATAATGTAATCGAGATCGGTAAAAAAGGAACCAAAACTACCCTTACCGTGAATTCTTTTAAAACAAATCAACCTTTATCAAAAAATCAATTTACCTTTGCGGCGAGTAAATACCCCAATTACTACATCAATAAATTAGATTAAACATAGGTGAAGATTCTTGACAAATATTTATTAAAATCCTTTTTGGTTACATTTACTACGGTTTTTGTAATCCTTTTTTTCATCTTTATTCTGCAAACCGTTTGGCTATTCATTACAGAACTAGCCGGTAAAGATTTAGATTTCATAATGATCCTAAAATTTTTACTGTTCTCCATGCCAAGGATTATTCCATTGGTACTCCCGCTTTCTGTTTTACTAGCTTCCATCATGACTTTTGGAAGTTTTTCCGAAAATTACGAATTAGCAGCCATGAAATCTTCTGGAATTTCATTGCAACGTTGTTTTCGAACATTAATCGTTTTCATAACGCTATTAAGCTTTGTTGCCTTTATGTTCGCCAATAATGTCATTCCGTATGCAGAATACAAATTCATGAGTTTTAGAAGAAATATTGCCCAAGTAAAACCCGCTTTGGCTATAGCCGAAGGACAATTCAACACGGTGGGGATTTATAATATTAAAGTCAATAAGAAATCAGGTGAAAAAGGAAATTTTTTAACTGGAGTTACCATACACAAAAAATCAATGATGGGCGATGGAAACAAAACAGTGATCAAAGCTAAAACAGGGGAATTGATAAGTAATGAAGCCTCCAACTTGCTACAATTGGTTTTAAAAGACGGTTATTATTACGAAGACGTGACTCCAAAAAAATACGAAGATCGCGAGAAAATGCCTTTTGTAAAGAGCGCCTTTAAAAGAGACATCATCAACATAGACTTATCCAAATTAAACACTCCAACTATCGAGGAAACTAAGGACGCCAATACCAAAGGAATGCTGGATGTTGCCGAATTGAGATACACCATCGATTCTTTGTCAAAAAACAAAAAAACAGAGCTAAAATCGTTTATTGAAAACATCAACCAAAAAACAGTCACTCCATTTACTTCAGTAGCCGTCCCTGCCACGGATACCGTGAAAAAAAACAAGAAAAAAATCAGTACCGATATTTTAGCGCCATTTACTAACGATGAAAAATCGACTATTTATAAAAATGCGCTCGCCAGTACACAAAGTACTATTGCTACAATTGACGGATCTCTGTATGATTTTAAAATGAAACAAAAAAACATCAATAGCCACGAGTTTGTCATCTATGAAAAATTCGTAATTGCGTTTGCTTGTTTTTTAATGTTCTTCATCGGAGCACCATTAGGCGCGATCATTCGAAAAGGAGGCATTGGACTTCCAATTGTTTTTGCCGTATTAATTTTTATCACGTTTCATTTTATCAATACTTTTGGGAAAAGAATTTCTCAAGAAGACGGACTCACCCCTTTTGTTGGGGCTTGGATGTCCTCATTTATATTAACTCCTTTAGCTATTTTACTCACCTATCGAGCCATAAATGACATCGGTATTATTAATATAGATCGCATAACAGCACCTTTTCAAAAATTGTTTAAAAAAATATTTCCCTCAAAAAAATAACTCCACCTATGGTAGCAGATAAAATACAACTGAATACAATTGAAGAAGCAATTGAAGATATTCGTCAAGGAAAAGTAATTATTGTGGTTGACGATGAAGATCGCGAAAACGAAGGGGATTTTTTAGCAGCAGCCGAAAAGGTAACCCCCGAAATGATTAATTTCATGGCTACTCACGGTCGTGGATTAATTTGCGCTCCTTTAACCGAAAGTCGTTGTAAAGAATTAGGATTACACGTGATGGTGAGCAATAATACAGATCCGATGGAAACCGCATTTACTGTTTCGGTGGATTTAAGAGGAAATGGAGTAACTACAGGTATTTCAGCATCCGATAGAGCCAAAACCATACTTTCGTTAGTAGACGCCAACACCAAACCTCACGATTTAGCAAGACCAGGACATATTTTCCCCCTCATCGCCAAACAAGGCGGCGTTCTAAGACGCACAGGACATACCGAAGCAGCCATTGATTTTGCACGCCTAGCAGGCTTCAAATCAGCAGGTGTGATTGTAGAAATTATGAACGATGACGGGACCATGGCACGTTTACCGCAATTAGTTAAAGTAGCCAAGAAATTCGATTTAAAACTAGTTTCCATCGAAGCATTAGTGGCTTACAGAATGCAACACGATAGTCTTATTGTCAAAAAAGAAGATTTCGATATTCAAACTCGTTTTGGTACCTTCCGCTTGAGAGCCTACCAACAAACGACAAACAAGCAAGTGCATATCGCCTTAACCAAAGGAACATGGAATTCAGGAGAATCTATTTTAACTAGAATCAACTCCTCACAAGTCAACAATGATTTGTTAGGCACTTTAACTAATAATGCCGACAAACAATTAGATGATATGTTTACAATCATCAATACCGAAGGTAAAGGAGCCGTTATTTTTGTAAACCAAGACATGCAAGCCATAAATTTATTGAGTCGCATTGCTGAATTAAAAGAGTTACAAGACAACGGAGAAATGAAAGCTCCAAAAATCAAAATTGACAGTAAGGATTTTGGAATAGGGGCACAAATTTTGCACGATTTAGATATTTCTAAAATTCGTTTGGTTACCAATACCGCTCAAGGAAAACGCGTAGGGATGATCGGTTACGGTCTTGAAATCACCGAATATGTAAATTATTAAAAGTACACTCGCTTTTTTTATTTTTTTTTATTTCCTAAACAATAGAAAATGAAACACTTAAAAAAAACACCAAAAAAGGTTGCTATTTTTTTTCAAAATACGCTTGCACAACCAAAAAAGAGTCTTATATTTGCACTCGCAATCACGAAATGATCGCGACTTACTGGAGAAATGGCAGAGCGGTCGAATGCGGCAGTCTTGAAAACTGTTGACTGTAACAGGTCCGGGGGTTCGAATCCCTCTTTCTCCGCGAAATAACCTTCAAAAGGTAACAAAACCCTGAAAATCTTATGATTTTCGGGGTTTTTTCTTTAATGAAATACTCAAAATATTCATTCTTTAACAAATTTCAAGGTGCAAAATCGAGACCCTAAAAAAAATCAAAACTGGGGTCTCGCTAAACGAATACCTATTTGACACAACCAACTGAATTTACTAGGGGGTTGCAACAGGTTAGTAACCGTATCATTTTTTAAACATCTTGCAATTAGACAAACCTTAAGTTAACTTGATTGTATAATTTAAAGGTTACCAAAATGACTACAAAAACAACATTGCATTTCTATGCAAAATCAACCAAGAGCAATTCACAAGGGCTTTTCCCTATTTATGTGAGATTGACTATAGAAGGAAAACGTCTAGAGTACAGTACTAAAAAGTTTATTGATCCATCTAAATGGTCATCGACTGCAAGCAAAATGAAGGGCAATTCAGAGGAAGCTCGTTCAATAAATAGTATTATTGATTTAATCAGAAGCAGAGTAAATGAAATCCAATACGAACTATTAAAGGATGGAATCATTATAAGCCTAGAAGAATTTAAAAAAAGGCTCCTAGGCACAACCGAGAGACCTCGTACCCTCCTCCCCATCTTCCAAAACCACAACGACAAAATAAAGGCTTTGATTGGCAAAGAATATGCTCCAGGCACCTTGCAACGCTACGAAACCTCTTTGAAGCATACGAAAGACTTTTTGCAATGGAAGTATAAAGTTTCCGATATCGAAATCAACAAAATTGACCATGCTTTTATAACAGAGTATGAATTTTATTTGAGAAGCGTTCGCAATTGTGCGAATAACACCGCCGTTAAATACATCAAGAACTTCAATAAAATCATAAAGATTTGTTTGGCTAACCATTGGCTCGAGCGCAATCCCTTTGCCAATTATAAATCCAAAGTCCAAGAAGTGGAGCGCGTGTATCTTTCAGAAGAAGAAATTCAGGATATTATCCAAAAGGATTTTGGAAACGACAGACTTTCTTTAGTTCGGGATATTTTCATTTTTAGCTGCTTTACTGGTTTGGCATACATTGATGTCAAGAACCTGACCAAGGCACATATAACCTTAGGGATTGATGGCGAGCAATGGATTTTTACCCATCGTCAAAAAACCGAATCTGCTTCCAAAATTCCGATTTTACCAGTAACACAAATGATCATTGACAAGTACGGGAATCACCCACAATCCAGTAACGAAGATCGTTTACTTCCTATTTTCAGTAACCAGAAGATGAACGCCTATCTAAAAGAAATCGCAACAGTATGCAAAATCAATAAAGAACTCACTTTTCACATTGCACGACATACTTTTGCAACGACAGTTACACTTACAAACGGGGTTCCAATCGAATCAGTAAGTAAGATGCTAGGACACAAAAATTTAAAAACGACGCAGCACTACGCTAAAGTTTTGGACAAAAAAGTAAGTGAAGATATGAAAATTCTAAAAGGTAAATTCTCAAACATCATCAGTAACAGCAACTTAAAATCCGCAAACTAACCATTGTTAAATTGATAAATATTATTCAACATATTAACAGATAAAGACATATATTGCAACACCATTTGGTACTAATTATCCATAATTAGTACCAAATATTTAAAATACCCAAAACAATTTACCCTAAAAATTAGTCTTAGTATATCAACTAAAATATTTTTTAGCTCTTTTATGAAAATAGCCAATTTGCTTGAATGTTATGATATAGTTTTTCGTCAAACAATGACTACTAGCATTTCAAAAGAAACCCTTTTTGAAGAATTAAAACCATTTGAAAATATATCATATCGTCTTTATGAAATTAAAATTGATAAAAATAATAGTGAGGAGAAGGTAAAGCTACACAGAACCATTCATTCTTTGCATCCAGAGGTGAAGTCTTGTGACATGAAATCGATCTTCCATTTTAAAGAATACGTGGACCACATCCCACATTTAAATTCAATTATCAATTTTACAGGCGAAACGATCTACTTAGCCAAACACTGGACTGATTCCAACACCTTTTATGTGTGTGAAAAATGCGCTATTAATGAAATCCCTAATAGAGAAAGAATCTTGTTATACACGCATCAATATTTGATAAAAGAAAACGTAAACATCAAACGCGCCATCAAGGAGAAAGTCTTCAAATGTAAATCTAATAGTAAAATACAGCATTTCATTCAAAAAATTCAATTGGCTCTTGAATGTCAATTGCATCAATTAATCAAACACATTGCACCCAAAAACAAAAAGGAACTTTACGAATATTCCAATAAGTACAATAAAATAGACGCCTATAAATCACAGTTTTTCCACTTAGAAAAACTATTAGTTTTTTTAGAAAATGAATATGCAGACTACCTGAATGACAAGCTAATGGTGCCTTATCGTACGATTCTAAAAGATGAAGTGGAATTAACCGCTAAAATACAGTGGGTCCGCAATAACTTACTCGCAATGGTCATGGATAAGGAATTATTGCAACTCCTTTTTGATCCAATTGTAAAGTTAAGCAACCTCCATTTAAAAGACAAAATCAGTTATTACCAATACAATTATGCCAAAAATTATGTAGTAGAATTAGCCAACTGTCTTGCAACGACCTCAGATGATTATTCACAATTCGAATGGTGTAATTGGTTAATGATGAGGCGTGTCAATACTTTTCAATGTTTTGATTTCATTACAGCTCTATTAAAAAAAGAGTTTTTGAATTGCGTTTCTGAAACCGAAAAATTGAATAGCATGTTTGAGCACTTGAGAACTTTTAATCAATTTAAAACAAATCAAGGGACTTGCTACCAAGAGAATCTCCCTGAAATTCACGTCCAAATTTACACTTGGTTAGAGGAAGAAATAGCCTTTTTATCTCGAAAAAAAGAACTCACCAAAATGATTGAAAATCAAACTGATCTTATAGGCTTTCCCGACAAGATTCACGTAGATTTTTCGGTAGCGCAATTAGCGTGTTTTGTCGATTTGCTAATAAAAGCAGGAATCATTAAAAACAACAACAGAAAAGAAGTGTTACAAGTGGTAGCTCAAACAGTCAAAACAGATATGACCGAAACAATTTCTGTGGATAGCCTTCGATCTAAATGTTACAACATTGAAACCAGTACATCCGAAGCAGTCGCCAAAAAAATTGAAAAAATACTAGAACTTACGAAGGGCTAATATTTCTTTTAAAATGCGATAGCTAAAGCCTCGCATAGCAAGCAAATCTTCATCAGAAATAGTCAAAACTTCTGATAAAGTCTGAAGGTGATTCAACTTTAAAAAAATCAATAACTCCGTACTGGGTTTAAATTCTGATGAGGTTTCCATAAAACAATTGACTACACAAATGGATATAAACAAGCTGCGTGGGACATCTATTATCAGCCACAGAGGTACCGCCAAGCACCCACAGCACACGATTAACAGAGCCCACGCATTGCGTAGGCGAACAGTTAATTCGTGAGCTGATTTAGAATTGTTTGGCGGTTTTCTGTGGCTCTACTTAACTTTCGCTATATGTATTGAGTATTTTGTTCTCAATTTTGTATTGTGTCACAAATTTAAACAAATACCTCAATTTCAAAACAATTTAGTGGCTTTTTAAAATATCTAACTTTTTTTTCACTGTATTTGCTGACTTTCTTAGGGGTTGCAACCCCCATGTAACTGTTTTGACATTTCCCAATTCTTTCTATTTGCCATTATTAATTTTAATTTTTTAAACGTATGGCAATCGAAGTACTAACCAAAGACGACTTAAACCAATTTAAAAACGAACTCTTTGCTGAAATCTCACTATTAGTGATGGCACCCCACAAAACCAAACAAAAATGGCTCAAATCCAAAGAAGTTTTGGAACTGCTAACCATTTCGCCTGGAACCCTACAAAACCTTAGAATTAACGGCACCCTCTCTTTTACCAAAATTGGAGGAACTATCTATTACGATCAAGAAGACATCAATAAAATTCTAGAGCGAAATAAAAAAGCTGCTAAACTGACTCTGTTCAAATAATCAAACGCTTTAACAAAACAGTTTAAAATGGTCTTTACTCTTATTTCTTACTACTTAATACTTAATACTTGACACTTAATACTTGATACTATCCTCTCCTTATGAACTACATCAAACACCTCTCCGGTTTCTTCCAAAAAATCATCTATGATACCGACCTCAACCCAACCCATGTAAGTCTATACATGGCGCTATTTCAAACGTGGAATATCAACCGTTTTCAAAATCCAATTAGCATTACTCGTAATGAAATGATGCGCATAAGTAAAATCTATTCCAAAGCTACCTACCACAAATGCATCAACGATTTACATGCGAAAGAGTACATTATTTACGAGCCTTCTCACAATCCTTTCAAGGGCAGTTTAATCCATGTCAACACCTTAGAAACTGACTTACCACAACCAAGTAAGAAAAAACAAAGAAAGTCAAAAAATGAACCACCTACTGAACATCTTAGTGAACATCCTATTGAACAAGTAGTGAACAAGCACAAGGCAAGTAACTTACCAACTCCTAGACAAGCGCTGGTATCTTATATAAACAATAAAAACAATACAAACATTTCAAATAGTATAAACGAGAGCACACATGAAAAAAAAATGAAAACGGAAAATGATTTTGAAAAAATAGAAACGCTAATCGCCGTAGACAAAAAGAAAAAAAAGTTGCGCGAAAAAAAAGAAAGTACATCAAATGTCATCCCGAGCGGAGTCGAGGGACGAATCCCGCCACAGCTTGAGGAAGTAAAAAAATATTTCTGTTCGCAACAAACGGATGAAATCGAAGGCGAACGCTTTTTCAATCACTTCCAAAGCAACGGTTGGCTCGTGGGAGGCAAATCCAAAATGTACAATTGGCAAGCTGCGGCTAACAATTGGATCTTGAACTTACAATCTTTCAAACCCGTGCAATTCGCCTTTTCAACTCCTGTTCCGGGAAATTTAAAAACATCAAATCAAAAGCAATACGATGAACCCTTATAGCGAAATTCAGAAAACATTTGAAATCAAAAATGGCATCAAAATGTACAACTTTGAGAAATGTCTTCGGGCGTTACAAACCCTTGGCAACTATCATTTTGGCAATCGTTTCAAAATCTACGAAGAAGACCTACCAGTAATTCGAAAATTGGTAATTTATGCCATTCGCGATACAGCGACAATGATCCAATTGGATATTAATCCAAACAAAGCATTGCTTTTGTCGGGTCCAGTCGGTTGCGGCAAAACATCGATGATGTTTTTACTGAATTACTTTTGCCCACCACAATCCAGTTACAAAATAAAACCATGCAGAGAAGTCGCGTTTGAATTTGCCAAAAAAGGCTACGAAGCCCTAATCCCCTATACCCAAAAAGAGCACAAGCAAATCAAACTCAGCACCTATTGTTTTGACGATTTAGGAACCGAAAAACAAATCAAACACTTCGGCAATGAATGCAACGTAATGGCCGAAATCATCCTAAGTCGTTACGACTCGTTCATTCATGAAAAATCCCTCACCCATGTCACAACCAACCTCTCCGCATCAGAACTCGAAGCCTACTACGGCGACCGCGTCCGCTCTAGAATGCGACAAATGTTTAATTTGATAGCATTCGACGTTCAGTCTAAAGATAAACGCTAATCCCGTACGGACAGGTCGCGACCTGTCCTATCGCTTACTTCACTGCTCAATTCTCACAACATGAAAAAAATAAAAACCTTCTGGAATTGGTTCCAAGACAACCAGCAAACCATCTATAATTTACAAACCGAAACATCCAAAAACCGCCAATACATCAACTTTTGGTTGACCAAACACTTGAACTATTACAGCACAGGCATAGACTTCGTTATTTCCTTTCCAAAGAAACCAAATACAGTAGCTACACTAACCATCACCGCCAATGGCGATCCTGACTATTTCAAAGCAGTAACAGACCTCATCGACCAAGCACCAAAGATCAAGAACTGGACATTCGAAGCCTTCATCCAACCCACAAAAGACCTTGAACTATTTTCAGAGGGACGCGATCATCCCTTCATTTTTCAAGACATCACCATCAAGGCCAGCCAAGCCAGATTCCTGCCTCTAGATTGCAACGAAACCTGCGATAAATTTAACATTATCGTGTACCTCAAAAACTACAACATACACTGCAACACCCACAATTGGAAGGAGGCGCTTTACATCATCATAGAATCCATTTTTGGTGAAAAATTCACCTTCAAACACCTCAACTTCGTACAACTTGCCCAATACCCTGACGACGATTCCGAACTCATAGAACTCTATCTTTTAGAAAACTATATCGCCCTTTTTCGCTCAGAATATGGGAAAGAATAAAAATACCAAGTATTCAAAATCCATTCCCCCCGTACGGACAGCTCGCGAGCTGTCCTCTTTCGCGAGCTGTCCTTTTTTATGAGCTGTCCTTTTTTATGAGCTGTCCATTTTTATGAGCTGTCCTTTTTTACTCCTTTTTTCAAAAATGAGGAAAACCGTAAGGAAACACCAAATACTAAATTTATTTTAGCGGTTTTTGTAGTAAAGTATTGTTACGTAATGGGTAACATAGTTAGCATAAAAAATCACGGAACACGTTCATTTTTTGAATAGGTTATTTATTCAGAATTAAGTACTTTTATCACTTTTCACAATAGCAATTCAAATTAGATGCAAATCATTCATCCCATAAACACCTTCTTTTTTACCCTTTTTCCTAGCTTAGAAAAAAGGAATGAGGAAGAAATCACAACTTCATTAAAAAAATATTACACCTATGGTCCTTTCGTACCTAAAGTAACAATTCAAGACCAAGTGATTTATGTTGAGGTGGATACGATGGCTATTGTAACTCAGGAAGCTGACTTCAATCAAGCCGTAAGTCTTTGTGAAAAAAGAGATTTTCAAGCCGCTACGACTGTACTTAAAAAATTGATCCTACGTAATCCTTCCAACTCCGAATACCACAGAATACTTGGGCAAGCCCTCTCAGAACAAGGAAAACAAGACGAAGCTATTAATGCTTTGATTGATGCCTTGCGTTGGGATGCCAAAAACGGATGGGCGCTATTGATGATGGGAAACATTTTTGCCCGTTTCAAAAAAGATACCACAACCGCTTTAAAATATTACGACCAAGCTATTTTGGCCAACAAAGTAGATCACTATACCTTGTCCAATATTGCTTATTTGTTGCTTCAAGAGAACAAATTGGAACAAGCCAAAAAATACGCTAACGAAGCGTTGCAAATCCAACCCAACTATCCCAATGCTTTATTTATTTTGGGATTGATGGCCGAGAGAGAAAACGCAAGTCATACAGCGTTCGAATATGCAATTTTGGCTGTAAAACAAGCAGCACCTACAGACCCATTATACCAAAATGCTTTACAACAAGCAATCGAATGGGCAAGGTCTCTTTCTGAAGATTTCGAAGGCGAAAAAGCCATGGTAGCATATCGCAGCCAACTAGAAGCCGAAGGCGGTACAGAAATTGAAATTGAAAAAGACGACAACATAGCCGTAGTAGCCAAAATGGAATTTGCCGAACGCTATAACCGCAAGCATCATTTGGTGAAGTACAAAAGCAATTACCCCGCAGTTGCGCATTTGGTAATGCACGAAATGGTACACTTAGATTTTGTGATTCAAGCCCGTAAAGTCAACCATAACCAATTGTTTTTATCGACGCAACAAAACAAGAATACCTTTCTTGAAGGCATGCAACCAGCTATTAAAAAGCTTAAAAACAAAGGACTACCACAAGAAAACATCCAAAAATTTACCGAAGGCGTGTTCAACGGTTTGAACTTACAAACCTTCAACACCCCTATCGACCTGTTCATTGAGGAGTTTCTATTCAAGAAATATGAAAAACTAAGACCTTACCAATTTTTATCGTTGAACCGTTTGATGCAAGACGCCATTGCTTCGGTAACTGACAAAATGATTTTGGAAATCGTTCCAGCTGATATTGTATCCAAAAGCAAAATTTATTCCTTAGTGAATGCGCTACAATTTCAAGACTTGTACGGCATAAACCTCATCGATAAATTCCAAGCTTCAGAAGCCGAATTGGAACAGGCACAATACTTTTTCAAGGAATTTAATGATCTCAAAAACAAACGCCAGCCGGCAGAAGAATACCTTTTGGTCAAACAATGGGCCAAAGCCTTGGATTTAAACAACAACTTCGAACTAGAAAACGAAAAACAATACGAAGCCAAATCCAACATAGATACCTTTCTGAGCCAATTAGAAAAAGACCCCTTCGGATTGGAAACTCCCGAAGATCCCTTGCAGCAAAAAGAAATGGAACTCTTTCAGCAAAACCAACAAGCCGAAGGCACTAACAGCGCCGTAGTAATGTACATCGTTAGCGCCTTACAGTTTTTCAAAAACAAAAGCCAAGACCAAATCAAAACCATAGCTTTCGAAATTGCGATGCTCGGCACCATGGGCATCGACCCCAACAAAAAAGACTACATCATCGGAAACATCCCAGAAAAACGATTCTCAGGCACGCAAGTGTTGGCTTACTATTATACATCATGGAGATTAGCAATTCCAGAGCACTTAGCTGAATTGGGATTGGATTATGGGAAGGAGTTTGAGATGGCTATGAAGCTTGCTTAATTGAAAAATAAATTGAATACAATAGAAATTTTACCTTCATGATTTCACAGAAAAATACACTAAAATTTAATCTTACCATTGGTCAGCGATTTTCTACAAGAGGCGAAGATTTTATCATTACAGCCACAAACACCAATCATGATGGACATCAACTAATAGACGCTGAAGGCATCAGCGAATTGGTAAAAGGAAAAAGATTTTCTTTTGACACCAATTTAGATACCGACATAAAACCAATCGACCCCAATTTCACGACACTTATTCCAGATACGGACAGTGGTTACAGAAAAACAAAATTATTCCTGGAAACCCAAATTCGTAATTCTGCTATATTTTCAGATAAAATAACAATTGCTACTAAAGCCGCTATTAATGCTGCCGAATATCAATTAACCCCAACCTTAAAAGCGCTTCAATTACCAAGACCTCGTTTATTAATTGCAGATGGTGTTGGATTGGGGAAAACAATCGAAGTGGGTATATTTCTTGCTGAAATGATAAAAAGAGGTAAAGGGAAACGAATCATGGTATTGGCACCAAAATCTATATTGGCACAATTCCAACAAGAGTTATGGAATCGTTTTGCTATTCCTTTAGTCCGTTTAGATTCTGATGGAATTGCGAAAATTAAATCACAGCTCCCAGCCAATAAAAATCCATTCGAATACTACGATAAAACCATTATTTCAATTGACACCCTAAAACAAAATGCTAAGTTCCGTCATTATTTGGAAAAATCAAGATGGGATGTAGTGGTTATTGACGAATGTCATACCGTGGCTAATGATAGAAGCCAAAAGGGAGATTTGGCGCAATTCATTGCAAAAAAATGTGAATCATTGATTCTTACTTCTGCGACACCACACAATGGTAAAAAAGAAAACTTTGCCAACCTCATCAATATGATTGAACCAACTGCCATTCCAAAAAATGGAGAGTACGATAAAAGTCACGTGGAGCCATACTATGTGCGACGATTCAAAAATGATATTGCAGACGAAACCGTGAGAGCCAACTTTCAGGAACGAAAAATTGTCCGCGCCTCTGCTTCATTAAGTGCTGATGAAAATGATTTTTTACAATACCAACAAGAACTTAAATTTCTGGCTATTGAGAAAATAAAAGAAGGGAATGAACAAAAATCCAAAAACGACTTTCTGTTTTCTATAGGATTATTCAAGGGGTTTATGTCATCGCCTTTGGCTGCTTTAGAAAGTGTAAAACGAAGATTGGAAAAAGTCAAAGTGAAGAACAGTTCCGATGATAGTTTTGAGGAAAACGTAGAAATTTTGGAAACCTTAAAAACTAAAATTGAAAAAATTATATCTGCCAAATCGGATACCAAATACAAAAAGCTAAAAGAAACGATCCTTGATTTAGGATGGTCGGGCAGAAAACAGGACGACCGTTACGTAATTTTTGCAGAACGCATCAAAACTTTAGAATATTTGAGAGACAATCTTAAAAATGATTTCAAAATTACCGATGAGGCTATTGCCTATTTTCACGGTGGCCTTTCGGATAGTGAACAGCAAAATATCGTGGAAGATTTTGGAAAACAAGATAGTGCCGTAAAAATTCTATTATGCTCTGATTCAGGCTCTCAAGGAGTTAACTTACATTATTTCTGTAACCGAATGTTCAATTATGACATCCCTTGGTCCTTGATTACTCTGGAACAGCGAAATGGTCGTATTGATCGTTATGGGCAAAAGAAAACACCATTCATTCATTACATTATTGCCGAATCAGATATTGAAGGATTGAAAACCGATTTACACATTGTAGATCGTTTGACCAAAAAAGAAGAAGAAGTCTATAAAACATTAGGAGATGCAGGTTCGGTAATGAAATTGTACGATACCGATAAAGAAGAAAAGTTCATAGAACAGGCTTTCTTAACTCAAAATGAAAGTTTCTTGGATAGTTCCACCAAAGCTATGGATGATTTCGATTTCTCTACGCTTTTCAACAACGAGGATGATAAAACGGAGGTTTTGGTAACTGATAATCCTTATGAACAACCAACTTCAATCTACTCTTCCGATTTTAAATACTACGAAGCTTTATTCGAGCAATTAGCCTCTGCAAAACAATTACAGCATAAGGATATTACAGTGGAGGAAGATTACATTGAAATCGTAAACACCAAAGACCTAAACCAAATCTTATTCGATTTACCCCCAGAATCTAAACCAGCTATTGGTAGTTTATACAAATTATCATTGGATAAAGATTTAGTCCAAAAATCCATTGAAGATGCCCGAAAGAAAAAAGGGGCTTGGGCAGAATTCCAAGTACTCTATGATTTGCATCCTGTGGTGCGCTACTATATGACCAAATTAGAAGCCAGCGTGGACAAAGATGTGGCATTGGTGGCTAAATCAAAAATTTTTCCTGCTCAAACCGCTTGGTACATTTTTCAAGGGCAAATTGCCAATAATCTTGGGCAACCGGTATTGTCCGATTTTTATGTGGTTGGTTTGAATAATGATGGTACAATTCATAGAAAAACACTCGATTTAAATAAATTCATCGCGGAATTTAAACTAACGGAAAAGTTGTTTACAGAAACAATTACAGAGGAAGAAATAACCAATTTACAATCCATACTTCCAGATGCGGTTGACTGGGCCAAAAGCCATATGCAAGAAGAACAACAGTTACTTGAAGACGCAATGGAAAAAAAAATGGCAGCTTACCAAACAAAAATTGAAAATTGGCATACTGCAGCTATTGAGCAACTTGAATTCGATTTCAATGAAAAAAACACAGGTAATTATTGGGCTAAAATGAAAGACAACAAACAACGTGAAATCGAAACAATATTGAGTAGTTCTAGTCAATATTTTCAAGACTTAACTTCTCTCCAGGGGGAAGCTTATTTAAAAGTAGTAGCTGTATTCTATAATTCATAATCAGACCAATGCTAAAGTTTCTAAAAAATACCGGCGATTATTTCTCTACCAATTATTTTGATGAAGATTTCACTTCCAAAGTGTTGTCTAAAACGGGTTATGCCGCCGAAGACATCAAAGAATTCAATAAAAAAATTACACCTTTAAAAGACCGTTTCTTCCGATTCAAACAATTGTTTATTGAGGGAAAACTACGTATCAAAGATAAAATTGAAGAAACCCATAAGTTTCATTCTTTCCTTCTCAATGTGTTGGGCTATGATGGCGACCATCCGCAATACAAAAATTTATTCCATTTAACCGAAAAGGAAGTGATTCCGGTGCGTCATATTTTATACCGTGGAGACCAACCTCATGTGATGATAATGGAAATGCAAGCGCTAATCCGTGAAGACGATACGGAACCCGATGGCTTGTTTGAACAACAATACAACGTTGCCGAAGAAGAATTGTCTAATCCACCCCAACGCTACCACCGCAGTCAATGGGATAAGGTTTTCAGTATCCCTACTGGTGTTTCTATTTCTCCAGTTATTGTTCATGAAGCAATATCATTTCTTTTTGGTTTAGAGCAGTGTAACCGTCCGAAATTCATTATGCTTTTAGCTGGTAATATAATATTCTTACTAGAACATGAAAAGTTCTTGCGTGGTAGTTACCTCGAAATTAACTTAGAAGAACTATTCAACGAAGCCACAGCCAACCGAAATGCCAATTACTACGCCCTGTTTTATTTCCTTTTGGGAAAAGAAACCTTGGCACCAGATAGCAATATGATTTTGCTGGACCAATTAGACGAAGACAGCCACAAAAGTGCCTACGAAGTTACCAAAGACCTGAAAGAAGGGATTATCAATGCCGTCGAAGCTTTGGCGAATGAAGCAATATGGTACCACCACAATAAAGCACAAATCAAGGAAAATCTAGACGAGACCGACGATACTTTCGAACAGGAAATCAAAGACGACTGTTTGCGAATCATCTATCGACTACTCTTTATTTTCTATGCCGAAAGCCGGGAAGATTTAGATATTTTACCAAGCAATGACCCTATTTACAACAAAGGCTATTCGCTGGAAATGTTGCGTGAACTCGAACAAGTGCCTTTGTATTCCGAAAGCAGTATCAATGGCTATTTCTTTCACGAATCCTTAAGCAAATTATTCTATGTGTTGAGTTCAGGTTATAGAGAACAGGAAAACGGTAACAACAAAAGTTTCCGTGTGCGTCATATCGACTCGCCTATTTTTGACAACCGCAAATTGTATCATTTGCACAAAGTAAAATTCCGTAATAAAACCTGGCAAGATATCATTTGTCAATTGTCACTTTCCCGACAACAAAAAAACAAAACTCGTGGACGTATTTCGTATGCCAACTTAGGAATTAACCAATTGGGTAGCGTGTACGAAAGTTTACTGGCCTTTCGTGGGTTTTATGCCGAGCAAGATTATATCGAAGTTCACAAAGCAGGAAAACCGAATGAAGGAACCTATATGGTGCCGCGTTCCCGTCGAGATGATTTCAAAGAAAAAGAAATTCTAAAAGACAGCAAAGAGCAAGACATCATTACTAAAAAAGGAACTTTTGTCTATCGCCTGAGTGGTCGTGACCGCCAAAAATCAGCTTCCTATTATACGCCCGAAGTCTTGACTAAGTGTACCGTAAAATACACCCTAAAACCCATCTTGGAAAAGTTGGAAAAAGGCGAAATGAAAGCAGTCGAACTACTGGAACTAAAACTATTGGAACCAGCAATGGGTGCCGCTGCCTTTCACAACGAAATGATCAATCAGGTAGCCGATGCCTATTTGAACTACCGCCAAAAAGAACTCCGCGATAGTGGCAAAAACGAATGGCGTGTGGCTCCGGACAAATACCTCGAAGAACTGCAACGCGTGAAAGCCTACATCGCTACCAACAATACCTACGGTGTCGATTTAAACCCTACGGCTATTGAGTTGGGTAAACTCTCTTTGTGGCTCAACGTGATTCATAAAGATATGGAAACCCCCTTCTTTAGCAACCGTTTGGCAGTAGGAAATGCCGTGGTGGGTGCTTGGTTGAAAGTTTACAATGCCAAAGATCTAATGGTAGATTTAGACAAAAATGGTACAGTAGCTACAAAACAATCCAAAAAAGAATGGTGGGACAAAGCCCCTCGCTTATTAGAATTCAAGCCATCTCTTGATTACGATAAAATAAAACACAACCGCAAGCAGGACGAGATTTACCATTTCTTGTTGCCCGATAAAAATATGTTGGCCTCCGCAGGGATTAAAATGCTGAAAGCGGAATTTGAAAACGAAAACAAAGCAGTGACCAACTGGAAAAAAGAATGGTGCAAGCCACTCTCCAAAACCGAAGTAGAAAAACTAAAAACCATTAGCACCAAAATAGACGAACTGCTCACGGACTATTACAAATTTCAACGCTCCATAAACCAGGCTACGGCTACCAAACAACATATTTTTGGCGTACCCGTTCAACAAATTACGGCTGAGATGCGCAGCTATGACGAAAAGGAACGTTTAGCCGACCAACGCAACCGTCACAACGCCCCCTATTTCAAACTAAAAATGGTGATGGACTATTGGTGTAGTTTGTGGTTTTGGGATGTGCGCGAAGCAGCCGCCATACCCAACCGCAGACAATACTGGCAAGACATTGAAGAAATCCTCAAGCTTGATGTCAACAAAGCTTTGGATGGAATTGAAAATAGAAAAGGCCAACAAAATATATTTGACACTACTGTACAATTAAGTATGGCGCTGGAGCCAGGAACCTCAGCTGCCGAAAACCAAGCTTTTACCGATGTAGTGGTGGACAGCACCCAACAACAAGACTTGTTTGACAAAAACCAACGATTAGTTTTAGTAAGCCAGCTCGCCAAACAATACTTTTTCTTTCACCCGCAACTGGAGTTTCTGGAAGTGTTTTGGGAACGTGGTGGGTTTGATTTGATTGCAGGAAACCCGCCTTGGCTGAAAATTACCTTTGAAGAAAAAGGCATTATCTCCGAGAAATTTCCTGAGGTGGATATTCGTAGCGTAACCGCACCACAAATACGCACGATGCAAAGCGAATACTTTAGCATAGAAACCCAAAAAGAAGCCTACATTAATGAAAATATAGGTACAGAATGTGCCAGTGTTTTTTTGAATGCCTACCAAAACTATCCTTTATTGAAAGGACAACAAACCAATTTGTACAAATGCATTTTAGAAAATGGGTTTAATATGTTAGCCAAACAAGGCTATATGGGATTAATTCATCCGGAAACGGTTTATGATGACCCTAACGGGCAACCTTTAAGAGAAGAGATTTATCCGAGATTAAGGTATCATTTTCAGTATAAAAATGAATTAGTCCTTTTTGCTGAAATTGATCATCATAATATTTACAGTTCAAATATATATAGTGGATTAAAATTAGATATTGATTTTAAATCAATAAATAATTTATTTCATCCATCAACTGTTGATGGATGTTTCATTCCAAATCAATCAGGAGTTGCCACTGGTATAAAAACTAAAGATGAAGCAAATGGAAAATATGTTTGGAATATCAAACCACACTCAGACAGGCTAGTTCACTTTACAGAAAAAGAATTAAAAGTACTTGCTCAAACATTTGAAAATTCAGAGGATGGAAAAATAGCAAAATTAGTATCTATACATTCCTCATCTATCATTAGTGTATTAGAAAAACTAAGCAATTTTCAGTCTTCCGTTAATGATTACGAAAGTAAAATTACTATGTGTTGGGATGAAACAAATGATGTAAATGGTGGAACTATACAAAGAGAAACTCAATTTCCGGATATAAATAACTATGAAATGATTTTTAGTGGTCCACATATTTTTGTTTCAAACCCATTATATAAAACACCTACAGAAACTTGTACATTAAATTCAGATTATGACATAATTGATTTTAATTTAATAAAAGAAAACTTTACCGCTAGAACCAATTATATTCCAGACAATAACAAACAACTTTTTCCAAAATTAATAAAAGGTTTCAATACTGGAAAAAAAGACGAATTTGATAATGACATTTATGATAATTGGATTGAGTATTATAAAATAGGTTTCCGAAAAATGTTAAGCCAAACCGGAGAAAGAACGCTATCTAGTGCTTTATTACCCCAAAAAACAAGTCATACCAATGGCGTAATTTCAATAATTTTTAAAGAAAGAAAAAAATTAATTGAATTAATTGGATTAACATCTTCAATTACACTTGACTTTTTTATGAAAACGATTGGAGCATCAAACCTCACTGATAGTAGACTTTCCGCTTTTCCCTTAGGCATCGAAGAAAAATACAAATCGCAATTATTCAACCGCACCTTGCAGCTCAATTGCTTAAACAAACATTATGCAACATTATGGCAGGACAACTGGCAAGAAAGTTTTACTCAAGATAATTGGAGTAAAAATGACAGCCGTTTAAAACCGTTTGATACACTTACTGAAGAATGGCAATGGAGTACGCCGTTGCGCAACTGGTTCGAGCGTCGGCAAGCCTTGGTAGAAATAGATGTCATTACCGCTATGGCATTGGGCTTAACGCTAGAGGAGTTAAGCTTAATTTACAACGTACAATTCCCGGTACTGCAACAAAACGAAGACGACACTTGGTACGATACCAAAGGAAATATTGTATTTACGTGTAGTAAAGGCTTAACAGGTGTTGGGTTAGACCGCCCGGTTTGGAACACCATCAAAGAAATGAAAGCCGGCGAAACTTACGAACACACCATTGAAAAAAGCGAATTGTACAAAGGTCAAAAAATGACGTATTTCGCGCCTTTTGATAAATGTGACAGGGTTGAAGATTATAAAGTGGCTTGGGAGCATTTTGAGGGGATTTTTAAAAGTTAAAATAAAAATGATAGCAAGAGAAGAAGCGATAGCAACATTAAAAAGAGTGTGGAGAACAGATCATTTCAAGTTCGTAGGACAATTTGTTATTCCAAAAAAGGAGAATGGGAAATATTTTAATCCCAATAAAGGTGCATTTCAAAATTTTTCGGTGAATGATAGAGAAATTTTTTATCCAAAAACTGCAGAACTTAAATATGATAGAAAGGTAACTTTCAAGGGCAATGTAATTCCTGGGCTAGAGGACGGTAAATTTTATGATATAGAACTAGAATTGGCAGATGATGAAAAGAGAATGGTAAACCCTTTTGCCTTAAAAATTAAAAATGTACTAATAAGAAAAGAAGAACATATCGCTCCTAAAGATTTTATCCAGCAATGGTTTTACAAAAAAGGGCATACTCCTGGTGATGCCGCGACTATTGCCGGTCAATTAACCTTAAATGAATTAGAATTATACACACATACCAAACGTTTTATTTTTGAATTAATTCAAAATGCGGATGATATGCCAGACGGAAGTAAACCAGTGAATATTGAAATTAATTTACTTCAAAACCATTTACTATTTCTACATAACGGAAAATTTTTTGATAGAGAAGATGTAACCGCCATTTCAGATGCAGCTAAGAGCACTAAATCAAAGGGGCTTACTCAAACCGGTTATAAAGGAATTGGCTTCAAATCTGTGTTTACTGATTCTACTAGAGTATATATCAAATCAGGGGACTATTTTTTTAAATTCGATAAATTAGAACCTATTTATAAAGATTTCTACGGTTTATATAAAGGCTATTCAGACAGTTTGACTCCAAAAGCAAAAAAAGAATTCGAAACGGAGTACAAAGGAAGTGAAAAGGAATACACAAATATAGATAGAATTCCGTGGCAGATAAAACCAATCTGGGTAGAACAAAACAATATCAATAATGAATTAAAATCTTCAAACTTTATTACTAATAATCAAGTTGCCATTGCTTTAGAAATAGGGGAAAATATTTTACGCCAAAAGGATTACAATGGTATGATTTTAGGCCTTTTAAAAGAACCCCGTTTTTTGCTTTTTCTACGTAAGACAAAAAAATTTAAATACATTAGTAACAATAAGGATAGTCAACAAATTGTTGATATCGCAATAAAGGAAGAATATAACAACCTAGGAATTTATAGCAATGAGGAGCTAATTGCATCTTATATCAAACACGAGTTTGAAATAAACATTAACAACGAAGACTTTGCTAAAACAGGTTTAAATTTTCAAAAAAGAGAAATTGAAGGTGGTAAAATTGAGTTTTTCAATGAAGAAGGTAATAAGCTTGATAATATTCCCGAAAAACTCGGTAGACTGGATAAAACTATAATTTCATTATCAGCTAAGGTTGACAAAAATCAAGTTGAAAGGTTAGATAAGGACGATTCAATCCTTTTTAACTACTTACCAACTTCTGACCAAAGATTTGGATTTCCTTTCTTAGTCAATGCTGATTTTGTAAGCAAAACGGATCGAGAATTTATTCAAATTGAGAATAAATGGAATCACTATATTTTTTACCATTTAGGAAGAATTTGTATCGAATGGATTGCTAAACTTGGAGAAACAAAGTATGTGGTAAATGATAAGCTTGTGTTTTCTTATGCTAAATCCTATTTAAATCTTTTACCTGAAAATTTACTCGACGAAGAAAATGAGGAATTGGCCTCAATAAACATTGCTTTCAACAAAGGCCTAAAAGATGCCCTTTCGTCGACAAGTTTCATTATTGATGCTAAAGGAACTTTAAAAAAATGTAATGAAATTATTATTGATGACACTTGCATTTCGGAAATATTTGGAAAACAATTTTTTACTCAAGTTTCTAAATCAAAAAAAGAACTTCCCCATATTGCAATAAATAAATCAAGCCTAAAAAAGAAATATTTAAATATTGAATGTTATAAACCTGATTTATTGGAGGAAGCACTACAGGAGGAAAAAAATCTAGTATATTTAAAAACCATATTACAAAAAGCAGATGATGATAAATATTTAAGATTTCTAAAATGGTTAGACAGCTACTGTAAAAAAAATGATTCAGATTCAGATTGGATTCTAGCATTACCATTTATTAGAATTGGTAATGAAGTGTTATCATTAAATGAAGCATTGAATGTTGCCGATTTTATTTTTAAAACAAGTAAAACGAAAAGCATTGAAAGTTTATTGGTAAATATAGGGTTTAAACTTTCGGAATTTTATTGCAATGCCGATGATTACAAGCATATTTATACGGCTATGTTAACTCAGGATTCCTACTTAAAAACGGATGTAAAATTATACGAGCATATTGCAGCAGCAAAACAAGTAGACAAACTAACGGCAACTGAAAAAAACACTTTATTAACTTTTTTCGAAACGCTGGATGAGGTAGGGAAAGCAAAATACGCAAAATCCTTATCGTTATTCAAATCTAAAAAAGCTAATAGTGCATTAAAACCATTGGCTAGTTTACTATCAAATACCTGCGAAAACCTACCACTATGGCTGTCAGATTTTGTAATCGACTCAGATGAAGAAAATGCCTTATCGGAAGTTTTCAGAAAGAAACTGTTAAAACAAGGGGATATTTTAGAAAAAATATTTTGCAACCTGGCTACTTTCAATGAAATTAGTGCAGCCCTTACTACCGAAAACATTGAAGGTTTTTACGATTACATTTTAAACCGCTACAAAGAAAAACCCGAAGAACGCATAATAGATTTTTCACAAATCCCTTGGGCATTCATTCCAGGATCTAGTTCCTTTGTTTTGCCTACAACGATCTATTGGCCGGATAGCATGACAAAATTATCCCCAGATAGCTATACAAATGTCAAAACAATAATCGAAACTGTATCTGTTGAAATTTTACCGCATTATGCTGCTTTGCAATTAAAAGCACCTTTTGCTTTGGGGAGTAAAGAAATAAACATAGCTACTGTTTTTAATAAAACCGCTATTTTTGATGTCCTGCCTATAAATTATTTTCTGGATTGGTTACAATCGGAAGGAAATAACACCTTTTTCACAAATTTTTCCATCACCAAAACAGAGGAGCAATACTCTATGGCACCTTCTGGAGGAGGAACACAATACTACTCAGATAATCAGGATTTAGTGAGTTTTATTGAAGCTTCAGACTTAAACACGCAGCTGCAATTGCTACCAAAAGAGGTTTACACAGCAGATAGAAAAAAATTAGGTTTATTAGAAGCTAATGATTTACTAAAATATGGATTAGAAAATGGGCTGGCAACACCAGCTTTTGCCAAGTTTATATTACAAGCAAAGGATGCTGATTTAAGTTTACAATATTTGTCAGTAATAGAATCTGTTAGTATTGACACTAGCAAAACTTATGATTCAGAATCCGACGAATTTAAAATACTCAAACTGGCAATTCTAAGTGTGATTAATGATGACGTGAAACTCAAATCATTTCGTGAAAAAATAGTAATTGATAATCACCCATTATTTGAAAGAGCGATATCCGAAGATATTTACTTTCATGATAAAAAAATTGGCCTTAAAACAAAACTATCCGAAATACTGCCAAAGTATAAAGACAAAGCATTCCCCATCTCGGAACTTGCAGCACAGTTTGTTGATTTCAATGATAATAAAAATTTAATTGCTCTTTTTAAATCGGAAGGCAGGACCCCAAAAAAAATTCTAAAGGAATTAAATGAACTAAAACCGGAATATTACAATCCTGCCCAAACTTTCTTCCTTTCGTTTTACCAGTCACAACACCCTGATGAAGAGATTCTAACAGACAAAGTTTTATTCATTAAAAACGAAGAGACAAATTCGGAACTTTTCAATCAACAAACACAAGAATTTCTAGATATCTGTTTAAAAGAAAATAATTTTAAAGATTTCGTAGATCAAGCCATTATCCCGGGTTTTACCCCAACACTTTATATTCTTGAAGAAGAATATGCTATAGATTCAGAAAAAGTACCGATTTGGTTAAGTAACTGGATTGGGAAAGAAATTGATGGGGATAAAAATACGTTTTTACAATTATTGGGGGTTAATAGTGCTGAATCGCCAGTGGTATTGTTTAGAAAAGCAATAAAAGAAGCGCAATTAGAGCCAATGAATATAAACAGAGAGTTAATTAAAACCGATGTACCCCTAATAAACACGTTGACTTGGCTATCAGAGCAACAAACAAAAAATGATTTAAACCTTAAAAAGATAGTTTTACAGCCTCTTTACAATAAATTGGAAAACAGAAAAATACCAGTTATCGACTTACTTTTCCCGTCTCTAACCGAATTAAATGTTGATAATTACACTTTACTTAAGTTGGAAGATAATGAAATTCCTCATTTAGTCCATGAAGGTTGGGGAGAATACAAGCAAGATATCTTTTCGAGTTTGATCGCCGAAAATAAAATTACAGATGAGGTAGTTCCTAAAACATACCGTGCGGCTTGGAAAATAATCGAACAGAAGTATGTTAGGGAAGCAAATGTTACCAAAATCATTAATAATTCCTATGCCTTTGAAGAAGATTACTATCTGGAATGGGTACTTAAAGCACGCTATAAAATAGCTATTTATAAGGGATATCAACTCCCGTATGAAATAAAGTATAATGGCATAGTCATAAAATCAATTTCTGAGGGTTATGCAGCTCATATCAATAATGAATATTATCTCGCAGAAAGCAAAAAAGAATTTATTTTGAGCTACTTGGAAGGTGTGCTTCCAGACAATATTTTAAATTCTTTAAAACTCGCAAAAGGAAATTTTGCCGAAACTGAAAAGAAAAAAGAAACCGAAGTAGAATATACCGACGAAGAAACTGAGGCACTGAAAAGACTTTTTGGCGATGAAATACCAAAGGATTTTCATAAAGATATAAATATAGCTGCGCTAATTTCAGCACTTATTTATCTGGCAAAAAAAGGTTTTGATGTTACAGAAGCGGAAGAAAACCTAAAAACATCTCACGAATATTCGCAACTTAGTCCTGTATATTCTCCAGATAAAACTAAGAAGTATACCGTAATGGGTCGTTCTGCAAAAACAGGTTTATTATATCTTACCGCAACGGCATGGGATAGACTAGACGCTGATGACATCATGTTATTTGTTAACACTGGTAAAAGAGAACTAAATCATTACTTATTTCAAAACAAACACGAACTTTTAAAAGTTAGTAATACTAAATTTCAGGTTTTTAGAGTTGAGGCAGAATCCAATGCTTTACATACCGACGCTATATTGAATGGTACTTTCGACAAAAGCAAAATTTGGCTAATTTTCAAAATGAAAGACATTAGAGAATATAACTCTATATTTAATGGCGATATAAAAAGAAATGAAGAGAACCCTGATTACAATAATGTTAATACCTCTGAAGACTCTGATTACTAAATAATGAAGATAACACAAGAAAAACATAGTGCATTTTATGATCATCAGATAAAAGCACAAGAGGACGAGTGGCGTAAATATGCAGATACTGCAATGAATATTTTGATTCAGGAAAAAAAAGTATTCATAGGCCGGATATGGGGTGTGCAAGAAAACCAAGGGAATGTAATTTTACGCTTTAGAGAAAGAGAAGTTCCTCGTATGAAACAACCCTATTTTTTAGGCCTTGTGGGGGCAGAGGCATCTTCAAACCCTATGGAATGGAATTTCTCGTACAAAACATTTCGAGAATCACTGCAACCTAGATACTTTAATGGTATTAAAGCAGATATTTACACGGTTACTTATTGGAAAACGGAAGATAATTGGTCCTATGTTATAGTTTCAGGTTTTGAATTAGGTTTGTTAAATATTTTAAAAGAAAATTATTTAATAAAGAAAATTCATCCATTAATTGTGGTCGCAGAGACTGACCCTCCGGTTGAATATTTAATCAAATTGAAAGAATATGTGCAGAAACAGAATGATGATGCAATTTTAAACTTAGAATTAGACGTTGCTGAGGAAATTTGGCAACCCACAAATCTGGATAATGCCAATAACATTACTGCGCAAGTAATAAAATTAGTAAACAAACAGAGAACAACGCTAATCCAAGGACCTCCAGGTACAGGAAAATCCTATCTAGCTGCCGAAGTCTGTGATTATTACTTGAAAGAGGGTAAATCAATTTGTATTACAGCATTAACGAATAAAGCATTAATGGAAATAGCTTTAAAAAAAGGCCTAAATAATGCATTAAATCAAGGAAAAGTTTACAAGACCAATATGACGGCTGAGGAACATAAAGTACTGCCTATATTAAAAACAGTAGAAACATTTTCACCAAATCGTGGGGAACTACTTCTGTCAACATATTACAAACTAGCACAAAAACAGGCTGAAATCATTGAAAATTCTAAACGTTTTGATGTAATGATAATCGAAGAGGCTTCGCAAGCTTTTTTGGCTACTATAAGTATGTTTAGCTCCATTGCTTCTAAAGTGATAATAATTGGAGACCATAAACAGCTGACTCCTATTGCATTGAAAATGGAAGAAGCAAAAACAATATTCCCAAAAATAGAGGGAATAGTGAATGGGCTACAAACTGTTGCTTTTAACAACAGTGATCTTTCATACCGTTTAACAAAAACCAGAAGATTAACAACTGATGCTGCTCGATTAACCGGATTCTATTATGATAATAATCTGAAAAGTATCGCCGAAAGCGAAAACAAAACCAATCTTGATTCTACGTTAAAATCGTTATTCCATCATAATGGTGGAGTTTCTATTGCAAAACTTTCTCCTTCTAGAACGGGGTTTACGGAAGATGATGTTTTCAAATTCATTTGTAAACTATCTAGAGACTTGTTAAACAACAACCCTACTATTGAAATAGCGCTCCTAACACCTTACAAGGATGTCGAATCAAGTTTGTATTCCCATTATAGTAAAACATCAAATGATTACAAGAAGATTACAATTAGCACAGTTCATAAAATTCAAGGATTAACATCAGATGTAACAATAATCTATTTACCCCTTAATCTGCCTGCATTTGATTTGAATCAAAATCTATTCAATGTTGCAACCAGCCGTGCCACAAAAGGAACGCTTATAATTACTTATGAGCATATAGATTTAGTCAGTAATATAACAGTAGAAACAAAACAGTTTATTAAAAATTGTAAGGATGTGAGCGACGAGTTTAAAAAATATTTTTTATCCTAGAATAAAGGATTCTTGAAAAGAGTGAAATAATCTTTTGATTTTAATAGTAAAAACAATAAAATGAACACACAAACCAATAAATTGCAACTACACTTCGACTATTATATCAAACATAATCAGCCAAAAGAAAATGGTTGGTATCCCGACTTGTCTAAATATATTGAATTATTGCAAAAAATTAGGACTTCATTACTGTCAGAAAGTACTTTTACTTCATTGTCACCAGAGGAACAAAATGCTAAAGTTTGTGAAATCTTTATGTCCTGTTCAAATAGTGAAATCAATACTATTGAGGAGTTTCTGGAACGTTATTTTTTCAAACAAGCAAATGGCATTGGTGATGTAAAACAAGGTGTTATTTGGGACACTACAGACAATCCTGATAAAACAACAATAAAATCAAATGCTTCCTCTGAATTGATTTTCAATATTCTGACATCTCAAGACGAACTAGTTGCAGATAATTTTGTGAGACAATTATTAAAAGCAGGTAGAGAAACTGATGCTGTAAGGTTTAGATTTTTGAGAACTTTATTTCCTGATAAATTTGCAGCACCAGATGCTCCAAATAAGTTAGATCGTCTGTGCAATATTTTAAAGTCAAAACTCGATATTGATATTACTGGTAATAATTTCGATAGACATAAAAATATTTGTATACTTATAAATACTCCAGATGCTGCTTTAAGACAAATGTTCACTTGGGAAATCTATTATATGTTGGAAAATGAAATCAACATTAAGAAAGCCATTGTTTATTATGGCGCACCTGGAACCGGAAAAACATTTAAATCATTTGAAACGGCAAGACAGTTTATCGATTTACATCGCATAAAAGTAAGCAGGTCGATTGATAATAATTCCCACCAAATTCAAACGGTTCAATTTCATCCTAGTTTTTCTTATGAGGATTTTTTCGAAGGAATTAGACCAACAATTGATGGAAATTTACGACTCTTTAATGGCTCTTTCAAGCAGTTCTGTAAAGATTCTGGAACATTAGAAATTAGGCTTTATGAAAATAAAGAGTTTATAGAAAATGAACAATTCAGAAATCTAAAATATGACTTTTCGCAAATAAAGATTAATGAATTAAATGATGTTCAAAAAGAAATTTTAGGTTGTAAAGATGAAAATTTAGCAGTAGGTCTAACAATTCTTGACTGGATAGAACCAGCCTTCTTTATTATTGATGAAATTAATAGGGCTGAATTATCTAAAGTTTTTGGTGAGTTAATGCTTAGCATGGAATATCGTGGATATAATGGAAAAATAAGAACGCAATATGCTCATTTATGTAAAGATGCAAATGACGAAAGTGCCTTTTATTGGGAAAATGGGAAAAACTGGTTTTTTGTTCCTCAAAACATTTTCATAATTGGAACAATGAATAATATAGATCGATCAGTTGATGCTTTTGACTTTGCTTTGCGAAGAAGATTCATGTGGGAAGAAGTACATCCAAATTATTATGCAATTTCATTACTTGAATCTAAAGGCTGGAAATCAGATGAATGTAAACTATTTTCAGACTCTTTGTGGTCTCTTAACCAAAGTATTGAAAATGATTCAATCTTAGATAAAAATTATAGAATTGGTCAGTCTTATATTTTAGAATTAAGCAAATTAAACAAAGATCGTTTTGATACTGTAACTAAAGCCAAAGAGTTTATTTGGAATAATTTCATTTACTCTCTTCTTGAAGAATACCTTCGAGGCTTAGGTGATGATAAAAAAGCCCAAGAAAAGATCTCGAAGTTCAAAAATGATTTTGGAGTATAAATAATGAAAGCTTCATATTTTTTTAAAGAGGAAATAAAGGATAATAATTACCAAGGGGTACTTATTAGAGATAGATTATTATTGGAAGAGGATTTCAATTGTAATACTTATGCAAGACCAAATAAACCAAACCTTAGAAAGGAAGGCATTGAAGATTTCCTGAGAAAAATAAAGGACAACATCCAAAGTATAGACATTTCAAAAGCTACAAAACATTTATTGTTAGAAGATCTAGAATTCGATGCAAATACAGACCAGAAAATTATTGAAATTGTGGGAAGTACATTCGAAAATCTAAGCATAAAAACATCAAATATTGTAGGTTCATTTTACTTCAAAGGAAATCAGCTCAATATAAACTGCCGTTTTGGAAATTCGTTTTTGCAATACATGATTGCCAACACCAGCGGTTTTATTGAGTTAGAAAGATTTGGCGGTTTAAATAATGACATTGGATTAGGCGAATGGATATTAATCATTTATTGGAAAATGCAATTAAAAAAGGCATTTTCCCATGGTCTTTATAAAACATACATACAAAAAAAAGAAAGTATAAATACTATCAAAGGCAGTATTGATATTAATGCTTATATCGCTGAACATTATTTTAATGGCAAGACAACTTGTTTATATAAAGAGCATAGTTATGAAAACCATATCAATTTAACCATTAAAAAGGCCATTGCCAAAATAGGTAAATCTAAATACGATGGCATGCTTAATGACATGCTTAATATTAAAAGTACATTTGATGGAATACATTTTAAAAATGGTAAAACAAATGAAAGCGACAAGAAAGTTAAAAATCCTTTTTATAAAAAATACAATGAGGTTTACGACCTTTCACAAAGAATTATAAATGATGAATTTTTAAGTTTTGGTGACCCTGAATCTGAGTTCTCAGCTTTTATTTTCGATATATCGCTATTGTTTGAACATCATATTCGTAAAGTTATTAAAAACTCCATAGTGCTTCTTCCAAAGAATAAGAATGAATTTGAAATACCCAATGGCATTACCACTAACAAAATATTTCCTGATGTAATTATTGACTACGGTAATAATAAAATTGGAATTTATGATGTCAAGTATAAGCATTTTCAAACTAAAGGGAAAGAAAAGGGAGTTCAAAGAGAAGACAAGTTTCAGCTAATAACTTATTTAGCTTATTACAGCAGTAAATATGAAGTAATCGATAGTGGTTTTATTTACCCCTGTAGAGATGAAGAATTTTATGATTTGACAAATGCGGTGAAAGAAGTACAATTCATAAAAGTTGGTAAAACAAATAATATCCCTTTTAATATTAGATTTTATAAAGTGAGCGAGGACTTGAATTTTCAATATAATTTTGATATTGAATTTGGAAAACAATTTTTAGTCGAGAGCAATTCAATAACCAAAGACTAAACATCTTCTTCGTCACAAATAGTCACAATATTTGCGACAAAACAAGATACTTACTAAATATATTTATACATGTGAGGTTATTTAATAAAAAAAAACAACGTTATAATTTGTAGAATTATTCATGTGCAAAAGACATTAAAAATAATTCCACTTAAAATTTTATTTTGTCGCAAGTTCATCCTAAATGTGCGACAATTAATTTTGCGTAAAGCTATATATAATAAGAGATTGTTTCCTTTATAATTGTTTATTCCTAAAACATATTTCGTCACAAATATTTACTATATTTGTGACAATCTCATGAAAAAAGAACCACAAAATATAGAACAAAAAGTATTCAATAAAATGAAAAGAGCCAAACCTGGCACTTTATTTTTTATTGAACAATTTAGCAAATTAGCAGAACAAACCGCTATTCGCAAGGCACTTCAACGCCTAAAAGAAAACGAAAAAATAGTGCGCGTGGCACAAGGTATTTATGTAATCCCAAAAGAAAGCGAACTCGTAGGCAAAATAATACCCGGTGCCGAAGAAGTAATCGCTGCCATTGCCAAAAAAGACCGATTCCGAATAGTGCCTACAGGCATACAAGCACAACATTTGTTGGGATTGAGCACACAAGTACCTATGAGATTGGTCTATCTTACGGATGGTGCCCCAAGAACGATACATATTGGGAAACAAACCATTAACTTAAAAAAAACAATACCCAAAAATCTGATTGCCAAAGGAGAAATTAGTGGTTTGGTAATTCAGGCCTTAAAAACCATTGGAAAAGACAAACTAGAGAAAAAAAGCGAAACGATTATCTTGGAGCAATTAAAAAACGAAAAACCAGAAAACATCCTTCACGATAGCAAACTAGCTCCAGCCTGGATAGCTTCTATTCTAAAAAAAGCAATCCCAACCAAATGAAACGCCCGCGACAATTATTATTGACACACAAGAATAGGATTATAGGCGTTCCATCTTCCAATAAAAAGCAAATAGTATAATCGGATGAAAACATTTCTACAACTCGATAAAGAGGAGAAAACAGTAATTTTTGAACAAATCAGAACCAAAACAGGACTTCCCATTCAAGCCATTGAAAAGGATTGGTGGGTAACACAAACATTGGGATTAATTTTCACAATGGATTGTGCGCCTAACATTGTTTTTAAAGGTGGTACCTCATTAAGCAAAGCTTGGAATGTTATCGAGCGTTTCTCCGAAGATATCGACTTGGCACTCGATAGACGATATTTGGGTTTTGATACCGAAATGAGCAAATCACAAGTGGGTAAATTGCGAAAAGCGTCTTTTCAATTCATCTCTACTATTTTCTTCTCCCAACTACAAGAGCAATTTGAAAAAGCAGGTTTCTCCGATTTGAAAATACAATTGGCGGAAGTGAAAGACACCGACCAAGACCCGTTAATTATCGAAATTTATTATCCAGAAGTCAGTCCAACATCCGACTATTTAAAACCACGTATTTTAGTCGAAATAGGCAGTCGCTCCTTACGAGAACCTTGTTCACCCAGAATATTTTCTTCATTGGTAGGAGAACACTATCCCGACCAATCCTTTGCCGACAAACCCATTACGGTAGCAACCGTAAATCCGGAACGTACCTTTCTGGAAAAAGTATTTCTATTGCACGAAGAATTTCAAAAACCAGCAGCTAAAATCCGTACGGATAGATTGAGCCGACATCTGTATGACCTAGAAAAAGTAATGGATACGCCTTATTTTCAAACAGCAATAACCGATGATGTTTTGTATCAAGGAATTGTGAATCATAGAAGCGCTATCACACCCATTAGAGGTATTAATTATGCCAATCATACGCCATCAAAAATCAGCATTATTCCACCAGCAAGCATCCTAAAGGAATGGAAAAAAGATTACGAAATAATGCAAGAGAATATGATTTACGGCAACTCGCTTTCATTCGAAAAACTGATGGAAAGAATTGCAGCGATTCAACAACAAATAAATGCCAAAAAATAACAAATTATGTTACCACTACAACAAGCTTACGAAGTAAAACATTCGATACTAGAATACCTTAGAGCCACCTTTAGCTTTAAGGACAAAGTGGTATACAAAGCCTTTTATGATTTTATCACACAAGAAGAAGAAGGGATTTTCAAAGGTCCCTATGTGTCGATAAAATTACCTTTTGTCACGGCCAATAGTGAAGATATAATCCCGTTGGAGATAACACCCAATTACCCTCCTTATGACCACCAATATAAGTCGTTCAAAAGGCTGAATACTACAAATAATAACATCCCAAAATCCACATTAATAACCACGGGAACATCTTCGGGTAAAACAGAATGTTTTTTATATCCTATTCTCGATTTTTGCCACAAAAACAACCACCGTCCCGGAATAAAAGTGGTTATTTTATATCCAATGAATGCCTTGGCTACGGATCAGGCAAAACGTTTGGCAGAAGCCATTTATAAAGACCCCTTACTGAAAGGGAAAATTACAGCAGGTTTATTTATTGGAGAAGGGAAAGACAAAGCCAAATACCCGACGGATATGGGAAAAGACCATATCATCGAAAATAGAGATAGTATTTTAGACAGCCCTCCAGATATTCTATTGACAAACTTCAAAATGTTGGATTATGCGTTGATGCGAGCCAAATTTCACAACCTTTGGAGCTACAACTTGGAAGACCCTTCCCTATTGCAATTCTTGGTATTGGATGAATTACATACTTATGATGGCGCACAAGGAACAGATGTGGCCAATTTGATAAGACGTTTAAAACTAAAATTAGATATTCCCAAAGGACAAATATGCGCCGTTGGTACATCGGCAACCATTGGTTCAGGAGAAGAATCTAAAAAATTACTTTGTGAATATGCCGAGAAAGTTTTTGGCGAAGAGTTCAACGAAGAGGCAATTGTTACCGAAAACAGACTTACAGTAGATGCTTTTTTTGATGTAGAGGATGAAAACTTGGAACGATTTATACCTCGTCAAATTGGTCTTTTGGAAAGTAGATTGCAGGAAGATGAAACCTACGAAAACTACATCAATCGTCAAAAAAGACTATGGCAGATTCCCGAAACTATTGATACTCTTGCATTAGGAAAGGAACTGAAGAAACTCAAAATTGTAAAAGATTTAATAGCGCTTACCAGTACAAACATCAAATCATTACATCAATTATTACACGAGCTCTCCGATAGAAATTCAGAATTCAAAACCCTGCCTGAATGGGATGAAGCCAATGAGTTAAACCCGCGCGAAGAAGTGGTAAATTCAATTGTGGCTTTAATAAGTGCTGCCAAAACAGGAAAAGAAAAGTTCCCCCTCCTATTTATTCAAATACAAATTTGGATACGAGAACTTAGCGGTGTGTTGAGAGAAATGAGTGAAACACCTAAATTTTCTTGGAAAGATAAAGTAGCAGGCGAAAACGACCCAAAAGCATTACCAGCTTATTTTTGTAGGGATTGTGGTTCTAGTGGTTGGTTGGGAATTAAAGATGATAATAAAAATCATTTTGATGCCGATCCTCAAAAAGTGTACGAATACTATTTTGAGAACCATAAAAACATCTATTTCATCAATACAACCAATCACAAACATATTGAGGAATACGAACCAACCAATACCATAAACGATTATATAGGAACCAAAACATTACAACTGCAAGAAAAAGAAGGAACCAATACCTTCAAGATTCAAGCAGTTAGAAAAGTAAACGAAACCAGAGCAAAACACATTTGTCCTGAATGCAATTCCGAAAATACACTAAGTATTATTGGTACTAAGATAGCCACATTATCTTCCATTACGGTAAGCCAAGTATTGTCTTCAGACCTTGACCCCAGAGAGGACAAGTACCGTAAAATATTAGCGTTTACCAATAGTGTGCAAGACGCGGCTCACCAAGCTGGTTTTGTGGAAGCAAGAAATTATCGTTTCACTTTTCGTTCCTCACTTCAAAAAGTGATAAATGAGCTGGGCAGACCCGTAACTTTAGAAGAACTGCAAAAAGAATTTATCAGCTATTGGAAAACGAATTCAGATGAAACCAATCAAAATAACGAATTAGCCTATTATTATCGTTTTTTCCCTGAAGATTACATCGGTAAAATTGATTTAGATAAAGATTATCGCATAGGCAATCAATTTACAGCCGATTTCAAAAAAGAATTTGATGAACGAATACGTTGGGAAATTGTTTCCGAGTACGGATACAATGCCGTAATTGGACGAACGCTTGAAAAATCGGGTGCTTCAGCAGTAAAATTTGATGAAGAAAAAATCAAATTTATTTTTGCAATACTCCAAGATTGGTTAAGCCAAAACAATTTAATAACCATAACCGAAACCGACTTACTACCATTTATCAATGGAATTTTGCATCGTATAAGAATTCGTGGTGGAGTGAATCACGAATATTTAAATAAATCCAGAACGGGAAGATTAACTAGATTTGACCTGAACTGGTACAAAGACAACAGACATTTCTTGAATAAAATGTTTGGAAGTAGATCAAGATTTCCAAAAGTAATTAGTGCAAGTAAACAATCAGGAGAAATTATTGATACTACTTTTACCAATACAAACAATTGGTACAGAAGTTATTTTATAAAATCCTTCCCAATGGCATCAGCCCATCAAGGGATCATTAATGACTTTTACAGTCGATTGTTGGAAAGCTTGGAAGAAGTAAAAATCTTGGATAAAGTAGTAGTAGAAGGCAATAATAATTATGCTATTCTTGCCAACGCCATTATAATAGAAAACAAGGTTCAAAAACACGTATGCAACAACTGTGGCTCTTTTTTAAATGTAGCCGCTTCGGATACCTCAACAAGGCATACCAGATGCTTAGATTATACCTGTGTAAATGGTGTTTATGAACCGGATACAAAACAAAAACCAAATTATTATCAGTTAGTCTACAATCGAAATCGTTCGCCTAGAATTTATTCAGCCGAACATACCGGAATTTTAGAACGAAAAGACCGCGAGAACAAAGAAATTGATTTCAAAGAACGACCTAATTTCAATTCCCTAAATACTATTGTAGCCACCTCCACTTTGGAGATGGGTATTGATATAGGAACATTAAATACCGCAATCAATAATGCCGTACCACCACTAACATCCAATTTCTTGCAAAGAGTGGGACGTGCTGGGCGTTCTTCTGGAACGGCTATGATAGCCACTTTTGCCCAAAGCAAAGCACACGATCTTTTTTATTTTGAAGAGCCCTCTGATATGATGGAAGGTGAAATAGCGACACCCGGTTGTTATCTTGAAGCCAAAGAAATTCTATACAGACACTTTTTAGCTTTTTGTTTAGACAATTGGGCTACAGCAGATCCTAAAAACAATACCATACCCGGAAAAATTATTGCATTACGATTGTCTAATACGGACCTTAACGCTGCCGAATTTATTATCAACCGAATTATTTCATACATTAAATCGAATGAACTGATTTTAGTAAATCGATTTATCGATTTTTATAAACCAGACCTCAATAAAGAAAGCCACGTTTTAGAAGAACTAAAATTATTTTTAGCAGAAGATGCTTTCTACGAACGAATAAAAAGAGTCTTCAAAAAAGTAAAAGAAGAACTAATCAGCATTCAAAAGAAGAGAAAGGAGATTGATGAAATCATCAAGAAAAACAATTTACCGGAAACCGATGAGGAGAGAAAAAATTTAGAAGGAGATAAAAAAGCACTATCAGGATTACGAAAAATAATAGAAAAAAGGGCAATATTAGAACATTTAACCAATGTTGGTTTATTGCCTAACTATGCTTTTCCAGAAACAGGCGTTACTTTAAATGCTTGGGTAAATGCAAACAAACCTAAAGTGAGTACTAACATACCAACAAACAAACAGTTTGAGATCATCAGGTCTTCCAATGTAGCCATTAGAGAATTAGCACCTGACAATATGTTTTATTCACAGGGTTATAAACTAGCCATTTCAGGATTAAATACATTCGATTGGAAAGATGCTGATGTTTTAATTAAAAAACGTTTTTGTTCCAATTGTGACCACATAGAAAATAATGCGACCACTACGGAGACGAATTGTCCCAAATGTGGTGACAACTCTTGGTCTTCAGCAAAAAACCAACATACTTTTGTGAAAATAACTGGCGTAAAATCAATCAATACCCGAGAAAACGCAGCATTAGACGATAGTAGCGATGACAGAGATGTAATTACATATAGAATTTCTAAACATATAAAATTCGATTACAATACCTTTCAAGGTGCTTGGGGAATGAAAAATATTCCTTTCGGAATAGAATATGTAAAAAATGTAGATATAACAGAAGTTAATTTAGGATTGTCATCCGTTACAGATGCCAATAAAATCACAATCAATAATTTGGAAGACGTTCCAAATCACGGCTTTGTAACCTGCAAACATTGTGGCAAAAGCAGCTCAACACCACACAAAGCAAAAAATAAAGAGACTAATAATTTCAAATTCCATTACGGATATTGCAAAAACAAAGACTATGATTACCAGGGTAAAACCGATGATGTCTTTGAAGAAGTTTTCTTATTTAGAGAAATAAAAACAGAGGCCCTTAAAGTATTATTGCCTGTTCAAGATTTGGAAAGCGAAGCCCAAGTAAATATGTTTAAAGCAGGGTTAGAATTGGGATTAAAAAAATATTACAAAGGGAATCCGCAACACCTCAATATAGTAAACTATTCCGAATTCAATAAGCAAAACAGCCGATTTGATAAATACTTGGTCATACTCGATAACATTCCGGGCGGTACAGGATATTTAGAAAAACTGTTCAATCCGTCTGAGTTTACTGAAGTAATTAAAAAAGCTTATGAAGCAATTCAAGAATGTAATTGCCAACATAACGGAAAAGATGGTTGTTATAGGTGCATTTATACCTACTCCAATCAATACATCCAAGAAGATTTAAGCAGAAATAAAGCAGAAATTTTATTCAAAAAAATTGTAGATAATTCCAATGGATGGGAACCCTATTCCTCAGGTTTAGGTTCATTGTCAGGTAATGGTCAAATTGAAGAAAGTGAACTAGAAGATCGCTTTATCAGAAGCTTACGAAATTATTGTGCTAAAAATGCAGAACAAGGATTCATTTTCGAAAGTTATGTAGAAGATGCAATCATAAATTATAAATTAAAAACAGTCAACGGGGATTATACTTTTTACTATGTCATAAGACCCCAATTGGAACTAGGACCCGCGGAAAACGTGAAATACAAAACACGTTCAGATTTTTACATTTCATTAACCAGCGCCGAGAAAGATGGCATTAACTTAAATGATCACAAAATTAATAGCGTAAAGAATATTGCAGTATATCTCGATGGATATACCTACCACGCTACTAAAGAAAATTGTCGTTTTTATAATGATTTGCAAAAACGGAATGCAATAGTAGAATCGGGTGATAAGATTACTTGGTCACTTTCGTGGTCAGATATTGAAAAATTCGATGCTATTGAAAAAGAAAGCGATCAAGCTTCAAAACAATTTAAAAAAGATGCCTTAGCAGTAGATAGCGTCAAATACAGGTCAACCATTGAATTGTACAAAAAAATACCCTATTGGAATACCTTCAATAGTGATTTTATGCAAACAAAAAACGCAATGGACCGATTATGCTGGCTGTTGTCTAATCCACTGCAAGAGCAATTTACCAAACAAAAAATAGGGTTAGCGTTAGCAATACAACAAACCCAATTTGCAATGCCCTCAATGGAAGAAAAAGAACTAATTACTGTTTTAAACAAACCATCTGTTGCTGCTAATCTAACAGCACAGGCTACAAATAAAAACCAAGGATTTTTTTACAACCTTCCAGACATTCAGTTAAATTATGATTTTGCAAGTCTAGCTTTTGGAATTCGATTAATTGATTTATCCATAAAAGCAGCTTGTAGCGTAACCGAATTGCAAGAAAATCTTGAAAAACAAAATTGGGAGCTTTTTTGGCAACTTTATAATTTAATTCAAGAAGAGTGCATATTGGTAAATGAAACTATTGATAGTACTATTTTACCAACTAATACGGATGAAATAATAGATAAATACGATTGTCTAAAATACCACGAAGAGGAATTGCATCACATTGTGAAACAATTGATAGACAACACTATTCCCTTTAATGAAGAGGGTGGATTTTATATAGAATACGAAGGCGTTTATGCAGAAGCTATGCTCGGCTTTGAAAACCAAAAAATAGTAATACAACCACTTTCTGAAGAAGACAAAAATATTTTTAAAAAGGCTGGTTACCGAGAAATAAGAACTAATGAATTTAATATAAATCAGATTATATGATGAAGCTTTTCATTCACGATAAATGCATGGAGCAATTATTTGAATTGCCGAGATCCATTCAAAAAAAAGTATTGGAATTTCAAAGAAAATTTAGAGAAAACTCTAAATCCGAAGCAATACATTTGGAACCGATAATATCTTTTAAAGACCAACAATTAAGAACGGCTAGAATTGATGGTAAATATAGAGCAATTGTAAAAGTGCCTACTACGGGCAATAATTACTATTTACTTTGGGTAGACAATCATGATGAAGCAATGGATTGGGCCAAAAACAAAGTGTTTTATTGGAATGATAATACCGATACAGCTCAAATTTTTACTGCCCCTGAAGAGGAATTGGTAAGTAACATACAAAATAATGAATTGCACAAACCACATTTATTTGAGTCTTTTTCAAACGAACAGCTAGAACAAATTGGTGTACCATCGCTATCTTTAAGTTTAGTTCGTAGTCTAAAAGATCTAAATGAATTAGGTGAAAGTGAAAAATATATCCCATCCGATGCTTTTGAAAATCTATTTTACCTAACCGAAGGGCTTAATATTGAACTGTTAATAGCTGAAATTAACGAGGGTAAGTCAAAGGCTATAGAACAAGAGGCAAAAGCGAACAGTATCAACAACAAGCGAAGTTTTGTTGAGGTAGATGATGATTTAATGTCTGAAATCATAAACGGAGATTTAAGCAAATGGCAAATTTACCTTCACCCATCACAACGTAAATTAGTGGAACCTGATTTCAAAGGTTCTGTTAGAGTTACGGGCGGTGCAGGTACAGGAAAAACAGTGGTAGCACTGCACAGATTGAAAAAGTTGTCTTCAATTCTACTCGATGGAGATGATAGAAAAATAGTGTTTACGACTTTTACCAATGCTTTAACACAAAACTTGACGGCGCTAGCAGATAAATTAAATATTGACAAAAGCAAAATAGTCATCACTAATATTGATACCCTTGTACGTGATTTAGCAAAAGAATACAATTTGGCAGATAAAAATGTTAGAATATTAGATTTCTACAATTCAAAATCCAGTTACGAGCTTTGGGATGATTTCTTGGAACAAAATTTAACCGAATTTGATACATTATTTCTAACTGCTGAATATCAAAACGTAATCCTTTTTAATGACATTAAAAATTTGGAAGATTATCTAAAAGCCAGCAGAATAGGTCGCGGAAAACCCATTTCCCGTAAAGTAAAAATGGACGTTTGGGAATTGGTCGAAAAATACAACAAGAAAAAGAAAGAAGAGAATTATGTTGACAGGGCAGAATTATTTAATTCAGTAACAAACCACTTAAAATCACTTCCATTACGACCTTTCAAAAATGTGATTACGGATGAGGTACAGGATTTATCCAATGTCGAACTTAGGTTCCTTAGAGCTTTAGTGGAAGAAAAAGTAAATGATTTATTTTTGGTTGGTGATCCCTATCAGAAGATTTATGCAAGAAAAATTAATTTCACTGCTGCGGGAATTTCAATAAGAGGAAACCGAAGTAAACAGCTAAAAATAAATTATAGAACTTCAGAAGAAATAAAACGCTTGGCAGTTACTGCTGTTCAGGGTATCAACTATGATGATTTTGATGGAGAAACCGAAAAATTAAACGGCTATTTATCCTTATTTCACGGAGAATTACCAACGTACGAAGTTTATAAAACAAAATCGGAAGAAATAAATGCTATTCTCATCCATATCGAAGACTTAAAAGAAAGAGGATTTAAGCTCAATGATATTGCATTGGCTTTTAGAACCAAAGAGGCGCTAAAAGAAGTAAAAAGGGCATTACATAAAAGTAAAATTCCTTTTAGTGATAATGCAACCGTAGGAAACAGTAATTCAGGAGTTACACTTTCAACATTCCACGGTTTAAAAGGACTGGAGTTTAAGGCGGTAATACTTTGCGATGTAAACAACAGAACAGTACCATTGATAATCCAAAAAATGGACACCATGGAAAAAAATGAAAAAGAAGACTACCTAAATAGTGAAAAATCACTGTTATATGTAGCTATGACGAGAGCCATAAGCGTTTTGAAAATTGTTGGAACCGGGATAAAATCGGAATTAATAAACATTTAATTTCACCATTAATCTACCAAAATTACGAATAATTCAACCCGTAGAATTGATAATACTTAATTAGGGATAAAAAAACAATACGACAACAGACTATGATAAAGAGGAACTATTATTCAGTTAGGACAGGAAAAATATCGCCTGACCAACAAGTTAATTTTGAGGTTCTGAAAAAGTTGTTTTCGGTCACATACAACAAATTAAATGCTGACGGATATTTTCAAAAATATTTCGGAATTAACTGCGAAGACGGATACATTCCTGGAGAATTGGGCGAGGATATAGAAGCAATGATATTTGTAAATTTGAGAAAAGATAACCTATATCCAATTTGCCAAAACTTACCCAATTACACCGAAGAAGACTTTTTTGACATAATTGAGTTTCTTCACGACCACTGCTCAAAAGGACTTAATGGACATTACCACTACTGGAACAACTGTGGCTATCATTATGAAGAATTTAGTGATGTTGAAGGTCAGAAACAATACAGAGAACTACTAAACCCGATCTTACGAGAATACAAAGACGGTTTTGAAATTTCGGAAAGTGGAGAAATTTTAATCTTATCAGACAATGGTCTTTCAAAATTATTTGAAGCGGACATTCCAACAAATGAAAAAGAAAACGTTTCTAATAAAATAAACGCTGCAATTCTAAAATTCAGACGACACAAATCCACGCTTGACGACAGAAGAGATGCAATTAGGGAACTTGCAGATGTTTTAGAATTTGTTAGACCAGCAATTAAGGAACATTTAAACAAAAAAGACGAGAATGATATTTTTAATATCGCTAATAATTTCGGTATTAGACACCATAACAAAGACCAACAGACAGAGTATGACAAAGCAATTTGGTATAGTTGGATTTTCTATTACTACTTGGCGACATTACACGCTGTTTTACGAATGACAAACAAGAAATGAATATAAAAACTAGTTATTACAACAATCTAACTATCATTTAATTTATGTAAGCTATTTTAAAACGCACACTCTTTTTTAAACATTTACTAGAATGAGTAAAACAACATTTGACATTATAACTAGAACTGCAATTTGGTCTGCATATAAAAATATTTGTTTTTATTGTAGTCAACCATTAGATTGGGGAGATTTGCATATTGACCATATTATTCCTGAATCTTTTTTAAAGAAAGAAAAAGAATTTGAAAAAATTAAACAAGAAATAGAAATCGATGCTGATTTTAATTTAAATGAATTGTATAATCTTGTTCCATCACATAGCAAATGTAATCATAGAAAAAATGAAAGTGTTTTCTCAAAATCTACAACATTATTTTATCTTTCAATCACTTATAAAAAAGTAACACAAATTAATCTTGAAATTGAAAAATTAAAAAGAAATAAAAACAAAGGATTAATTCTATCTAAATTACAATCTGCACTTTCTACAAATACTATTGATGCTAAGGATTTAAAAAAAATCCTAATTGAAATAGAAAAAAACAATTGGAATATTAAAGAAATTAAATTACCGATTGGAGTAGAATTTATAGATGAGATTTATGATACTTTTTACTTAAATACTGACTTTTCTAAATTATTTGACAATAAATTATTGATACATAATGATGAGGAGTCATTGGAGTTAGTAAATGACGAGAATAAAAAAATAAATGTTTCAACTTTGAACGAATGGAAAAAAGCGACTAAAGAAGGCTATTATCCTCTTACTACTTATGCAATAAAATCATCTTCAACTTTTACGTTCTTCGAAGAATTTATTGAAGCTTTAGAAAAAGCAAAAATGCCGAAAGTATCGTTTATTAATGATCCTTGGATAGAAATTGATATGTTAGATTATTTATCACCAAATATACTTTTGGATATTGAAGGAGAATTAACTGTACATATTGAAAATGGTTTATCAATAGGGGATTTGGTTAAACAAGGGATTGTTAAAATTAACTCTCCATATATTTATAAGATCTGTTTAGAGTTTGGAGGATTTGAAACCTCATTAATAGAGCAATTTAGAGCTGATTTTAATGACGATGGTATTGAAGATATTTTTGTGCGAGGTTGGACAAGAGCAATTGAAGGCACAATGGGTTTTGGATTTACTACAATTCTAAAAAAATTGTCTGAAAAACATCTAATTGAAAAAGAATAATAGTTTACTAGAACTAGGCAAATTTTTAGATAAATAATGACAACTTTGTTGAATTTAAAGCAATTGTATTAAAATTATTCTCCAAATAAAAACCCAAAAAAATGATTGAATTCTTGAGAAATAAGTACATAATAATTTTTGAGATTATAGTACTAATATTGTCAATAATATGGTTTTGGAATAGTAGGGAAATTGAACCTATAATAACTTTTATAGGATCTATATCATTTTTAATAGCATCGCTTGGTAAATTGAGAAATAAAAATAAAAATGAAGTAATTGAAAGGCCTGATCAAAAAATTCTACATCAAAACTTTCTTTACGATTACATTCCTGGTGAAGTAGGTATATCGAAAATTATTGAAGATTTTGGTCAACCTCGCAAAATAACACTAGAAACTTTGGATTCTGAGAATTTGTGTAATGAAATAATAGAATATTATGTATATGAATATAAATTTTCAAATGCTATAGTTTTATTTAGTACAGATACCGAACTTGGAAATATAATTGCAATAACCCTATTACCATATTGCGATGAAAAATATCCCATAATTTGTCGTTATTCTTTTGTTGAAAATGAAGAAAATATGGATATAGCTGAATTTAAAAAGAGCATTATTACACATATGCGAAATTTTGAAAATAAAATGTATTCAAATTGGTGTTACAGCGCAATTACATCTCGATATGCAGACTATCGACCTATAATGTATTTGTATTTCACTTACATCAATTACAATTACTTCGAAGAAGCTGATGATCTATATCTTGAAAAAATAGAAAGTATATGCGTTTCAACCTCCAGTGAAATACATCCTATAATCCATTTTGATAAAGTACTATTTAGTTAGAATGATCAAACAATTGGTTCAATATGGCTTACTTGTTTTGTTTTTTAAAGAATTGTTTTTTATTCTAGATTACCAGACAAAATTAAATTTAACAAAGTTAATATTTTGTAAAGTCAATTTTTCTCTTCCAAACCCTTAGCGCCTTCCCGTCTTCGCGATAAAAACCCCGCTAGCGCGGATTTGTAATCCGTGCCCACTAATGCAAAAAAAGGCATTATCCCAGATTCCGCATTAGAAATCTACTACAACTAAATTACTTCACCATTTTATATTTTTTAGCGGAGTTCAGTGAATGAATTTCTTCTTCAAAACCAATAACTTACTCCCATTTTTAAATTCAAAATACAAAAGTATTAGCTCATTGGGTTATATTTAAATAGGTATTCGCTGAACGTTGTTTCCTTCTTCAAAAATAGTCCGTGAGCCCTTGCTTTTATTGAATAATTCAGTTTCGCTACGAAGTCTAATGCGGATTCTGGGATTATTTCAATTATAATTAGAATATAGAACGCAAAATCAAATGAATACTCCCCGTACGGACACGTCGCGACCTGTCCCCTTTCTCCCCCCCTAGATATTCCTCTGCTCCTTAATCTCCTTCACCTCCCTTTTCACCTCCATCAAAATCGCTTTCAAACTATCAATTTCGGTAACCGCTTCTTTCTTATCCGTGCGACCGATATTACATTCAAACTCCCATATTTCAAGGATTTCTGAAAACTTAACTTCAAAATTGGGATAAAAGCGGTTATCTGATTCCAAGACAAAAGCATTCTTTTTGTTTTTATTCAAACGTTTATAGACCATTCCTTGATTTTTGGTAATCAAAATATAGGTTTTCCCATCTTGTACTTCCCCTAGTTTTTCAACATAGCGCCCCACAATAATAGAACCCTCCTCGTGCGGTGGCATCGAATCCCCTTCAACTGGGAATCCTCGATGTTTCCCTGGCCCCAAAAAGGGTAATGAGATTTGCTGCAAACTTTCAATATATTCGGGGTCAGCATAGCCATTCAAATAACCCGCTTTTACTTTTTGCGTGACTACCTCGATGACATTCTCCCCTATGGCATCCACTTGTATGGGCAAAATAAGGCGGTTATTTTCCAATTTAATCAAATCCTGAAGGTCAATTTTACGTACATCAACGGCCAATAACAAATCAATACTGATATGATAATGATGCGCGATTTTCTTCAGTATATCATAAGGAGCTTCCGAGGTGCCATCTTCATATTTCACATACCGCCCTCTGGTAATGCCCAACTGCTCCGCTAATTTTTCTTGCGAGATTTGATGCTTAATTCGCAACGCCCTGATATTGTCTGAAAATAACGACATAATAATTTTGTTACAATTTGTAACAACAAATATACAAAAAATTGTTACTATCTGTACTAATTTTGTTCCCTATAAAATCATCAAAATGACTAGGGCAATTGTACATCTCGACATGAATACTTTTTTCGTTTCCTGCGAAAGAATTACGAACTCACAATTAGAAGGCATACCGCTAATCATAGGAGGTGGTGACCGTGGAGTGGTTGCCTCTTGTTCCTATGAAGCACGTCGTTTTGGGGTGCGTTCAGCCATGCCTATTCAAATGGCATTAAAACTTTGTCCACAAGCCAAGGTGATGAAAGGCGACATGGAATTGTATTCCAAATTTTCACATACCATTACCGAAATCATTCAAGAAAAAGCGCCAGTAGTAGAGAAAGCAAGTATCGATGAATTCTATTTAGACATCACCGGAATGGATAAATTTTATGGCAGTTACAAATGGACCGACGAACTCGCCAAAACCATTACCAAAGAAACGGGTTTACCCCTAACTTTTGCTTTATCAATCAACAAAACAGTGTCAAAAATTGGGACAGGTGAAGGAAAACAAAAACAAAATCTAGAGATACCCGAGCACTTGGTAAAACCCTTTCTAAATCCCTTATCCATACAGAAAATACCGATGGTAGGCGACGTCACCTTTAGGTTGTTATCCCGCATTGGAATTCGAACCATCCAAACCCTCTCGGAAATGCCTGCGGAAGTGCTGCAGCAAATGATTGGTAAAAACGGACTTGATATTTGGAAAAAAGCCAATGGAATAGACAACACGCCCGTAGAACCCTACACCGAGAGAAAATCAATCTCAACCGAACATACATTTTCGCAAGACACAATAGACATTATCAAACTAAAAGCAATCCTAATGGGAATGGTTGAAAAACTGGCGTTTCAACTGCGTTCAGAACAATGGTTAACCTCAACAATTGTAGTTAAAATCCGCTATGCCAATTTTGATACCGAAACCAAGCAATGCAAAATTGCCTACACTTCAGCCGACCATATCCTCAACAAACACGTAATGGAACTATTTGACAAAGTGTACCAAAGACGCATGCGCTTGCGATTAATAGGCATCCGCTTTAGCGGTCTCGTACGAGGCACCTACCAAATCAACCTATTCGAAGACACCCTAGAAATGTTAGCCCTCTATGAAGCTATGGACAAAATGAAAACCCGCTACGGTTTTGATGCCGTAATGCGTTGCGCAGGAGCCTCCTTCAAACCCAACACCAAAGATCTAATTCTAAAAAGACCCAAAAGACCCTAAACAATTCAACAACTTTAAACCTTTAAACAACCTTAAACAACCCTATAAAATTTAACAATTCAACGATTAAACGATTAAACAGCAACCGATTAAACAACCTTAAACCCTCAAACAAAACAACAAAAAAAATGTACCTCAACTGCCACTCCTTCCACTCCCTCCGTTACGGCACCATTCCCCTTAATGACCTCATCAAGCAGGCCGTAACTTGTGGGGTACAAGCGATGGCACTTACAGATATCAATACGGTAACAGGAATCTATGATTTTATAAAAGGCTGTGATGAGGTAGCAATCAAACCGCTTGTAGGGATTGAATTCCATTCAGAAAACAAAATGCGGTACATCGGTTTAGCCAAAAACGCCAGTGGTTTGGCAGAGATGAATAGGTTTTTAACGACTCATAATTTCAGCGGCGAACCACTACCAAAACAAGCACCACATTTCGAGCAAGTTTTTATCATTTATACTATAGAAAATGCACCACTAACACTTCAGGAGAATGAATTTATAGGCATTCGCCCAGAAGAGCTACCTAAACTTTTTGCATCGGAACTCAAAAGCAAAATAGCCAAAATGGTCGTTTGGCAACCCGTGACGTTCAGAACCAAAAAAGAATTCAATCTGCATAAAATTTTAAGAGCCATTGATTCCAATAGCATATTGTCGAAACTTACGGAAGCTGACTATTGTAAAACAACGGAAGTGCTCAAACCAGTAGAAGAGCTTTTGGCGCAGTATGCAGACTACCCACAAATCATTGCCAATACAACACAACTAATAGAACAATGCAATTTTAAATTTGATTGCAATACCCCTAAAAACAAAAAATACTACACCAACAATCGTGAAAGCGACATCGCATTACTAACATCATTGGCGCAACAAGGGATGCTATGGCGCTATGGTAAAAAAAATATAGAAGCAAAAGCAAGAGTTGAAAAAGAACTCAAAGTCATTGACCAATTAGAATTCAGTGGCTACTTTTTAATCACTTGGGACATTATTCGCTACAGCAACAGCCGTGGTTTCATGCACATTGGTCGGGGAAGCGGGGCCAATAGCATCATAGCCTATTGCTTAGGCATTACTGATATTTGTCCACTAGAACTCGACTTATACTTTGAACGGTTTCTAAATGAAAACCGCAAAAGCCCACCTGATTTTGATATTGATTGGAGTTGGAAAGAACGCGATGTAATCCTGGAATACATCTTCAATCGCTATGGCAAAGAAAATGTCGCTTTTTGTGGCACCAATGTCGAATTCAAATACCGCTCTATTTTCAGAGAAGTCGGTAAAGTATTTGGTCTTCCTAAAGAAGAATTAGACCTACTAGCCAAAAACCCAATGAAATTGCACGACAAGAACAGCATAGTCAAGCTCGTACAAGAATATGGAATGATGCTAGAAAAATACCCCAATCAACGCAGCATGCATTCCTGCGGAATCTTAATATCGGAAGAACCTATTACGAATTACACCCCACTGGAAATGCCACCAAAAGGGTTTCCTATCGTCCTTTTTGACATGCACGTAGCTGAAGATATTGGTTTTGAAAAATTCGATATCTTAAGCCAACGCGGTATTGGACACATTGACGATACAGTCAAACTCATTGAACAAAACAGAGGAATTCGGGTAAACATCCGCGATACTTCCATTTCAAAAAATGAAGCCGTAGCCAATACGTATTTAGCAGAAGGCAAAACCATTGGCTGTTTCTATATCGAAAGTCCTGCAATGCGAGGCCTATTAAGAAGACTCAAATGCAACAATTACAAAACATTAGTAGCGGCTTCTTCGATCATTCGCCCTGGTGTAGCCAAATCGGGTATGATGAAAGAATATATTTTTCGCCATAACAACCCCTCCCAATTTGAGTACTTCCATGACGTTTTCAAGGAGCAATTAGGCGAAACCTACGGCATCATGGTGTACCAAGAAGATGTAATCAAGATAGCCTTACATTATGGCGGTTTACCCGCTGCCGATGGAGACATATTGCGTAGAGCGATGTCGGGCAAAGGACGTTCTGTAGAAGCCTTGCGAAAAGTAAAAGAAAATTTCTTTGCCTCCTGCTTGCAAAAAGGACACCCTCCTACCCTCAGCGAGGAAATCTACCGCCAAATAGAATCTTTTGCAGGCTACTCGTTTTGCAAAGCGCATTCCGCTTCCTATGCTGTAGAAAGCTATCAAAGTCTGTACTTAAAAGTCTATTATCCTATAGAATTTATGGTCGCGGTAATCAACAACCAAGGCGGTTTTTACAGAACCGAAGTCTATGTCCACGAAGCGCGAATGGCTGGCGCAACCGTACACAATCCTTGTGTCAACAAAAGCACTTTCGAAACGACCCTTTATGGTAAAGATGTCTATTTAGGCTTCATGCACCTTCTTAGTTTGGACAGCAAAATGTCACTTTTCATTCAGTCAGACAGAGAAAAAAACGGCCCTTTTAGTTCTTTAGAAGACTTTATCAATCGCATTCCAATGGGAATTGAAAGCATAAAAACACTAATATTCATAGGTGCTTTTCGCTTTACCAATCAAACAAAAAACCAGCTTTTAGTAATTGCAAGTCTGTTGCTCAATAACTTAAAACCAGAGAATAAAAATGTAATGCTACTACAAGAACCCGTTAAAGAATTCAAACTTCCCAATTTAGAACGCTCCTTATTAGAAGACGCTTTTGACGAAATTGAATTGCTCAGCTTTCCCGTTTCTTGTACAATTTTCGAGTTGCTCCAAACAAAATATCGTGGGGACGTAATGGCAAAAGAGTTACTACTACACCACAAAAAGCAAGTCAAAATGCTGGCCTACCTCATCTCGAGAAAGCAAGTCCCAACTGTAAAAGGAACGATGTATTTCGGCACTTGGATAGACAACGAAGGCATTTATTTTGATACCGTACATTTTCCAGACAACCTACTACAATACCCCTTTCAAGGCGGAGGCTGCTATTTGTTGCTAGGAATAGTTGAGGTAGATTATCATTTTCCAACCCTTACCATTTCGAAAATGGCCAAAATGCCCTTTGTTCCCGACCCACGCTACATAGATGCAAAAAACCAATACAAAACCCAACAACAAATCAAAGAAGATGTAAGCAGCACCCAACGTGCCCCTTACCCACAAGCCCATGAAATCAACCTCCCCCACCACCGAATGACCTCATAAACACAATGCTGTACGGACAGGTCGCGACCTGTCCTATCCCCTTAAGCACCAACAAAATCAAATTCGACCGCCAATCCCTCGACCGCCAATGGAAAATCAAGCAGGAAAAACACTCCCCTTGCTACACCACCAGAATTAACGATATTATTAGTATAAATGTGTAATAATGCACTAAAAGTTGTATATATTTGATAATAACAAGAAGCACAACAATAGGTCCCTAAGCACCCCATTTGTGGTGTATAATGGAAGTTTGCTGCTTGTATATAGCAGTTAATTGTGATTTAATCAACCGTACTAAAAACCTCAAAGTCAACAATATTGAACCTTATAGATAACTAAAACAAATACCGCCATCGTACTTTTGCTTTGTAATTCATTCATAACATTTAAAAACATCTAAAATGAACAAAACAGTAATTATCACAGGTGGCACTACAGGAATTGGCAAAGCGACAGCCATTCATTTCGCAAAAAATGGTTTCAATGTAGTAGTAACAAGTCGTAACGCAGACAAAGAAACATCAGTAATCGCAGATTTTAAAGAAAATGGAATTGATGTGACTTTTTTTCCGTTGGACGTAACGCAGGAAAAACAAGTAGAATCAGTAATTCAAGAAACAGTTAAGAAATTCGGCAAATTAGATTCTATAGTAAACAACTCAGGAATTTCTTTAGGAAACGCTATTTTAGCAGATACAAAAAGTGAGGAATTAAAACAAATGCTTGACACAAATGTAATGGGCGTTTATTATGGAATGAAATACGCCATAATTGAAATGTTGAAAACAGGTGGCGGAACAATTGTAAATTTAGCATCAATTGCAGGGCTGAATGGTTTGTATGCTACCGCACAATACAATGCTTCCAAACACGCAGTAGTTGGTTTAACAAAAGGTGCGGCAATAGATTATGCACAACAAGGAATTCGCATAAACGCAGTTGCACCAGGAGCTATTAAAACAGATATATTGAAAAACGCTATCGCTTCAGGAACTTATGATGTTTCAAGTATCGAAGCTATTCATCCAATGAACCGATTAGGCGAAGTAGAAGATATTGCTAAAGCAATTTACTTTTTAGCTTCTGATGAAAACACGTTTATGACAGGAACTATTTTAAATATTGACGGTGGCTACAACGCAAAATAATCATATTATAAGGGATTGTTAGTAAACTGACAATCCTTATTTAAAAAGGTAATTATGGTAAAAAATACTCTAATTTGGTATAATGGAGAAATTTTTGAGGCTAAATTTATTTTAGGCTTCGGAGTTTTCACGCTTATTTGTTCCCTGCTTTTTTACTTTTTAGGAAATACACCCAAATCAAAATCTTTGCTTGTTCCAATGTTGATTATTAGTTTATTTTTTATAGCAACAGGAGCAAATATGATTTACTCCAATAGAACTAAAATTCAGGAAATAGAAACCAAATACAACGAAAATCCAAAGGAATTTGTTGATAATGAAATTAAGCGAGTCGAAGATTTTCAATATCTTTATCCGCTATCAATCGGCATTAGTTTGGTGTGCTTTATCGTTGCAATCGGTTTATTGTATTTTTCAAAAAACATCCATCTTCAAGCCATCGCAATTGCTTTGCTGTTTTTTGGAAGTGCAATTGCAGTTATCGACTATTTTTCAAAAGAAAGAGCGACAATTTATTATGAAAAATTAATAAGCTTCAAATTTGAAATTTGAAATGATACAAGACAGAACAAAAATAAATATATTATTTTCCTGCACAGGTGAAGCTAAAAAAGATTATGAACCTTTTGTTCAAGATTTTGCTTTGTCATATATTTTGAATGGAAAAATGATAATCAACGACGGAAGAGACGTAACAGAAATTAACAAAGGTGAAATTGCATTTATTTCAAAGAATCAATTAGTAAAAACGATAAAAACGCCCCAAGACAATAAACCGTTTATGGGGATAAGTTTTTTTTTACCCAAAGAAACACTTTACAATTATGCCAAACAAAATAACATTTTACCAAAAGGACAATACACAGGAAAACCCAATTTTATATTTCCTTACGACCCTTTTTTAAAAGGTTTTTTTGATTCGATTGTTCCGTATTTTGAAAATCCTGATGTACTTACAGAAAATTTGGCAACAATCAAAACCAACGAAGTAATAGAACTTTTGCTTAATAAAATACAAATGCAAAATATTCTTTTCTCTTTTCAGGACGATTTCAAAATTGATTTGGAAGCCTATATGAGCAGAAATTATATGCACAATATTCCATTAGAACAATTTGCAAAATTAACAGGACGAAGTTTATCTACTTTTAAAAGAGATTTTCGAGAAACATTTCAAGAAACACCAAACAAGTGGCTCATTAAAAAACGGCTTGAATTAGCTTATTTTTTAATTACCAAACAAAACAAAAAACCAGTTGATGTTTATTATGATGTTGGTTTTGTAAGTTTTGCTCATTTTTCACGGACATTTAAAACAGAATTTGGGGTAAACCCATCTGAAATAGAAAAAAACCACAGTTAATCGAGTAGATCACTCCGCTAGAAACTAACGGAGTGCGCCTCTCAATTTAGCGAAGCGATATCATGAAATCCCTATAAAAATAAACAACGTATTTCATACACCACCGAACGTAAGGATCAGGTATTCGGCGGATCGTCCCGAAAACATTTGGGATGATAGGTTAAGTTCTATGTATACATTTGTAAAAGATTGATACCCTCGTTGTCTTTGTCGTTTCAAAGTAATAGTAGTACTCAAAATAGGACTTTGGGCTATTGACCATTTAAATGCAATAATTAAATTAAAACACACTATGCTAATAAATTTCCAAGAAAATGACATAAGTTTAGAGTCTCAATGGAGAGCGATTATTTTATTTGGGAAAAATTCAGCAACATACAAATTTGCATTTGGGAAAGCATTGTTACAACTAGCTTCAAAAGAAACTAACAACATAACTCTTGAACAACTCTCTCCTTTATTCGTAGACAGTATACTTCAACATATTAAACAAAACGACAAACAAGGCAATTCTATCTCAAGTTCGTTTCTTAAAGCATGTAGACAATACAATAATAACGAATTAACATACGAAAACTTACTCGGCAAAACAGAAAAGTTGGGCTTTGTGAATGTTATTGATGCATTTCAAAACGTAAATGGTGGTATGATTCCTAATAAGTTTTATGAAAAAGACTTCAATGGCAAAACAAAACAAATTGTAATTAAAGACGATTTGCTAAAGCTCAAAGAGAGTGTTCAGTTTTCAAATCTTGATAATGAAGTTGAGGCGCGTTGGAACTTGGTCGAAACGGCCTGGAATATAGACATAAATCCAAACTTATTAGAAGTAAAAATTGATGAAGATTTACAAACATTATTTTTAGAAAGCGACTTGATGAGAAGAAAAGACATAACTTCTGCAAGAGCTTCTTTAAATGGCTATCAAAAAGGTAAATGTTTTTATTCATTCCAAGACATTTCAATCCTTTCTGGCGACAACAATATTTGTGCAGTAGATCATTTTTTTCCACATGTTCACAAACTTAAACTTAATGAAATTGGCTCAAATGTAAATGGTATTTGGAATCTTGTATTAGCTGACAAATACGTTAACTTAGACAAAAGTGCAAAAATACCAGAATTAAAATATTTGGAAAGATTATACAAAAGAAATGAATTTTACATTGCAAGCAAGCATCCTTTGGGCGAAACTATAGTTAACCAAACAGGTAAAACCTCAAAAGAAAGACGTTCATTTTTACAACGCCAATATGATTTATCAGTAAATTTGTCCATCCAAAAATGGAAACCATTATTTGAACTTGATCCTTTATTTTAATGAAAGATTTTACGGCAATAGCGCATGATAGGATAATATATAAGGACGACTATTTCTTTATAATTAAAGACGGTTTCCCTGTAAACCTTGGACATTTATTAATCATTTCAAATGAAGTTAGAAAAGATTTTTTTGAATTAACCGACAATGAAAAAAGTCAGCTTCCAAAGACAATTGAAAAAGCCAAAGAATTTATTAGCCAGGAATTTAATCCAGATGGTTATAATATTGGAATGAACTGTGGTGAAACTGCAGGTCAGACGGTATTCCATTTTCATTGTCATTTAATACCTCGCTATAAAGGCGACATGGATAATCCAAGAGGCGGCGTAAGACATGTTATACCTGCTAAGGGGAATTATTAACATTAAAACCATGGGCAATATTATGTCTTTAAACGAGGATTTACTAGTTTTAATAGCTTTACTTTTACTTCCTCGAAAGTGATTTGAAAACCACCAATAAAAAATCACTTGCGTCATCCCCAAAATTAAACCTATAATTTCTTTAAAAGTATACTATTCTACAATATCTTGAATAAATTTGAGCTAACGAAATCGAAAACTACCAATCCCTGCCCCATCTACATAGCAATGATTTTAGTAATCTTAGGACGTTACATTGCTGTGGACGCTCATCATCGTTGATTTGTCTCATATGACGTTTCAGTTCGTCAGTACCGGATTTTGTCGTCTCGCTTCCTTCAATACTTCGCAGTAAACCACCTTGCGATGTACTTATGGTTCGGGATTTCACTTCGCCCATAAGGGACTTGAACCCTCTGGTAAATAACACACTGTAAGATTTGTTTTCTAATTCCGAATTTGTATTTTCGAATTTTTATCAAAGCATACAGCGTGTGTCCTGCTCATGCAGGGCAAACACAGCGGTTTTAAGAAATTGGGGATTTAGTATTTAATGGAAAGGTCTTTTTGTATATTTGGCTTTAGTCCTAATTGAATGGTTTGGGAACAATAATTCCCAACTTCTCAAATCCGGCGGGACGTTGTGCTACATAATTAAGAACTTTACGTAAATTGAAGTGTTTGAAAAAAATTTTTAAGGAATACAAAGTCGATAAGAAAAATCTTGTAAATCGACTTAATATAGAAAAAAATAACATCGATACTATTGAATTAAGCGATTCAATAGAAAAACTCATATGTTTTTTAATTTCTGCTGAAGACCATCGATTTTATTATCATTTCGGATTTGATATAATCGCAATTTTGAGAGCGGTAAAAAATAGGATAATATGGAACAAGTTTGAAGGTGCTAGCACTATTGAGCAACAATTAGTAAGAGTATTAACTAATAAATATGAACGAAATTTAAGCCGAAAAATAAATGAAATTATTTTAGCATATTCATTAAAAAAAACTCTAACTAAAAGAGAAATAGCTTTGATCTATTTAAATATTGCTTATTATGGATCTAATCTAGAAGGTTTAAATAAAATTTTGAACAAATTTGGATTAAAACCTGAAAATGAAATAAATGATCAAATTTGTGCCGAAGTTGTGGCTCGACTAAAGTATCCTGAGCCAGCAAAAAATAGTAGTCACAAATTAATTTTAATCAAAAAAAGAACTTCCCATATAAGATTTCTTTATAAAAAACATAGCTCAAATAAATATTTAAATTATTATGATAAACATAATTGATTATATTAAACTTTCACAGGAAGCAAAATCCATTACTGGATTATATACAAGTCCAGATTTATTTTTAAAGAATTACTTTGAGTTGGACGAATTGGAGCAAAAATCATATATAAATCATTTAATTATAAACAATGTTCGATTTGCATTTAGAAATAATCCATTATTATATGAAAATCTAACGCAATATTTAAGCGATAAACTTAATATTAGTAAAAACCAAATTAAATTAATTGGTAGTGCAAAAACAGGATTTTCAATAAGTCCAAATCCTGATTTCGGAAAAGTATTTAGTGAAAAAAGTGACTTGGATTTTGCTATTATAGATGAAAAACTATTTACTGAATCCGTGAATGAATATAAATTTTGGAAAAAGAATTTTGATGAAGGAAAATATCCCGAGCAACTACAAAATAAATATTGGTTGGATAATTTTGAAAATTTAAAGCATCAAAGCAAAAGAGGATTCATTGATACATACAAAATTCCAAATTATACTGATTTTAAAACCACACAAGGACTAAACAACAGCCTTTCTCTTATAGTTGCTAATTTGGAAACATTTCATAATATTAAAGTTAAAAATGCGTCTGCAAGGATTTATAAGGATTGGAATATCTTTTTTAAACAATTACGGCTCAATACCGAAACAGTTTTATCAAAAGTAAAATAAATTACGGCGCACAATCGAGTAGACGGCTCCGCCAGCATCTAACGGAGTGCGCCTCTCAATGTAGCGAAGCGGTATCATGAAAACCCGATATCGCGGATTTACAATCCGTGACCACAACGCTAGTAAAACACTAGAAATAAAACCAGTACAATCATCATCCCATTCTTTTCTAGGAGCAGCAATCATAGCGCTTAATTAGGAAACATCGTCCCGCTATCCGCTACAATCTCTAGTGCCGAACCCCGGCACTAGAGGATTTCCACTACTATCGGGGCTATAGAGAAACATAGTACAGTATTGTAAGCATTGGGGCTTAAAAAAACTGGAAGTCCTTCTATTTTGCTTTAATAGGTGCTTTTTCATTTCAAATCACATTCCAGATCGTGCGTATTTGCAATCCGTGACTTAAGAATTACAAGATAAGTTATATCATCCAAAAACATTCCTTAAATTTGATAAGCAAATAGAATAGATAGCCCCGTACGGACAGCTCGCGAGCTGTCCCCTCGTTTCCCTTCTCGCCCTCCTATAAAAACAACAGCCCAAAAAAGCCAATCACTAAGAACTATTCACTAATAACTATAAAAATGTGCTTCCATTCCAAACAATCAAAAGCAGCCACAGAAGTAGAGCATCGATTTAAAGCCAAAATCGATAAGCTCGCACTATTCCAACCCAAGGAAAACATCAATGGCTTTGATTTCGCATTGAATCCAATTATTACTGATGAAAGACCCGAAACCATTACGCATTACAATTGGGGCTTAATTCCCTCTTGGTCCAAAGACGAGGAAATAAAAAAACTAACCCTCAACGCTAGAATTGAAACCATTACAGAAAAGCCCTCTTTTAGAAACGTAGTCAACCAACGTTGTTTGGTTATCGCTAATGGCTTTTATGAATGGCAATGGCACGATACCAAAGGAAAAAACAAATCAAAATTTGAAATAGGCTTAGAAAATGAAGAATTGTTCGCTTTTGCAGGATTATATTCAATATGGCAAAATCCAACAACAGGTGAAGAAAAAAACACCTATACCATTGTAACCACAGAAGCCAATCCCTTGATGGCAGAAATTCACAACATCAAAAAAAGAATGCCAATCATACTTCGTCCAGAAGACGAACAAAAATGGCTACAACAAGAACCAATCCAAAAATTCGCCTATCCCTATGAAGTAAATTTGGTAGCAAAGAACCTAAACTTCAATACCCTCTTTTAAGCACGACTTCCCTTCAAAAAACTAAAATTACACGTTCGCCGTAAACCTTCATATTTTACCTATCACATGCCACCGCTGGCCAACGCGCAAGAAAAAAGGACTGTCAAGGTTTTTGTCCCTACCCGCATCAAGCACTTTGCCTGCTGGAAGAAGTACAGTCTATCCCTCCAATTCCCGCTAGCCAGCAGCCAAAGAGCTTGCCCACCGCGCCAACAAAAACACGTACGCTGCGCAACTCATGCCAGTCCTTTTTTCCCCCAAGCTATTTTACATAATGAGACATTATAGTTCATGAAATCAAGTCTTTACTATCATTCATCTACAGGTCATGAACTATAATATCATTATGTAAAATAGCCGCTCACCCCACGCGCTAGCCAGTGGTTCCAGGACCACTTTTTTTGCAGCTCCCATCGCACCACCCAGCTACAAAAAAAACGGTCCTTCACCACTGGCCTCAACAAGACCCCTTTTCATAAGATGTTTTGTGTTCTTCCCCTTTTTTTTCACGTTTCCGTTCCCTGTTTTTAAATACGGTGTGTTTAAATCGGTAGTGTTTGCATTGCTTTTGTGAGTGCCTTACCGTATCTAACTAGCATCCTGCTGCACTTCAAACTTTTTACTATTTGCTATTTAGGCACCCACAAAACCAAATTCCCGGCAAGAGTGTGGTTTTGTAAGGGCCACAAATACCCTGCTAATTGGTTTCCCGCTGGTTCAATGCTTTCCTTTTTCAAACAGAAACCCGTTTTCAGTCGATAAGGTCTACTTAAGCCAAAACACCATCGAACAGCATCGCCCCAGCAGAAAACCAATCACAAAATAACTACTCAGCCCTTACAAAACCACACCCTTGCCTGCGCTACTGCCCCATCACACTAGGAAGTAGTAGTGTTGCTTTTTGAAGAGGCTTCACCGTCAAGCATCACACCCCGACTGACCACTTTAACCTGCTCACTGAACACTATTCCAGCCTCCTCAAAAACCAAATTCCCAGCAAGAGTGTGGTTTTGAAGTGCCAACAACATCCTTTTTCTAATCACTTTTTCGGTCTTCCTTCTTACTCCTCCACTTCGCTGACGGCACTTCAAAACCACACCCTTGCCTGCCCTACTGCCCCACCACACTAGGAAGTAGTAGTGTCGCTTTTTGAGGAGGCTTCCCCGTATGGTATCACATCCTGACTGAACACTTTAACCTGCTCACTGAACACTATTCCAGCCTCCTCAAAAACCAAATTTCCGAACACCATTTATCTAAATCCACATAGTAGTGCATCGCATGAAAAAATAAAAAAAAAGAGAGCGAAGGTAAGTTCCAGGTATTCAAAAAAGCAAGTTCAAGCCCTCTGGGTTTCAGTAAAAATCTCCACCCTCGTTCTGTACTTTTTTCAAAACCTTTTGATTATTCCAGTTAACTGCTCCTATCAAATTCTCTTATGGATTCCCGGGTAGTATTTTTCCTGAAAAACTTGCTTTTTTGAAACCTTCCACTTCAAGAGAGTGCTTTCTTTTTTTTTCTTTTTTTTCTTTTCAAAAAATTTTATAGATGTCGAGGAAGGCGAGACGTCTTGGGAAAATAAGAAGTAAAAATGGAAAATCTAACCCTTAAAAATTTAGCACTATGTTACACTTCTTGATCAAAACCCACAAAAATGGAACGCACTACAAACAGCCTCATTTTTTTATTTTAAACAAAGGAATGAATAGCGGCAAGCCTCAAAAAGAGAGCTTCACCAACAGCTTTGTAATTATTTGCAAATCGGAAGCAGAGGTAGAAGATAGTTTCTGGATCGCTTTCTCACTTTGGAAAACAAAATTCTGGCACCAGCACCTCATCGGCTCGGTAATTCCCTTTATCCGTTTGGCCGAATTCCAAAAAGAATTCATCAGCAAATCAACGCAATTAATGCAGGAACACGAGGAACACCAAAAAAATATCGAAGCCTTAAAACTCCTAGAACAACAGGAAAAAAGGTTCAATCAAAACATCATCCTCATAAATGATTTAAGAAAAACCATTTTATACCGCTATATAAATAAATAAAATCAGAAACTCCACTCCTCTTTTATCATAGGAGTGGAAATTATCTATTCCCACAAAAATAGTTTCTACTGACTATATCAAAGTTTAATTTTTTTGTAAAATAGCTAAAATTGTAAATATTTTATTGATAATTTATTTGTTAAATTATTTACATTTGGCCCGCATAATCTAAACTAAAAAACTGACAACAATAAACAATAAAAAAATAGTACACATGAAAAAATATTTTATCCATAATGGACAAACGGAATTAGGCCCTTTTGATCTTGCTGATTTAAATAATCTAAAAATTTTTGATACAACACCTATTTGGCATGAAGGCTTAACGAATTGGACTATAGCAGGCAATTTAATAGAATTGAATTCACTTTTTCATAATTCAATGAGTCCACCACCATTTGAGGGTTTAAATAATAGTAAAATGAATGTGCCTCATTTCAACAATACAGAACATATTACTATTTCAAAATCACCAAAACCAAAATCTACCATCTGGAAAAAAGTACTCTTTGGTAGTATTATTCTATGCTGCTCAATAGGTTTATATGCATATGTCTTAAGTTTTGACACATATACACCCAATAATAATCCAGACATTTATGCTACGTCAGAAGTAACAAATTATGAGCAAGAAGAGAGAGATCGAATCAATGCTGAATTAACTATAAAAAACAGAAAATACAGAAATAATATTAATGATTATGTGGGTTCAAGTACAAATCAATATTCATATGCGTTATTAGGAGGCATTAGTAATTTAGACATTACCGTAACAAATAACACTGAGTACACGTTAGACAATGTTACTGTTGCTGTCGATTACATTAAAGATAATGGAGACACCTTCAAAACAGAATATGTGACCTTTTATAATATTCCTGCAAACCAAGATAAATCAATTTCAGCACCTGATAGTGACCGAGGAACCTCCGTAAGTACAAAAATTGAATCAGTCTATTCGAAAAAAATGCATATTTGCTACGATAGTAATGTCATTCCTAATACAGGAGACATAGATCCATATTTTTGTAAAAAATAAGATAGTTTTCAGTATAAAAATTGCCACAAAAAAAGCCTGATCCAATCGGACCAGGCTTTCCTATAAATTCAGGAAAAGGTTACCAAGCCAAACCCGAATTCTCACTGAATTTATTTCAGTGTCTCTTTCTTAATTTTGTCAACCATTTTAAAAGGAGCGAAACCACAAAACTAACTATCGCTCCTATTACTGCCAAGATAATCGTTTTAAGAATATCTTCCGAAAAAATGTTGGGTGCAATACTCAACAAAGTTCCTGAGGCAATACCCCATCAGCGAAGTCTACTGACTTTGCACTTTTTTTAACCCCGATCACACGGATTTGGAATCCGTACATCCCCAAGCCTCTTGATTGACCATAAGTGCCCTTCCCGATAAAATTAACTTTGATAGATAATTGATTTTTGGCTCCCCAATAGCTAATTGATAAAACACGCCGGATGATCAAGAGTAATTTTATCCTCTAACTAATTGTTTACAGTCGCTATTGAAAAACTTCTTGGAGAAGTTGTATAGCTAAAAATACGAAAAATCCTGTTTTAATAACTGCTTTTTGATATATTTGTTACGAACCAAAAGGAAGATTTTCACTAACTGAAGCTATGGGCAAGTTTACCACTAAAAAAGAGAATTCAAGCAAAAAAACAAAATAAATTAAATCAATGGAATATAAAGAAATTTTTGTTAATACCGTAGTAGAATGTGTAAAAACAGAAACTTACATTGGTACAGGAAATCCAAATAGTAAAATTTTAATTGTTGGAAAAGAAACAGCGACTGATATTGAAAACAAGGCAAATCTTGATGAACTTTATGTTAGATTTCAAAGAGAAAATTTACAAGATTTTAATGAAAATGCATTTAAGTGGAATTTAAATATTAAAAATAAGGTTGACGGAAATTCAATTCCTAATTGGATTGGCGGAAAAGATTCTCCTTTGAGTTCAAATCCATTATATCCCTTTAAAAGTTTACATCCAAAAATAAACAATATAAAAGAAGGTCATACCTGGAGCAAGTATCAAAAACTTCACGACTCTATTTTCATTGATAATTTATCATTGACAAAGGAAAAAGAATTTGATTTTCATAATAATTTTTTTTTGAGCGAAATGAATAGTTCACCAGCTAAATTTACAAAAGACGCTAACAAAAGCGGTATTCCAAATAGAAAACAATTTTTCAAAGAAAACGAGTTTTTTCAGAATTTCCCAGTGGTTATTTTAGCTTGTAGTAACTACATCAATGGAAATGAAATAGAAAATATTTTCAACGTAAATTTTGCTAAACAATGTGGAGTTGGGAAACAATTATTTTGGACACATTATAATTCCGATAGAACAAAATTGGTCATTCATACAAGACAATTAAGTACAAATGTTTCAAATAAACTATTAAAAGATATTGCAAACGAAGTACGCAATTTCACAAACTAAAAATTAAAATTATGGCAGTTTATAAATTAAAAGCAAAAGGCAATTACGGGAATATGGCTAAAGGATATGAATTTCAGGTAAATTCTTCTACAATTCCGACACCAGATTCAAATGACATCGAAAAAGAAATTGAAAGATTAGGTTTCAATTCTCAAGCAAAGTCATATAAAAGTGCAGGAAATTTTGAAGTAACAAAACTATAGTACTAAAAAACAAAACCTGCCCACAACAGCAAGGTTTTCGTTGCGTGCGTAGCACGAACAATGAAACCCAATGGCGAATTTATAAATTTTCAAAGTGAACTGACGAAATTATCTGTGCCAACAAAATTTTTAAAATACTCGAAATAAAACAAGCACAATCATCATCACTTTCTTTTCTCGGAGCTGCAATCATTGCGCTATATCTGGCAACAAATTCATTTGTCTCAGATTTACAATATATTAACAGAATAAAGTTTTCTGATAAGGAAGAGGATTTAATGAATGAATTGGATGAAATTTATTTTACAATAAAAATTTATAATTGGAAATTCAATAACCGCGATAGAGAAAAAATGGAGTATAGAATTATCAATGAAAACAATAAAGCATTAAATAATTGCTTAAATACTTAAAATAAAGGATACGATTTACTAAAGAAAAAATCCCTAGGCGAAAACACAATTAAAGAGTATAAAAACAAAAAAATAAATTACATATCAAAAAATATGCTAACAAATACGGATATATTTTTTTAGGGTTAACGATTTATGCTTTTATTATGTGTTACCTTTTTTTGATTTCTTAGTTAAAACTGTATAAAATGAATAAATAACGAAAATTATAAAAATAATTTAGTAATCAAAGCAATAAAAAAACTATGTCTAAACATGGAACAATAAGAAGATATACTCTAATACTAGAAAAAATTAAAAAAAGTGACTTTCCTACTTTTTCAATAATTAAGAATTATCTTTTTGATCATGGTTTTGAAGTTGGAGATAGAACTATTCAAAGAGATATTGAGCAAATCAGATTTGAATTTGGAATTGAAATTATGTACAACCGGGACAAAAAAGGATATTTTATTGATTATGACAACAGCCTTGATGTCAACTCTTTTTTTAGATTTTTAGAAATTGTCAATACTGCAGAATTACTCTCTGAAAGCTTATCAGAAAGCCGCGACACAATAAAGTTTATTTCTTTTGATTCTGGAGGTGGTTTAAAAGGAATTGAGAATCTAAAACTACTACTAAAAGCTGTAAAAGAAAATAGACAAATTGTATTTGATCATTGTAATTTTCAAACTGATAAAATCAAGAAGCATTATTTAAAACCGTATCTTCTCAAAGAATATCAAAATCGCTGGTATGTAGTTGGATTATCCGATGATTTCAAAGATTTCAGGTCTTATGGGATTGATCGAATTACTAATCTTGAATTACTAACCGAAAATTTTAAAAGAGATGATAAATTAGATCCAATTGAAAATTTTAACAATACAATTGGACTAGTTTATTCAAAAAGTACACTTCAAAAAATAGTATTGTCTTTTACAAGTTTTCAAGGAAAATACATTAATACCTTACCTTTTCATAGTTCTCAAAAAACACTTATCGATAATGAAACTGAATTTGTGGTTTCACTAAATATAATTCCAAATTATGAGTTAATACAACAAATTTTAAGACATGGCGAAACTGTAAAAGTAATAGAACCGAAATGGTTAGCTGATGAAATCAAAGGGATTTTAAAGCGTACGTTAAAAAAATATCATGATAAGTAAAATAACTATTACGTCATAATTTGGCGAAGTAGCGATATACATTTGGTTCCTAACTTAATACTATTTGAAATGGAAACAAAATGTGCAAAAACAAAAGAAAGTTTTTTAATGAAACAAAAATTACTTGATAATGCAAGAGTAATTTTAAAACAAGAATTTATTGGTATTGATACTATTATAGATGAAGTCGTTGATAATTTGAGTAGTTGGTTTTTTTTGCCAGAAATTCAAGAAAAACCAGTTGTTGTTAATTTATGGGGGCTTACAGGTGTAGGTAAAACCTCTTTAATCAATAGACTTGTACAACTAATTAATTACGAAGAATCCTATTTTAAATTTGATTTAGGTGAAAAAGAAGGAACATTTTCGTTTAGAGATTCTCTTGAAGAACTATGCCAAAACAGCGAAAATGTGCCTGTTATTATTGCTTTAGATGAAATTCAACACAGCAGGACAGTTTCTGGCCCATATCGTCAAGAACTGGAAAATGATAAAAATCGCATGATTTGGGAGTTAATTGATTCTGGAACCATTCACTATATTCAATGGCGTATGGGTTTATGGGCTTTCGAGGATTTGATTTACAAATTAGAACATTTACTTAAAAATGGTGTCAAAGTTAAAAAGGGAATAGTGACCCATAAAACCGAATTATACTGCAATGAAATGGCACTTGAAATGGAAGCAGGCAAAAAAATACATTTTGTTCCTGAAGAGCAATTTGAACGTATAATTGATTTTGCAGGTTCAAAATTAAATCTTCATTTAAAACATGATGTAAAAAAAATCCTGATGGAGTTTTCTGGTGAAGAATCTTTATACTTTCTTAAAAAAGTATTCAAAATTGGAAAGAGGCCAGCGATAAAGAATTTTACAAAATCACTAATTTTTGTATTAGGCAATTTAGATGAAGCCTATTCAATGAGTGATAATTTTAGTGCTGATATTGATGCGGATGAATTTAATAAACTATCTCAAAAAATAACAATACCAGCCATAAAAAAAGCGCTCCAATGTCGCTTTAGGAATGAACAAATTGCTAGATTAGGAAATATCCATATTATATATCCGGCACTTAACAGGGCTTCCTATCAAAAAATTATAGAAAACGAACTTCAAAAATATGCCGCACATTTAACCAAACTGTTTCAATGTGAGGTGTTTTTTGATACAACTGTAAACGAATTAATTTACACCGAAGGTGTTTACCCAACTCAAGGGGTTAGACCAATTTTTACTTCAATTCATCAAGTGTTGAAAAGCAAAATAAGTCTATTCTATAAGGAACTTTTAATAACTGATTTAAAAGTGAACCAGATGTGCTTTTCAATTCGAAATAAAAAACTATGTTGTAATTTTCACAATAATGAGGAAACAATCCTTAGTATAGAAACCGATATTATCACTACTCTCGAAAATGCACGACAAAACAAAAATGATGATCTTCAAGCTATTGTTGCTGTTCACGAAAGTGGACATACTGTCTTGTCTATTGCATTATTAAATACAATTCCTGATGTAGTTTATTCAATTACTTCAGATGCTGATAATAATGGTTTTGTATATTCAAGTTTACCTTGGAAGTATGTATCTAGAAAAGAAATTATTCCTAGAGTAGCTATGATGTTAGGGGGATATGTAGCCGAGGAATTAATCTTTGGAAAAGACAATTTAACGACAGGAGCTGCTAGTGATATAGAAAAAGCAACGGAATTTTTATCTGTAATGTTTAAAAATAACGGAATGGGGAATAATCCTATTAAGTATAGCATCCCCCAAAAAGAAGAAACATTTTCATATCACAATTACGTAGATGTGGAATTGGAAATCAAAGATACATTATTAGAAGCAAAAATATTAGCTGAAAAAACATTAGCCTCCGAAAAAAGTCTACTTCTTGCTCTATCTGATTTCTTGAGTGATAATCGAATGTTAAGAAAAAAGGAGATTATTTCCTTTGCAGATTCTTTTATGACAAAGAAAATCAATGTAATTGAGAATGGTGATCTTCTATTTTATCGAAATCACCTAAAATCTCTAATTAGTACAAATATGATACAAAGTAAAATTTTCTGTGTTGAAAATGTAATTTCACTCAACAAAGAATAAAACTTGTTAATGTATGAAAGAACATAAACTACATAATTATTACTGAATTATGGATTATTAGTGAAAATTTTGATATTTATGCAATAGCATAAAAAAAGCCTGATTCATTCGGACCAGGCTTTTGTATAAATTCGGGAAAAGGTTACCAAGCCAAACCCGAATTTACGCTGAACTTGTTTCAGCGTCTTTTCTTAATTTTTGTCAACCATTTTAAAAGGAGCGAAACCACAAAACTAACTATCGCTCCTATTACTGCCAAGATAATCGTTTTAAGAATATCTTCCGAAAAAATGTTGGGTGCAATACTCAACAAAGTTCCTGAGGCAGTACCCATTTTGGTGGTCACGCTAGTCTCCATCTCGAATATTTTTTTGCCCTTCTTCAGAGTCTAATTCAGTTCCCCCTTCGGAGATTTGGGTTACTGGGCTCTCTGTAGTCAACTGACTCACCGCAGAAATTACCCCACCCGCAACGGCCAAATACCCTGCTGTAGTAGTAATCGCCAAGGGCAACGCTACCGGAGCCGCTAAAAGCGTCCCTCCAACAGCCGCCAAGGCCAATCCTATGGTACGCAACACTCTGAAAAATTTCGGTACGGGAGCTTTCGCTCTTTTGATTAGGTTCATATACTTAGTTATTTACTTTCAACAATCAACAACACACTTTCGTTTTGATCCAAAGCTTTAAAAACTAACGTTTTTAGCTTGGTAAATGCTTTTCGAGATAGCAATCCCAATCCGGGACCAGAAATCTTCGTTACCGGCGCAATACATCCATGCAATTCTTGCAGGGCATTATTAGCAGGATGAAACAAAATCAAACTTCTGTTTTGGACATCCAATACCTCCAAATGCCACTTAAATTTTGGACTGTAACGCTTGCTTAAAAAATATTCCCCCTCCGGAATACAGGAAACCCTCGTTTCATTATTCTTCCAAGGCAATTCAATCGTATGGCAAATGAATTTACCCTCACATGCGAGTTTACCATTGGTTCCTTCGGGGAAATACTGTCTTTTTAAGACCAAAACCATCCTACAATCCGACTACTTGCACCAAAGAAAGCGGGTTATACGCTCCATTTTTCAACGGATACATTTGCCCGTTCACCTCTTGGTAAAACTCCACGCCCAAAGCCAAAAACAACGGATGCGTGCTATTCGCACTTACCGAATTGTCATGATCAATGGCTACAGTTGGATTAATCCCCCATGGCAAAATCGCAGTTTCTGAGTTCGCCACCTCAAAGGTTTCAGCCTCAAAATCAATAGCTGCACCGGCCGAAATGATTTTAAAATGCGTAGTCCCTGAAGGTGCTGCAATCATAGTGGTCGGAACAAACGGAGCCAAACTCAATCCAATAGTTCCTGATACACGATCAATCGTGCCAACAAACGGTGCAAACAATGTCGTGCCCAACTTCCCACCAATATTGAACTCAAAACCAGCCAATAATTCCGCCTCGCCGTCAATCACATTACGCAACCCTCTCGGATTCGTCGCATCTGCTTGAATGACTTTGGTCATGGCTTGCGTCAAACGGCTCACCATTCGCCCGTCTGCCGAATTAATCAACACCTGACGCAAGGCAGTTCTGAGTACTTTTCCAGCCTTCCCAGCCCTTCCAAACTCCGAACCATTCTCTCGCGTTCTTTGGAAAGCAGGGTCATTGGCGATTCTACTAGCGTCGATGCCGCCTTTTTCTCTCGCCAAATGCCCGTCTTTCGTTTTGTAAAAAGTAATATCTCCGATAGTACCTTTCAATTTAATTATGCCTTTCTGTCTTGCCATAATTCCTAAAATTTTAAAATGAATAATCTATCAAACTCCCTCAATCATCTTCCGTTGCAACATCTCATCGATTGATTATGATGCAAATTTTAACCAAATAAACCACATAAAAAAATGCCACCGTACCATATGTCACTTTTTGACATAAATGTCCAAAAATGACATAAATGGCAATAATCCAGTGCTTAAAAAAAAGAAAAAATTCACTAATTTTAGACCCATTAAGGAATTACATTGCAGTAATTTAATGTAAATCAAAGCCTAATCAAAGCAATAGATAAAGTATGAAAACAGAGAGTAACAGGTTATGTGTCTACCCAAAAGACATACAACGCATCACCGGCAAAAGTTACCGACAAAGCACCAGAGTAATGCAAAAAATCAGAACGAAGTTTAACAAGGTAGAAAATGAGTACGTTTCCATCGAAGAGTTTTGCCAATACACTAGCCTAAAATATGAACAAGTAGCACCTTTAATTTTGGGGTAAGTCTTTACTAACTAATTCATTTTATGAACCACTATGTCAAATATTATTCTTAAATTTATCTCATAAGATTTGTCTAAAAAAGACATTATTTTTGAGGTTCAAAATCGAGACCCTTAAGGATTTTATTTCGCTAAAACTCTATATAACATAGGATTAAAGAGGTAAAACAAATCCCTCTTTCTCCGCGAGCTGAAAAGCAAAACGAAGCAAACCCTTCTAAATCTTATGATTTAGGAGGGTTTTTTCATTTGCGGCATATCAAATTATTCATTAAATCTCAAAACTTAGGTGTCTTTTAAGGTGTCACTAAATTATAAATTATTAAGTGACACCTGTCTCAAAAGTAACCTGTTCAACAACATGCTCAATATTTGAACATCTTGTTTGTATTTATTTTAAAGTTTAAATTTAATAATAATCAAAAGGCTACCAACTAGGAATACTACTGTATCCGTTCTCTTTTACAGTAAGAGATCAAAAGTCAATTCCAATGGCATCTGTCCAATTTATGCAAGAGTAACTGTCTTAACTAAACGATTTGAATTTAGTAGCAATAAATTCATTGATCCCGAAAGATGGCCCAGTGAAGGAACAAAAGTCAAGGGTACAAATGAAGAAACCCGTTTAATTAATAACTATCTTGAAAACATAAAAGCAAGGTTTTTGGCATAAACAACAAGTTTTGGCAAAAATACTCATTGGTAAAAGAACACCTTACTTGAGTTCTAAAAAACGGTTATAGAAACTGTATTTGGAAACCCATCTTGTAGGTGCTTTTGAACATAAAAAAGTAATAATACTTGAAACAACGAAAACTACCCAAAGGAAAAAATAAATAAATTATAATTACTTCGGATTTTGACATAATTGAAGGGCATTTGAAACCTTTCCTAGTAGAAAAGGTTGTGTAGTTTTGTCAAAAATCGCTACAAAATTCATCTACAATAGAAAAAATATCATATCAGTAATTATATCGAAGTAAATCATAATATATAATTTAGTTAAAAATCTAATTGTTAAAAATTTAAACCTACTAAATTTTACCGTTTATATGATATTTCCAACCCAAATTATTAATCGAATTCAGATTACTACATACTTAGCAATAAATATAGTTACCAAAAGTACAATTGCTATTTTTCAAAACTAATAGAATTTTGAATAAAGCGCTAGTACTTTACCCTTAAATCATCAAAAATCGCAACAGGAAACTAACAATTAAAGAAGCAACCTATTTATTACATAAAACCAATTACACAATATACTGCTTACAAGATACCATAGTTGTTCACCTTAGGGCGCAAAAAGGCTAGTTGAATAGTCAAAGTAAGCAACACGATTCCTGCCATAAAGGCAAAACTACTTCCTAACATCCCTTCGTCAGAGAACTTACCCAATAAGGTAGTTACTACTGCTCCACACGCAATTCCTCCTAAATTTAAAATGCCATAGGCTGTGGCTCGGTGTTCCGAAGCTACAAACTGACAAAGGATTGGCATATTATTGGCATCAAACATACCAAATCCAAATCCAAAACAAAAAGTAGCCAATACAATATGTAGCAACGAAGAACCATAAGTAATAAGCAATAGAGCGGGAATGGTTAAACAAAGACCAATAGCACTAGTATACACTCTTCCTTTTATGTTTTTTTGTACCCATTTATCAGATAAAACACCTCCAAATAACACCCCCATTAGAGAAGAAAACGAAATAGCAATTGTGGCTAATGGACCCGCTTGTTCCATTGGAATTCCCAATTTTTCCGAGAATAAAGTAGGTAGCCAATTTTTTGTTGCCCAACCGGGTAAACTGATCGTAGCAAAGAAAAAAAGGATCACCCAAAAAGAAACATTTGACAATAACAAACTCAATCCTTTGAAAACCGAGAATTGACTTGTGGTAGCAGCAGTTGTTATTTGATCAATTGGTGTTGCAATGGCTTTTTTCTCTTCCAAACATACCAACAACAATAACGCATAGACAATACCAATCAAACCAAAGTAATGAAAGGTGGTTTGCCAAGAAAACAAAGCGGCAATGGTGGCGCCAAATCCGCCCAATGCCGACCCCAAATAAATGCCCGTCATATGAACACCAATGGCAAGCGACCTTGATTTTTGTTGGTGATAATCCGCAATTAAAGCAAGTCCTGCTGGAATATACAACGCTTCGCTCACCCCCATTAGAGCTCTTAACCAATACACTTGTTGGTAAGTAGTACAATACCCCATGGCATAAGTCACTACTGACCAAACAAAAAGACTACCAATAATTAACCATTTTCTATTGACCCGATCAGCAACCACCCCAGCTACAGGACTCATTAAAGCATAAATCCATAAAAAAATAGCCATGAGTCTACCGAAGTTTTCTCCTGAAACAATCTCGGGTATATCGATTTGCATGGACGGCCGCATAGTGGCCAACATCTGACGGTCTAAATAATTTAACAATGCCACGCCCCATAAGAGCCCCACCACAATCCAAGGATAGTATTTTGAATTTTTCATTTGTTTCTTTTTGGGTTAATTTGGTTGCTTTCTCAAAGAAAACCAGAGTCGCTATGAATCCTAAAAAACGGATCCGTAATGACGCTTTAATTTGTAGTCGAAAATAAACTAAGACAAAAACAACCTTAAATAAGATTAGAGGTTGGATTTAAATTGGTCAAAATCTAGTGATGCCACGTCTTCTTGAAAAGAAATAAAATCCTTCGCATTCATATTTTTTACCGGAAGTCTAAATTGGCCCATATCCATCCCAACCAACTTCATATACGACTTTCCTACAGCTATACCACCATATTTCCCTAATAAACGAATCATGTCTATGGATTGCTGCTGTAGTTTTCTCGCTTGTGTCAAATCATGGTTATAAAAAGCCGCCATCAGTTCATTGTAAAGTGGAGCTGCATAATTGAATGTACTCCCAACCGCACCTTTTGCACCAAGTACTAAGGCAGACAGCATATTTTCATCTCTACCCCAAAGCATGTCCAATTTTCCATTTTTATAAGACAAACAACTTTGAAAATCCATAAAATCTTCGTGGGTGTATTTTACACCTACAAAATTGGGTAATTGCTGATCTAATAGTTTAACCAATTCGAACATAGGCAAATTCACTCCCGTCAATACCGGAATATGATAATAATAAAAAGGCAGATCTGGTACGCTTTCGGCTACTGCGATACAAGATTGTGCTAACATATGTACATCCGAGGGTTTGAAATAAAAGGGAGCGGTCATAGAAACAGCGTATACTTTCATTTCATTAGCATGCTGAGCCAATTCGATACATTCACTCAAACAGGTTCCCCCTAAAAAAACCATAATTTTAAATTCGGAATCTCCTTGAGTGCATTCGGCCCATGCAGCTGTTATGGCTTTTTTCTCTTGAAGGGTCAAGGAAGCACCTTCTCCTGTTGAACCATTAATAAAGGCACCTTTAACCTTGTTCTTCTTTAAAAAAGCATAGTAACTTGGAATTTTCGAGAGATCGAGTATACCCTTATCATCTAAGGGTGCAAAAGGCGCCGCAATAAGCCCTTCTAAATGTTGTATTTTCATTTTGAATAGTGTTAATAGTTGAGAAACCCAAATCCTATAATCAGGAAGGGATAGTGAAGTAGGTAAGGCAAATGAAGTATCAACATACTCCACTTGCCTTAATCCAGACCTAATTGTATGCCTTATTTTGAGTTAAATTTTCATTTTGCCTTAAAGTAGCTTCAGCTAATGGCCAGAGAAGTTTAGAATTTTCATCATACACATTGGTTTGAATCGTTGCAACTTCTTGCGCTATTCTTCCACTGCGAATCAAGGTGAACCAACGACTTCCTTCAAAGGGAAGTTCAACTAAATTTTCATCTAAAATAGCTTGGCGCAATTCTGCTTGGGTAGTAGCTACAGTAACGGGTAGTCCTGCTCTATTTCGAACATCGTTCAACTGTATTTTAGCTTCGGCAGTTTTGCCTAATTCATTCAATGTCTCGGCATACATCAATTTAATTCCACCCAATCGGTACACCATGATATTACTATCAAAAACGCGTTGTGTACCTTGCCCAGCTGATCCAATGTATTTGATACACATATTGGTAGCCCCCAAAGCGTTGAATTTTACAAATGTGGCCGCGGCTCTTAAATCGGTTGCAGGCGCATTAGCATAGGCGTTCATAATTTTATCCGACAATTGATAATACATTTTACCTCCTGTAAAAGGGCCTTGAGCCAATGGAGTCAAATCGGCACCTAAGTTACCTATTTCTTGTGCCCCCATATTGTATTGAATAGCCCAGATGGTTTCGTTATTGTTCTTTACTTTAAAGATATCGCCAAAATTACTCAACAAAGAATACATAGGGTTGGCAACAATAGAAGCTGCAGTATTGGCCGCTTCTTGCAAATCTTGATTACCAGTTTTTTCTACTCGTGCCATCCATAGTAAAAAGTCTACTTTTAAAGCATTTACAACTCCCTTTGTAGCTCTACCTCTATCAGATACAGCATTACCATAAGCCGTCGGAACTCTAGACAATGCATCTTCTATATCCTTACGCACTTGAGCAAGTACTGTAGCTCTGGGCGTTCTTTTAGGTTTTAAATCGAGTTTAGCATCATCAATGGCTTCTATAAGCAAAGGTACATCGCCCCAAATTCTGGTTGCCATAAAATATGAGTAGGCTCGTATAAAATAAGCCTCTCCCATTAATTTATCTTTTGTAGCAGCATCCATATTGATATTGGGTATGTTCTTCAAAGCAAGATTGGCCATGTTTATGGCTTGATAAAGAGTACTCCAATCAGTACCAATAGTGGTAGGCGTAAGATTATTAGCCCAAACGCCTTGTGCGGTTATACCCGCATCGGTTTGACCTTGTTTGGCCACATCTGATCGTCCGTCGGTCCAGTGAATATAGCCACCAAATTCACTTCGGTAGATTTGCTGAAGTTTATCATAACAACCTATAATTCCTGCTTGTGCATCGGCAGAAGTTTTCCAAAAAGAACTTGAGGTGATAACACTTATGGGTTCTTCTTCAATAAAACTATCACAATTTACAAACATCATTGTGACAATGATAAACCAAAAATATTTTACTGTTTTCATAAATTGATTTTTAAATGTTAAAAAAAACTAGAAGTCTAAACTCAATCCAATAGTGACTGCCTTACTCAAAGGATACAATCCACGATCGATACCAAATTGGAATCCTCCATTTTGATTGGCGTTATTGTTTTGAGCAATACTCACTTCTGGATCAAAACCAGTGTATTTGGTTAAAGTCCAAAGATTGGTACCTCTAGCATAAACTTTTAAACTACTTATTTTTAGTTTTTGTAAAAGAGACTCTGGAAACGCATAAGTTAATGTTACTGTTTTTAATCGAAGAAACGAACCATCTTCCAAGAATCGTGTGGAAGGTCTGTTTACAACTGCATCAGAGTTGTTAGAAGGGTCGTTTAGTACATTCCTAGGAATATCTGTAATATCTCCTTCTTTTTTCCAAGCTCTTAAGTTGTCTTTTAAATAGTTAGTTCTATACCCTCTGGATAAATCCGCTCGGAATAAATTAAAAATCTCATTGCCTTCAGAGAATTGAAAAAATGTTTCAAGCGTAAAATTTTGGTATTTAAAGGTATTGTTAAACCCTCCGGTAAAATTTGGAATGGGGCTTCCTGCAATTTTCTTATCTTTAGTATTGATGATACCATCACCATTTTGATCCACCCATCTTACATCACCTGCTTGAGGTACTCCACCATTAACGGTAGATATTTTATCGATGTATCCTGCCGCTTGCGCTTCAGCTGTGGTAGCAAATACACCATTGGACTCATACAAATAAAAAGACCCTAGCGCTTCTCCTTCTCTTAATATACCAATTACCCCTCCAAATAAATAACGCTCCGTTTGCTGAATATCATTCCCGCCAGGTAGTTTTTTTACGCGGTTATTTAAAAAAGAGATATTAAAATCTGAATTCCATGAGAAATCCCCTTTTTTGAGTATCAATCCTCCCAACTGAACATCCACCCCTTTGTTAACCACCTCGCCAATATTGGTTACTAACGATTCAAAACCTGAAGTATTAGGAAGGGCAACTTGAAAAAGCAAATCTTTTGTGTCTTTGATCCAATAATCCGCAGAAAGTGTAAAACGTCCGCCAAAAATAGATACATCGGCACCAATATTAGTTTGTGTAGTGGTTTCCCAAGACAAATCAGAATTCGGAAGTCCATTTGATGCTGTAGCAATACCAGCAGAACCGGCATAATTATACCCTGGTAAATACGTACCTTGTGCAACGAAATTATCAATGTTTTGATTTCCTGTTTGTCCCCAGCTGCTTCTTATTTTTAAATTATCAAACCATGATGACTTCCAAAAATCTTCTTGTGCAATATTCCATGCGGCAGAAACCGAAGGAAAAGTACCATACTTTCTTCCAGAACCAAATCTTGACGATCCATCTGTTCTAACCGTAGCAGCTAAAAGATACTTTCCTTTGTAATCATACTTGGCTTTTCCAAAATAAGAGGCTAACGAATTGGAAGTAATACTAGAAGTAGCTTGCAACAAATTGGCCCCTGCATTAACCGTGTAAACTGCATCCGAAGCTGCATTATTGGAACGAGCTATTAATTGCTCTGTTCGATTACGTTGAAACGAAACCCCTCCTAAAACGCTAATCGTATGATCAGAATTTATCGTTAACTTATAATTTAAAACATTTTCATTAATCCAGCCTAAATCTTGAGTATAAGCCGCAGCAGATTCTCTGTTGTTGGAAAAAGCCAATACACCAGGGAAAAAATTGTCTTGTCTTAAACTTAACAAATCAGCCGCAAGGTTGGTTCTAAACGTTAAATTGTTTGCGATTTGATATTGAGCAAAAACATTCACATTGGTACGATTGGTTCGCGTATCAAACTTACTCAACTCGGCCACTTGTTTAACATTAGGATAAAAAGGAATACCGGGTGCATAATTGCCTTGACTGTCATAAACTTCTTGTGTAGGAACATTTCTCAATCCTCTGTAAATCACTCCGTTTTGTCTTGGACCTTCATCGGTGCCTTTACGATAAGCAAAAGAATAGGCAATATTGGCACCAAAATTCAACTTATCATTAGCTTTGAAATCCAAATTGAATCTTGAACTTACTCTTTTGTAACCTGTGTTAATGATAATACCATCTTGATCAAAATAGCCTAAACTTGCTGCATAAGTAACATTATCGCTTCCTCCTTTAGCAGAAAGATTCATGCTTTTTAAAAAAGCTTGTCTAAAAATTTGATCTTGCCAGTTGGTGTTTCCATCTTGAAATTGTGGATTGGTTGTATATACCAAATCCGATCGGTTAGCGAAAGGCAATCCAGCATTTCGCAACATTTCTTCTGACACCTTCAAAAACTCTTCTTTATTTAACAAAGGCAATGTGTTTGTAATACTTTGATTGCCTCCATAAAAATCGACATTGAATTTTGTTGGACCACTTTTCCCTCTTTTGGTAGTAATAAGTACCACACCATTAGAAGCCCTTGCTCCATAAATAGCAGCCTCAGAGGCATCTTTTAAAACCTCAATAGATTGTATATCGTTTGGATTTAAATCTGCTAATGCATTGGTTCCTACATTACCATCATAGCGATCAGGACCAATGGCTAACGACCCAAAACTTCCAGATTTAGAAGGTACACCATCAATTACATACAAAGGGTCGCTTCCCGCCCCAATTGATGAAAAACCTCGAACTCGTACTTGAATAGCCGAACCAGGTTGTCCTGAATTTTGTTGCACTTGAACACCTGCTAATTTTCCTTGAAAAGCCGATTCTACAGAAGCTGCAGGGCTATTTTTCACTTCGCTCCCACTTATTCTTGATACCGCTCCGGTCACTTCTTTTTTGCGAACCGATTCATATCCTACCACTACTACTTCATTTAATTTGGTAGTATCTTCTACCAAAACAATATCAATCGAATTGGCACCGTTTAAAGCAATTTCTTGTTTCAAATAGCCCACATAAGTCACTACAAGAATAGCATTCTCAGGAGCTGCAATTGAAAAATTTCCATTTTCATCTGTCTTAGCACTGATACGTTTCCCTTTTACGGAGACGTTTACCCCTACTAATGCCTCTCCACTTTCATTAGTAATTTTTCCTGTTACTTGTTGTTGTATAACGAAGGACGCAGCAATTGAGGGATGATTTTTGGATTCAATTTCTAAGGCATGAGTACTTTTTGCTATTGCTGATGCCGAAATTTGCAAAGACAAAGTGATCATCATCAAACTAGACACACCTTTTATCTTTTTTGCATGACAAATCCTTCCAAAATTTAACGTATTTTTTTGGGTTAAAAAATTCATAATTTCACATTGGTTTGTTAATAAAATATTCCTTGCTTGATTAAATATATTGAATACTAAACCACCCTTGTAACAAGGTTTCCAAGATTGAGTATCAATATGGATTAAAGTGTTTGTTTACTTCACAACTCACCTTAACCGTAAATTCCATTGAATGTATAAGTACACTATACCATAGGCTATAAAATAAAAAGGTTAAAACTAATAGAAGACCTAGGAGTCTATAAAATTCAAGTATATTTCAAGATGTTTTTTCATCAGCAATTGAAAACCTTGAACATCCTTTCTCTTTATTGCGTCCAATAAATCTTTGTGGCTCACCAGATTTTCTTTGGGAATTTCTTTATTATATTTTTCAAAATAAGTAGTATAGTTTTCATCTACAAAAAGAAACACCTTATGAAAAATCTCTTGGTATCTTGAAATTAACTTGTTTTTTGTAATACGATATAATTTACTATGAAAATCATAATCAGCAGCCACAGTAAATTTATTGTATTCGCTCGCAGAAGTGGTTTTAACTAAGTTTTCTAATTCTTGTAGGTCAGTCTCAGTTATATTTTTAAAAATTAAATCAGCACTCCCTATTTCCAACACAAATCGTAGTCCAAGAATTTCTTTAATACTTTCCAAACTCATCAAAGTCGGCTCGATCACCTTACTCATACCTCCTAACATATCAGGCTCTGATAAAATCATCCCTCGACGAGTTCTACTTTGAATCAACCCCAACATACGAAATCGACTCAATGCTTCGCGCAAAACAGAGCGCCCCACACCCAAAGCTTCTGTTAACTCCAATTCCGTAGGTATAGACTCCCCAGGTTTGATTTTTCTTTCCTTAAAGTAACTAAGCAATCGTTCTTCTACCAAATCTACCAATGTAGATGTTGGCTCGTTAATTTTAAGATTATCCATTTTGTTTTATTTGTATGACAAATATAACTAATTATATATAACACAAAAATATTTCATTAAAAAAATGTTTATTATTTTTTTTATATTAATTATTTAAACATATCATAAATATAATAACAATTCTTAATAAACACCACGCTAACTTACTTCCCACCCTTTTCGGCATTAAAAGTCCCAGCTGGCCAACCTGCAAAAAAAAAGTCCTGTCGTATTTTTGTCCCCACCCGCTTCAAGCACTTTACTTGCTGGTTGAGGTTAAAACACCAAACACAACATTGCAGATAGCCAGCAGCCAAAGAGCTTACCCAAGGCGCCAACAAAAACACATACGCTCCACTTCTCATGCCTGTCCAGATATCACGGATTTGAAATCCGTGCCCACAGCATTATTCAAAAACAAGCAATAAAACCAGCACAATCATCACCCCGATAGCGGATTTGTAATCCGTGCCCACCAATGTATAAAAACGCATTATCCCATTCAAACTAACTTAGCAAAATCGTATACATACTCCCCGTACGGACAGCTCGCGAGCTGTCCCATCCCCACCCCCCATCCCCTCTCCAAACCACAACACTTATTTAACACACAAACATTCAGCTAATTAAACAAAATCCCTATCTTTAATTTCAAACCCAAAGCACAAAACGATGGATACAATTGAAGATAAATTACCAGTAGATGTAGCAGCCAATCTCAAAGAACTAAAAGAAGATTTAGACCTAAAAATACCACCCAAAAAACTAGAAAAAAACCTACTCATTGCCACTTGGAACATTAGAGGATTTGGAGATATTACCCGCAAGTGGACATCGGCTCCTACAGACAGTCCCAAAAGAGATTTACATTCTTTGGTGTGCATCGCCGAGATCATCAAACGATTTGATGTGATAGCAGTTCAAGAAGTAAAAGCCAACCTCAAAGGACTACGCGATGTGCTGAAAGTCTTAGGTTCAGATTGGTCCCTAATCCTAACAGACGTCAATCAAGGCGATGTCGGCAATGGCGAACGTATGGCCTATCTCTTTGATACCCGTCGAGTAAACCTTTCCGGCCTAGCCTGCGAATTAGTCGTTCCAGACGAATGGACCAAAACCATCAACAAAGGAATGCTCGACAAACAATTTGTGCGTTCCCCTTATGCAGTGAGTTTTAGAGCACAAAACCAAACCTTTATTTTAGTCACCTTACACATCCTTTTCGGAAATACGTCCAGCGACCGCATCACCGAGCTCAAAGGCATAGCAAAATGGTTGGCCAGTTGGGCAGACGACGTCAACGCCTACCACCAAAACCTAATCGCCTTAGGAGATTTCAACATCGACAAACGCGGCGACTTACTAAACCAAACCTTTATCTCCGAAGGATTATATATTCCACCAGCACTACAAAACGACAAAGTAACCCGTTCCATCTTCGATGAAACCAAGTACTATGACCAAATCGCTTGGTTCCAAAACAGCAACAAGAAAAACAACCTATCATTAGAATTCATAACAGGCGGCAATTACGACTTCATCAAAACCGCACTATCCAACCGTGGCCTCACCAAACAAGCCCTATCCTTCATGCTATCCGACCACTACCCCCTCTAGGCAGAATTCAAACTATAACCCCGTACGGACAGGTCGCGACCTGTCCCTTTCCCCCCCCTAGATATTCCTCTGCTCCATTCGGGATCAAAGCAAAAACCTCTGTGGGAAAGCAAAAATTAAGCATCAATAGTAGTTAGTCTAAAAAGGAAGGGATCATCCTTTTAAAATCCGTATCACGTAATTTAGGCGAATAGTTGTATTCTTTTGATAAACAAAGCCAAACCAATTACGAGTAAGCTTTCTTGGTACTCCACAAATTTGTAGTATTTTTGTTTTGGATAAAAAGTCCCATAAAGTCATCTCAAAAATTGCAATTTGTACAATCTAAGTCTAAAAAGCCACTCCCTTTTCAAACAATGTAGCTACAGCATTTCTTTGGTAGTAACGATTGCGTCGTTTTGTTTTTTGTCCTCTAATTACCTCGATTATCGCATCACAGCCTTGTTGCTCTTGATGACCGTATCAATAATAGCCATGTTTTTTGATATTATTCCCGTAGTAATAACGGCAGTAGTAAGCGGCTTACTCCTAAATTTCTTTTTCATCCATCCCTTGTATACATTTCATATCAAAACCTCTGAGGATGTTTTGCTTTTTTTTGTTTACCTTTTTATTGCCCTTGTCAATGCGGTCTTAACTTTCAATATCCGAGAAGCAGAACAAAAAGCTAGGGACAAAGAGGAAAAAGAAAAAACCATTCAGTTATACACTACATTATTAAATTCACTTTCTCACGAGTTAAGAACACCAATTGCCACCATCATTAGTGCCATTGATACACTCAAAGAGGGTAACCACAAACTCACCCCTGTGAAACAATCCGTGCTTTTAGAAGAAATTGACAAAGCCAGCATTCGTTTAAACAAACAGGTAGAAAACTTATTAAACATGAGTCGTCTAGAAACGGGTATGCTGCAACTTAACAGAGATTGGTGCGATATCAACGAACTGATCTTTACGGTCATTCAAAAAACGAATGTTCTTGCAGCACAGCACACCATTGTTTTTAATCCCGATGAACAATTACCATTTGTTAAACTAGATAGTGGGATCATGCAACAAGTACTCCAAAACCTGATCCATAATGCTATTTTGTATACACCTGAAAACACAAGTATTACCCTAGAAGCCAAAATAGAACAAGACACCTGCCTAATCACCGTTGCGGATAACGGAAATGGCTTCCCCACAGATCAAATGGAGTTGGTTTTTGACAAATTTTACCGAATTCCAAATTCCAAAGCAGGCGGAAGTGGTCTGGGCTTGTCTATTGTGAAAGGATTCATAGAAGCACACAATGGCACGATCCTTTTGAAGAATCTTCCCAATGCTGGAGCTGCTTTTACCTTGGCAATACCAACCTCAACCTCTTATATAAATCATCTTAAGAATGAATAAGCCAGAAATTCTCGTCATAGACGATGAAGCACCCATTCGAAAATTATTAGAAATCACCTTAGATAGCCATGACTACAAAGTGCATCTTGCCGCTACTGCTAAGGAAGGGGTATTATTGGCAATTAACCACCCTCCTGATCTCATTTTATTAGACATCAATCTACCCGATAAAAGCGGACACGATATACTAAAAGAGTTGCGCACTTGGTACAACAAAGGCATTATAATGCTTTCGGTTCAAAATAGCGAGGAAGACATTGTGAAAGCCCTAGACAATGGAGCCACTGATTATCTTTCCAAACCGTTTCGCAATGCCGAACTCTTAGCCCGTATCAGAGCTGTATTACGCAGAAATGAGTTGGTAAACGACGCAACCATTCAATCCTGTGGCGATTTAAAAATTGACTTTGGTGCACGATCCGTTTTCAGGAATGATGCAATCATTAAACTTACCGCTACCGAGTTCAACTTAATGGCTTTGTTCATGAAAAATGTGGGACGAGTATTAACCCATCAATATATTTTAAAGGAAATATGGGGACTACCCTACCAAACCGAAACGCAATATCTGAGAGTTTTCGTAGGCACCCTTCGCAAAAAAATCGAAGAACACCCTAATCAACCCCAACACATTATCACCGAAAGTGGCGTTGGATATCGCTTTACCTAAATCTTTATAAAATCTTTATATCCCACTAGGTATTCTTTATAACTTACTAATGCCTTTCTCCTGAAATTTGTATCATTAATTTAAAGCAATAAAAATAATGAATACAACAAAAAACGGGGTAGCCAATAAAGTGACTGTGGCTTCACTTCTAGTAGCACTCGGAATAATTTATGGAGATATCGGCACCAGCCCCTTATACGCTTTAAGAGCCGTTATTGGGGATCGCCCCATTAGTGAAACGCTGGTATATGGAGGCGTTTCTTGTGTCTTTTGGACCTTAGTTTTTCAAACCACCATCAAATACATTTGGATTACACTGCAAGCAGATAATCATGGAGAAGGGGGTGTTTTTTCACTGTATGCCTTAGTAAGACGTTATGGCAAAAAATTAGTAATTCCTACTATTTTAGGAGCTACTACATTGCTAGCCGACGGAATTATTACCCCTCCAATTTCTGTAGCAACAGCCATTGAAGGTTTAGGATTGGTGAAAGGACTAGAAAAAATCATTGTTCCAGGCAATACACTAACAATAAGTATTGTAGTAGCAATCCTATCCTTGTTGTTTTTCTTTCAACGCTTTGGAACTCAAATTGTAGGGAAAGCCTTTGGCCCTATTATGGCCGTATGGTTTAGCATGTTATTCGTGGTTGGACTACATCAAATCAGCTTGCATCCCGACATCATTCAAGCCTTAAACCCCTATTATGCCTATGATTTATTAGCTAATTATCCCCATGGATTTTGGTTGCTGGGGGCGGTTTTTCTTTGTACCACCGGCGCCGAAGCCTTGTACTCCGACTTAGGGCATTGCGGTATAAAAAACATTCGTTTGACTTGGATTTTTGTAAAAACAAGTTTAATTACTTGCTATTTAGGACAAGCGGCGTGGTTAATGCACCAAGGACTCCCCTTTTTAAACGGTAGAAACCCGTTCTTCGAAACCGTCCCACATTGGTTTTTATTGCCCAGCATTTTGATAGCAACGGCAGCCACTATTATCGCCTCTCAAGCCTTAATTAGCGGAAGTTACACCTTAATTAGTGAAGGAATGAGCCTTAATTTTTGGCCTAGAGTTACCGTCAAACAACCAAGTGAAAGCAAAGGACAAGTATATATCCCAAGTATCAACACCATTCTTTGGTTTGGTTGTATCCTAATGATGGTCTATTTTAAAGAAAGTACACATATGGAAGCCGCTTATGGATTTTCAATTACCATCACCATGATGATGACCACATTTTTATTGAGCTATTTTATTTATTATCGCTTAAAATGGAAAAAAGCGTATGTCTTCTTATTTTTATCCATTTTTGGAGCTATTGAAATCGCTTTCTTTATTGCCAATGTCGCTAAAATCAAAGAAAGATGGATGTTCTTGTTCTTTGAACTCTTTATTTTTGCCACCATGTATGTTTGGTATTACGCCCGAAAAATCAATAATCGCTTTACGAAATTCATTGAACTAGGCAAACACAGCGCGCAATTAACCGAATTAAGTCAAGATGACGAGATACCAAAATTTGCTACTCATTTGATCTATCTTACAAAAGCAAATAGAAGACATGAAATTGAAGAAAAAATCATCAAGTCTATTTTTGCAAAAAAACCAAAAAGAGCCGATGTCTATTGGTTTGTACACCTCAATCGAACCGAAGATCCTTTCACTTTATCGTATGATGTTACAGAACTAGTAGATGATAAAGTAATTAAAATAAACATCAATGTAGGGTTTCGTATCCAACCTAAAACCGAACTCTATTTTAAAAATATTGTAAAAGAATTAGTGGCCAACAAAGAACTTAATTTGCATATTCGTCCTGATGGTTCCAGTAAATACAATACCGAACCCGACTTTAAATTTGTGGTGATAGAAAAATTTCTTTCCATAGAAAATGAATTTGCGCTAAGAGAAGGCATCCTATTAAACTCGTATTTCTTATTGAAACGTCTCGGAGTGAGCGATGAAAAAGCTTTTGGCCTCGAAAAATCAGATGTCGAGGTAGAACAAATTCCACTAGTATATCAACCCATTACGAATATTGTATTGAAAAGAGAAAAATAAGCAAACTAGAATAATAGCGTTTCGCATTTCATTCTTAGTATAGGCACCAGGGCGTTCGCTTTTAAAAGTTTTGCCACGAATTACACGAACAAACACTAATTATGACTATTTTATTTCACTAATTTTTAAAAACAAATTGAATTAGTGTAATTCAAATTTAAGTTCGGTAAAAAATTAGTGACAATTGGTGTAATTCGTGGCTAGCTTTTTTAAATGCGATCGCCCTGTATAGGCACCCTACTTGAAAGGAATTTCAAATAGAAAAATTACTTTTGTGATGGGCCCTTCTCTAAAGTAAAAACCTTAATCAACTCGTACTATTCCAACAATGAAGCATTTACCATTACTCCTACTAAGTGGCCTTTTTTCTACGATCGTTCATGGTCAAAATAGACCTAAACCTATTCAATTTCAAGGATACGGGGAGTTGTACTATAGCTATGACTTTTCCGAGCCCCAAAATCATGAAAAACCAAATTTTATCTACAATCACAAACGACATAACGAACTCAATCTCAATTTAGGATTACTAAAAGCTACCTATGCACAAGAAAAACTCAGAGCGAATGCCGCTTTGATGGTGGGTACCTACGCTCAATACAATCTGGCAGCAGAGCCTAATTGGGCACAGTTGATTTATGAAGCCAATGTGGGAATTAAAATTGCGAAACAACATAATCTCTGGATAGATGCTGGGATTATGCCTTCTCATATTGGATTCGAAAGTGCTATCGGCGCCGATTGTTGGACCCTCACCAGAAGCATCCTCGCAGAGAACAGTCCCTACTATGAAACAGGAATCAAAATAGCGTACACCACTCCTTCCGAAAAACTAAATCTGTCCTTTTTAGTAGTGAATGGTTGGCAAAAAATCAGAAAACCAGATAACATTCAAAATCCTTCCTTTGGATTCCAAATCAACTATAAACCTTCAAAAAGATGGCTCTTAAATTACAGCAACTTCATAGGTTCCGATAAAGCAGATAGCCTAAAAGCAGTACGCACCTATCATAATTTTTATGCCATATTCGAACCCTCTCAAAAGTGGGGCATTATGGCAGGAGTAGATTTGGGTTCAGACCGCAATCCTAATTCCAATTATAGCATCCTATTCGCACCAATTGTAATGCTTCGATACAAACCTAGAGAAAAATACAGCCTAGCAACTAGAGTAGAATACTATAATGATAAAAACCAACTATTTATCGCTACAAATACGCTTAATGGATTGCAAGTTTTTGGCTGTTCTACTAATTTTGATCTCCAAGTGCTAGATAACGTTTGGTGGCGATTTGAAATCAAAAAATACCTGGCAAAAGACAACATATTCACTGCAAAAAACAACAATATTTCTGCTACTTCAGCTTTAACAATTAAATGGTAGACAACACTGGTTTCCGTGATTTTCAGGCAAACCGGAATCCGCAGTAGTTTTCGTAGCGAAAAGGAGTTGTTCGAGAAAAGCATGAGTTCATGAACTATTATGGAAGAAGGAAACAACCTTCAGTGAATGCCCGTAAAAAATACTGGCTTTTAAAGAAAACATCAAAATTACCTTGACCGAAACAATAAGAGTAAAACACCTGTTAGGTAACATTCAAATACTATAAATCGGAACCGCACTACGATGCCTCAGTGGAAACTAAAACAGCAGCAATACCAAATCAAGGAGCCAAAAGCTTTACTGCTACTACCCCAATGGCATTAAGCTATGGAAAATCCATAATTTGATTGCTGATTTTTGAGTACCGATTTTTAATTTCCAATAGATAAACCACTGAAAAAAAAGTAATTTTTAATTTACTAGCACAGAAATCTAAAATCAAGAATCTTTACGCTTAAAGCTAAAATCTCACAACTTAATTACATGACCCTAAGCCCTATAAGGTTAGTAAGAACTCCTCCTGCCAACGACAAGCAAAAGCATAAAAAAAATCCTGACTTTAACTTACATGAGCGTAGGATCTAGGAATCATACTGATAGGTCTTGGCGCAAAGACTAGGCTAGTTATTCCCTATAAAAATAATTGGGGAGCTGCTCCTATTTGAAATAAATTTGATATTTTCGAAAAATGATGATTCCAAAAATACCTTTCCCGTTTTGTATTGCCGTGCTCTTGTTTGGTAGTTTGTTTTTTTCTTGTAAGCAACCTAAAAAGACCACCACAGGCGCCCCACTGGTCTCTGCTTATCACAAGTATATTGCAAGAGCTGAAGATTTTTACACCAAGAGCGTCTACGACAGTGCCTACTTTTACTATAATAAAATTCGAAACGAAAGCAATCCCAAAACAGCGTCCGACAAAATAGTCTATGCCTTGCTCAAAATGGCAGCGATCCAACAAACGCAAGGTGACTTTATGGGAAGTGAAGCTACGGCAACAGCCGCGGTTGCTTTTTTTCAAAAAAACACCGAAGCCCAATACAAAGTAGCCATTTTCAACACTTTAGCAATCAATTACAACAGCCTTTTTGATTACACTAATGCCATTCGCTATTATCAAAAAGCAAGTGCCTTAGCCGATACACCACTTCAAAAAGCAGTGATTCAAAATAACATAGCGGTGGTTTACATGGACCAACAACGGTATGACAAGGCCATTCCGCTATTGACCACACTTTCGCAATCCCCTGCCACCCTGAATAACCCCGAACATCTAGGGAGAGTTTTAGACAATTTAGGTCTTAGTTATTTAAAAATACAAGATCCTAAAAGTAGTGTCTATTTAAAAAAAGCAGTAGCCATTCACCACCAATTAAAGTATGACTATGGCCTAATTACCAGTTATAGTAATTGGGCAAAATACTATAAAAAAAGCCATCCCCAACTAGCCTATACCTATGCACTCCAATCCTATGAAAAAGCCACTGCATTGCAAAGTACCGACGATCGCTTGTTGGCCTTGTCACTCTTGATGGAAGTCAGCCCTCCTTCTCAAATTCGCAACTACACTAAACAATACCTGCAGCTCAACGATAGTCTCAAAAAAATCAAACAAATCGCTAAAAATCAGTTTGCCAAAATCAAATATGATGCAACGCAAGAGCGCAATGAAAATTTACAATTAAAAGCAGAAAAAGCAGAGAATGATTTAGCCTTAGAACAACAAAAACTCAGCAATTATATGTTATTTTTCATCCTATTGCTACTGCTAATCTCCCTACTACTTCTGTATGTCTATTTAAAAAACAAAAACAAAAAGGAAAAACAAGCCGCTATTTATGAAAGTGAAACCCGCATTGCAAAAAAATTGCATGATGAATTAGCCAATGATGTCTATCAGACGATTGCTTTTGCCGAAACCCAAGACTTGCAGCATCCCATTCAAAAAGAAACCTTGTTAGATAATTTGGATAAAATTTATGCTCGAACACGAAATATTTCCAAGGAAAACAGCGCCATAAGTACTGGAAATTCCTATGAAATGGATTTGAAAGAAATGCTTTCCGGTTTTTCGGCCCCCCAAGTCCAAATCATTTTAAAAGACCTCCATGCAATTCCTTGGAACAAAGTGTCAACAGAAAAAAAAATCGCACTATACCGCGTGTTACAAGAACTTATGGTCAACATGAAAAAGCACAGTCAATGTACCCTTGTAGCCCTACGATTTGAGGCGGATGACAAACAATTCCATATTCAGTATTCAGACAATGGAATCGGCATGTCCAAACCCATAACTTCAAAAAATGGACTCCACAATGTGGAAAACCGTATTCATGCTATTGATGGAAGTATTATTTTTGACCCTACAAGTACCAAAGGGCTGAAAATTAAAATAACATTTCCTAAATAAACCAATCATGTTTCAAAAAGTATTGATCGTAGATGATATTGATTTTAATGATATCGCGGCACTGAAAGTAGTAGAAGAATTGGGTATTCCCATAATTGAGGATGCCAAATACTGTGACGATGCCTTACTCAAAATTAAAAAAGGATATTTAGACCATGCGCCTTATGATTTGTTGATTACCGACTTGTCTTTCAAAGCAGACCACCGTACTAACCTACTTTCTTCGGGAGAAGCCTTAATCGAAGCGGTGAAAGGATTATTTCCAGAAATCAAAATCATTGCCTTCTCAATTGAAGACAAATCCTATCGTATCAAATCGTTGTTTACTCATTTTGGCATCAACGGCTTTGTTATGAAAGGACGCAATACCATGATCGAGCTACGCAAAGCGATAGAAGCGGTGGCAAGTACTGATGCACCCTACTTACCCGTGGATTTAGGCTACATTTTACAAGATAAAATCGTCAATGAAATTGATGATTATGACATCCAATTGTTAGAATACCTCTCACAAGGCGTCTCGCAAGAAGCCATGGAATCCGTTTTGAAACAAGCCGGCATCTCTCCAAATAGCAAAAGCACTATCGAAAAACGCATCAGTAAACTCAAGATCTACTTCAAAGCACTCAATACAACCCACTTAGTGGCTATTACCAAAGATTTAGGGTTGATTTAGAAAAGGCTCCTCATCCTCCAATAAGAGTGACCGTACTAAAAAAACACCCCCCTTACGGTTTCCCGTAAGGAAGCCTCGGTAGCGGGCATTACTTTTGATTCCTTAAAAAAGTAATCCCCATGTCTACAAAATCCCTACTTATTGCTACTATTTTTTATGGGATAGCCTTCGTTTTCCTACAGCTCCCTTTAGATAAAAAAATCCCTTCATACTGCACATCAGAGGACAAACAAACCGTCTCCATCCCCATCCAAAAAAAAGCGCAGCAGGCTTTCCCTTCCCCTACCCTTTTACCCATAACCAAATCCTTCCAAAAACACGACCAATTCCCCGCGAAAAAAACTTCCCGTGCCAGAAAAAGAAAAGGAAAAATAGCAGTCTTTCTATCAATGTCGTAATTTTTTTTACTAAATACGGGAAACCGTAAGGAAATGTTTTTTTGGAGGATTATGTTTGGGATGTTATTAACCTTACAAAAAAGCAACCAGGGAAGTACGAGCAGCTCTAAAATACTTAGCATTCAAAATTAATTTTGCAAAAAAAAGAGATATTAAAAGGATTTTTTTTAAAAAGAAACCCTTTAAAAAGTAAAAAATCACTAAAAGTAGGGATTAAGTTAAAATGAAAAATTTTAGTTTCTAAGTGAAAACAAAATCCAAACGACAGCATACTTACTTGAAAATCAGTTTTTTTTAAAGATGTAGAGGTCACTTTTTTGTCTAAAATTCATTAGACAGACTAATAATTGTAACAATACAAAATTGTGATAAAGAACTGAAAAACAGAAGACTTTAGAAGAAAAAACAAATAAAACAACAAAGATGAGATTTAATAAGAATTTAGTCAGCATATTCATTTTCATTATACTCCTTTCACTATCGGCTATCGCAGTGTATGTAGTCTTAGATGAATTTGACGTTATTACTCACGAAATTAAAAATGAACCCTTTGAATATCCCAAACAAGAATAGTTACAGAAAATAGGTAAAAGAGGATACGTTTGCAGCAGAATTCAATGAATACAAGCAGCCTGCAACAAAGGATAGTAACGGATAGTCGTACTTCATAACGTTTCGCAGCTACAAGAGGTAGGACATTAAACAAGCAGTTTAACTGCCGAGTTGCCGAATAAAAACTTAAACAAAACAAGGTAAAAATTAATACCCAATACCCGTCAAGCTTGTAACTGCTGTTATGCGTTCGGCTTTTTAGCACACAATTTTAATGGTTAAAAACATAAAAAATGAATACTGAAAAACAAAAAAAAAAATTAGAGTTAAAAACCAAACTACTAAATGAAATTGAATACCGAGAAGGTCTTTTGAATCAATTAACTTACGATTCAAATAGAGAAAAAGGATTTGTTTGTAATTTTCTAAGTGGATTTTTAAAGTACAAAAAGAAGGCTCCAATTTTATTTTGGAAAAATGGAGAAACGTATAGTAGGTACTTAATTGACGCTGATAAAGAATTACACAAAGATATTGCATTGGCTTTTGAAAAATCAATTGAAAAACTAAAATGTGATTATAACGATTCGGTTCACGAAGCTGACGCATAACAACTGGATTTGAATAGAACCTATCCGTTTCGAACAAATAAAGAATTATTGACATCATTATCAACAGTAAGGGGAAGAGTGAGGGATCTTGATACTCTTTATTCATTGGCATTTACTCAAGATAACGAAAGATTTTCTTTGGATGCCGTTAAAGAGCAATGCCACGCTATAGCATGCCCTTAGGAATAATATCACAAGTAAATCTGTTGTTTTCCGTTCGATATGCTCCGCTTGTCTCGGATTTGCAAAAGAAAAAATCCCCAAATCTGCTGCAATTGGGATGACAGACAAAATGCCTCCACCCCTATTTAAAAGCTAAACCAAATTGCACATTTTCAATAATCCATCTTTCCAGAAAAACTTCCTATTCCCCGCGAAAAAAACTTCCTATGAAAGAAATCGAAAAATAGCAGGCTATATAATGAAAACGATATAGTATCATTTCTATTGATTTCTCGCAAAGTCGTAATAGAAACGCTATGAATACTGCGCCTTAGCGTCTTTGCGAGAATATTGCCTCGTAAAGTACTAGCAAATATCATAAATCAAAATTGGAAGTACATAGGACAATTTATAGGGCCAGTAACTTATATAAGCAAGACCTATTTTTTTTCTAAATAAGGGAAACCGTAAGGAAATGAGATTTAGAATTCTTTATCTTGCAATAATAAAAACAAACTGTGCGTTTACAGTTCTCCGCATTTTCTTTTCAATTGATTTTTTGTATTATTGTAGTTCAACTATTTTTATGCCTATTAATTATTTCGATACCGCCAGCACCACACAAGTTGATTCAAAGGTTCTTGAAGCTATGTTGCCTTATTTTGATGATAGTTTCAGCTACGTATAGAAAGCAACATTTTTAACCATGAATCTACCCTTTTCTCCACATTTACCAATAAATAAATTAGCTTCCGTATTTGGCAGTACCTCTGCAACATATAAATTTTATTGGTTGATAGCTTTGATTGAATTAGTTGAAGAAGATGTTATTGAAATTCCAAAAAGAAAAATATTTTCAAGAATGATCAGTAATTCTTGGTATACCATAAACTATTTTCATATTTCTTTTGGCAAACAAGACAATTTACAAATGGCAGTTGAGAAAATTTTAAATGAAGAGAATTTAACAATTGACGAAAAGAAAGGCAAAATTGAATTTAGTTTAGAGCATTCAAACAATAAGGAAACTATTAATCAACTGCTTCATTTTGATAAAAACGTTCCGCATTGGTTTTTGTCTCCTTGGTTTCCTAAAATTAAAAATGAAACTGATAACCAACAAAAAAGCAGAATATATTCAGATTCGCAATCGTTTATGAATGGAAGTCTATATAGTTTGCACAAAGATTTTATTACTATTAATCCAATTTGGATTGCTTATCTAAAATCCAATGCCAAAGTACTAAAAGATTACTGCTATTGGAATTTGGCTTTATTTCTTCAAACTCGAAATCCCAACGTTCCGGATATACCAAATAAATTAATTAAACCAGCAACTAGAAATGGTTTAACCAAACAAACTAATAATTATTGGAAATTAGTTTTCAAAGAATTAGGTTTCATAAATTGCATTTTTACAGATACTAAATTGGTTTTTGACGAAAAGAATTATGCCTTAGACCATTTTGTACCTCACGCTTTTGTGTCACATGATTTGATTTGGAATTTGCTGCCTATTGAAAAGAAATTTAATTCTTCAAAAAGTGATAAACTTCCTATATTTAATAAGCATTTTGATAAATTTTATGATCTACAAAAGGTAGCTTTCGATATCAATAAACACCATAACTCTAAAAGTAAATATATGGATGAGTTTCTAACTATTTTTCCAAATATTGAAGCGTTTGAAAAAGACAAGTTTTCAAATACCATACAGCCTTTACTTACCATTGCAAGTAATAACGGATTTTTGTTTATGAATGATTAACCAAAATCCACATAGTCATCTAACTGCCATAGAAAGAACCTCCCTTTCCTATCCTGCTCGTATACTACTTAATGAAAAGAAAATCACAGGAAGAGTTCTTGATTTTGGTTGCGGAATTGGAAAAGATGTTCAATTATTAAAACATAAAGGGATTAATATTGTTGGCCATGATCCTTTTTATTTTCCAGAATTTCCAATAGAAAAATTTGATACAATTTTATGTTTTTATGTATTGAACGTTTTACTTCCAGAAGAACAAGCTGCAGTGTTGATGAATGTTTCAAATCTTTTAAAACCAAATGGGAAAGCCTATTTTGCGGTTCGCAGAGACATCCAATATGAAGGATTTAGAATTCATAAAGTTCATAAAAAGGAAACTTATCAATGTGTAATCAAACTTCCCTTCAAATCCATTTTCAAGAATGAAAATTGTGAAATATATGAATATGAACATTACACCACTTTAAATAGAGGAAACAAAGATTTAAGTCCGTTTTTGAGTGGAGAAGAAACAAGAGAATTACTAGTTGAAACAGCTACCGTCTTTTCATTTTATGACAAATTTCCTGTTTCAGAAGGTCATGCTTTAATTGTTCCAAAAAGAAAAGTTTCTAACTATTTCGAATTAACCTTAAAAGAACAGACAGCTTGTTGGATTATGGTTAACAAAGTAAAACATATTCTTCAAGAAAAATACAATCCCGAAGGCTTTACTATAGGAATAAACGTTAATGAAGCCGCTGGACAAACCGTTTGGCATTGTCATATACACATTATTCCAAGATATAATGGAGATGTTCCTAATCCAAAAGGTGGGATTCGAGGAGTCATTCCAAATAAAAAGGAGTATTAAATTATAGATTGTTATTTTTACTTCCTACTTGAGTGCACTATTCAAATTTCAGACCAATCTTTGGTAATTAAAATACCTTTTTTATGCTAAGACTTTCTTACATCTGCTTCCTCCTGCTCACCTCTCTCTCCTTTTCCCAAATCAAACTCCTTTCTTGGAATATCGAAAATTTTGGGAAATCCAAGACGGAGAAAGAGCTGGAGTTGATAGCCCAAACACTCCAAGGTTTTGATCTCGTGGCGGTGCAAGAAGTAGTGGCGGGGTATGGTGGTGCGCAAGCCGTAGCTCAATTAGCCGATGTCTTGAACCGCAAAGGGAGTCCATGGGACTATGTGGTTAGTGACCCTACGAGCAGCAGTGCCTACAAAACCGAACGCTATGCCTTCCTTTGGAAAACCTCAAAAATAAAAAAAATCGGTAGGGCTTGGTTAGAAAAAAAATACCATTTAGCCATAGACCGCGAACCCTTTTATGCCACTTTTGAATACCAAAAGAAAACGTTTACTGTGGTGAATTTCCACGCTATAACCAAAAACAAACAACCGGAAACCGAAATCAAATATTTTAAAGAGTTGCCCGCGCAATATCCAAATTTACACCTGATTTTCTTAGGCGATTTCAACTGTCCGCAATCGCATAGTGTTTTTAATCCTTTGAAAAAAATGGGCTATACACCCCTGCTAATCCACCAAAAAACATCCTTGAAAAAGCAAACCAAAAACGGAGAAAGTCTAGCCTCAGCATTCGACAACATTTGGTATGCCAAACCCGTCCAAAAGAAAAACGGAGGCGTCATTCCTTTTTACAAAAGTTTCCCCTCCCTACAAGAAGCCAGAAAAATCTCGGATCACATTCCAATTTGGATGGAATTCGTTGTAACTATTGCATCACAAAAATCTTCACGCGACAACCGCTAGTAAGGACAGGTTGCGACCTTTCGTTGTCCTATACCAAGCGCTCTACTATTCCTGGAGCTATCGTCACACGCCCCTATACAATAACTTTAAATTTGTAAACCCTTTTAACCAAAAAACTCTTCACACCACCTTATAACAAACTGTCCTATTCAACAAAGGATACTTACCACTCCAAAACGGCATTGATTGCTGCAGTACTAATGGCTAGACATACCAAAAAAAGGAGTAGAAATCTTAAACTTTCTACTCCTTTTATTTTTTATTAATTTATTCGAAAAAAAACTTCTCAGTGCCCTCCTATTTTAGACGGCTTCTGTATCTGATAAGCTTTTTTTATAATCTAAAACTAAGTCTTCCAAAATAATAAGCACCCGTAGTACCCATTTGAACTGGAGCATATTTAAACACGCCAAAATAACTGTTCTCATATATTTGCTTGTCTGGAAAAATATCAAATAGATTATTTGCTCCCAATATAAACTGGATTTTTGGAGTTATTTTATAGGCTACCGTTAAATCCGTGACTACTTTATCACCATGTTTTTGAATCGTTCCAAATGGAAATCCATCACGTGTCACTGCACCAAAATAGGTGTTTCTAATTAAAAAATTCCATTTGTTTAGAGCATAATTGACAGCAAAAGTTGCTTTGCTTCTTGGAGTATTACTTTCTATTAAACTTCTTTCTTGAGGACCATAATACACATCCTCTTGACCCTTAAACAAACTAGGTACATTGTTTAATCGATCATCAACCACATTTTTATTGTAGTTATATAACAAGGAAAGATTTAAATTGCCTTCTCCTATATTCAAATCATAATCTACAACGAAATCTAATCCGTTGGTGGTAGTGTTTATGGCATTCGTAAAAAAGCGTCCTGTTTCTGCACCATAAGCTGCGAAAATAGTTCGAAGTTCAGGTACAGGCTCGCCATAAGCATCATTTCCTAAATTTCCCGTGATAATGATTCGATTGTCAATGTCAATTTTATAAAAATCTACGGTGAAATTCAATTTTTTTATGGGTGAATAAACAAATCCCAAACTATAATTTTTGGAGGTTTCTTCTTTTAGTTTCGGAATTCCAAGTTGTTTGGCAACCTCGCTATCATTTCTAAAAATTCCTGAATTCAAAATTTTTCCATCAACGATGTCAGTCGCAATATTGTTGAAATATTGTTGGTGTAAAGAAGGGGCTCTAAATCCGGTGCTAAGGGCTCCACGAACAAAAAAGGTATCAGTAATTTTATACCTAACTGATAATTTCCCATTTAAAGTAGTACCAAAATCAGAATAGTCTTCATAACGAGCCGCAACTCCTACAAGGAATTTTTCAGTAATATCAGCTTCAACATCAGCATAAACACCAATACTATTTCTATTCTTATTTACTACATTCAAAGGAGAGAATCCCGGAAATGATTGTGCGCCACCATTACTATACGAAGCTTCTTCTCCAGCATTAATTTGATAATTTTCCAAACGATATTCCGCTCCAAAAGCCACATTAAGCCCTTTAAAAATAGTGCTGTATAATTTAGAAACATCAGCATTTATCGTGTTTTGTGAAAAAGCATGATTTCCAGCTTTAAATTCGGTTGGACTATTGGCTCCTAAAGAAAAGTTGTTCGTATTGGATACATCGTATATGAATTTATTTTTGCCATAAGTATTACTCAAATCTAATTTCCATTCTCCTAATTTGAATTTCAATCCTGAGATTAAAGAATAATCATTTACTACAGAGTTTAATTCGGGTTGAAATCCATAAGGAAATAGTGAAGGCACAACGTTTTCAGTTTCACTAGGTAAACGTCTAAAACCATAACCTGTGCCATTTCTTGTACTCATGCCTCCTGAGGCATAAAACTCAATGTTGTCATTCAACGGAATGGAGGTATTCACAAATCCTTGTATGTTTCTAATTTTAGCATCGCCAATTTGAAAATTAAAATCATCACGCGTAAGCCCTGCCAAAGCTAAAGCATCATCATCTAGCTGACGGGCATTGTCATTACTAAAATCATAGGCAAAATAGTTATCATACGCCGATTGATCAAAAATGATTAGATTGTGGTTTTGAGAGCGATTGGTCTTTTCACGATTATTAAATTCAGCCGTTACATTGATGAAACCACCCTCTTTTCCAATCTTGGCGCCATAGTTGGCATTGATATTCGTGGTTTGCCCATCGTTACGCGAGGTCTGACCATAAGTAGCATTAATTTCTAATCCGGTATTATCTTTCAAAATCAAGTTGATAACACCCGCAATAGCATCAGAACCATATTGTGCTGCTGCACCATCACGCAACACTTCGATGCGTTTGATTGCGGTAGCTGGTATGGCACTCAAATCGGTTCCTACAGAACCGTTTCCTACCGTATTTTGATAGTTGACTAATGAGGTAGTATGGCGTCTTTTTCCGTTAACCAAAACCAAAACTTGGTCGGGCCCTAAACCTCTTAAGGATGCGGGATCAACATGCTCTGTCCCATCTGCCGAGGATTGTCTGTTCGAATTAAAAGACGGAATTAAAGCAGCCAAGATATCATTCGTGGTAGTTTGCGGGGTTACATTTTTTAATTTTACTAAATTAACCACATCTACCGGTACTGTCGTTTCTAATTTGCTTTTTTTAGGATTACGGCTACCAACGATTACAATTTCATCCAAGTTATTATTCTCTAACACTAACTGAATGTGCATTGGATTTTCAGTGGCCTTAATCTCTTTTGTGGCATATCCAAATAGTGAAACCACTAAAGTTGGATGGTTTGATGGCGACACAATTAAAAATTCACCGCGACTGTCGCTTGTCACTTTGATTTTTGTTCCCTTGATGGCAACAGCTGCCTGATCTAAAGGAAGGCCACTTTCGTTGGTAATTGTTCCTTTTATTTCTTGGTTTTGCCCAAAAAACAAAGCGGACGTAAAAATAAAAAAGAGGGTAAGAATAATTTTTAGCGTTTTTTTCATAAGTGTGTTGGAGTGTATAAGAGGGTTTTTAGTTGGATGCATTCAATAAGTAATTTACTGATAAATTAAATTTAAAATTTGGTGCAAATATATTTAATTAAAACACACAGACGTTTTAGATTATTTTTTTTTACTATGACTAAGGTCCATTTTTATGGTAAATTATTTTAAACAGAAAAAAGGAATCCATTACAGTTTATTTAAATATATTTGTCGCATTTTTAAAAATATATACAAATGAAAATTCGATTTTTACTCTTCTTCTTCGCTCTAAGTTTTTATAGTTATTCCCAAAATAACGTATTGGTTTTTCAATCTGATTTCGGAATCAAAGATGGTGCGGTATCGGCAATGAAAGGAGTCGCGATGGGCGTTTCCACCGATATTAAAATATTTGATTTGACCCATGAAATCCCTTCTTATAACATTTGGGAAGCCGCTTATCGTTTATCACAAACGGCACAATATTATCCAGCAGGAACGGTTTTCGTTTCGGTTTGCGATCCTGGTGTAGGGACTTCCCGTCATTCAGTAGTGTTGCTCACTAAGTCTGGACACTATTTTGTAACACCCGATAACGGAACCTTAACATTGATAGCGGAACAATTAGGAATTCAGGAAATTCGCGAAATAGATGAGGTAAAAAACCGTAGAGCAAATTCGAATGAATCCTATACTTTCCATGGTCGTGATGTTTATGCTTATACTGGGGCACGTTTGGCTTCTAAAACCATCACTTTTGAAGAAATCGGGGCTAAATTACCCAATGAAGTAGTTAAAATTGAATATCAAAAGCCCCTATACAACAATGGAGTTGTCAAAGGAGGTATTCCAATCTTGGACATCCAATATGGAAATATTTGGACAAATATAGATAAGAAAACTTTCAGTAATTTGAATTTAAAAGTAGGAGATTTTGTTTCGGTACAAATATTCAATGGTACTAAAAAAGTATACCACAAAAAAGTACAGTTAGTGAACACTTTTGGACAAGTGGCTGTAGGTACTGAAGTATGTTATTTCAACAGCCTTTTGAATTTTGCACTCGCCGTCAATCAAGGTAATTTCTCAGAAAAAAATAAAATTTACAGTGGTGCCTCTTGGAGTATTACAATAAGTAAATAATACTAGTGTAAGGAGCAGGAAAAAAAGTTCACAATAAGTGAGCGTACTGAAAAAACGCACTCAATTTTGACATTAAAAAAAACGCTTGTAACAGGATTTTCAAACATCCGTTATAAGCGTTTTTATTTTGTAACAGCTTGTAAGCGCCAATTGACTATGCCCTTTTTAGATAAGATAGATACTTTGATGAAATTCCCAATTCTATGAATGGAAGCGTTACAAATGATTAAATCAGCACCCTCAAATTGGATTAATAGCAGACAAAAGAACTAAGAGCTGTATAACAGGCATTCTTTTCTTTTTTAGAAGCAGCAATCAGAGCGTTTGATCAGTAATCATTGCCCCGGTGTCAGCTCAAATTTCAAGTGCGGATTGGTCGCAACCTGTTAGCAGCAACCAACGATACTTACAATCCTCTCCAATATGCCCTACCTCTCTTTTAATAAATTCTAAAAACAATAAAAAAAGTACTGTATCTTTGAAATAAAGGAAACAACACCTGTAACATAGGATGCAACACACCAAAAGATGCCTGAAATTAGCAATACTAAAACCATATTTTCACTCTTAGAGGTCACCAACAGTATAAAAAAAACGTTGGAAAAAAGATATTCCAATACCTACTGGATTAAGGCTGAAATGAACAAACTCAATTATTACAGCCATTCGGGACACTGTTATCCTGAGTTAGTTGAAAAAATTGACGGCAAAGTGATTGCACAAATTAAAGCCACTTTATGGCGGGAAGAGTATCAAAATAGCAATCGCAACTTTATTCGAATTTTAAAAGAACCACTAAAAGAGGGCATTAAGATTTTATTCTTAGCAAAAATAGCCTTTGATCCCGCTTTTGGCTTGTCCCTTCAAATACTTGAAATTGACCCGCAATATACCTTAGGAGATCTGGAAAACGAAAAGCGAGAAACCATAAGAAAACTGCAGTCGGAAGGTATTTATGATCAAAATAAAAAAAAACTCTTTCCCTTATTACCCCAACGAATTGCCATTATTTCTGTGGAAACTAGCAAAGGATATGGCGATTTCATGGACGTGATTGAAAAAAATCCATGGCAGTACAAATTCTTTTTTCTCCTGTTCCCTTCTATACTGCAAGGGGAAAAAGCAGTTACGGGAATTATAGCCCAATTAAATCGCATCCAAAAAGTCGTGCATCATTTTGATGCCGTGGCCATAATACGAGGCGGCGGTGGTGATGTAGGTTTGTCTTGTTACAACAACTATGAGCTAGCCAAAGCCATAGCCTTATTTCCAATCCCCGTCATTACTGGAATTGGACATGTAACGAATGAAACCGTTTGCGAAATGATTGCACATACCAATGCCATTACACCCACAAAACTTTCTGAATTTCTAATTCAAAAATTCCATAATCTTTCCGTACCCCTTCAAAAAGCGAAAGAGAAAATAGCGGATAAATCCAAACGATTAGTAAGTGAAGAATATGCAAGATTGGAATCAGAATGGAAACTATTTCGCACGACAACATCTAGCATGATTAATACCCATGAAAACCATATTAAAAATGCCAGTTATGCCATACAACAACAAGCCAACTTTATGGTAAAAAGCAATCGTGACCAAGTCAATGTGTTGCAATCCAAAATCCATATCGCCACAAAATTCAATAGGAATCAATGGAAAGCAGCACTTACACAATGGCAAGAAAAAATACAGACACAACCGCTAGTGAGGCTCAAAACGGCAGCATTAGCATTGCAAAACATAGAGAAAAACATCCAAATCATGGATCCCATCAATGTCTTAAAAAGAGGATTTAGCATTACCTATGCCAAAGGTAAATCGGTCAAAGACTTCACAGAAGTGGAGGAAGGCACCACCATAAAAACTGTGTTATTTAAGGGTACCCTTGAAAGTATCATCACCAAAAAAGCAAAATAAAATGGAAGAAAAAATCAATTACACTGAAGCTTTTGAAGAATTAAAAACAATTGTTGCCGAAATTGAGCAAGGAGAAATCTCCGTAGACGAGTTATCGGAAAAAGTAAAAAGAGCCACACTATTAATCAAACACTGCAAATTAAAATTAACCACCACCGAAGAAGATGTAAATACCATCTTAAAAGAACTCGAGAATTAAGCCGTACGGACAGCTCGCGAGCTGTCCCCTCGTTTGCTTCATCCATTTATAATAAAGCCACTACTCTTCAAGAGCCAAAGCACTAAAGACTATTCACCAATCACTTTAAAAATCTGCTTCCATTCCAAACAATCCAAAACCAGACAATCACATTCCGCCGCCCGCCCCTGACCACCATTAACGGGCAACCACCACAGAAACCGATACCTCAGTAAATTCATATAAAAAATAAAAAAATGGGGAAGTAATTCAGTGGAAGTAGATTTCTAATACGTACTTCTGGAGAAACGTACGTCAAAGCCCAATCAAAGGTATAGATAGTGTATGAAATAGGCCCTAGAAAACGACCCGATGGCAAGAATGTACCATCCCCAGTATCGGACTAACACTAATCGTTTTATCTTTTCAATGAAAAATGACCTTTAAAATTCCTGCCATTTCCTAGGATAACGGTGAACCAATAATCTGAGGCCAATACTGCTTCTCCATTTAAAGTTCCGTCCCATCCTACATCTTTAATCGTTAACCTCTTCAGGAATTTCCCATAACGATCATAAATAGTAGTCACCGATTCAGGAAATTTTTCAATCCCTTGTAGGTGCCAATAATCATGATATCCATCATTATTAGGCGTAAAAAACTTAGGATAATCTACCAGTACAATTTCTCTTTGATCAAAGCCACAGCCTTTTTTATCTCTGACTTGAATCACATAAATTCCTCCTGGAATGTTGTTAAAAGTATTGTTACTTTGAAAATTAACGCCGTCAATAGTATATTCAAAATCTCCATCACCTGAGGTTTTGATTGCAATAAAATTGTTATCTGAAACATCTTGAATTTTGACATCGACAATTTTAGGCAAAGTGGAGCGCACTAAAACAAAAGAGAAGGAGCTTTCACAAGCTATTCCATTATTTATTTTAGAAACGCTGAGCGTATATTTTCCTGCATTGACTAACGTTGCTTCAAAGGAATTAGAGATTACAGCATTATCTTCATAGGTCCATTTCCAAGAATCAAAAGCCAAATCAGTTGCAATTTTTAAAGAGGGCTCTAAATCACACAAAAAGTATTCTTTTTCTAACCTAATTTCAGGCAACTTATTGACGACTAATTTACAAGTCGTTTCAGAAAAACATAAAGGATTAGCTTGGTTCTCAACGCTAATACTAATGGTTTGAGACCACGCAGTCGTGTTTTTAAATTGCAGTGGTAATGGACTTGGTAATTTGTTTCCGTTTTCGTCAGTATAAACAATGCGGTACCCTGACTTATTTGCTAACAATTGACTTTCAATAGTCGAGGTATCAAAATAAGAAAACCCGTTCCCCTGATCGCAAGCGTACACTGTTTTTGGCTGATTTATGAGCGGTTTCGCTGAAGTTACTAGATTTAAAGTTGTTTCAGCATAACACTTTGTTTGAGGATTTGTAACTCTTACCGTGATCATTTCCTTGTTTGCGACCGTGTTTGTAAATGGATTGGGTAAAGGATTTGGAAGTAGATTTCCATAAATATCATAGTAACTCACCTCCATTCCTATTTGATTTCCTACCACCTTGGATGCTACAGTTGAAGTATCAAAATATTCAGAGATTCCATCATTATTATCATCACAACCAATTATTTCTTGCAAAGGGTTTGCTTTTGGTAAAGCACTTACAATTAAGTTAAAACTTGATTCACTATAACAATTGGTGTTTGTGTTTAAAGTCTTTACCGTGATTTTTTCCTTATTTGTAACTAAATTAGAAATGGCATTGAATGGTGTCTCAATTTTCTGTCCGTTTTCATGATAGAATGCTACTTTTATATCTGTAGCACTTCCAATAATTAAAGTTGCTACGGGCTGTAAATCAAATTCTCCAAAACCATCTGTATCGTTATCACAAACAATTAGGTCAGCCACAGCTGGTATTTGAGGCAAGGGATTCACAATTAAATCGAAAGTTATTTCTGAGTAGCAGCAAAGATTATCTTTATGACTTACTCGTACAGTTATTGTCTCTTTGTCCTTAACAGTATTGGTAAACGGACTTGGCAACGAAGCATATTTATTGCCCTTTCCATCAATGAAGGTTACGACTTTATCTATTTGCCCACTTAAAACCTGTTGTGTTACCGAAGAAACATCAAAAGATTTTGAAATGCCGGTGTTAACCTCACTTTCGCAAGCATAAATAGTATTGATACCGTACGCTTTTGGTGGTTCTTTCACATCGATTATTTCGGATACTACCTCTACTGTACCCTCTTTTGAAGTAACCGTGGCGGTAATTGTGAATTTTCCATCTATTGAAAAATCGTGAAAAGGAGATAAATCTGTAGATGTATTATTTACTCCTGAAGCCGGATCCCCAAAATTCCAGACAATTGACGCCACTTTTGACGCATCATCAATACTAAATTCTTTTAAAAATTCAGAGCAGATATTGGTGAAATTCATTTCGAAATGATTCGAAACATTTTTCACATTGCCAGTTACATTGATGTAGAAATTGGCGTTTGTAATTCCATCATCGACTGTAGAGAAATATTGATTGTATCCAATATTAGGTGAGCGATTACAACCTTTAAACCAAGAAATGCCATTGTCTTGTGTAGATCCAGCTATGAAAACACCTAATGATCCACCTCCAACTTCTACTTCAACTAATATTTTTTCAATACCAGCAGGTATTTTTATAGGTGTTGAAAAGTCCATTTGCATAATCTGAGAGTCCCTACCGATAACTCGAGGAAGGTCAACAACTTGACTACTTCCAATTAGATTAGTTTCAGAAAAAGATGTTGGAAAATTAGCGTCGATTTTGTAAATATTAAATTTGGCATTAGCTCCCCATGCAGTTCCATTTACAGCAACCTGCCCAGAAGTAATTGTGAATTCTTCTTTGGGTGATATGCCAAAATCTTTTAAGTCAAAATCTCTAGCCCAATAAAAATTTTGCTGAGAACAAGCATACATATCTGTTTTTACCAAATCGTCGCATACATTGTGAGATAATCGGGTAACAGATCCCTGACTTTTTGAATTAAAAACATCCCCTTTTACAGTTATATAAAAATTCGCATTGGGTACAGGTATATTTAAATCTGTCGTTGGCACTAAACGTTGGTTATCATTACAACCTTTATACCATGACACTCCTTTGTCCTCTGTTGTGCCAGCTACAAAAACTTTAGCAATTGTATTATAATCTCTTGTTTTATCGACTACTACCAAAATTTTTTGAACACCTGCGGGAACAATGATCGGTTGCTCAAAATCGAAATGCATTATTTCTGGATTTCCATTTATGGCTTTGGTAGCTTTACCGCCCGTTGACCCTAATATAGGCTTATCCCAGTTGGAATTATATATGGCAGGAAATCTTTCATCAACAATGTATACTGAAAAATATAATTGTGAACCGATATCTGATTGAGCAATTCCTATCTGGCCTGATTTGATAACAAATTGTTCATTGGGAGCAATGCCAAAATCAGATAATTTAAAAACTTTACCCCAAGTTTCTTCTTCAAGACAAGAATACATATCCGTCTTAATTAATGTGGTCCCAACATTATTGGTAAGGGTTATTTGGGCTTTTGAAAATTGAAAAGTAAAGGCCAGTAGCAAGAGCGCTATGATTTTAACTATTTTTTTTTGAGTACTTGTCATTCTTGCTGATGTTGTTATACAAGTGATTGTCAATTTTAGTCTATACACACCGAACGTAGTAGACTTTCTTGATGATTGTTCAAAAATATAACTTTTTCTTACAAATCAACAAAAATGTTTCCTTTTAGCCCCGACAGCAGCGGCATCCTTTGCTTTTCTTCTTTAGAAAAGCAAAGATATAGCGGATGGCGGGACCTATGCTGGCCAAAAAGCCTATTTTCCCTGCTCCTTAGAAGGCAACTATTGTAAAGGTTTGTCTACTACGGGACGTTCGGGTCTATTGGCCAATTCCCAAGCCATAGCAAAGGCCAATTGGGTTCTTTTGGCTAGGGCATCAAACTCGATTTTGCTGACTTCATCGGTTTTTTTATGGTAGTCTTCGTGTACGCCATTGAACAAAAACACCGATGGGATGCCATTTTTGGCGAAGTTGTAATGGTCGGAACGCTCATAAAAATGATTGGGATCCTTTTTGTCGTTGTATTTGAAATCCAAATCCAATTGGGTGTATTTTTCGTTGGCCGCCACAGTGATGTCGTGCAGTTGACTCGACAATCTATCGGCACCAATGACATATACATAATTATTGGTTTTGGGATGGTCAAAATCGCGACGTCCAATCATGTCAATATTGATGTCGGCGATGGTATTTTTTAAGGGAAATAATGGATTTTTAGCATAAAAACGAGAACCGTGCAAGCCGTGTTCTTCGCCTGTTACATGCAAAATTAAAATGGAACGTTTTGGCCCGTGACCTTGTTTTTTTGCCAGTTGAAAGGCTTGCGCGATTTCTAAAAGTGCTACGGTTCCTGAACCATCGTCGTCGGCGCCGTTGTAGACATCACCATTTGTAACCCCTACATGGTCGTAATGGGCAGAAATGACCAAGATTTCGTTCGGTTTTTCAGTTCCTTTGATGAAGGCCCAAATATTCTCGGAGTCGTTGAGTTTGGGGCCATAATTGGATTTCATGAACTCGGCGGGTACTTTTTGGTAATAGTCGGAGGCACCATCGGGAAACGAAATGCCATTTATTTTGTATTGTTCGATGAGATAGCGACCGGCTTTTTTTTGGCCTTCGGTTCCTGTGTCGCGTCCTTCCATTTCGTCAGAAGCTACGATAGTCAGGTGTTTTTTTAGATCGGTTTGGGTAATGGTAGCCAGGTATTTTTGTATGGGTGCTGTTTTGGTTTTGTTTTGTGCCGTGCAGGAAAGGCTAACAAGTACAGCACATACGAATGCTTTTTGAATCATTTTTTAAGGATTTTATTTACCGCAAATTTGTAAATTATTTTAGATGATGCAGTGGGTTAGCATGGCCACGAATGCACTAATTTAATTTACCGCAAATTCACAAGTTATTTTTTTATGTGTTGTGGTTATTATGGCCACGAATGCACTAATTTATTTTTGATAATCGTTGCTGGTTTTATTTACCGCAAATTTGCAAATTATTTTAGATGATGCAGTGGGTTAGCATGGCCACGAATGCACTAATTTTTTTATCGTTGCGGGTGTTTTATTTACCGCAAATTAGCAAATTATTTTATGAGAAGTAGTGAGTGGGTTAGTATGGCCACTAATGCATTAATTTAATTAACCGCAGATTCGCAAATTATTTTTTCGTTGGTATAGTTTCAATTTGCGAATTTGCGGTTATTTTTTTTATTTTTTTAAAATTTCGTTTAAGAAAAGTTGCATGTGTTCGAAGGAACGTTTTGCTGCTTTTTCATTGTAAGCGGCTCCTTTGGAGTTGTCGTTTCCTGCGTTTGGATCGGTAAAGGAGTGCACTGCATTGGCATAATAAATCATTTCCCAATCGGCTTTGGTATCGCGCATTTCTTGTTGAAAGGCTGCAATTTCTTCTTTGGATACAAAAGGATCATCAGCACCGTGACAAGCCAAAACTTTTGCTTGAATTGGAGTAGTGGCACGGGTCGCATCTTTGCCTAAACCGCCGTGAAAGGATACCACTCCTTTGATGTTCATAGTGCCTCGTGCGGCTTCTAAAGCACCTGTTCCTCCGAAGCAAAAACCAATAACGGCAATATTATCAGCATTAGCGCCTGATTGAATGAGTTGTGCCAAGGCTAGGCTAATTCTTTTTTGATACAAATCGGTGTTCTTTTTGTAATAACCGGCATTTTTTCCAGCTTCGGCATTGTCTTTTGGGTAGTTTCCTTCGCCATAAATATCAGCAATAAAGGCGTGATACCCTAGATTTGACAATTCGATTGCGGTTTGTTTGGAATGGTCATCGATACCTTTCCACGCGGGAAGAATCAGAATTCCTGGTTTTTGGCTGCTTTTTTTCTTGGGTTGAATCGCAAAGCCGTTTAGTTTTTGATTGCCATCTTGATAGGAAATGGCTTTTAGTTGAGCATTACTTGATAGACTACAAAATAGTAGCGTCACGAATAGGACAGTTATATTTCTCATATATGTAAAAGTTATTTGTTAGCGGTCATATATGGAATCGCTTTTTCTTATTGGTGTTTGTTTGCAACAAACTTTTGTTAATGACGATTTCATAGGGTTAGTTTTTAACAAATATCAGTAATATTACTCAAAAAAAATACCCTCGTGAAAAATTTACGAGGGCATTTAAATTATAGATTGAGATTACTCACCAGGATGATAGGTTTTCTCAGCATTTTTTTGCACATCTTCTTTGTAGAATAAAACGTCTTTGAATTGGGCATTTTGATACATTTTGGCTTGGTCAAAAAAGTGTTTCGAGTTGGGGTCTCCCGAATTTCCTCCAGCCAATAAAGACTTGGCTTTTATTTTTGGACCAAATTCAACCGCACAAATAAAGCTGTTGCCGTTGTAACCATAGCGTTTTTTGCTGTTGTTTTGATACGAACTTTTGAAAGCAGGCAAACTTCCCCACAATACCGATGCGGTTCCCATTGCTAAACTTTCTTGGTTGTCGTCATAGGTTAAATCTATGTCTCCAGAAGGACGTTGAAAACGGTTGATGTCGCCCCACGGAATTTCCCATTTTCCAAATTTGGCTTGCAATTCCTGAACAACTTCTCTTAATTGCGGTAACATAGCATCAATGCCAGCTGTTTTGGCAAAGTCGGTCATGTTTTCTACTTGGTCTTTTTCACCTTCGTCGATGTAGACTTTTTGCAAAATTGGATTCAATTTGAACGCCCATTCATTGGCCAAGGTAGTCGCCACAGAATTTACATTCGAATAATAATTCCAATTTTTCAACACTTGAATTGGAGCTTCCAAATCTTTGAATTTGGGTTCTTGAGCTTGAGCATCTTTTTGAAAATTAGCAATCAAAGCAGGAAGTAACACTTCAAAAGCTGATAATTTGGTGTCGTAACCATCCGTAATCAAGTTATCTAAGGTGTATTTTTTGTCTTGACTGAATATACGAACGGCATTAACTCCTCTAAAGTTTTCTCCATCAGGCGCCATATATGGCAAATAGTTGGATTCTTTTGGGCTGTTGTTACCTGCTACAGAATAGGGCGTGGAGTTGCAATTTTGTAACCAACCATTACTTGGATTGTACAAATGCACGGTTTCAGATACAGGATGCAAACCTTTCCATTGGGTTTTGGAGGTAGTGCCATCGACTACTTTGGCCCAATTGAGGCTTTTGTCGCGCATCGGAATAAAGTTCCCGTGCCAATAGGCAATGTTTCCTTTGTTGTCGGCATACACAGTATTGTTGGAGGTGTTGGCTTTTAAATCCATCGCTTTTTGGTAGTCCTTGAAATCCTTTGATTTGGTTCTAACCCAACTTTGTACCAAACTTTCCATATTGCGGTTTTTGGATTTCAAACTAATCCATTTTCCGTCTCGTTTAGCCATAATCGGACCGTGAATCGTAAAATACGTCTTGATGGTTTTGGAAGTCATTTGTCCTTTATCCAAATACTTTAGAACGATATTTTTTTCTTTTACAGGTAATAATTTACCATCGTATTCATAAAAAAGTTTCCCTTTTTGCTCGACTATTTTTTCTGCATACATATCGGCTACGTCTACATTAGAAGACGTATGCATCCAACCACAGTTTTCATTAAATCCTTGGTAAATAAAAATTTGTCCCCAAGTCACGGCTCCGTAGGCATTTAATCCTTCTTGACTACTGATCTGGATTTCGGGTCTGAAATAAAAAGTAGTGTGTGGATTGATGTACAAAAGTGCATTTCCCGAAATTGATTTTGAAGGCGCAATGGCAAATCCATTCGACCCCGTTTGTACATTCACGTCTCGTTCTACATAAGCTACTTTGTCATTGTTACCAGAGTAAAAAGCTTTCAATTCACCAGTTGTTAAATCGGCGGTGCTAATCGCGCCAATACTGCCGTCGGTCCAAAGCAAAGGAAACCAAGGTTCAAAACGAGTCAGCAATAATGGTTTTACTTCAGGATGTTTGTACAAGTAATAGTTGATAGCATCGGCATAACTGTTCATTAGTTTTTTGAGCCAAGGTGCCGCTTTTTTGTAATCGGCTTTGGCTTCTTCGGCGTCTATGAGCAAACGGGTTTCTAAATCATTGTACAAAACGCCTTCGCCTTTTACTTCGGCCAAACGTCCTAACTTATCGATATAGTTCATTTCGACACGTTTAAAGTCGTCTTCGCATTGCGCATACAACATACCAAAAACCGCATCAGCATCAGTCTTTCCGTAGACGTGAGCAATGCCCCAATTGTCTCTGATGATGTTGACTTGTTTGGCTTGTCGCTCCATTCGTTTTACTTCCGAAGCAGTTACTTGTTGTGCCCAAATTGATGTCAGTGGACTCAATAGCAGCATCCAAACAATTGCCCAATAGTGTTGTGTCTTCATTTTATTGGATATTAAATTTTTGACCTTCAATCAAAACGCTCATTTCTAAAGATTTGATACTAACGAGATGATTTTTGGGTGCTTTCTTGATTTCTTTAGGATTTTTAACCACGATGACTTCGCTTTCGCCAACTACTTCGACAGTTTTGTCTCTCACAACGATGGCGGTACTTTCGTCAATTCCGATTCCAATATGATTAGGAAAATCTACTAAGCCTGTCAGTAAGCGATTGTAACGACTTCTTTTTAGAAAATGCTGGTCAATAATTACGTTTTTTACTAAGCCCAAACCTGAGTTGATTTCTAGGTTGTCATAACGGATATTATCAAAAGTTTCAGTGTATTTGGTTTCTAATTTTTGGTTCCCCGTAATCATATTTTCACACATAACCGCTGCACCTGCGCTAGTTCCTGCAATAGTGCTCCCGTTTTGATGGGCTTTGTGAATGGCATTATAAATCGGAGTACCACGAACGACTCCCATAAATCGGGTCTGATCTCCACCGCTGATGAATATGAGTTTGGCTTTTTGCAACGAATCCGCAAGAACTTTATTTTGACTGGTGGTTTTGTCAAAATTGAGCATCACGATAGGGTGAGGTGTAAGTTTACTTAACTGTTTTTTGAAATAAATATAAGCACTATCAGGTTCTTCACTCGACATCGGAAGCACCACAATAAAATCTTTGGTTTTTAAGTCAGCTACTTTTAGCATCTGATTCATCAATAAGTCGGAGCGTTTTCCGCCACCAATGATGAATAATCTTCCTTTGTTTTTTTGAGCTTCAACTATAGTGGTTGATAGTAAAAGAATTGTAATGAAAAGTTGTGATAATCTTACTTTTGGCAATTGCATAATAAATGGTATTAATAGTGAAAACGTATTCAGATGAGATTATGTTATCTGATTTATTCTATAGAAAGAACACCATCAGTAACATACATATTTTTCGAAGTTCCTCCAGAAAAAGTGGTCCAATTGGTCAAATCAAAAGAACCATTTCCAGTTTCTTTACCTGTTATTAAGTAGGCTTGAATGGCTTTTTTATTGTTTACCCAATTGAGTTTATTGTTTGGACTACATTTTTCAGGTTTTTCACTACTGCCTTTCAAGAAATAAGCAGTTCCAGTTCCGTAAACTACTGCTTTTCCATTTTCGTCAATACACACCGCAGTTTCTTCTTCTACACCGATTCCCTTGGGTTCTTGCCAGTTAAAATCAGTGGCTAAGCGAGCTAGAAAAGTGATGTGTCTTCCTTTTCTGTTAGGATTATTGTAATGGGTGTCGGTAATAGTATTTTTAAGAAAAGGATTGTTGATGAAATCGCTTTTTGCTAAAGTAATTTTTGAATTGAAAGGATTTACGAGCGCTTCCTCGGAAGTTATGGTATTGTTTTCGGCGGTGAAGACCGCTTCACCAAGAATAGCACAACCTGCACTGGTTCCTCCAACGGGTACTTTTTTTATATTAATTAGGTAATTCAGTGCCTCTTCTACGGGAGTATTTCTCCAAAAGCGAATATAATTGGCTTGGTCTCCGCCAGCAATAAATAGCATTTCAGCCTCTTTGATGCGTTCCCCTACTTTTGGATTGTTGGCAAGTTCGGCACTGTTTATAAGTAAGGTTTCTACAGAATTTACTTGTCGGATACCATTTACTTGTACTAAATCGTATAAGTATTGATTGTAACCTGTTGCCCCTGATGCTCTAATGATTACTACATCTCCTCCGATGCTTTTGTTGATCATCCATTTCATTGCACTGTCTACATCAGTAGCACCTCCCATTAAAACAGTTCCAGCACTAGTTGTTACTGTAACATCTTTCGGGTCTCCCACGATTCCTATTGACGAAGGGATAGCAGTATATTCGAGGGTTGGAGTTGGTTTCTCGGATTCGTTAGCATCACCACTACAAGCCAGTAAACTGAATGATAAAAGAAAAGAAGAAGTTAGTAAAATGCCATTTTTGGTTGGTTTGGTTAGAAAATCAGAAAACATATTTAGTTATTTATAAGGTTACATTGCGTTTAAAGGCACAACCTAGCTCGATGATGGAATCGGTTTTGGCAATACCAGGGATATTATCTATTTTTTCGTACAATAATCTTCTCATATGCTCATGATCTTTGGCAATCATTTTGATATATAGCGTGTAAGAACCCGTAATAAAATAACATTCCGTTATTTCTGGTATTCCTTTCAATTCCTCAATTACTCTAGCTGAATCGGCATCTTTATTTAAAGTAATCCCTGTAAAAGCGCCCCAATCATAACCTATTTTCTTTTCATTAATTACTGGTTTTATTCCCGTAAGCACACCATGCTCTATCAATCTGTTAATTCTTTGATGAACCATAGTGTTAGAAATTTTAAGATTTGATGCTATTGCAGAGAAAGCCATTCGCCCATCTTTTTCTAATTCTTTAATGATGTTAATGTCAAATTCGTCTAATACTTCCATTTTTAAAGCCTGTTTTAAAGTTAAAATCACTTTTTATTTTATTTATAAAAGTAATTATTTTTAATTCATTTCAAAGTTTAAGCACAAATTCGATTTCAAAAATAACAAAATGACTCTATTTTTTTATAAAAAACGAAATAAATTTTTTTAATATTTATATTTTGAGTCAAATTTTCTTTTTAAATCTGTTTTTTAAAATAAATTAATTACTTTTGATTCTAAAATTTATAAAAGACCTATGTAATGATACAATCAGAACAATCACTTTCTGCAAAATCTCAAATTTTGATAGAAAAAGAGGATCAATATGGTGCTCATAATTACCATCCACTACCCGTAGTCCTTGAACGTGGAGAAGGAGTTTATGTCTGGGATGTAGATGGTAAAAAATATTTTGATTTTCTTTCTGCTTACTCAGCCGTAAATCAAGGACATTGTCACCCAAAGATTGTTGGTGCAATGATAGAACAAGCACAAAAGTTGACGTTAACTTCTCGTGCTTTTCACAATGATAAATTAGGTGTTTTCGAAGAATACATTACAGATTACTTCGGCTTCGATAAAGTATTACCAATGAATACAGGAGCTGAAGCAGTAGAAACCGCTTTAAAATTATGCCGTAAATGGGCGTATGAAGTAAAAGGTATTCCAGAAAATCAAGCACAAGTGATTGTTTGCGAAAATAATTTCCACGGAAGAACGACTACTATTATCTCTTTTTCTAATGATGAAGGGGCCCGTAAAAGTTTTGGTCCATTCACCGAAGGTTTTATCAGAATTCCTTATGATGATATCGATGCTTTAGAAAAAGCATTGCAATCGTCACCTAATATTGCTGGTTTTTTAGTGGAGCCTATCCAAGGTGAAGCAGGTGTGTATGTTCCATCCGAAGGGTATTTGGCTAAAGCTAAAGCACTTTGTGAAGCGCATAATGCTCTTTTTATTGCTGATGAGGTACAAACTGGAATCGCTCGTACAGGCCGTTTATTGGCTACTTGCGGAAATTGTTCTTGTGAAAAAGGTTGTGAGAAAACACCTGAAGTACAACCAGATATTCTTATTCTAGGAAAAGCCATTTCTGGTGGCGTTTATCCAGTATCGGCAGTTTTGGCCAATAATGAGATTATGAATGTGATCAAACCAGGACAACACGGTTCTACTTTTGGTGGAAATCCAGTGGCAGCTGCTGTGGCTATTGCAGCTTTGGAGGTAATAAAAGATGAAAATTTGGCTGCGAATGCAGATCGTTTAGGAAATATACTAAGGCAAGGTTTAAATGATATAGCTGCCAAAAATCCATTGATTACTTTGGTGAGAGGAAAAGGTTTGTTGAATGCAATAGTGATTAATAGCGACGAAGATTCTGATTTGGCTTGGGATATTTGTTTACGATTTAGAGATTATGGTTTGTTGGCCAAACCTACTCACGGAAACAAAATTCGTTTTGCTCCGCCATTGGTTATTACTGAAGAGCAAATTCAAGAGTGTTTAGCGATTATTGAAAAAGCGTTAAATGACTTTATCTAGAAAGTGGTATGAAGCCAATTAAGTTAATTAAAAATAGATCCGATATCGGAGCGGGAACTCGCGGCTCTGATTTAGGAGTAGATGCTATTGAAATTGCAGCTATCAATCAAGGAAGTGATTATTTTAATCAGTTTCCTTTTGAAGATGTTAAGACGCACAACGAATCGATTTACGATAAAAACAGAAGTACTGTTGCTAAACGAATTGAACATGTGGTGGAACAATGTGTGCGTGTCAGTAATGCAGTTCAAAAAAATGTAAACGACTATTTTCCTATTGTTTTATCTGGAGATCATTCGTCAGCTTTGGGAACGATTAGTGGGATAAAATCCGCGTTTCCAGAACAAAATGTTGGGGTAATTTGGATTGATGCGCATGCTGATTTGCATTCGCCTTATACGTCACCTTCTGGGAATATTCACGGAATGCCTTTGGCGGCAGCATTGGCAAATGATAATTTAGAATCCAAAACAAATGCTGTAGACCCTGATACCCAAAAGTATTGGGAAGAAATGAAACAAATAGGGTACAAAGGGGCTAAAATTCAGCCAGAGAATTTAGTATATTTTGGAGTTCGCGATACCGAAGAAGCAGAAGATCAACAAATGGAACGACTGTCTATTCGCAATTATAAAGTAGACGAAGTACGTTATAGAGGCTTAGAGACTTGTGTGGCAGAAGCTTTGGTAAAGTTGTCTCATTGCGAAGTTTTGTATATATCCTTTGATGTTGATTCAATGGATTGCGACTTGATTTCTTACGGGACAGGAACACCAGTAGCCAAAGGATTTGATCAATATGAAGTAATTGCAATAATAGATCAAATCATTAAAACCAAAAAAGTAGTTTGTATAGAAGTAGTTGAGGTGAATCCGTTATTGGATACTAAAGGAAATAAGATGGCAGAGACGGCATTTCAGGTGCTGGAGTCAGTAACTTCAACTTTAGTTTTACCCATTGAGTAAGTAGGTTTTTTTATATATGTTGATTTAGTTGAAAAGACTTAAGATCGTTTTGATTTTAAGTCTTTTTTTTTTGCCCAAGTAAATGTTGGTTTTTATTGAGTTGTAAATCAAAAAAAAACCACTCCGAATGTTGGAGTGGTTTAATTGTGCTACATCATGAGTGGGTTAATACCCAGGATTTTGAGTGATTTTTTTGTTTGTATTCAATTCTCTTAATGGAATTGGGAATACTAAACGTGGATCATTGTATTTATAGTTCTGATCTTCACCAATAATATCTTCTTTATTTCTTTTGGCATCATGAATCCAAAATCCTTCGAAAGCTAATTCTAGTTTTCTTTCTATTAGAACATCTGCTAAAGTTGGTGTAGCTATGTTACCTGCTCCAGCACGATTTCTGATTTTGTTAATATCATTAGCTGGTGTATCTCCTACTGCAGAATTTAATCTAATATTAGCTTCAGCTCTAATCAATAACAATTCAGCTAATCGAATTAAAGTTACATTTGCAAATTGGTCTTTATATTTTGAAGTTAAAGCATCTCCAAAATCATTTTCATAATAAAAATCTTGTCTTTTATCATTTGAATCATTAAATAAATCGAAGTAACCAGGACCTATAGAAATATCACCACCTCTTCCACCATTTTGAGTAGATGCATAGGAGTTATTTATTTGGTTATCACCATTTTGTTTGGTAATCTGAATTGAAAAAACATCTTCTGGTTGATCAGCTGCATGATTGTATGTTGCAATTAAATTTGCTGATAAATTATAATTATCACTATTAATTACATTGTTTGCGCTAGCCAAAGCTTCTGGATATTTTTGTTGTTGTAAATACACTCTAGCTAATAAAGCCTCAGCTGCATATTTATTTGCGAAAATTCCATTTGTACTAGGTAAATCAGTAATAGCTAATTTTAAATTATTTTCTACTAAAGTATATACTTCTTCAACTGTATTTCTTTCTGCAGACAGATCAGTTCCTAGATAATTGTAAATTGCTTTTGGACGAATTACAACACCTAATTGGGAATTGTTTTTTCCATTTTCGTAAGGTAAAGCAAAGAATCGTACCAAATCAAAATAGACTAAAGCCTGAATAAATTTCGCTTCAGCAATCGCATTTTTTCTACTGTTAAGATCTTTAATTTTATCAGCATTTTCAATCACTATGTTGGTAGTGTTGATTACATCATAACTTTCACGATATAAATCCTCTGCAAAAGAATTATCGTTAATTATCGTCTTATAATAGATGTCGCCAAAACCAGCAAAGGTTCCCCACCAATAGATATGGGCATAATCTTCATTATCACTAACACCTAATAGATCACCCATAATTTGAGTACGTCCGCCATATAATGAGCCATTGGCTAAGTTGGAATATGCACCAACTAGAAGTTGTTTTATTCCTGCTTCATTTGATAATGCCGAATTACTATCTATACTTTGTTTTGGGTTAAGTTCTAATTCACTTTCGCAACTTATTAAAGTAGCTGTTAGTAAAACTGTTAGATATAATTTTATATTTTTCATTTGTAAGTATTTTTAGAAATTAAAGTTAGCACCTATAGCAAAGGTTCTTGCAGGGGGAGCAGAATAAAATTCTTCTCCAATTCTGTTTCCTTGATCTGCTCTCGCTTCCGGGTCGTATCCTCTATAGTTTGTAAATGTTAAAACATTAACGCCAGTTAGGTAAATTCTAACTTTGCTTAAGCCTGCTTTTTCAATAATATTCTTTGGTAAAGAATAGCCTATAGTTAGATTTCTCAAACGGATAAAATCTGCGCCATCTAAATATCTAGTAGAGGCTTGTGTACCATTGCCTTTTACGTATCTGGCTTGAGGTACATTGGTGATATCACCTGGTTTTTGCCAACGATTCATTTGGTCTACAGTTTGGTTATCCCAAAAATCACCATTAGCTGATTGGTAAAGACCTGCTGAATTATAGATGCTAGCTCCCCATTCTCCTTGGAAAGTAAAAGAGAAATCTAAATTTTTATAGTTTATTGTATTTGTTAAACCAGCCATCAAAGTTGGGAAAGGATTTCCTGCTACTGTTCTTTCTGCTTCACTATAATCATTTGTTTTAGTTCTGTCAATAGATCCATCAGCATTTTTAGTGTTTTTATAAAATAAAGCATCACCATTTGCTGGATCTACACCTGCATATTCAACTAAATAAAAAGAGTTGATATTTTCTCCTACACGGTTGATAGTAAATGTACCTATGATATCCTGATTGTTATCTGGCAATTCCAATACATTTGAATTATTAGTAGTTAGATTAAAGGAAGTAGTCCAATTGAAGTCATTATTATCTATAATTTTACCATTAATTACAAACTCAAATCCTTTACTTTCAACTAAACCAATATTTCTGGCGATAGATGATGCTCCAGAACTTATAGATAATGGAACATTAAATAATAAACCATCTGTTCTTTTGTTATAATAGTCGATCTCTCCAGTGATTCTATTGTTTAAGAAGCCATAATCGATCCCTAAATCCAATTGTTTTGATTTTTCCCATGTTAAATCATTATTACCTGGTTGCGTTGGTAATAAACCTGCTTTGGTATCATATGCGGCCATGGAATACAAGGATCTAGATTGGAAGTTTCCGATTTCTGCATTTCCTGTTTCTCCATAAGATGCTCTTAACTTTAAATTAGAAATTACACTGTTGTCTTTTAAAAAATCTTCTTCTGAAATTACCCAACCAGCAGAAACTGCAGGAAAGATACCATATCTTTTGTTTTCACCGAAACGAGACGATCCATCTCTTCTGATACTAGCTTTTAATAAATACTTGTTATTGTAGGAGTAAGAAGCTCTAGCAAAAAAAGAATCAAAAGCATAATCAGTCTCACTACCAGAGCCATTGATTATTTCGGCTCCACCATCGATTGTTTGAAAGTTGTCGCTTGGGAAATAAATAGAGGTAACATCTTGATAGCGACTATTAAAGCTATTAAACTCGTGACCAGCTACTACATTTAAATTATGTGATTCTCCAAACGTTTTATCGTAAGTAAAGTAATTTGATAAAGTATAAGATTCGTTGTTTACAGCTGCAGCAAATACTTCTCCATCAGTTGCAATGAATGGATAATTAGCACCATACCAGTTGTCTTGTGTTTGAGAATACAAATCATATAAAACATCAGAATTGAATTTTAATCCTTTTGCTAATTTTAATTCACCAAAGAATTTTCCAGTAACTCTTCTTATGATAGTTTCATTGCTTTGATTATCTAAAGCAGCTAAGAAATTTACATACTGAGTAGCAGTGTTAGCAGTTCCATCTGCATTTCGTGCAGGAGAAATTGGAGCTTGAGCTACGGCTTGTAATGGTGTAGTAAACGAGTTATCATTAGTATTTCGGTGTATGCTTGAGCGTGAGAATGACAAGTTCATTCCTACTAAAAACTTATCTGAAATTTTTGTTGAAATGTTATTTCTAAAATTAAATTTTTGTAAGTCATTCGCTACTAGTATACCTTCATTTTTTTGGTAAGCAGCTGAAAGGAAATAAGTAGTTTTGTCATTACCACCAGAAGCTGAGATATCTGCATCCGTAGTGAAACCTGTTCTGAAAGCTAAATCTTGCCAATCAGTATCTACTTCTCTTTTTCTCCAATCAGTGCCTGCAGCTAATTGGTCAAACTTATTTCCAGGGTTTTGTGGATTACTTCTATTAGCATTTAATCTCGATTCCGTAAATAATTCAATGTATTGATCAGCATTTAACCATTTCAGTTTATTGGTTGCTTCACTAACACCCTGAGAAAAATTCACAGCAAAAGAAGTTTTACCCGCTTTACCTTTTTTAGTAGTGATTAAAACAACCCCATTAGCTCCTCTAGATCCGTAGATAGCAGCTGATGAAGCATCTTTTAATACATCTATGGACTCAATCTCACTTGGTGATAAAGTCAAAAGTGGATTTAATGGTGCACCATTAGTAGACTCATTTTGATTAATTAATGGCATTCCGTCTAAAACATATAAAGGTTGCGTACCAGCACTAATACTTGCTTGACCACGAACCCTGATGTTAATACCTCCTTCAACCTTACCATTAGTTTGAGTAATTTGTACACCCGCTAATTTTCCAACTAAAGCACTTTGAACATTCGAAACAGGTACGTTTTGAATATCTTTGGCTTTAACACCTACAGTTGCATCAGTCATCTTCGCTTTTGATTGCGTACCATAACCTACAACTACTACATTTTCTAGTAAGTTAGAAGCATCTTTTAATCGTACTGTAACGGAGGAACTTGCTTTTACTTCAACAGTAGACATTCCTACAAAACTTACCACTAAAACGTCATCCGCTCCTGCTTTGATTCCGAAACTACCGGAAAAATCGGTTTGTGTTGATCGTTTTGTACTTTTTACAAGTACGTTGGCCCCTGGAATTGGAATTCCAGCCTGGTCAGTTACAATTCCTGAAACTGAAATTTCTTGAGCGACCGCTATTTGCACAAATAAGGCGAACAGCAATCCCAAAAAATACTTTAGATTAATTTTCATGTTATTATTATTATGGATTAGTGACGTCAAATATCACAATATTATGTTAAACAAAAAAAGATTTTTTTATTAAAATACTTTTTTTAGGCCATTTTTAAATATAATTTATTTATTGTTTAATTTTAATGTTAAAAAATATCTTTTTATGGCGTATTTTAAGTTTAATATGACTTTAATACTAATTTCAATTGTGTAATTATAAAAATATTCAACAATTTTAAATTAAATTGTTAAATATTTTATTTCGTTTACAAACAATTATTGCATTATTTAGTGCCTTATTAGTAAATTTTTATAAAAATATATCTTATTAATTATTTAAAAACATTGTTTCTTTGACAGTAAACAGATAGATTAAGTCATTTTTTTTAGATATAAAATATTTAGAATCTTGGCAAATAAAAACGACAACATCACCGCTAGCCAATCCTACTCTTTTTTTAGAAGAAAAAAATTTACCAGTGATTTCGATCAAAATAAGTATGACACCAATTCTCATTGTACACCCAGTAAATCAAATAAAAAAACGAAATCGATTTCATTTATTTTATATGCATGCATAATATATCAATTTCTTTTTCTATTTTTGAATGTAAAATTTAAAAAAATGGAAAAACAATCATTACAGTCTTTGTTGCAAATCACTTATCCTGTGATTATGGCGCCAATGTTTTTAGTATCAAATACCGACATGGTTATTGAAGCAATGAAAAGTGGCATCGCAGGATGCATTCCAGCCTTAAACTATCGCAATCTGGAAGACTTACGAGCTTCAATTGCCGTTTTGAAAAAATCAAAAGTAAGTGGAGGAAGTTTTGGCTACAATTTGATTGTTAACAAATCTAATGTAAAATACAAAGAACAATTACGAGTTTTGTGTGAAGAAGGTGTTGATTTCATCATTACATCTTTAGGTTCACCGGAAGAAACTATTAAAGAAGCACATAAAGTTGGCATCAAAGTTTTTTGCGATGTCACTGATTTGACATTTGCCCAAAAAGTTGCTAGTTTAGGAGCCGATGCAATCATAGCCGTAAATAATCAAGCTGGAGGACACCGAGGCAATTTATCTCCCAAAGATTTAACAACACTATTGAATGAAAAAACAAGCCTTCCGGTTATTTCTGCTGGAGGCGTGGGATGCAAAGCCGATTTAGACACCATGTTAGGATATGGAGCTATAGGTGTTTCTATTGGAAGTCCATTCATAGCCTCTATAGAAGCAGGCGTTTCACAAGAATACAAACAAGCTTGTGTGGATTACGGAGCGAAAGATATTGTGATGACAGAGCGAATTTCGGGCACACCTTGTACAGTTATCAATACACCTTATGTACAAAAAATTGGCACCAAACAAACCGCGTTAGAGACCCTATTGAATAAAAATAAAAGTCTCAAAAAATGGGTTAAAATGATTCGCTTTTACATTGGCATGAAGGCTACCGAAAAAGCAGCAACTCAAGCTACTTACAAAACCGTGTGGGTTGCCGGGCCAAGCATTGAAAATACTAAAGCTATTTTACCGCTTCAGTCAATAGTCAAAAATTTAGTAGGCTAATATGTACGAGAAAATATATTTAGTACTCAACCAATATTTTGAAAAAGCCACTTTATTTAAAGTACTGTTCAATTGGTCTCCTATGTACAAAAGAAGTTGTGGTAAAATCATCCATGTATCAAAAGATTTACACACCGTAAAAATAAAAATACCTTTGACCTACAAAAACAAAAATTACGTAGGCTCTCTCTTTGGAGGGAGTTTATTTGCTGCAACTGATCCTATTTACATGATTCAATTGATGCAAATTCTGGGCAAAGATTATGTCGTTTGGGACAAAGCTTCGGTGATTCGATTTAAAAAACCAGCTTACACCACCGCTTATGCTGAATTTCACTTTTCATCGGAAGAAATAAAAGAAATTCAACAACGTGTTACCCTTGAAAAAGAAGTGAATTTTGTTAAACATTTAAAAATCACAGATCTGCATCAAAACGTGTTCACAGAATTAGAAAAAACACTTTACATCAGTAGCAAAGCATATTACAAACAAAAATTAGCCAATAAAAAAGCAGCATTAGTTAATAATAAAGTCTAAAATCCAATAGCTGACAAAGCGCATAGTGTTTTTCAAATAAGGCTTCTACCACATCGGTCACCTCATCTTCTTTTTGACACAATTCAAAAAAAACTTTATCTAAACCAAAACTTTTTTTGGAAGAAGTAGCTCCATAGCCCGAAATAGCTCGAGCTCCTGTAATATCCAAAAAGTATTGCGCTTCCTCTTCTTCTAAATCAACTATTTTAGTATTGGCAAAATGAATAATTTTGCCTTTCAATTTACCTTCGAATAGTTCGGCTATTTCTTCTAAGCTATACAAATAATCATTAAGACAAATCGAATTAGCTTCACCAGGCATCACCAAATAAATGATTTCGTAAGCACTAAAATTAGTATCGTCATACAGCAAAGCAGTGAGACTTTCCTCCAGTCCTTCTATACTGTCACAGGCTTTGTAAATACTCGTTAATTTTTGATCAAAAACCATTTTTTCTAGATGCCGCAACACCTCCGTTTGTTCCTCTTTGTCTGCATCAAAAACTCCTTCTAGACAAAAAATAAATTTATCTCGATTCATGAAAAAAAGTGCTAAAGTAAGTTTGCAAACTTAATATTCTTTTCTTAATTACTATTTTTTTTGATGCTCTTTCTTACAATAGAACCGAAAATAATTGTTTATCAAGGACTTTGGAAATTGTGAATATCTATTTTTATAATTGCGTATTTTCTTTTGGGATAGCGCTATCTTTGGCTCCCTAAAAAAAAGTAAGATGAGCACAATTTGGTACGAATGCAAAATAAAATATAGAAAAACGGATGAAACGGGTGGACAAAAGATTACTACCGAACCTTATTTGGTAGACGCCTTATCTTATACGGAAGCCGAAAAAAGAATCAACGAAGAAATGGCGGCTTACATCAGTGAAGAATTCAAAATCACCAACATAAAAGTGGGAAATTATGCTGAAATTCATCCTTTTGAAAATGCAGACCGTTGGTTCAAATCAAAAGTTTCTCTATTAGCCTATGACGAAGAAAGTGGCAAAGAGCGAAAATCGAATATGTATCTTTTGGTTCAAGCCAATGATGTCAAAGAAGCATTTGACAATACCACGATCGCCCTAAAGAACACCATGGGAGAATACACAATTCCGGCCATTTCTGAATCTCCTATTATGGATGTTTTCCCTTATTTTAGTGGTGAAGAAGAAGAATCTGAAGCCTTGGAACGTTTCAATACCTTAAAAGCATCTTCGGCGCCAAAATACACTAATGATCTTCACGAAGCCGAAGCCTTACAAGCTGAATTTGCCGAAGTAGAGGAATAGATTTACTTGATGAAGTACTCAAAAAAGCCTGCAAATTCAATTCATTTGCAGGCTTTTTTGCTTTTAAAGGCATTGCAATTATTTATCAATTGACCCTAAAACTCTTTTCATAAAGGTATTCAAAGCTTCTTTCTTATCAGAACCTGTTTGTACCATTTTATGTACTTCTAATGCACCATACATATTTGAGATCAATTCACCAAGGACATCCAACTCTTCATCCTTTAAGGAAGAAACCTCCGTAAGTGCTTCTAAAACCTCAATCGTTTCAATGATATAATCTTGATCATTTTCTTCTATAAATTGTGTAAGATGTTTGATAACTGGGAGTTTCATTCGTTTAAATGTATAAGGATTAAACTATAATTATATTTTTATTAGAATTTAAGCGATTTCTTTTACTAAATCCGCTAAAACTTCTGCTTTGTTGGTCTGTGTTTCATTAACTAATTTTCCACCAACAAATGTGGCAAAAGTAGGTAAGTTACTCACATTGGCTAATTTTCTAGATTCTGGTGAATTTTCTGCATCGACCAAAACAAAGGCAATATTTTCATTTTCAGTGGCCATTTTTTTAAATTTTGGCTTCATGATTCGACAATTACCACACCAAGAAGCTGAGTATTGAACGATTACTTTTTCGTTTTGAGCCACCAAGGTAGCTAGCGTATCTTCATTTAATTCGATTAACATAATTTTTTAATTTAAAGTTGATAAGACTCTAAGTTTCTAAGTTTTTAATCTTAGCAGCTTAGTAACTTAGAGTCTTTCTAAAATTAGTTTAAGCTTAAGTATTCAGCAGTACTTTTTCTATCAGCGCTCATCGCTTCTTTACCGGCTTCCCAGTTAGCAGGACAAACTTCTCCTTTTTCTTGAATATGCGTGTAAGCATCTACCATGCGTAAGTATTCATTTACATTACGACCTAAAGGCATGTCGTTTACACTTTCGTGGAAAATTTTCCCTGTTTCGTCAATCAAATAAGTAGCTCTGTACGTTACGTTTGAACCTTCAAGGATCACTGAATCTGTTTCTTCACTATAGCTAGTGGATTCAATATCAAGGATCCCTAAAATGTTAGCCAAGTTTCTGTTGGTATCCGCAAGAATTGGATACGTTACACCTTCAATTCCACCATTATTTTTTGGAGTATTTAACCAAGCAAAATGCACTTCGTTAGTATCACATGACGCACCAATTACGATTGTATTTCTTTTGTTAAATTCTGGCAAAGCAGCTTGAAAAGCATGCAATTCTGTTGGACATACAAAAGTAAAATCTTTTGGGTACCAAAATAAAAGAACTTTTTTGTTGTTGTTTACCGCTTCTTCAAAAATGTTGATTTTCAAATTGTCTCCCATTTCAGACATAGCATCAACCGCAATACTTGGAAATTTTTTACCTACTAATGACATAATAATATGATTTAAAATTTTGTTTTTATTTCTGAGGCAAAAATAAGCAGGAAGTAGCGGCACAACAAAGAATCTTAATTAAAATTTACTATAATCGAATAAGGTTTGCTTATTTAATAAAATTATAACACTTTTTAACGAAATCGATATCAAATACATAACAAATTGATTATCTATACATTGAAACAAAATAAAAGCCTTTTAATAACGAAAAATAGCATCGATCTTATCGAGTACAATCAAATTGTATGTGCAAAAAAAAATCCGATCAGACAAAATTATTCTTACCGCGGGAAAGCGCAGTACTAGGAGTAGAAGTTTTAACTGATTTATAAAAAAGAATTTTAATTCAGAGTAGAGAATTGTATATCAATATTTTAAAAGATAGCTTTTCAAAAATTAATAGAAGATTGGATCGATAAGTCATGATTAAAGTACTTTATATTAAGACTTTTTTCATCAAAGAAGTTCTAAAAAGGGACTAGATTTGCTTCTCTATTTCACTGAGCAATTCTTGCTTTTTGAATGGTTTTGCGAGATAACCATCACAACCTAATCCAAGAATTTTTTCTTTTTCTTCGTTTAAAGCATAGGCTGTTACTGCAATGATTTTAGTCTTGATGCCTATTTTCCTAATTTCCTCTATACATTCATAGCCATTTTTAAAAGGCATATTGATATCTAATAGTATGAGATTTGGATTAACTTTCTCCAATAAACTCATCAATTCTACACCGTTTTCAACGAGATAGGTCTTGGCTTTACTTTGCCTTAATAATTCATCAATTAGCATTCTTGAATAATGATCATCTTCAGCAATTACAATTTCGTAATTCTCCAGATAGGGTGCATTGTCATTATTTTTGATACTGACTACTTTTTTAATTTCGATTTTTTTATTGGGAATTGTAAAATAAAACGTTGATCCTTTTTTACAGAGCGACATGAACCCAATGGTTCCACCTAACAATTCTACTAACGCTTTTGCAATGCATAATCCCAATCCCGTTCCTTCATGGAAAGCTGTCTCTTCTACTTGTCTAAATCGCTGAAAAATAATATGTTTCTTTTCCTTCGGAATACCTATCCCTGTATCTTTTACATAAAATTTTAAATTTGGCCCGGATTTATAAACCCCAATTTTTATAGTTCCGGCATTGGAATATTTTAGAGAATTTTTCGTTAAATTCACAAGAATCGCATAAAGCTTGTCTTTGTCAGTTAACAACTTAGCTTCTGATTTTTTCAAATGGTTCTCTATAATTAGAGTTATATTTTTTTTATGTGCTTCAGGTGTAAAGAATTTGTGAAGTTCATCTAATAAACTTGTGATGTTAGTTGGGATTAAATTAGCTTGCATTTGCCCCGCTTCTATCTTTGAAATTTCAATAAGTTCATTTATTAGATCCAAAAGCCTGTTGCCACTATTTTCAATAATTTCTAAATATGAATTTCTTGTTTCAGAGGACAGATAAGGATCTTTTAACAGATCTGTAAAGCCAATTATTCCATTCATGGGTGTGCGAATTTCGTGGCTCATATTGGCTAGAAAAACGGATTTTAAATTATCATTCTCTTCAGCCTTTTCTTTGGCTTTTATGAGGTTTAATTCCAGCTCTTTTTCAGTAGAAATATCAGAAATTGCCAATCTAAATTCGGCATTTTGCTCAGTAGAATCAATTTGTCTATTGCCACAAATTCGGGCGTAAAAATAAGTTTTATGATTATTAGTAAACAACCTCAAATCACAATATTCTTTAGGAGTTCCTTTAATTAAACTTTTAAAATACAAATAGTACTCAGATTGATCGTCAGGGTGTATGAGTTGTGTAAATTTTGAACAATATATTGTATCATTTCCTTCATACAGCAATTTATAAGCGGTTTTGTTAATTTTATTGATACCATTTTCGGTATCAACAATAATATAACCAATAGGTGCATTTTCAAATAAATCAATATAAGTGTCACTTACAAGTAATAATTTTTCTTGTGAAGCTAATAATTCTTGATTCTGATGTTCTAACTCAATTTGATAAGTAGATAGCTCTTCAATTAAAGATTTCAGATCTTTACCAGAAGTGTTTTCATACAAAATTTCATTTTCTAACAAAGATATTTTAGCATTCGTTCTTAGTATTTTTGCATTTTTATCCATAGCCTATCTGGTGTAAAAATTTAATTTGAAGTTGGTACTAAAAAAGGAAATCCGAATCCATACTATTCAAAACTAACTAAAAAACAGATAGTTACATCGTTTTTATTGCTTTATTTCGGAATAAACATCATGCATTTGCACTATCAAAATTTTTAAAAGATTATTATTTTTTTAAAACCCAAAAATGAAACAAAGAAAAAAATACATGTTCATACGAATAGGACTACGATAATTATGTCAATTTATTTTTAATAAATTTCATTAAAAAACAAGAAACATAAAACTTATAACAGTGGCTTCCTTGTATCACCGTAGCAGGATTGAATATCCTATGCTTAGTAGGAACAATGCCTACTACGGATTAAAATTTTGATTTATTCAAAATCTACTTTCATCACGATTCCAGCTATTTTTACAGGATTTCCTAGTTTATCACGAGAAACAATAGTTCCTTTATCTCGATAATGAATATAATGTCCTTTTTTATGCAAAATTCTATATTCAACAAAATAAATTTTAGAAACCCCTTTGATGAGATTTTCCATGGCTTTCATTACGTTATTTAAATCATCGGGGTGTAAAAGTTTGGTCCAGCCCTCATACCCTTCCCCAATTTCTGCCGAAGTAAATCCGAGCATTTCATGTTTACCGCTCCCTGTTAAGACGATATTATTTGGTAAATCCCACTCCCACCAGGACATTTCTCCCATTTCAAGTGAACGCTCTAAGCGATTGTTGATAATTGAAAAATCTTTTTGAGAATTCTTTAATTTATTGATTTCGATAAAGGTGATAATGATTCCTTCAATTGCGTTTATTGTGGTTCTGTAAGGAAAAATTCGCATTAAATACCAATTCCCTTTTTTATCTTCAATATCCTTCTCAATAGATTGTAACGTTTCGGATACTTCATGAATATCGTCCACAAAGCCGCTATATAAATTATTTAAGGACAAATGATTTATAGGTCTGCCATTATCAGTAACGAGTATGTTCGTAATTTGAACGGCCACTTCATTTATCTTTCTAATATTGAGTTTTGTATCCAGATACAAATGACCAATCTTGGTGTTTTTCAATAAATTTTCAAAATCGGCTGTCATTTCTATCAATTCGTCAATTTTTCGAATATGCTCAGAATTAACGGTATATAGCTCCTCATTAACGGATTGCAATTCCTCATTAGTGCTTTGTAATTCTTCATTTGCTGCAATTAATTCCTCATTTGAGGACTGAAGTTCTTCATTACTAGTTTCCAACTCTTCTACGGTTGCTTGTAGGCTTTCACTTTTAATTTGAAGTTCTTTTTCCAATTCATCAATGCGTTCGTTGAATTGTAAGTTTATGTCAATTTTTTCAACTTTTGCGTTGTTTGCTAAAGACACTTTCTTACTATCCTCTTCAAATACGACCATGAAATAATAAAGCCCATTCCCTCTGTTTTTTATCTTACGGCAAGTCAATTTTAAGGAATGCTTATGATCCGAAGATTCGATATTATCGATGACAATCTCTACATCATTATCATTTTTGTCCGCTCTTCTTATGATACTACTTACCGCAAGAGAGAGATCTAACGGCAACATTTTTAACAAATTAAGACTTACTTGACCTATCGGAATCCTCAAAAAAGTATTTACATTTCCGATAGTATGAACGATTTCAAATTGTTTGTCTATAATAACTGACGGTGGTAAGTAATCGCCCATAATTTTATCAAACAAATCTTCTAGAAATTTATTTCTTGAAACAGGATTTTTTATGCTCGTGGTAAGATGCAACAATTCACCAGAGTTACTAACCGAATGATTACTAAAATTGAAGCTTCCCGGTTTCATGTTTACTTTTTTTTGAAATATTTTGGATTTACTGTCAATAATACTAAATCCTTCAGCTGCAGCCCCTAGAGATTCACTTGATCCTAAAAACAAAAAGCCATTTTCTCTAATTGACAAATTGAAAATAGAAATAATCTTAAACTGAATATCGTTGTTCAAATAAATTAAGAGATTACGACAAGTTATCAAATCCATTTTTGAAAAAGGCGGATCATTGGTCAAATTATGCTTTGCAAAAATCAACATGTTTCTGATACTATCACTAATTTGATAGCCATTTTCATTTCTAACAAAATACTTAGAAAGTCGATCTGCCGACACATCAGAAATGATATTATCTAAATAAAATCCGGTACTAGCATAAGTCAATGATCTTGAATCAATATCCGTAGCAAATATTTTTATGTTGCGATTTAATCCGAATAAATCCAAATATTCTCTAAATAATATGGCAATGGAATAAGCCTCCTCTCCGGTGGAACAAGCGGTTATCCAAATTCTTATTTCTTTGTGTTCACTTGATTTTTCAATTATTTTCGGAATTACATTCTCTTTCAAGCTATTAAAATAGGCTTCATCCCTAAAAAAACGCGTCACCCCAATGAGCAATTCATTAAATAAAATATCAATTTCATTAGGATTATTAGTCAAAAAACTGGTATAATCCTCAAATCTATCAAATCGTTTTAAACTGATTCGTTTCTCGATTCTTCTAATTATTGTATTTTCTTTGTAAGACGAAAAATCTACATTTTTACTAGAATATAAAATTTGGATTACTTTTTTTAATTGACTTAACTCCAAATCAAGAAAGTTTTCATTTTTTTTGGTTTTATTTACAAAGGGATGCTGCACATAACTTACCAGCTCATCTGCTAATAACTTTGGAGGCAAAACCACATCTACAAGACCCGTAGATACGGAGCTTCTTGGCATTCCATCAAATTTTGCAGATTTATCATCTTGCGCCATGGTTATACCCCCATTTTCTTTGATCGCTTTAATCCCCAACGTACCGTCACTTCCTGTACCTGAAAGGATTATTCCGATAGCATTTTTTTCTTGATCTTTGGCTAGTGACCTAAAGAACACATCTATGGGCAAATTAAAGGTACGAATCGAACTTAACTCTGTCAAATACAAAAACCCTTTGAATATGGTCATCGTAGTTTTGGGAGGAATAAGATAGATATGATTGATTTGAATTTGAGTTGCATCGCTCACCACAACTATTGGAATATTAGTCACTCTGGAGAGTAATTCATTCATAAAGCTTTTGTAATCCGGAGACAAATGCTGAATTACCACAAAAGCAGCATTGATATCTGAGGGTAAAAACTTAAAAAATTCCTGAATCGCTTCTAAACCTCCGGCAGAAGCACCTATTCCTACTACAGGATAATCTAAAATACCATTAAGTTTGGTTTCTGAATTTGAATTTTTTGACTTACGAACCATATTGAGCGTATTGATTTTTTATTAGCAACCTATGTATTGAATCTAATAAAATAACTTGACTTTTTTAAATTATTTACAGTATGCTAGTACTTATTTATTTTACAAAAATTTTAAAATTATGAATTAAAGCAATTTTAGTGCTTATTTACTTTAGATTAGGAATCCAACTTTCAATACAGTAAAATTTATCAATTTTTATCTCCAAAAGGAGGCTATATTTGAAAATGCTGCAGAAAACATCTTGTTTCTACTACTAAATAACAAAATATTTTCTAGAATTATTTTATAACTTAAATATTATGTCAAAAAATGTCTTAGTCAGAATTTAACTCCATATAAAAGTAAACAATTTATCTAATAAAGACCTAAAAATCAATATTTTAAATTACATTTAATCAAAAAAAACTCTTTTTTTTCTCACTCTAGAATTAAATATTCCCGAAAAAAGTATCTACGTTTACAGTAACTTTCTAAACGTTTTTCTACGGCAACAAATGGTAGGATTAAAATTTTTCCATAACAATTGAATGGCTAGATTATCTGCCAATTCAGGAGTTCTGATGCAGTTTTGAATTCCCTTTTGGGTAAAAGTAGTGTGATACTCTTTAAAAATAATAGCGTGAACTCCTTTGTTTTGATAGTCAGGATGTACTCCAATTAAGTAAAAAAGTACATCTTTGCTGTTTCGCTTTGCCTTCAATAGATGCAAAAACCCAAAAGGAAACAATTTGCCTTTCGCTTTTTGTAAGGCTTCAGAAAAACTTGGCATTACTATGGCAAAAGCCACTAATTTACCATTCTTATCCTCTACATATTTGATGTACTCAGGGTTGATGAAGTTGATGTATTTCTTTTTAAAAAATTCTTTCTGAATATCGGTTATCGCTACAAATGAAGAAAGTTTGGCATAAGATTCATTGAAGAGATCAAACATGCTATCCACATAAGGAAGTACTTCTTGCGTCTTGGTGAAATTAATCGATTTTAATTGGTATCGCTTCCTGATTAACTCCTGAGCTTTATCAAAAGTTTCAAGTTTTACATTCGAAAATGGAAATTTATTTTCTACATATTCCTTTTCAGTAACATAACCTAATTGTTCAAAATGTTGAGCATAGTAAGGATGATTGTACCAAGTAATCATAGTGCCTACTTCTTCAAAACCCTCGGTTAGGACTCCCACTTTGTCTAGATTAGAAAACCCCATAGGACCTTCCACATATTCTAAATTGTTCTTACGCCCAAGTTCATACACTTTTTCAAGTAACGCTTGCGTCACATTGATATCGTCAATAACATCGAACCAACCAAAACGGACCTTTTTTTTGCGTTGATTATTCACTTCATCCCAATTGATAATCGTAGCAATTCTTCCAACGATCTTTTGATTTCTTTTGGCAACAAAAAAATAGGCCTCAGCATTCTCAAAAGCAGGGTTTTTTGTTTTATCGAAGGTTTCTAATTCATCGGAAATTAATGGTGGTACCCAATACTTATTGTCTTTGTAGAGTGAAAAAGGAAAGGTAATAAATTCCGTAATTTCTTTTTTGCTTTTGGCCTCGTGTATTGTAATCATGAATTTTATAGTGAAAAATGTAAGTGCGAATATAGCCAACTTTTATACAGAAAAAAAACAATCCATCAGGGCTTCCGCATTTAAAAATTTCTGCCATGAATTCACTAATGAATCATGGATTAAAACGTGTTTTAATGGCACGAATTATAACTTTTGATGGAATTCGTGACATTCAATTTCAGTTGCGATGACAATTAGTGTCAATTGGTGTAATTGGTGGCTAACTTTTTTTTACCGCTGATTCGCTGATTTTTAAAGATTAAAAAAAGTGTAAGATAGAATTCACTAATGAATCAGGAATTAAAGCGTGTTTTAATGGCACGAATTATAACTTTTGATGGAATTCGTGACATTCAATTTCAGTTGCGATGACAATTAGTGTCAATTGGTGTAATTCGTGGCTAACTTTTTTTTACCGCTGATTCGCTGATTTTCAAAGATTAAAAAAAGTTTTAGATAGAATTTACTAATGAATCATGGATTAAAACGTGTTTTAATGACACGAATTAGCAAAGTTGATATCATTTGTAACCAAATTTTTATCCAAAATATGAGTTATACATGAATACGTTTCAAAGCCTATTAAATTAATCAAATTGTGATTTTTTTTTCTTAGATCGAGACTGTTTTTCTGGATTATTGCTGGCTTGTGCATTTTTGTAAAATCCATCATAGCGCCATGAAATTCCAAATCCGCCATATACGAACGATGGAGTATCTTTGAAATTTGTACTCACAGAAGCATCGATTTGAAAATGATCATTGAGTAAATAAGCGGCTCCACCTCGAACGATCATATCACTATAAAAGTCAGAATTATATCCTTGATTTTCAATAAATCCTGACCATTTTTTACTAAATCCTCTAGTTAAAGTCACAACGTAACCATAACTTGGATAATCAGTCCCTATATAATCGGCTATAATATTAGTGACAAAAACCCAACGACCGTCACCAAGATGATTTTGAGTAATCAACATGGCTTTTGGAGAAATACTAGACTCGAGGGAGAAAGCATAGGGATTTCCTGAAAAAACAAAATTAGCTCCCGCGTAAACAGAAACAGCTGGTAGTAATTGCCTCCAATTAAAACGTTGATTGGCTTTCCAACTGTATAAATTGATTTTCTTTTCGTAGTTTTTAAAAGGATCATATACTAAATATTTGGCTCCAAGTATTGTTTGTCTTAGATTGGCTCGATTTACCGTACTAAAATTAGTAACATATTGATCATTTTGATATTGAATGTCGGCAATCACTTCTAATCGTTCTAAAAAAGCCCCCCAACGGAGGGTGGCATCTAAACCAAAGCCATTCACATCATAATTCAATAAATTATGATGTGAAGTAATGCCGTAAACGCCCGTTTCCATTTGGATTACATGTTTTCCTACGCCATAGGCTGACATGGTTTCGCCCGGTCGATTCGAATTAATTTGATCTGTATATTGTCCATACTGAAGAAAAGGGACGATTCCGCATGCGAATAAAAAAAACGTTTTTAAGGGCTTCATAATGACCATGATTTTATTGAGAGATAACGCAATCAAATGTACTATATTTTATGAATTGGCAAAGTAGTTACCCTATTCAAAATTTATGGGGTGCTGTATACTAAAAATGCCCACAGACTTGCTGTGGGCATACTACTAATTTTAGCTGTAAATGTATTGATTATAGCTTGTATTTCAAGATTGCCATTACTTGTGTGGGTGCAATTGGGTTTACACTATAATTTTCGTGAACAGTATAATTTAACTCGTTTGTAACATTAGAAACTTTGCATAACAATGATACTTTTTTCCAATCATATCCTACAGAAAAATCTAAGGTGGCATACCCTTTTAAAGGAATATCTCTATCTTCAATAGTAATGGTATAGGTTTTTGGATTAGTCGCCGGTTTATTTTCTGTCCACACATAACGATCATTCCATCCACCTACTCTATCTCCAATATAATTAGCCATGGCGCCTATATTAACTCCTTTGAAAAAACCTTCAGGAATTTTATAGAAAACACTAAAGTTGGCCGTATGTTTTGGCGTTCTAGTTAACAAATCACCTTCGATTAAACTTCCACTTGTACCTGAAGTTTTAGTGATTTTTGTTTCATTAAAGCTATAACCTGCTAAAATGTTTAAGCCTTTTACTGGATTTGCATTAATGTCAATCTCAACACCTTTTCCTTTGGTTCCACCTACTAATTCTTTCAAATTTGTATTTACGTTTGGTGTTTTACCGTCAGCTGCAAATGCTGCTGTTTGGGCTAAGTTATTGTTTTCAATAATGTAGGCTGTAACATTTGTAGTAATCAAACCTTTCATAAAGTCTTTTTTGATTCCTACTTCATATTGATCAATAATAGAAGGATCTAATGGTTTAAAATCTACAGTAGTTCCGGTGTTAGGAGTAAACGAATTGGAATAACTAGCAAAAAGAGAAGTAGTTTTGGTAGGTTGATACACTAAACCTGCTTTAGGAGAGAAGGCTTTGTTTACATTTTTAGTCCCTATTGTTACTGTTTTTTTTGTAAAATCAGTAGTGGTTACTTGTGATTCTTGCCAAGACCAACGAATACCTGCTAACAACTTAATTTTATCGGTAAACGATATTAAATCTTGAGCAAATCCACCAAATCTAGTAGTTTCGGTAACCGCAATTTGAGTATTGGTTGCATTAGGAATATCATTTCTTTGGTTGTTGGGATCAAAAGAAAAAAGGTTAATTGTGTCATATAAACTAGGGTCATACTTCCCATTAACCACTACTGCTTTCTCATTAAAAGCATAAGTGTAATTATCTGCAACAGCATATTCATAATCTGCGCCTGTAAAAATTTGATGCTTTACTTTCCCGGTATAAAATGCTCCCTGCAAACTTAATTGATCACCAAATATTTTTTCTAAATTTTTGTTTTGAACTAAACCTCTATTCCATGTTCCACGGATTGGGTAGGTATCTAAACCAGAAATTTGAGCGGTAGACTTTTGTGTTCTATTGTAATTTTGAAATGAAGTATTGAAATTTAGTTTCCAATTATTATTAAAATCATGCTCTAATAAAGCAGAGGCACTAGCCGATTTTGTATTACCATTAGACCATTTGGCCCCGAAAAATTGATTTCTAGGTAAGTCTAAAATTTCTTTTCCAATGATTCCTGTACCGAAATCTGGGGTCCAATCCGCGCTTAAATAATCACCTTGAAGGGTAATTTGCGTTTTTTCAGAAAGTAAAAACAAGAAAGAAGGATTGAAGTAAATTCTATCATTGGTTACAAAATCTCTAAAACTTTCTGATTTTTCATAGGAACCATTAAAGCGAAATGCTATAGACTGATTCAAAGGACCATACACATCAAAAGCTGGTTTGTAGTAATTGTAACTTCCAAATTGCATCGAAGCTTCTCCTCCGAAGTTAAATTTTGGTGTTTTAGTAATCATGTTTAAAATTCCACCGGGAGCAACGTTTCCGTACAACAAAGCGGCACCACCCTTCAAAAACTCCACTTTTTCAAGCCCTGAAATTTCCGGAATAGATCCTCCGTTGTAACGGAATCCATTTTTGAACATGTTATTAGCCGTCATGTCATAGCCTCTAGACCAAAAAGATTCTTGAGCACCACCACGAGCTGATCCTACATAAACCCCGTTAGCATTTTTAATCACGTCACTCAAACGTATCGCTTGTTGTTGTTCGATAATTTCAGCTCCAATAACTTGTACGGTCTGTGGATTATCCATTGGCTTTATGCCTGAACGTATGGCTGAAACTGGTTGTCTTTGTTTGTGTGCTTTTACAATAACTTCATTCAAAACACCACCTTTCTTATTTTTAGTGGTATCGGTATCCATATGATACTCGAACGATTCAAGAGTAGGTTTTTGAACCTCTATACTGGCAACGGCTTGTGATTTTTCTTGTGCATTACTTAGCAAGAAAGTGAACAATAAACTAGGGATTACTATATATTTCATTTTTTTATTTGGAATAATTAAAAATAATAATGCAAATATAAAACCCTCTTTTTAAATGACAAAGCTTATTTAGATTAAATACCAATAAAATAAGATGTAATGTTCAAAACACTGACTACCAGTATGATAAACAACAAAACAAGATGATAAATTGCTAAAATCAAACGATAGAAGTATCTAAAAAGTAAAATCAGGACATAAAATAACATGAAGTAGAAAACAAAAACAGTCTATACTTTTAGCAATTAAGGCTTAAGCGAACGACGGATTCTCTTTTTTGAGAAATTTTTAGAGTAAATTACGGCACCTTTCTCCGTAATTAAAATACCACTATACTCAGGTAATGTATCTAGTAAACGTAGTCCTTCTTTTTGGCCCAAAACCATCAACGAAGTACTCAATGCATTAGCCGTTTCCGCATTTGGACCAAAGATAGTCACGCTACACAATCCTACAGCTGGATATCCTGTCATTGGATTGATGATATGCGAATACCGCTTTCCGCCTAAAACCACAAATTTTTCATAACTACCGGAGGTCGTAACTGCTTCTTGACCTAGGGGGACGATTGCCATCATTCGATCAGGATAAAAAGGATTAGTAATACCAATGTTCCAAGGTTTTCCGTTTGGCTGCTTTCCCCAAACACTCATATCACCGGAAGCGTTGATAATCCCCGCTTGTATTCCTTTTTGTAGCATCATCATCCGACATTTGTCTGTAGCATAACCTTCGCCTAAGGCTCCGAAACCAATCTTCATTCCTTTCGTTTTTAGAAAAATGGTTGACTGTAGACTATCCAAAATAATGTTTTGATAGCCCACTTTTTCGACAGATTTTTGGATGGCTGCTGCGGTGGGCATTTCGGACATAGAACCATCAAATTTCCAAATACGATCCATAGCTGCAAAACTGATATCAAAAGCGCCTCCAGTTATTTTAGAGAATTTTACGGCTCTTTGGGTAAGATCAAAAACTTCACGATCTACTTTTATGGGTTGTATTCCTGCATTTTGATTGACTTGAGAAATTTGAGACGAAGGGATCCAATCCGAAATTAAATTTTCGATACGAGTGATTTCGGTAATCACAACTTTGACATTTTCTTTGGCTGTGGTTGTATCTTGGGCTACGATAGTAATATCAAAACGCCCTCCCATTAGTAATGTGGTTTTTTTTTGAAGCACCTGACTGTAACTCGAAACGCTGCAAAGGAATAGAAAAATAAAAAGTCTTTTAGTTATCATAATGATGGGTATTGCAAACAAATATATTGATTTTGGCTAAGTCCCGTTTTTTTTTTACAAAGGCATTCGCTTTTAAAAAAGCTGGCCACCAATTACACCAATTGACACTAAGCATCGAAACTGAAATTGAATGTCACGAATTCCAGCAATAGTACTAATTTGTGTCAGTAAAGCACGTTTCAATTCGTGACTCAATAGTGAATTCATGGTGGATATTTTTAAAAGCGAATACCCTGTCTTAGTTGAAGAGCAAGATTGGATGTTTTAATTCTTAAAATACTTCGAAAAAAACCCATTCAAACCTTATAGCCCCGGTTGTAGTGGAAATCCTTTTTGCTCCGATTTTTCATCGGAGCAAAAAGATTGTAGCGAAAAACGGGACGATGCTTCCTGATACAGAAGAATGTTTGCCGCTCCTAATTTTTTTTAGCAGCATCCTTTGAGGAGTTTCTAAATAGAATTGCCATAATTTTTCTGTTTATCAGTAAGTCATTACTATTCAAAGCCTTTTTCAACTTACTTTCTTAACAATGCGATTTTTATTGCTTTTTTCTTAACCACTTCATTTGAGATAGATTTTCTTATTTTCAATAACAATCTGTCAAAATTTGTCCCTTGCGTTTATATTCTGAAACTTTTGTTGTGGATTCGCTCAAAAGGGTATCGAGTGCCTTCTCCACATCTTTTTGCATGGCCAAGGAACCACAAATCATGATGACTCCGTTATTGTGTAACAAATCTTTAAAAAAGAAGGCATCGCGTGTGACTAAATGAGTGACATACTCGGGATTTGAGGCTTTGGATAAGGCTAAATTGAAACTTTGCAGGCGACGTTTGGCTATCATTTCTTCTGCTTGTTTTTTATAACTAGCGACTCTTTTTGTTTCTCGCTTAAAACCGCAGTATATATGGATTTCTGATTTTGAAGTATTGCTTTGCATCATTCCTAAAAAGGGGGCGATTCCTGTTCCATTGGATATTAAAGCAACTTTAGAATGGTTTTTAGGGAAATGAAACGTGGGATTTGGAATTATTTTGCCCTTAATTTTGTCTCCAACTTGTAGTTGATTTAAGAAATTAGACCCCAAACCAAAGGGATGTAATTTGACTACTACTTGTAATTTTTGATTGACTTTACCAATAGAATACAAACGTTCTTTGGCATCGTTTGCAGGATAAATGGCTAACAAATCTCCTGATTGATAGTGGACGTTCCAAGGAGTTTGAAAAGTCATTAAAAAAGTTTCTTCTGAAGGAGAAACCTCCGTTTTATCTATGACTTTAATAGTTTGCAATCCTTTTGGAATGGCAGTATAAAGTGAAGGTGTGGTCGACACTGCAAGGTTTGTTACCGCAGACCAAGCTTGTATCCAAGCCACAAATTCTTCTGCATTTTTATCGTTTACGGTATGTAAATCTAAAAGAGGTTTCGCCCAATTTTGACTTTCTAAGGCAGTTGCTACCTCTTGAGCAAAACCACAAAAGTCTGGATACGCTTGTGAACCAAATCCAACAACTGAAACATTGACGAGCTGTTTTTGTGGAATTTTATTGAGTAAAGTCATGAATTTATTGGCATTTGAAGGTGCCTCGCCTAATCCGTGCGTAGCTGTAAAAAGGAGAAAATGAGTTGCTTTTGGAAAAAGAGTATAATTATTCATCTCCGTAACAAAAACTTTTTTATCCAAAGCGAAGAGTTGTTGCTGTATGGCATTTGCAAATCGCAAGGTACTTCCGTTTTCTGAACCTACAAGTACAATTATTTCACACTCTTTTGCATTAAATCTATTTCGAATCCGATTTGCTCTTCGCTTGAGTGTCATTGCAAATCCAGAATATATAAAAAACAAAAGGTTGATACTAGCGAGCGCCAAAATAATTGCCCATAAAATACTAGTGCTACCTGTATGTAATTGTAGATTTATGTTATAAAATTCAGTGTTATTAGTACTTCTTTTTTCAGTTACTATTACCCCAGATTCCTGATTTACTTCAATTTCACGATCTTTTAATTGCACGATATAGTACTCTTCAGGATCATCAGAAAAAGGAAAATCAATCTTAGAAACTTCCGACAATAAGATTGTTGTAAAAAATGAAGTAGCGGATGTACTAGGTGATGGTTTGGCAAGTAAATGTTGCTGCTCTGGTGCTTTGTCAAGAAAGAAATTAAATTTTTCTAGGGTAAGACAGGTTCCTGTAATTGCGATAACAAGTATAGGAAGCAATGAAATACGTCCTAAAACGATATGATAATATTGTGCAAATGTTTCTTTGGGAATGGTAGCAAACAAACTACGAATATGTTTTTGACGTTGCAATACTAAGGCCAATCCCGAAATCGCAATTAGAGCTAATAAAAAGGAAATAAAACCCATAATAAATCGTCCAGTTTCTTTCAAGAACAAAGAACGGTGTAAGGCTGTAATCCATTGTATAAATTCACTTTTAGGACTTGGACTTCCCAAAATCTCCCCGGTTTCGGGAGCTACATAAGCATTGACATCATGACCTTCGTGATCTATTCCTTGCAACAACACATAATGATTAGGAGTGATACTTAGACTAGTTATTTCTGGATAAATTTTACGCAGCGAAACGATGGCTTTAGCTACAGTAATTTCTTCAAAATGCGATGATTTATAGCTTGGATTGTTTTCTTGAATGGCATCAATTGCTAAAATAACCCCCGTTGTAGCAGCTAGGACCAAAAACAAAGAACAAAACAAAGCTAAAGTTAAATGGGCATAGCGCCAGAAGGAAAGAGTCATTGTTGGTATGCAATTATAATTGAAAAATTGTTTTAAAATATAAAAAAGGAAGCCAAATAAGCAGTACCTGTATACTACTTATTTGACTAAATTCTTGAAAGTAAAATGGTCTTACAATTTATTAAATCTAACGTAACGAATATACCCTTTACCTTCTGTTTTTGCAGCTAAACCTTCTGTAGTTAAAGGAATTTCCACATCAGAAACATAGTATTTATTATCTTCAACAGCCGTTTCGAATCTTAATTTATAGCCTTTATTAATTTTAGCCTCTTCAATTTCAATTGTGGTCATACTTCTATCGCCTCCCGTAACTGACGCTCCTGTTTTGGCGCTAATATTTTCTTTTTTCTTAGATTGATATTTGTGCCATTCTTTTAACGTATTGTACCATTTTTTATCATCTCCCATCACATAAAGTGTCTTTTCATAGGCCCCTTTTGGATCAATTAATGAGACTACCACATAGGCTCCTTCGCCCATATAATTTGACATTTGCAACATGCATTTGTATTTGTTAGTTTGTGCAGAGGCTTGAAAAGATAATAAACTGATTAGAATAAGGATACTTATTTTTAAGAATGATTTCATGTTGGACATAAGTTATAAATTTTGTGATAATTTTTTTAGAAACTAAATACTAACTACAAATCGAATTATTTCAAAAACTCAACGTCTGTTTTCTTTTTAGTTAATGATTCGTTCTCTTTAGCAAGAGTGTAAGCTGTTTCATCAAAATCGGTTTTACTCTCTTTTTGAGCGCCAATAGACAATAAATATTTCAAAATTGCATCGTCTTTGGCTAACATTGCTGCTTTATGCAAGGCCGTTAAACCGTCTTTATTTTTAGCATTAACATTAATGTTCAAACTCGCCAATTTCTCAAGCAAATTTAAATCATTTTTGATTACGGCAAAATGATACAGCGTACTGCCCTCTTTTTGTGGCGCAGCTAAATCGAAGCCTTTTTCTTTAAAAATTGCGATTTTAGCATCAAAAGGATCTTTTTTCGTTCCATTTTCTACTCCAGCACCTCTTCGTTCACCAGATTGAGGCTTGTAATATTGTATCAAATAATAACCTAGATTAAAATCATCTTTATCTAGAACCGAGAGATCTCCACGATTATTCACTAGAAAACTAAAAATCTCTGGTGTTCCTGATTTTACCGCATAAGTAAGTGCCGTTTCTTTTTTAACATTTTGTGCATTACAGTTTTTAGTAAGCAAAGCTAATTGTTCTACTACTGCTAGATCATTTCCGGACGCCGCTAGCATTAGTGCGGTATTCCCCTCAACATCGGTCGCATTGGGATCAAGCCCTTTGGCTAAAAAATAGCTTATAATTTCTTTTTGATTGGGTTTATTGGCTATAACATGCAAAACAGTTTCATTAGATCTTCCTTTGGTTTTGGGATCTATTTTTAATTCGTCTATCAAAAATTGATAGGTTGCCAAAGCTGTAGTTTCTCTTCTTGAGCCTTGAGCCGCCATTAAAAGGGCCCCATTAGTAGGCTTTACCCCTTTGCTTAAAAGTGTTTTTAAAAAGGCAACATTCCCAGTTCGAGCCGCATAATCAAAAGCAGTCAGCCCATTGTTGTCTACATCATTTAATGATAGTCCTTTAGTTGTTAAATAATTACTCAACACTAAGGTGTTATCCATTGGAATTGCCTTTAACATAAGAGTAACACCGTCTTTGTACTTTTTCTTAGGATCAATTCCTGCTTTAAAGAAAGATTCGTAAAGTTGCGGGTTCGTTTGCCCATTAGAAGCTGCAAATGTCAGTGGCGTTTCTCCTTTACTATCTTCTAAATGAATAGCGGCACCTTTAGCAATTAAATAATCAACAATTTCAATATTACCTTTGTTGGCAGCCCAATGCAAATATATTCTATTATCATGAGTGAGTTTTGTAATAGGATTGCCACTTTGTGCTAATAAAAATTTTATGGTCGCAACTGGTGCATTAGAATTGATGGCAAGAGTAGTAGCGTCAAATGCAGTCGAAGTTAGCTCCGAAGGACTATTTCCTTTTTCCATTTCAGCCTGAACTGCTGCTACATCGGGAGCTGTTTTCCAGAAAGCCGGATCCAAAAGACTATTTTTTTGTTGGGCATTGGCCCAAAAAGAGGCCATAGAAATGAGTGTAAATACAATTTTTTTCATGGAATAAAACAATTAATTTATTTAGAATAAATAAAAATAAAGGCAAAGATAAAAATAAATAGACAATGACCAATTTTTTATGACTCTTAGATCAAAAAAAACAACAAGGGTTTAATTTTCAAAAAAAAACTTCCTTCAAATAGAATAGCCCCATATAAATGAGGCTAATAGTAACAAAAAACAGCAAAACTATTCTACTTTTTGCAGTGTATAGGTCTCCGTTACAGGCTTTCCATCAAGTACACCAGAAATTTTAGCTGATAAAGTACTATCGTTTAGCACTTGATAACTTATTTTTTGGGGGAAATCGTGTTTTGCATTTTCAAAAACCAAGTGCTTCTCTTTCATAGAAATAAGCAAAAAAGAAATAGCCTCATCGTTATTCTCCCCTTTGATAGTAGCTTTATAGACTAATTCATTTTTTATTTCTTGCAACACCATTGCTTCATGATGTAAGGTATCTTTATCCTTTATAAAAAAAGAAGTTCCTTGTAAAGTACTATCATTTAATGATTTCCAATTTTCCTCTAAAACACCCTGATCGGACTTACTTTTCCAATTTCCAACCAACCATTTACAAGAGGCCATTTTTTCATTGTTACTGGTTTCCATTTTGCATGAAACTAAAAATAAAAAAACTAATAGAAGTGTCGCTTTTTGAAACATTGTAGTTGTATTTAATTAAAAGAAAGGCTAATTTAAGAAAAAAGATTGGGCTTAGATCGTCAATTTTGATATTTGAAAGTGTTGTAGCTGCAATTGTACAACGCCTTGCCTTTTTCATGAGCTTCTCAAAGCTTCTCTTTTACTGAACTCGATGCCATAAAACAGTTGAAAATAAAAAAATCCATTCGCCAAAAACGAATGGATTTTTTGTCCCACTAAATTTAACCCTTTGATTATCAAACTAATTTACAAAATATCACTAAAAGTGGGTATTTTTTTTATTAAATAAATTCCTAATTTTACTCATATTAACTTTAACCAATAGTTTTATGAAAAACAAACAAACAAACAAACAAACAAACAAACAAACAAACAAACAAACAAAACAGTCATTCACATTTTAGGAAACTCACAATCCTACTTTTAGCATTCGTAAGCTTTTTTACTAGTTGTGAGAGAGATTTGTATGAAAATGCAATTCAACAAGACAATAAAAATCTTATTATAAATGATAAGCCATTTGAAGAATTGTATTCTAGTGAAAATTTTAACAATGCATTTTCTAAATTATCCAAAAATGAAACCTCAAAAAGCACTACTATTCAGAATAAAAAAAACATTGTAGAGGAAAAATATGACTTTACATTTTCTAATTTACCTGCCAAAGTTATAGAGGTAAACAACAAAATAAGTTATACTTTTTTAATTATATCAAAAAACACTAAAAAAGAATCTTTTGATAATTTAGTAATAGAAGTTGATAGTCTTCAACAGGTAAGAGCTGCAATAGTTAAATACAATCCAAAAACTGTAACTACAACATTCCGTAATCATATTTATTTTGAGGGGGATATAGAAGTTCAACCAATTTTGTCTGAGTATCCAAAAAACACCAAAACATCTAAAACGAAAGAATATGAAATTTTTTGTATTACCGAGGTGGTTTCGGCTTGTTCAAAAATCCCTTATGACTGCCACGGTGATATATGCGGATACACATCAGTAGATGTTTGCCTTTTAGCAGGAGGTGGAGGCGGTGGTATCGTAAGTTTTGGACCAGCTGGGGCAATAAATAATACTGGTGCAATAAATTACGGAGGAGGAGGCTCAACAACTGGTACAGCTGGCGTTCAAACAAATTATATTACTACCATTCCAGTTTATGATGGATTACAAAAACAATTTGTTACTAGTTTGGAAAATGCCGGTAATCATTTTTCACAGCTTAATCCCTTGGTACAAAAAATTGTATTTGACTATTTGAGTTATAACGAATTTGAAGACCCCATCAAAACAAATGTAAAAGATGCTTTGATAAACATTGATTTAGATTGGTTGAAACAACAATCTGCTTTGAATCAAATGAGTTTTATGAATTTTTTTGTTAAAAACAACTTTTCTTTGAATAGTAAGAATTTTGTGAAGGATATGATTATTGAGTTTAAGGATAGCGAAATAACAGATCAGTCAAAAGTTTCAGAGGTTTTTAATGTAACTTCATACGCCTATCAAAACAATTACTTCAGCAAAAGTTTAGACAGTAATTTTTATACTGCTGTAGACACCGACTCTTCACTTAATTTTACAGATATTAATACAGCATTGACCTTTTCGAGATTATTTTTGGTACATTGTGCAGTATTAAAAAAGGAAAACCCTAATTGGTCTTATACAAAAGTTTTTGCTAGAGCTTACATTGACACCGTTCAAGTAATGCTTGACATAGTGGGATTAGTACCAGTATATGGAGAAGTAGCTGATTTGGAGAATGGTGTCATTTATACCATCCAAGGTGATGCACTAAATGCATCACTTAGTTTTGCTTCAACAGTTCCTGTTGCTGGATGGTTTGCTTCGGGAATTAAATTTGCAAAGCGCTCCGATGGACTAAAATATTTGGTAACAGGAGCTAACAATTTTATTAATTTTGGAGCATACAACAGTACTAAATTTAGAGCCGTTCTAGACATTGCTAAAGGAGATGTAACTAGGCAAGCTCACCACATAATTGCTAGAGCATCAAAAATTCTTGAACATCCTGCTATTCAAAAAGCCGCAAAAGCCACAACCAATCAAGGTTTTCATATTGACAGTGCACTAAATGGGATTCCTGTTGCCACTTGGAGAAACCAACCTAATCATGACAATTACAATAAAGAAATTTTGAAAAGGCTAGGAACTATACCAACCAATTTGTCTGCAAATGATACTTATCTAAGAGTCTTGGATATAATAAATGATGTAAAAGCAGTCATCATCAACAATCCAAATACACATTTAAACGATTTAAATTTTGAGATATGAGATATTTTAGAATAGAGGAAAGCCTAAACAGAAAAATCATGGGACATCTTCCCCAAACAAAAGATGTTATTCATCATTGTGATGTGTGGGAGACTCCTACATTTATTGATAATATTGGATATAATAAAATTGATTATACGCCTATTGTTTCCAATCTTATACTATTTCCTAAAGCTAAAACTACTGATTTACTAGATGGAGGAGGGATGGGTTTTTTCTTAAAATTCGTAATGAGCAACAAACTAAAAAGCATTCTTGAGAAGTATAGCGAGAATAGATTTCAGTTTTTTGAATGCCCAATATTTCATAAAGGGATTGAGTATAAAAATTATTACATTATCAATCCATACAAAATAGATATGGAGTTTATTGATTATGGAAATTCAAAATATAGGTATAAAAAAAGAGATTCGGAAGGAAACAGAAATTTAACAGAAATTAGATTTGAAAATTTTCAAGATTTTCAAGATTTTTTAAAAATACTCAATCCAATGGATGAATTTACTATTAAAAATATTGCATTGATAAGCAGTTTAGAAGAACATTTCTTTGCCTTAGAAAATGTAGAAGGCGGCAGAGGTTATTTTGTCTCCGAAAATTTAAAAAATGAAATAGAAGTAGCAGGATGTACCGGAATAGAGTTTCAGCCCATTGAGTTATCCTTTCACGAATGGAGTGTATCAGGTGGTGAAAGAGATAGAGTGTATGGTAAATCGTGGTGAATTTCTTGTCTAAACAATAGATTAGTTAAAAAAAACAAAAACATCTTGCTACATATTTTTTTTGACAAAAAAAATCCATTCGCCAAAAAGCGAATGGATTTTCTATATAAGTGAAAACCTTAAAAAATTAAGCTTCCATATCTACTGTAGTACGTGCTGCAATTTCTTTATACGTACCGTTAACCAATTTCTCACGAATTGCTTCGAAAGCTGCCAAAGTTTCCGCAATATCTTCTAAAGTATGCGAAGCCGTAGGAATCATACGCAACAAAATAATACCTTTCGGGATTACTGGATAAACTACAATCGACAAGAAAATACCGTAGTTTTCTCTCAAGTCGTTTACCATCACCATCGCTTCTGGAATACTTCCTTCTAAGTAAACAGGGGTAATACAAGTGTTAGTATCACCAATATTGAATCCTTTTTCTTTTAATCCGTTTTGTAACGCATTTACATTTACCCACAATTTATCTTTAATTGCAGAAGATTCACGCAACAATTGCAAACGTTTCAAAGAACCAATCGTTTGAATCATTGGCAATGCTTTTGCAAACATTTGAGAACGCAAGTTGTATTTCAAATAATCAATAATGTCTTTATCTGCTGCTATAAACGCACCAATATTTGCCATAGATTTAGCAAACGTAGAAAAATAAACATCAATTCCATCTTGACATCCTTGCTCCTCACCTGCTCCAGCACCTGTTTTTCCAAGCGTTCCAAAACCATGTGCATCATCAACTAACAAGCGGAAATTGTATTTTTCCTTCATGGCTACAATTTCTTTTAATTTTCCTTGTTGGCCACGCATTCCAAAAACACCTTCGGTGATGAACAAAATTCCTCCACCCGTAGTTTCAGCTAACTTTGTAGCACGAGCTAGGTTTTTTTCCATGCTCTCAATATCATTATGCTTATAAGTAAATCGCTTACCACTATGCAAACGAACCCCATCTATTATACATGCATGAGCATCTACATCATACACAATTACATCATTTCTAGTAACTAAGGCGTCAATACAAGACATGATTCCTTGGTACCCAAAATTCAACAAATAAGCCGATTCTTTCATCACAAAAGCAGCTAATTCTTGCTCCAATTGCTCGTGATATTTTGTGTGCCCACTCATCATACGGGCACCCATTGGGTAAGCTGCACCAAACTGAATAGCCGCATCGGTATCTGCCTGACGCACTTCTGGATGATTGGCTAAACCTAAATAGTCGTTCAAACTCCAGTTCAATATATTTTTTCCTTGAAATTGCATTCTTGGTCCCAACTCTCCCTCTAGTTTTGGAAAAACAAAATATCCTTCTGCCTGAGAAGCCCATTTTCCTAAAGGACCTTTATTGTTTTGAATTCTTTCGAATAAATCTTTTACCATACTATAATGACTTAATAACACATTTTATCAAGTCGCAAAAGTAAATATTTAAAGTTATAAAAACATTCAAAATTCTTTTATTTTACTTAAAATAATCCTCTTTTTAGAGCTGCATAATTAAGAATAATGGTTCACTTTGCAGCATAAAACACTTTGTTAATCCGTTTTTCTTTAATGCACTAACCAAATTTTTGAAAAAACTCCCTTTTTAGCTAGAGCCAAAAGAATCGATTGTTACCCCTACGCTTACAACTAAAAAAAGCAATGTATTTAAAACAGCCAAACATTTGAATCAACGTTAGACATAGTCGTTCTAATAAACTTTGTATCTTTGGCCCAATAAGCCTCACAAAATGTCAAACAACTCCATAGAATTAAAAATAGCCGTACTCATTGACGCCGATAATGTTCCTTACAGCAACATCAAAGGCATGATGGAAGAAATCACCAAATACGGCACACCAACCACCAAAAGAATCTACGCCGATTGGACAAAACCCAACGCCAACGGTTGGAAATCTGTATTATTAGAACACGCCATTACTCCTATTCAGCAATATAGTTATACTTCGGGCAAAAATTCCTCGGATTCGGCCCTAATTATAGACGCTATGGATTTGCTTTACTCCTATAAAGTGGATGGCTTTTGTATTGTTTCAAGTGACAGCGATTTTACTAGATTAGCTATTCGACTTAGAGAATCCGGAATGAAAGTAATAGGAATGGGTGAAAAGAAAACCCCTAATGCTTTTATCGTTGCCTGCGATCGTTTCGTATTCATAGAAGTTTTAGAAAGCGGTACCAAAAAGAAGAAACCCAAAGCCGTTTCGGTTACCTCTACTGATACTAAAAAAGTGGCCGAAAAAGAAAAAACCGTCAAAATTGACGACCTTACTATTGACTTAATTGAAGATGCCATAGATGCCATAAGCGATGATGATGGCTGGGCTTTTTTGGGCGATGTGGGAAATCTAATCGTCAAAAACAAACCCGAATTCGACCCAAGAAGTTATGGCTTTAGCAAACTCACTCCGATGCTAAAATCGTTGACAGAAATTTTAGAAATAGACGAAAGGGATTCTGAAAAAAAAGGGATTAAACATGTCTATGTAAGATTGAAATATTAAAACTTAATTATTCTTGCACCATTAAATAGCAATATATAGTCAATTTTAAAAATACATAACGACTATTTTTCTGCGATTGTACGAAGCAAATAAAAAATCAAAAAACTGCATCTTTAATAAAAATGCAGTTTTTTTGCTAAAAATCCTGCAACTTAAAAATTATCTTTTTAAACTATCTAAATAATTTTCAGGAAGAAATTCCACTTTACCCGTTTTCAAATCATACACGGCACCAACAACCATCGTACTATTATCCTTGGTAGACTTGGTTAAAACGGGTTCTAAATTTTTCAATTGCTCTACTTGCATCGCGACATTAATTTTTACTGCATTTTCAATCTCGTCACCGTGCTGATGTTTGGCCAATTTTGCCGCTGGTTTTATAGCATTGATTAAGGTTACTATATGTCCTGGAACTTCAGGCAACTTGCAAGCTGCTGCTACTGCACCACATTGTGTATGTCCCAAAACCACAATTAATTTCGCTCCCAAAACCGCATTAGCAAACTCAATACTACCATAAGAAGCATAAGACGAAACTTGTCCTGCTGTTCTTACAATAAACAAATCGCCCAATCCTTGGTCAAAAATAATTTCACTAGGCACTCTTGAATCGGAACAGCCCACAATAACCGCAAAAGGTTTTTGCCCAGAAGCTAATTCTTTAATTCTACTCACATCTTGGTGAGGTTTTATACTCTTTCCTGCTAAAAACCTGCTATTTCCTTCCTTTAAGGCAACTAACGCGCTTTCAGGAGTTACCTGTGCAAGAATAGAAGAAAAAGAAAACATAAAAAATAATCCTAAATAAATACTAAATTGTTTCATCTCTTTTGGTTTTAAAATTTGATACAAAACTAGAAGATATAAAAACATAAACATAGTTAATGTTTTTGATTACTATCATAAAAACATTTAATGATTAAAATCTAGATAGCGAAGAACTTCTTTATTTACATCCAGAAAATAATATCTTTGAAACTAAAATAGAAAGAGATGAAAATAGTATTCGCCACCAATAACGAAAACAAGATCAAAGAAATCCAAAGTATGTTACCCAATAACATTACCATAGTTAGTCTCGAAAGCATTGGCTGCTTTGAGGAAATCCCAGAAACGGCTGCCAGTATCGAGGGAAACGCTATTATGAAAGCAAATTACATCACCGAAAACTATGGATATGATTGCTTTGCAGATGATACGGGACTTGAAATAGAAGCCTTAAACAACGAACCTGGCGTTTTTTCTGCGCGTTATGCTGGGGAGCAACGTTCTTCAGAAGATAATATAAACAAGGTACTGCATCTTTTAAACAACGAAAACAACAGAAACGCACAGTTCAAAACGGTAATTTGCTTGAATTTTAAAGGAAAACAACAACTATTTACAGGAATTGCAAAAGGAAACATCACCACTGTCAAAATAGGAACGGGAGGTTTTGGATACGACCCCATTTTTCAACCTAAAGGACATCAGGAAACATTTGCAGAACTTTCAATACAAACAAAAAACCAAATTAGTCACCGCGGTAAAGCCACACAGCTTCTAATTAACTTTTTATCGACAACAATTTAACTATCAAAGCAGTACATTTTAAACGCTTAAAAACAAAAGTTCGCCTCTTTAAATACCTCTCAAAAGAAAAATTGAATTGCAAAAAAATATAACTTTCTGACTATCAATTCATAATAATTCATTAAAACTTGAAATAGCATTAGTTAATCTGAGAAATTAACATTAATTTTGCACCCTATTTTAAAAATACATAATGAACAAATTTGAACAATTAGGATTGAATGAATCGTTACTGAAGGCGATTTTAGATCTAGGATTTGAAAATCCGTCAGAGGTACAGGAAAAGGCGATTCCCCTATTATTGGAAAAAGACACAGACATGGTTGCGTTGGCTCAAACAGGGACAGGGAAAACGGCAGCTTTCGGTTTTCCGCTAATCCAAAAAATTGATGCCGACAACAGAAATACACAAGCATTAGTTTTATCGCCAACACGCGAACTTTGCCTACAGATTACAAACGAACTAAAAAACTACGCAAAATACGAAAAAGGTATTAATGTGGTTGCGATTTACGGTGGTGCTAGTATTACTGAGCAAGCCAGAGAAATCAAAAGAGGAGCACAAATTATTGTGGCAACTCCAGGAAGAATGCAGGACATGATCAATAGAGGGCTAGTTAACATCAAAAATATTGATTATTGTGTACTTGACGAAGCTGACGAAATGCTAAACATGGGATTCTATGAAGACATTTGCTCTATTTTATCTGACACTCCTGACGAAAAAAGCACATGGTTGTTCTCAGCCACTATGCCTGCAGAGGTAGCAAGAATTGCAAAACAATTCATGAGTAGCCCTGTTGAAATTACAGTAGGAACTAAAAACTCAGGTTCTGCAACGGTATCACACGAATTTTATTTGGTAAACGCAAGAGATCGTTACGAAGCCTTGAAACGTTTAGCCGATGCGAATCCAGATATCTTCTCAGTAGTATTTTGTCGTACCAAAAGAGATACCCAACAAGTCGCTGAAAAATTAATAGAAGACGGATACAGCGCTGCTGCCTTACACGGAGATTTATCGCAAGCACAACGTGATGGCGTAATGAAATCGTTTAGAGGAAGACAAATCCAAATGCTAGTAGCCACCGATGTTGCAGCACGTGGAATTGACGTTGACAACATTACACACGTAGTAAACTATCAACTTCCTGACGAAATCGAAACTTACAATCACCGTTCAGGTCGTACCGGACGCGCTGGTAAATTAGGAACCTCGATTGTAATCGTGACCAAAAGTGAATTGCGTAAAATTTCTTCTATCGAAAGAATTATCAAACAAAAGTTTGAAGAAAAAACAATTCCTTCTGGAATCGAAATCTGCGAAATTCAATTATTGCACTTAGCTAATAAAATCAAAGAAACAGAAGTAGATCACGAAATTGACAATTACCTTCCAGCAATCAATGAAGTCTTAGAAGGCTTGAGCAAAGAAGAATTAATCAAGAAAATGGTATCGGTAGAATTTAATCGTTTTATCAATTACTATAAAAAGAACAGAGACTTGTCAAGTCAATCTTCTGGATCAGATCGTCGTGAACGTGACGATAGAGAGGGTGCTTCTAGAGGAAACAATAGCGGTGCAACTCGTTACTTTGTAAACATCGGTTCAAGAGACAATTTTGACTGGATGACATTGAAAGACTTCTTGAAAGAAACCTTAGACTTAGGTCGTGATGATGTATTCAAAGTAGATGTAAAAGAAGGATTCTCTTTCTTTAATACCGATGCTGAACATACTGATAAAGTAATGGACATTTTAAATAATGTACAATTAGAAGGACGCCGAATCAATGTCGAGATTTCTAAAAATGATGGTGGCGGAAGACGCGACCACAACGGAAGAAGCTCTGGTGGATTTGGAGGCAGAAGTTCAGCACCTAGAAGAGAAGGCAACTTTGCACCAAAAAGAGAAGGTGGATTTCGTAGTGAAAGAAGCGCCGCTCCTAGAGAAGGTGGATTCAGAAGCGAAAGAGGAAGCGCTCCAAGAAGAGAAGGTACATCTGAAAGAACACCAAGAAGATCTGAAAGTTTTGGCGACAGCCCTAGACCAAGAAGACCAAGAAGAGACTAATAATGCTTTGTTAATTTTCTTATAAATATCCTAGAAAACTACAAAATATTCAATTGCGATTTACTACTTTTAAAGCTTTAAATTCGTATATGAGATATTTTGTAGTTTTCTTTTTTATAATACTTACTACCATAGGTTTCGCACAAGAAACCAATACATCCTTAAAAGTCTTGGGAACTATCGTTAATGATAGCAACGACCAACCCTTATCCTACGCCAATATTATCAATGTCAACAAAGTAAAAGGAACGACAACCGATACCAAAGGAAATTTTGAAATTGAAGTTTCTATTAGTGATACATTACATGTATCGCTTCTCGGATATCAATCACTAAAAGTGCGCGTTACAAACGATTGGATAAAAAACAAAACCACTAAAATCAGACTTACCGAAAAAGCAATTGCCCTTGAAGAGGTTATTATTCGCCCTTTCAATCTTACGGGATACCTTGAAGTCGATTCCAAATTAATTCCAATTAAGGAAAACTTTAGATACAGCATTTCAGGATTAACACAAGGGTATGAAGGAGGACAATATTCTCCAGATGCTTTTGGAAAAGTACTTGGAGCTATTTTTAATCCCGCTGATATGCTCTATAATTTCTTCGGAAAAAAACCTCGTGAACTCAAAAGACTCAAAGAATTAAAGAAAGACGATACTGTACGAAAAGCATTGGAATCAAAATATGATCGCGAAATGATTGCTACTTTATTAGGAATTGACAAAAACGAAATCCCAGAGATACTCAAACGTTGCAGCTATTCCGAATCTTTTATACAAACAGCCAATGACTTACAAATCATGGACGCCATCAGTGGCTGTTACGAAGAATACAAAATACTAAAGAAACGCTAAATTATTCATTGAGTTTTCGAGTCTTTTTAATTTTTTTAGTGGCCTTCTTAACCGCATCTTTTACTGCAATTTCACTAAAAGGTTTTATGATAAAATCGATAGGATTATAGGTAGCTGCTTTAAAAAAATAACCTGGAAAAGCGGTAGCAAAAATAATCTGAAAATCAATAAGCTCTATCTGGTCCAAGACCTCAAAGATCTGTCTATCACGCATATTAATATCCAAAAAAACAATATCTGGCTTTTTTGCATTAATTTCTAACAAAGCAGTTTCCATAGTTTTTGCGACTCCAACAATTTGTAGCTTCAAACAATGTGTGGTAATAATTTTCTTTAAAATTTCTATGTTGATCATTTCGTCATCAACAATAACTACAGAATATTGATTCATTTTTTAGAATTAAAAGAAGTGGTATTTTTTCTTATTTTTTTTTCAATTGTTAAAAATACTTAAATTTAAATCAGAAAAAACATTATCTGCATGGTTTTATTAAGAAATTATTGTTAATAGAAGTACTACTTCAAAAAAGATAATTTTTTTGGTGAAAATATTTTGAATCCAAAAAGGTTCCCCTACATTTGCCCTGAAACTAATCTCGTTTTCTGTTGAAAAAAATTGGCATTTGGCTTTTATCGATAATAATTCTATTTCCAATAATTGGGAATTTGATTATTTATACGCAATTTAAAGCCAACCAAGAGCAAATCATCAAAACCATTTGTGTACAACGAAAATTAGTCAACAATACTTGTAACGGACGTTGTGAACTACAAAAAAGCCTAAAACAATTTGATGAGAATGAGAAAAAAATGGAAAACATTCTGAAAGAAAAAGCAGATTTTGTTTACCTCATTCATTCAACACCTACAGCATTCGCAAGTAACACTCCGACAACTTCAACAACCAAGTTGAACGTTTTTCATACGTCTGGAAAAACCATTTCCAAAACAAATTCAACTTTCAGACCTCCCTCCTTTTTACTATAATCTTATTCAAAATCCATTTCAATCTCAATTGAAAGGCGTTGACTTGTATGAAAAATACAATGTCAAGCAATGATTGCATCTGAAAGATTTCGCACGTTTAAATTCGAAAATGCACTATAATCATTTCAAAAAGGAACATATATCAAGTTCTTTTTCAATACAATCATGCAAAAAAAACAAATGAATTCATAATAGTAAAAAACCAACTCATGAAAAAATATATTTTAAAAGCAACTTTAGCTTTAGCAGCAATAATTACAATAACAGCTTGTTCTAACGATAACGACGAAGCTATCACTGGAACAGGTTCTTTAATACTCGAATTTGATAACGCTTTCAAAGCCAATGACCTTATTCTAACTTCACAAGCGAATACAACTGCCAACAACGAAGTCTTAAAAATCAGCACAGTAAAATACATCGTTAGTAACATTGTGTTGACCAAAGAAGACGGAACATCGTTCACTTACCCAAAAAGCGAAAGCTACTTCATTATAGACGAAGCTACTCCAGCTAGTTTAGAAGCTCAATTAAAAAACATTCCAGCAGGTAATTATACCAAAGTAAAATTCGGAATTGGAGTAGACAAAGCACAATGGGAACTTGGTGCTACAGGACAAGGCGATTTCTTAGCCAAAGCACAAGCAGCAAAAATGATGTGGAGCTGGACTGCAGGATACAAATTCTTAGCTTTCGAAGGTACCTTTACTTCAAGCACAGTAACAACTCCAACTTCGTTTATGATCCACACTGGACAAACAGGCACCGATTACAACTACACTGAAATCACTTTGGATTTAGCTACCAAAGCATTAGTGAGAACCAACATTACCCCACAAGTACACATCATCACAGATATTTCTAAAGTGGTAGACGGAGCCAACACCATCAAATTGACAGACAACAATATGAACGGCATGGGCGCTATGATTATGAGTGGTTCAAAATTAGCCTTAATTACCGCTAATGTTAACCAAATGTTCAAAGTAGATCACGTTCATAACGACTAATCCACTTCACAAAAAGCGATTGAAAGCCGCCATCTATTGAAAACAAGGAGCGAATCATCAGGCATTTTTTGCCAGCAAGATTCCCGCCATCATTCCAAAACTTGTGAGCCGAACCCCGGCTCACAAGGTTTTTCCCTTCTGTCGGGGCTAGAAGACCAACATTTAGGATACTTTGGAAACATTCAAACTAAAATCGCTAACTCAAGTTATCGCGATTCCTTTTTTAATACCAAAATGTACCAATACAAATGAAAGCAAAACACCTGTTGTTGTTCATTTTTCCAATTCTTTTGAGTTGTTCCAACGACAACGACGAAGACTATCAAAATGCACCTATCGACTTCAAAGTCCCCTCTAACTTTCCTCCTGTTGCCTATAATTTTGCCAATAATCCGTTGACAGAAAAAGGATTTGAATTAGGAAAAAAATTATTCTATGACGGCCGATTGGCTTCAGACGGAACCGTTTCTTGTGGTTTTTGTCACGAACAAGAAACAGCTTTTACCCATCACGGACACACCGTAAGTCACGGAGTAAACGGCGCTGTAGGCACTCGAAACACGCCTTCCATTCAAAATTTAGCCTATCAAACTACCTTTATGTATGATGGTGCTACCAATCATTTGGACTTACAACCCATCATTCCTTTTACCAGTCCAATAGAAATGAATGGCGATTTCAACAAAGCGCTTGCGATGATGAAAAATGACCCTGAATACCGGAAGTTATTCAAATCCGCTTTCACTGACGGATTAATTAATTCTGAAAATATGCTAAAAGCCTTGGGACAATTTATGGTAATGGTTACCTCAAGCAATTCAAAATTTGATAAATTCAGAAGAAATGAAGGAGGCATCACACTAAGCACAACCGAAAAAGAAGGTTATACTGTTTTTAATGCCAAATGTGCCTCTTGTCACGCTACAGATTTAATGACCGACCATTCCTTTAGAAACAATGGCTTACCCGTAAATCCAGCAGTAAACGATGTGGGACGTTACCGAGTGACAGAACTAGCCACCGATTTATACAAATTCAAAGTACCAAGTTTAAGAAACATCGAAAAAACAGCTCCTTATATGCACGACGGACGCTTTGGAACACTAGAAGCCGTTTTAGATCATTATGCTAATGGTGTAGAAAACTCAACAACTTTGGATCCTATTTTAAAACAAAATGGAAAAATAGGTATCGTACTTTCTGTTCTAGAAAAAGAACAACTTATTGCCTTCTTGAAAACACTAACCGATTACGAATACCTTACTGACAAACGATTCTCGGAATTCTAAAAGGGATCAAAAATTATCATTACAAATAAAAACAACTTGTCAAAATGAAAAAAATACTCTTATTACTTCTTATTTTATGCCAACATATAGGTTTCAGCACAACGACAGAAGACCCAATTACAAGATTTACCTTTCAAAAAATGCACTTAGAAAGCTATGACGATTTTTGTGATGCTTGTGGTTGTTCAGCAAGTGGTGGAAGTATGGGCTTCAGTTCTATACTGAACTCTAATTTTGTGGGAATTCGGTATTTTTATCAAAGTTATTCTAGCCAAGACGGCCTATTTGCTAATTCGCCTTGGGTAGACGAACACTTTAACACGCTTCAAATTTGGAGCAAAATTCCCATTACCGAGCAATTACAACTTTCGCTGCTAGTCCCTTACCAATTTCATAACAGAGAAAGAACCACTGGTAACGAAACCATCAAAGGTTTAGGCGACATCACCCTAATGGGCTTGTACACTATTTATAAAACACACAAAGACAGCACTCTTTTGATTCATAAATTACAGCTTGGAGGTGGGGTAAAAATGCCCACTGGGAAGTTTAACGAAACCAACAATACTGGAAACATCAACCAAAGTTTTCAAGTCGGAACTGGGAGTTGGGATTTTTTATTAGCTACAGAATACATCCTCAAAAAGGGAAAATTAGGATTGCATACTATGGCCAATTATACCCTAAAAACAGCAAACAAAAAGCAATACCAATTTGGAAATCAGTTCAACTACGGTAGCACGCTGTTTTACTTATTGGATACCAACACTGTGCAATTTGTACCTCAATTAGGAATTGCAGGAGAAGTTTATGCCACCAATAAACAATATGGTATGAATTTACCTAATACTGCTGGAGACGTTTTGTTTAGTAAACTAGGAGTTGAAATAGGAAAAAACAATTTGTCTCTTGGAATTAATGCTATGCTCCCTATTAATCAACACTTGGCCAATAGTAAAATGGAAGCCAATTATCGTTGGAGCATTAATTTGAATTATAGTTTGTAAACATCAATCTCTCATAAAACACAAAATGAGTTAGATTTTAACAAAATAGCTTTACAAATTATTATAACCTACCTTTACTTAATTCACAAAAGAAAGTAATTATGGCAAAAAGTCTAAATGCTAAAAAAACAGCAAAAAAAGAGCCGCTAAAAACGGCTAAGGAAAAGAAAGAAGAAAAACGAGATAAAAAAAATAGTCCCAAAAGGGACTAAAATTAGTATTCAGTTATCAGTTTATAGTGTTCAGCAATTCACTGAACACTATGTAACTGAAAAACTAATTATTTCACAGGAATACTTGCTAAAATTTCTAAGAAGAATTTCCAGAATTTTTGAGAGGAACTAATATTTGCTCTTTCGTCTGGAGAATGGGCTCCGTGAATCGTTGGTCCAAAAGAAATCATATCCATTTCTGGATAATTGGTGCCTAAAATTCCACACTCTAATCCTGCGTGGCAAGCCACTACATTGGGTTTTACATTGTTTTGTTTTTCATAAATTCCAACCAACACCTCCAAAATTTCAGATTTTGGATTAGGCGTCCATCCCGGATAAGCTCCAGAAAATTCCACCTCACATCCCATCAATTCAAAGGCAGAACGCAACGCATTCGCCATATCCATTTTAGAAGACTCTACCGAAGAACGTGTCAAGCATTGCACGGTTAACTGTCCTTCGCCTACCATTACTTTGGCAATATTGTTAGACGTTTCTACCAGATTGTCAAAATCAGCACTCATACGATACACGCCGTTGTGAGCCGTATACATCGAACGCACAAAATAAAACTGAGCTATAGAAGGCATCACTTTGGTAGGAACCTCTGTTAATTTTTCAAAAACAATTTCTAAGTTAGGCTCAGTCGTTTTGAACTCCGCTTTAATCTCGTTTACGATTTGTTGCATATCAAATACAAAAGCTTCATCGTAAACTGTGGCAATAATTACCTTGGCTACACTTTCTCTCGGAATCGCATTACGCAAACTTCCTCCAGCAATTGACGCAATTTGTAATCCGAAGTTATCAAACCCATCAAACAACAAACGGTTCATTATTTTATTGGCATTCCCCAACCCTTTGTGAATATCCATACCTGAATGGCCGCCTTGCAACCCTTTTACGGTAATACTATAACCCACAGAACCTTCTGGAGTATCCTCTTCGTCGTATTCGGCTGTTGCGGTTACATCGATACCACCTGCGCATCCAATGTCGATTTCGTCATCTTCCTCGGTATCTAAATTCAATAATATTTGACCTTGTAAAATACCGCCTTGTAGGTTCAGCGCCCCTGTCATTCCTGTTTCTTCATCAATAGTAAACAAGGCTTCAATGACAGGATGTGGAATATCAGTACTTTCTAAAACAGCCATAATAGCCGCTACGCCCAAGCCGTTATCGGCTCCCAAAGTAGTTCCTTTAGCACGAACCCAGTCGCCATCAACATACATTTCAATACCTTGAGTTTCGAAATCAAAAACGGTATCGTTATTTTTTTGGTGTACCATATCCAAGTGGCCTTGCAACACGATGGGTTTGCGGTTTTCCATTCCTGGAGTAGCCGGTTTGCGAATGATTACATTTCGGATATCGTCTTCAAAGGTTTCCAACCCCAAACGATTCCCGAAATCTTTCATAAATTGAATCACTTGCTCTTCTTTTTTAGAAGGACGTGGTACGGCATTCAAATCAGCAAATTGATTCCAAAGTGCTTTAGGCTCTAAATTTCTTATTTCTTGACTCATTGTTTGTATTATTACTTATTCGATTCCTTCTATCCTATCTTTAAAAACATTGACTAATTTGTGAGTAGCGTTCATTTCTAAAACACTATCCCAAACTTTGCAAATGTTCTCGTGAAAATCTTTCATCTTCATATTCCCAAATCGGATATGAATTACTTTTGGAGGAGGATTGTTTAACATCATTTTATTGGAAAAATCAACATCTTTGGTAATTATAGTAAGGTTGTTTTCCTTTGCATATACCCAAATTTGTTCATCAAACCACTCATCGTTTATATTCTTTTGATGAATAAAATTATCCGAATTCCAAATGGAAAGGTGGTACGGCAGATTGACGTCTATTAAAAATTTTGGCATTTAGGCAACCTCTTTAATAGTAAAATTTCTGTTCATTAATTCGGATGCAAATTTAAGACAGGCATCAATATCTTCGTTTTCGAGGCTTGGATATTGCAACAAAATTTCTTCTCTAGAATCTCCAGAACTCAAAAACCCAAGAATAGTATTAACGGTAATTCTCTTGTTTCTGATGGTAGGTTTTCCGTTGCAAATTCTATCGTCAATTGTAATTCTATCAGCAATAGTTTCCATAGTGAAGTATTTTAAGGTTCAAATTTACAAAAAAAGAAAGTGCACGACGGATTTAATCCTTATTTTTATGCCAAAAGTCAAGCCTTGAAAAGAAAATACCTTTTACCGTTATTCCTCGTATTTCAGATTGTAGTACTAAAAATCATCCGATTTTTTCCAGAATTCATCGAACGATGGTACAGCAATGGCCTCTATGCCTTTATCTCGAATAGTTTGAGAATCAGTTTAGGCAAACTTCCTTTTTCGCTGGGCGATGTGTTGTATGCTTTGCTAATTATTTGGGTGATTCGTTGGTTTTGGCTACTCAAAAAAAATAAAAGCTCGCAAAACTTATCATCGAAGCAAAAATGGAAAGCCATATCGCTTTCTATTTTAAGTTTTTTATCTGTAGTTTATTTTCTTTTTCATTTGCTTTGGGGACTCAATTACTATCGAGAACCGCTGTATGAAAAAATGAAAATTGAAAGAGAATATTCGGATGCAGATTTAGCTTTATTTACTCAAAAGCTAATTGCCAAAACCAATGCGATTCAGTTGGGACTAATGAAAGACAAAAATCGTAAAGTAGTTGTTCCTTATTCCAAATCGCAATTGTTTCAAATGAATACGAATGGATACCAAAACTTGGCTCGTGAACATTCGATGTTTCGATACAGCCATTTGAGTATTAAGAAATCTCTTTTTAGTATTCCGCTAACGTATATGGGATTTGGTGGCTATTTGAATCCGTTTACCAATGAAGCCCAAGTGAATGGTTTGGGACCTTTGTATAGTTTTCCGATGACTGCTAATCACGAAATGGCGCATCAAATAGGTTTTGCCAGTGAAAGTGAGTGTAATTTCATTGGTTTTTTGGCTTCGATAAAAAATAAAGATGCTTACATTCAGTATTCAGGATACAGTTTGGCTTTGCGCTATTGTTTGCGAAATTGGCAAGCACGAGATGAAAAGAAAGTGGCACTCTTTTTAAAAACAATTCATCCTGGAGTACTAGCTAACTTCAAGGAAAGTGAAACCTTCTGGAAACAATATGACACTTTTATCGATAAAGGATTTCATGTTTTTTACGACAACTTCCTAAAAATGAACCAACAAAAAGAAGGAATGGAAGGCTATAGTAAATATGTTGATTTGATGGTAAATTATTTTAAACAGCATTCGTTGTAAGTCTTATTTCTTGTGAAAACAAAACGTGTAAAATAGCCCCGATTGCAGTGAAAATCCTTTGTGGGCTGGGGTTCAGCCGACAAAGATTGTAACGGAAAGCGGGACGACTCGTCTTGGTATTCCCAAAAGTGGTGCTCCTTAAAAAAAATAGTTTTATTTGTAACAAAAATCAGTTTTGAACCACTAATGACTATATGTCCGATACTTTAGAACACTCCTTTGTCTCGCAATTGCAAGCGAACCAGAATATCATCCACAAGATTTGTAGGCTGTATACTTCTGGTGAGGACGCGCATAAGGATTTGTTTCAAGAAATCACCATTCAGTTATGGAAAGCGTTTCCCAAGTTTAGAGGCGACAGTAAGTTCTCTACGTGGGCCTATCGAGTCGCGCTAAATACGGCTATAACCTTGTATCGCAAAGACAAACGCTCGGTGGCCACAACTGAATTTGAAGGCAGACAACATTATACTCCTGAAGTCGAATATGATTATGAAGAGGAAGAACAATTAAAATTAATGTACCAAGCCGTCTATCAATTAAACGATATTGAGAAAGCTTTGATTTTTATGTATTTAGAAGACAAAGATTACACCGAAATATCCGAAACATTAGGGATTAGCGAGGTCAATGCAAGAGTTAAAATGAACAGAATTAAGGGGAAATTGAAAAAAATACTAAATCCATTAGCCTAATGAAAGAACTGGATTTGTTAAAAAAAGATTGGCAAAAGAACGAAGCTTCTTTTGAACAGGTGACCGAAAAGGACATTTACAAGATGATTCATAAAAAATCTTCTTCGATTGTGAAGTGGATACTGATATTGAGTGTTTTGGAATTGATTTTGTGGTCTGTTTTATCTATTGGTGTCAACATAGATGATTATTTCAAAAAAATGAAACACGAGGAACTATCTGTATATTTCGACATATACAATTACGCCAGCTACCTCATAATTTTTACATTCATTTATCTTTTCTACAAAAACTACAAGATAATTTCGACCACGGCCTCTACTAAACAACTGATGCGTGACATTATTAAGACCAGAAAGACTGTAAACTACTACGTCTATTACAACCTTGGACAATTAGTACTATCGCTATTTATTGGTTTTTATATTGCCTTTAAATACAATCCAGAAACAGTTGTACTCACTGATAAAATAGGCAGCAATTATACCGTGATGATTATTACTTTCTCAATCTTGGTAGTATTTATCGCATTGATATTAGGAATATTTTGGTTATTCTATCGTCTGATTTATGGTAGATTACTTAAACGTTTATTGGACAATTACAAAGAATTAAAGAAAATAGATTTATAAAAAAAGCGGTCAAAATTTTGACCGCTTTTTTATATTAATATTCCCATTTTCGCATTTTATCGAGTTCTTTTTGTGCTTCCAATTCTTCGGCTGGAATAACTTTCAAAAAGGAAGGATGCTGCTCGATTGCGTATTCTACTTTTTCTACAATCTCTTCTATGGTTTCGTTATCATAATCAATCTCTAAAGGTTCTTTAATGATAAACGACTGTAAGATTCCTTTCTTTTTTAATCGTAAGCCCTTTTTATCAAAAGAACGTCTAAAGCCATCAATTACGATTGGAACCACAATAGGCTTGTGTTCTTTGATAATATGTGCGGTTCCTTTACGAACGGGTTTAAATGATTTTGTTGTACCTTGAGGAAACGTTATCACCCAACCATCTGCCAAAGCTATCTTGATATTTTCGGTATCATTAGGATTTACTTCTCTTTTTTCGGTAACATCTTTCCCTTTGGAACGCCAAGTTCTTTCTACTGTTATCGCACCTACATAGGCTAAAATCCTTGGCAAAAGACCAGCATGCATTGTTTCTTTAGCCGCAACATAGTATATATTCATTTTGGGTTGCCACAAATAACAAACGTTTTTGATGGTATCGTCTCTTCCGCTTAAACTCGCGTTAAACACATGAAACATAGCTACAACATCAGCAAAATAAGTTTGATGATTGGAAATAAACAACACATTAGTATCTGGTAAATTTCGAATAATTTCTGAACCCTCAATTTGTAATTCGTTGAAACCACGATACCTTCTGTGGGTAATAACACCAAAAATTCGGATTAACCATTTCTTTATAAAAAGGATATGACCAAAAGGATTCCTTTTAAATAATCCCATAATAATTCTTTTTTGAAATTGGAGTGCAAAGATACGACATATTTTCTTAACGTTTAGAAAACGCTAAACTTGCAATAAATTTACAATAAATCAAGAAAAACAGCGCTTATTTATGATTTTTTAAGCACAAAACACAAAACCTCTTTTAACTCACTCAACATCATAGCTGTAGCTCCCCAAACTATATGGTCATTGATTTTGAATGCTGGAATTGCAATATTAGTAGCATAAGAAGTCGTCAGTTTCGTCTCATGTAAAAGCGCATCACTCAAAAAATCAGACAATGGTAATTCGATTATACTCGCCACCTCTTTCGGTTCTAAAACAAAATGCAGGGTCTCGTTTGCAATTCCTAAATAGGGATGCACTAAAAAATTACTAGGCGGAATATACAAAGGAGAAAAAGGTCTGATTACTTTTATTTGCTCCCGCGAAATTCCAATTTCTTCTTCGGATTCTCTCAAAGCTGTAGTTTCGTATTCCACATCTTCATTTTCAAACTTACCTCCGGGAAAAGCAATTTGAGCCGAATGCACGCCTTCATAGGAATTTCTTTCAATCAATACCAAATGCGTTTGCTCTTGTTTTGGGTACAACAACATCAAAACCGCTGCTTTTCGTGGATTTTTATCTGCATAACTAAACGCTTTCAACGATTCGATTCGTTCTTTTGGTGCCATTTTTATATGTGAAGCAAAAGCAGGAAGCGGAGCCTCAAGTATTTGAGGGATATATTGCTGAAAATCTTGAAAATTCATAGGTAAAACTTATTTTTGCAAGCATTCCAATAAATATACTATAGTTTTGTTTGGAATACAAACCAAACTTTCTAAATTCAATTCAAATGTACAGCAAAGCAGAAAATCAAAGGTTAAAACACGATTTTTGGGTGGCCTTCGCCGAGAAATACCCAAGAAAATGGGTATTGTATGATACAAAAATTAAAGATTTCTCTTTTAAATTTTTTGCAGATAATAAAAAAGCCCAAGTACTTATTGATATCGAGCACCGAAATGATGACTTACGTTCTCAATATTTCGAAAAACTTGAAGCTTTGAAAGGTATTTTGGAAGATGAATTCATCAAAGATTTGGTTTTTGAAAAAGACTTCACTTTAGAAAATGGCAAAACCATCAGCCGCATATGGGTTGAAAAAAATGGGTATAGTATGAGTAATCGCAACCACTGGGAGTACATTTTTGACTTTTTCTTCGAAAAAATGAATGCCTTAGAACTTTTCTATCTCGAATATGATGAGTTTATAAAAGATATTGAGAAAGGGTAAAGGTTTTTGGTTTATAGTTTTTGGTTTGTGGTTTATGGTTTGAGGTTTCTAAGCTAATTACTATTCACTAATAACTATGGACTAAAAACTAAATATTATACAAATAAATCCTATTCTCATAGTTGATGTACAACTGCTTGCGATTGCCTTGTTGTTTACGAGTAATAATCATCAAAGTGCAGGCATCGCCATTCTCGTCTTTACATTCAAAAGAGTAGATGATATCAGTTTTGTTTTCTTCAATTTCTGCATATGAAAGAATGTTATACAATTGAAGCATTGGGGTATACACCACAATTCGATGTTTAGAAGTATCTAAAGTTATTGGGATATTGATTAAATCCAATTCGGACCAATCTCCCCATTTTCCCTTCTCATTTTTCTGCAAAACACTATAACCAGAAGTTTGAAACTTATAGGTTTGAGCATTCGACAGCTGAAAACAAAAAAACAGGACAAAAGACAAAAATAAAATAGTAGGTTTTGACATGGGGAGGCGTTTGGGGTTGGAGTTAAAATTGGAGTTGTCCGATTTCAATTTGGGCTTGCTTGAACTCGGCTATCATAGTATCTATTATTTCTTTTACAGGTTGAATTTCGGTAATTAATCCCGCAATCTGACCAATTTCTAATTCGCCCTCGACCAAATCACCTTCAAACATCCCGCGTTTGGCTCTGGCTCTACCAAGCAATGCCACTAAATCTTCTTTGGTAGGGCATTTTGCATACAATTCCTGCACGTCATTGTAAAACTTATTTTTCACCAATCGAACAGGCGCTAATTCTTTTAATGTTAATTGAGTATCCCCTTCTTTTATATTGACAATTACTTCTTTGAAATTATCGTGAGCTGATGATTCTACCGAAGCTGCAAAACGACTTCCCACCTGCACACCATCGGCACCTAAAGCCATTGCCGCAAGCATTCCTCTTCCTGTGGCAATTCCGCCAGCAGCAATCAAGGGAATATTTATCTTTTGCTTGACCATTGGAATCAAAGTCAATGTTGTAGTTTCCTCTCGACCATTGTGTCCACCTGCTTCAAAACCTTCGGCAACAACAGCATCTACTCCTGCTTCTTGTGCTTTCAAAGCAAATACTGAACTACTCACCACATGTACTACCGTAATTCCTTTTTCTTTCAAGAAAGCAGTCCAATTTTTGGGATTTCCTGCTGAAGTAAAAACGATTTTGACGCCTTCTTCAACAATAATATTCATTATTTCTTCCACATTCGGATATAACATGGGAACATTCACGCCAAAAGGCTTATTAGTCGCTTTTTTACATTTTTGAATGTGCTCCCTAAGTACGTCAGGATACATAGAACCAGCACCAATGACACCTAATCCTCCCGCATTGCTAACGGCACTTGCCAATTTATAACCACTGTTCCAAATCATTCCTCCTTGAATGATTGGATATTGAATGCCAAAAAGCTTTATAATTGAATTCATTGCATTGTAAATTAATATTTGATGATTTTTCCTTGAGCAGAAAAGCTTTTCCCCTGAATAGTGTACAAGTATACGCCTTTCCACAAGGTTTCTACAGAAAAAGAAGGTGTTGAATTTGTAAAAGGGACCTCCATTATTTTTTGTCCCAATAAAGAATAAATAGTAAGCTGCACCTCGTCTACTGTCGAAGGTAAAGTCACATAAACTGTTCCTTTAGCAGGATTGGGATACAACGAAAATGAAGCATTCTGATTGTTTATTGTCGCTAGAAGTCCTTTATTTACAGCCGCACTAAAATCCGGAATCCCATAGCCTAGTTGTGGCGTTGGGGTCGTATATTTATCCGAAGATTGAATAATCAAATCTCTAATTTCTTTGTTGGTTTTATCGGGCAGAGCTTGCCATAAGCACGCCACCATCCCAGCCAAAATTGGGCTCGAAAAAGAGGTTCCATTGGCTGTACCAATATTTCCAAATTCATCCGAAACTACAGAAGCTTGTCCTTGCGCCATCACTTCTGGCTTTACCCTACCATCAAAAGATGGCCCAATTGAACTAAAAGAAGCTCTGGACTTACTGGCTGTTACTGCTCCAATCGTAAGAACAGAAACCGCATCTGCTGGAGCAGCAATATTGGGATTAGTCGAGTTCCCAGAATTTCCAGCTGAAGCCACTACAAGCATTCCTCGACTAAAAGCAATCTCAGCTCCTTGACTAATAAACGTTGTGGTGCCATTCATATCGGCATAAGTATAGTTGTATTTCGAATTATCAAAATCAAAATACCCCAACGAACTATTGATAATATCCGCACCCAAACTGTCTGCCTTCTCTGCAGCTTCTACCCAAAGCGTTTCCTCAATAGGATTTTCAGAAGCATCATTCTCAGTAACAAAAAGGTAATAAGACGCATCAGGAGCCGTTCCTATCAAGGCTTGGTCTTGATTCCCGCCCATCGTAGAAAGCACTAACGTACCATGATTATCTCCAGTATAGTAATTAGGACTTCTATTCACATAATTATAACCCCCTAAAATCTGATTATTGTCTCTCAATTTTTTAAACGGCAATCGGGTGTCCACCCCAGGAAATCCGGCATCTAAAACCGCTATAATTTTACCGCTACCCGTGTAATTTTGTTGATGCAATAAATGCCCATTCAACATCTGAATTTGATTGGCTGAAGTGCCATAATTATACGTAATTGCAGTGTTATATTTTTTTTGAATTTGCTGTGATTTTGACGCAGTTATTGTTTTTCCAGTCGCATTTAAGGTCTTATCTGCGAAGCTAATCTTAGTAACAAAAGCTAAATTTTTAAGAGAAGTAATATCCGCTTGAGTACCGCGAACATGCAACGCATTTAGCCATTTTGATTGCCCCATGACTGTGATTCCAACCGACTCTTTTACAGCTTTGATATACGAAGCCGAAATCGGAACATCCTTGCTGTCCAAGGCAATTTTTTGTCGCGTTCTTCTATCAATAGCGCGCTGTGAGAGCATCAATTGAGGATTACCCAAATAGTTCTGAACATTGGTTTTATCACCAAAATACACCCAAGCATCTTGCTGTGAAAAGACCAAAAGAGATTGGAATAAGAAAAATAAAAAAACTATTTTTTTCATGCCGAAATGTACTCAAAAAATCATTATGAATTAAAATTTTAAATGTTTTTAGGAGCACAAAATTTGGGATTTCATCACGTTTGGTCCCGCTGTCCTTCCTATCTTTTTATCCAGAAAAAGGATAAAAAGGATATTCCCTCCCATCGGGGCTAGACGACACCAACTCTTTTTCAGAAGATATTTTTTGAATAGCTTTTACAGAGACTAATCACTAATAACTAAAGACTAATAACTACTACTAAGCTATAACACCAGAACCCAACAACTCGTCCTCTTCGTACCAAGCCACAAATTGTCCTTCAGTAATTGCGGATTGTGGTTCATCAAAAATCACATACATTCCTTTTTCTTCTTGATGCAACGTGGCTTTTTGCAACGGCTGACGGTAACGAATTCTCGCCATTACTTCTTTAGACTCACCCACTGACAAGGCTAAATCGGTACGAATCCAATGTGTTTCAGAAGCATCAATAAACAATCCTCTTCTAAACAATCCTGGATGATTGCTAGATAAGCCCGTGTAAATTGTATTAGTCACCACGTCAGTAGCAATAACAAACAAAGGTTCTGTTGTACCGCCAACGTTAAGTCCTTTTCGTTGTCCAACTGTAAAATAATGAGCCCCTTGGTGTTTTCCAACTACCTTGCCCATTTCTGGAGTATAAATGATTTTATGAGACAAAGAAGCTAAAGTTTCAGCTTCATCTGTTGAAGTATAAATCGGATGATTTTTGTCTATCTGAATAATTTGACCTTCTTTGGGTTGCAATTTTTGCTGTAAAAACTCTGGCAAACGTACTTTACCAATAAAACATAAACCTTGAGAATCTTTTTTCTCTGCAGTTACCAATTCCATTTCAGCCGCTATTTCACGAACCTGAGGTTTCGTTAATGCACCAATTGGAAACAAAGATTTAGCCAACTGTTCTTGCGACAATTGACATAAAAAGTACGATTGGTCTTTGTTAATATCAGCTCCTGCAATAAGGTGATACAAGGGTTTCCCTTCTATTTCAGTAGTTCGTTTTTGGCAATAATGTCCAGTAGCCACATAATCTGCTCCTAAACTCAATGCAATTTCTAAAAAAACAGCAAATTTAATTTCGCGATTACACAATACATCAGGGTTTGGAGTACGTCCTTTTTCATATTCACTGAACATGTAATCCACAATTTTTTCTTGATATTGTTCACTTAGATCAACCGTTTGGAAAGGAATTCCTAATTTTTCGGCTACCAATAAAGCATCGTTGCTATCTTCTAACCAAGGGCATTCATTGGATATCGTTACTGAGTCATCGTGCCAATTTTTCATAAATAGCCCAATAACCTCATATCCCTCTTGTTGCAACAAATAAGCAGCAACACTAGAATCTACGCCTCCTGACAAGCCAACAACCACTCTCTTTTTCATCAAAACCCTTTTTTAAAATAGGGTGCAAAGTTACAAAACATTTAGCACAGAAATTATCTAAGCAAAAGTTAATTCTTTTTACCCTTGGTAAGGCCTTCAGGATAGCTCATATTTCGCTTTTTAACCAACTTATCTTTTTCATAAAATTCCCAAACACCCTCTTTTTTACCCAAAACAAAATTTCCTTTGGAAGCAATAAAACCATTAGCATCTCTAAAAATAGCTGGTCCGTTATACTGTCCTTTCTGATAAACTGTTTCTTCTAAAACAATACCTTTATCAGAATAAATTTTGCAACTCCCGTGTTTAAAACCGTCTTCGTAATGGGTCTCTTCTGCTACTTTACCATCAGGAAAATAAACCGTTCTTAATCCCGATAACTTTCCGTTTTTATACAATTCTTTGGTCATTATCGCTTTTGAATTGAAGTGATAATAGATCCATTCTCCTTCAAAAAGTTTATTAACCACCTTGCCTTCACTTACCTTAAACTTATTTTGATTATAAAAAATAGTATATGCCGAATGGTCTTTCTCATTGAACTCTCGTGTAGCGATGATGTCTGAAGCCTTAGTATCATCATAATATTGGAAAAGCCCTACTTCTTTTCCATGTTCAAAAGTACCTTGATAGCGCACTCGTTTGGATGGCTCATATAGACCTTTCCACAGACCATTTCTTTTGCCTTCGCTATCTAATGCGTTGATAGTGGATTGAGACCAAAGTCCAGAAAAATGCAAAATGAGAACAAAAAAAATTCCTTTATTTATCATGATAAAAAATATTATTTGTGACCTATTTCATTATTGTACCAATACGTGTTGCAATTCACTAGAAATTAATTTTTAGTTTGCCACACCTCTTTTACGCTTTCGCTTGTAAATAGGCTGCATCCAACGGTGACCAAAGCCCTCAAAGGTACTAAATCCCGATTTGGTCTCAAAAGCTAATTTTTGTTTAACAAAAATTCGATTAAAATAAACAAAAATCAGCATCATACTTCATATCAGGCATTTATTGTAATTAAACAACTATTAATCATACTATAAAATTTTATTTTGTTTAATGATTTACAAATATCTTTGAACAACAAATAAACTAAGTTCAATTTAAACAAAAAAATTATGAAAATTGTATCACACCTGAAAATTGCCTTTGTGTGCATAGCATTAGCAAGCTGGATGACCTCTTGTAACAATGATGATGACAATCCAACTCCAGTAGACAACACCATTACTGGACTTGCAGTCAAAAACTCAAATTTAAAAATTTTAGTACAAGCGTTAGGGAAAGCAGAATTAGCAGCAACCTTACAAGGAACAGGCCCTTTTACTGTATTCGCTCCTACAGACGCAGCTTTTACAAAATTTTTGAGTGATAACAAATTTGCTTCACTTTCTGATGTCCCTAAAGATGTCCTTACACAAATTTTACTAAATCATGTGGTAAGTGGTACCGTAAAATCGACAGATCTCAAAACAGGCTATGTGAAAACTTTGGCTAAAAGTGCTACTTCAGGAACAAACACGATGAGTATGTATGTAGATTTAAGTTCGGGAGTAAAATTAAATGGAGTGGCTAAGGTCACCACTGCGGACGTAATGGCCTCTAACGGTGTCATTCACGTTGTAGATGCGGTCATTAATTTACCAACTATAGTGACTCATGCTACTGCTAATGCCAACTTCACCTCTCTTGTAGGAGCGCTCACTGGTGCAGGACAACCTAATTTTGTAGGAATCTTATCAGGCACAGGACCATTTACGGTTTTTGCACCTACAAACGCAGCATTCACTGCCTTGAATTCAGAATTAGCTCCTGGTGGAATTGCAGGTGTTTCAGCGGCAAACTTGACTAAAGTACTACAATATCATGTGGTTAATGGTAATATCCTTGCTGCTAGTTTAACAGAGGGACAAGTAGTTAATACCTTAGCAACACAATCATTTACAGTACAACTAGCTGGTGGCGCCAAAGTAAAAGACTTTAACAACAGACTATCGAACATAATCGCTACGGATGTGCAGTGTTCTAATGGCGTAATACACGTTGTGGACAAAGTATTTCTTCCTAAATTATAACAACGATTTATTTCAAAAAAAAAACTTCCGCTTATACCGGAAGTTTTTTTTTATATAAAGTTAAAAATGCTTATTTTTTCTTTTGTTGCGCTGCTTTTTGAGCCTCGGCTTGTTCCATTGCTTCTTGCAATTTTCGTTGGAACTTACCTTGTTTTTTAGGCTCTTTTAACTTATTCTCTTGAATTTGAGCATGAATTTTATCGCCATCAATAAAATATCTTTTGATGACCAACATAATTAAAATAGTAACTAAATTGGAAATAAAGTTATACAAACTCAAACCTGCTCCATAACTATTGAAAAAGAATAACATCATTAATGGCGAAACATAAATCATTATTTTCATCATTTTAGCCATATCAGGCATGCCTTCTTGTTGAGGCGCTGCCATTTGTTGGTCACCTGAAGTCATTTTCATGTAAAAGAAAATTGCAATCGCTGCCAAAATTGGGAATAAACTAATATGATCTCCATATAATGGAATATGGAAAGGTAATTTTACAACTTCATCAAAAGAAGATAAATCATCGGCCCAAAGGAAACTTTTTTGACGTAATTCGAAAGCTGAAGGGAAAAACTGAAAGGAAGCCATCAAGAAAGGCATTTGAATCAATGCTGGAATACAACCCGCCATTGGATTCACTCCAGCTTTGTTGTACAGCTTCATGGTTTCTTGCTGTTTTTTCATGGGGTCTTTGGCAAATTTCTCTCCCAATTCAGCAATTTCTGGGCGCAATACCTTCATTTTCGCTTGCGATAAAAAGGATTTAAAGGTAATTGGCGACATGGCCAATTTGATCAAAAGAGTAAATAGGATAATTGCAAAACCATAAGCGATGTAAGATCCTAAGAAGCCAAACAAAGGCACAAAGATAAAACGGTTAATCCAACCGATAATCCCCCAACCCATAGAGATAATTTTTTCTAAATTTTGATCATAATGCGCTAGTGTCTTATAATCGGATGGCCCTAAGTACCAATTTAATTTATAATCTAGCTCTCCATTTGTAAACGCCAAAGGCAAATTCGCTTGGAATGATTTGGTAAATGTAGTATCGATTTTTTCATCCGCCACCAAATTAGTAGAAACCAATTGCCCTTTCTCAAAAGGAGTTTTAGATACTAAAATAGAAGTAAAAAAGTGTTGTTTGAAGGCAATAAACGTTGGTTTTTCAAGGGTTTCTTCTTCCTTCTTTCCTAATCCAGCATAATCTACTTTGCCTTCTTTGTGTTCAAAATAGATCTCAGTATATTTATTTTCGTAAGAAATGCTCTTTTCGTTTCTGAACCCTTTCAAATCCCATTCTAAATCCAAAGGTTTAGCGGTATTCAATACTTGGTTCAAGCCTTGAGAACGCACATCAAAACCAATCATATAATCATTTGGTTTCACTATGTATTTATATTCCAAAAACGAATTCGGACCTGATTTCAACTTCATAGACAATACTTGATCGTCCCCTATTTTTGTTAAAGTGGGTTCAAAAAACAAGTCTTTGGTATTTAAAGTTCGGTTGTCATTGGTAGGCAAAACAATATTCAAATTAGCATTATTGTTTTTAATCAATTCGACCAACTGACCAGAACCTTTTTTGAATTTTTCAAAATTTTTCAACGTTGCCTCAGCGATAAATCCCCCTTTGTTGGCAATTTTTAATTTTATCACTTCATTTTCAATCGTAGTAAAATCATTTTTTGCAGAAGGTAAAGTCGCAGAATACGCAAAATTCCCTAATGTTTTTTGCAAAGCTACCAACTGAGTAGCATCGCCGGTAGCTACTGCAACCGTTGCTTTTTCAACGGCTCTATTCGCCAATTCTTTTGCTTTTTGAGCTTTTAAAACCAATTCCTTTTGGGCTTTTTCTGCAGCCACCACTTTAGGATCAGGTTGGTTTTGGAACATAATCCAAACCAAAATTCCAAAAATCAATATAAAACCGATAATTGAATTAATGTCAATCTTTTTTTCTTCCATTATTATCTATCTTCAAAATTCAAAACTGAAGCAGTTTACTTCAGTTTAGTGTTAGAATACAACTTAAATACTTTGTTACATCTATTGTATTATTTCTTTTTGGCTTTAACAGTAGCAGCTACAAAACTCACAAAAATAGGGTGAGGATTCGCAACAGTACTTTTATATTCTGGATGGTATTGTACCCCAATAAAAAACGGATGGTTTTCAATCTCTACGATTTCTACCAAACCAGTATCTGGATTCACCCCAGAAGCTATTAAACCCGCTTTTTGTAATTCATCTACATAAGCACTGTTGTACTCATAACGGTGACGATGCCGCTCAGATATTTCAGTTTTACCATATATTTTGTAGGCCAACGAGTCTGGTTTTATTTCACATTTCCAAGCTCCTAAACGCATTGTACCTCCTTTATCCGTTACCGTTTTTTGATCTTCCATCAAATTCACTACTGGATGAGTCGTATTCTCATTCATTTCGGTAGAATTCGCGTCTTTGTAACCCAAAATAGTTCTTGAATATTCTATAATCGACATTTGCATTCCTAAGCAAATACCAAAAAACGGAATATTATTTTCACGAACATAACGCACTGCTTCTATTTTTCCTTCGATACCTCTTTCTCCAAAACCGGGTGCCACTAAAACCCCATCCAATCCCGCTAATTTCTCAGCAATATTAGAAGGATCCAAATGCTCTGAATGAATCGAAATTACATTTACTTTTGTTTCATTTGCCGCTCCTGCGTGAATAAAGGCTTCCAAAATAGATTTGTAACAATCTTGCATTTCGACATATTTCCCAACCAAACCAATATTAACCGTATGCTTAGGGTTTTTTAAACGTTTCAAGAACGTGTTCCAATTTTTTAAATCTGGAGCTGCTTTTTTAGGCAAGTCTAATTTCTTTAAAGCTACAACATCCAAGCCTTCTTCCAACATTAAATTAGGTACTTCATAAATAGTAGAAGCATCAATCGATTGGATCACAGCTTCTCTTTTTACATTACAAAACAGGGCCAATTTGTTGCGAATATCATCTGCGATTTCGTGCTCCGTTCTACACACTAAAATATCAGCTTTAATTCCGCTCTCCATTAATGTTTTTACAGAATGCTGAGTAGGTTTTGTTTTCAATTCACCAGCCGCTGCCAAATAAGGCACTAAGGTCAAATGAATCACTATTCCGTTATTTTCGCCTAACTCCCAAACCAACTGACGAACAGACTCGATGTATGGTAAAGATTCAATATCCCCTACAGTCCCACCAATTTCAGTGATAACGATATCATAATCGCCTGATTTACCAAGCAATTGCATTCTATCTTTAATTTCGTTGGTAATATGAGGAACTACTTGCACCGTTTTTCCTAAAAACTCTCCTCTTCTTTCTTTTTCGATAACGGAAAGGTAAATTCTACCCGTAGTAACGTTATTCGCCTGTGAAGTAGGAACGTTTAAAAAACGCTCGTAGTGACCTAAATCTAAATCTGTTTCGGCTCCATCATCGGTTACGTAACATTCTCCGTGCTCGTAAGGATTAAGTGTTCCTGGGTCAACATTAATATACGGATCGAATTTTTGAATAGTCGTTCTGTATCCTCTTGCTTGTAATAATTTCGCCAATGATGCCGCTATAATTCCTTTTCCTAAAGAAGAGGTCACACCACCTGTAACAAAAATATATTTTGTTTGATTCATGCTGTTGTTGTTTGTAAAGTAGTTGTGTAAAAAACGTGGCAAAAGTACAAATAAAATTGGAATACTTATCGTCTCAGAGCATTCGCTTTTAAAAAATAAATCAACACCGATTTTACAAATTTACATAGATTGACTTGTTGAAACAATTTGCTTTTTTAAAATGTCATGAAATAAAAGAAATTTAAAAGAACCCAAACAATAAGTATCTCTTTTATTTTTGAAACTTCAACCCTATTGAGCTTCCTAAAAAAAGCGACTTATTTATGGCTTGGGATATTTCTTTTTGATATTGCGAATTAGGTCTTCTAACCCATTGACTTTTAACTCATAAACAAGTTGCAATTGCACTCCCAAAGTTCCTTTTGGAAAACCTTTATTCCTGTACCAAACGATATAATATTCGGGAATATCGATTAAAGACCAACCTTCGTATTTTCCAAAAGGCATTTTGGCGTGCGCCAATTCGATGAGTTTTTTTTGATTTTCATCCAAAACGATCCTTAATTAGCTTGTTTTATGGTCATATCAGCATCGTAATACAAAATGTAAACGCCTTTATTTAGATATCCTCCTTCAGTATTTTGAGAATAATCAAAACGATTTTCTACTTGTTCCGTTGCATCACTTTCAATGGTTTCTTGAAACGTTTTGTCCTGAGCCATACGCAGCAGAGTATCAAAAGTGACATCAAAACCTCTTGTAGCAAATGAACTAGGATAAACATTGTTTTCTTTGCGGTATTTTTGCTCAAAAACACGCGCTTCCTCTGAACTATTTTCTCTGCTAACAGACGGATACATCAATTTCAATTTAACCAGATTCGAGAATAAAATTTCATCAGTATCCAATGTTGGATTAGGCTCTAGAATCACCAATTGCACCTTGTATGTTTTCATTACAGAGAGCATCGTCGAAATGGTAGCCTTAATCATTGTAGTACTACCGGTTTCCAAAATAACATAATTCGTTTTATCAGCTTGCAATAAACTTTTAAATCCTTCAACATTTACTCCTCCTGTGGATGTTAAAGGCGCCAATTGTACTTCTTTTTGATATTGATTAAAATACATTCTCGACGACTCCTTCTTCTTGTCCACTACTGCAATCATATTACCTCCCTTACTTTTCATATACTCAAAAATAGTATTTTTCATAACCTCTGCAGCCACAATAGATTGGTACAAATTAGGATAGGATTTTCCAAATTCCTTAGATAATGGCGAAATTACAGCGACATTAGTCTCTTGCAATCCCTCAGCTGTTTTCTCTACATTATTCTGATAAAAGGGACCTATAACCACTGATGCTGATGCTAATTGATGATTTTTGATAATCTCCGCTATACGGGAGCTATTTTTAGTTTCTTGAGAATCATAAACTTTCACATCCACTTGTATTCCTAACTGCTTGGCCGAGTCTATCGCCATCAAAGCTCCCGAAAAGAAATCCAACGTCATATTTAAAAACTTATCCTTTTTTATACGTTCGATAGTAGAATTAACGGTGTCATTCGAAATTTTAGCCGTGTTAAATGGCAATAAAAGAACTAATTGTTTCGAATCAGCTGCTTGCAATTTACGGAATACGGTAATTCCTTTTTTTTGCTCTTGCCTATCAGACTTATCCAACATATGGGGCATTTTCAAAACCATTCCTTCTTGAACCCCAGTTTTCAAATCAGGGTTTAAACGAATTAATTCTTCCTGCGACAAACCTGAAGTTTTAGCCAAACTATACAAGGTTTCTTTTGGTTTTACCGTGTAATTTTGAAAATCCGAAACAATAGCCTTTGGAACAACTGTTGGCGAAAGGTCTTTTTTATCAGTAGTTACCTGAATTTCTTTTCCTTCTTTAGGACGATTTCCTATAATTATTAAATTAAAACCAACTGGAAGATTGGCTACCACTTCTGGATTTCTTTTCTCCAATTCATCAATGGTAATATTGTATTTCTTGGCAATCGAAAACTTGGTTTCTTGAGGTTGTACCAAATGAAAAACAGGAGTAACAGTTTTTGGAGCAGCAGTTGCTGTAGTAGTTTTAGTCACAACTCCATTAGGAATAACGAGTGTTTGTCCAATTTGCAAACCATCTTTTTCTAAAAAAGGGTTTGCTTTGAACAAAGCTGCTTCGGTAACATTATATTTTTTTTGAATTCCAAATAAAGTCTCTTTTGGCACTACCTCGTGCGTTACTTTTTTAGAAACAACCGATGAGCTAGTTACTGTTTTTGACTGAACTTTAGCTCCTGCTTTAGGTATTAGTAAAAGTGTGTTTTGGCTAATTCCTGCTTGAGCATCTGGATTTAATTGATAGATGTCGTAAGGACTTACTTTGTACTTTTGAGCGATTTGCGCTATGGTTTCACCTTTAGCAACTTTATGAGTGGTTGCTTTGTCTTGAGCAAACAAACTTCCTATAAAAAACAACCCACAAAACCAAATCTTACTATAATAGTGCATCCGAATAAATTATAAATTAGTACCGTTCAAAGATAGCAAAACGGTATCAAATTTTATTCCAAAATCTGATACCGTTTGCGTATTAATTATTGTAATTTCTCTTGAAAAAGAAACTCTACAACTTATTTTATTCCCACTCGATTGTGGCTGGCGGTTTCGAACTAATATCATAAACCACACGATTAACTCCTTTTACTTTGTTGATAATATCGTTAGACACTTTCATCAAAAACTCATAAGGTAAATGTACCCAATCCGCAGTCATCCCATCAGTAGATTCAACCGCTCTAAGCGCTACTACTTTTTCGTAAGTACGCTCATCGCCCATCACACCAACACTATTTACAGGCAACAAAATAGCACCTGCTTGCCAAACTTTGTCATACAATCCCCAAGATTTTAAACCGTCGATAAAAACTTTATCAACATCTTGCAAAATTTGTACTTTCTCAAGAGTAATATCTCCTAGAATACGAATAGACAAACCTGGCCCTGGGAAAGGATGTCTGCCTAACAACTCAGGATCAATTCCTAAACTAGCTCCTACTCGACGTACCTCATCTTTGAAAAGCATACGCAAAGGTTCTACAATTTTCAGTTTCATATAATCTGGTAAACCACCCACATTGTGATGCGATTTGATAGTTGCAGAAGGTCCTTTTACAGAAACAGACTCAATTACATCAGGATAAATTGTCCCTTGTGCTAACCAAGTAACATCTTCAATTTTATGCGACTCATCATCAAAAACTTCAATAAAAGCATTTCCGATGGCTTTTCTTTTTTGTTCAGGATCAGTTACTCCAGCTAAAGCATCGTAAAAACGTTGCGAAGCATCCACTCCTTTTACATTTAGTCCCATTCCTTCGTATTGATCTAATACACTCTGGAATTCGTTCTTACGAAGTAAGCCGTTATTTACAAAAATGCAATACAGATTTTTACCAATTGCTTTATGCAATAAAACTGCCGCTACTGTTGAATCTACTCCACCAGAAAGACCTAAAACTACTTTATCGTTTCCGATTTTTTCTTTCATTTCGGCTACAATTTCTTCTACGAAAGCGTTTGGTGTAAAGTTTTGAGGTACTTCGGCAATTTTTACCAAGAAATTCTCCAACATTTTGGAACCATCAGTCGAGTGAAAAACCTCTGGATGGTATTGAATAGCGTAAGTAGTTTCGCCTTCAATTTTGTAAGCCGCAAATTCTACATCGTGAGTACTTGCTAATTTAACACCGTTGGTTGGTAATGCTTTGATACTATCACTATGGCTCATCCAAACTTGGCTGTTCTCAGAAACACCTTCGAAGAAGATTTCATTTTCTTTGATGAAAGACAAATTGGCTCTACCATATTCTCTAGTATTAGAAGCTGCTACTTCTCCACCGCTAAAATGCGCTAAATATTGTGCTCCGTAACATACGGCAAGCATGGGCAATTTTCCTCTAATTTGAGATAAATCTGGATGTGGAGCATCTTCTGAACGAACAGAAAATGGGCTTCCGCCAAGAATTACTGCTTTGTAAGATGATAAATCACTAGGAAAGTGATTGTAAGGGAAGATTTCGCAGAATATGTTTAATTCTCGAACTCTTCGCGCAATAAGCTGAGTGTATTGCGATCCGAAATCTAAAATAAGTACGTTGTGTTGCATGCGCAAAAATACTTTTAAAAATCGGAAATGAAAAGTTGAATTTTGAAAAAATTTAATTTTATAAAAAAACCTTCGATTTATTCTTTTACCAAAAGTATAGTTCCTTTAAAACCAGCCGCTAAATTGTCCCAATAATTTTTAGAAAGTACTTTTTTCTGGTCGTCAATAATAATGATTTCAGCAGTATTACCTCCACTTGTCCCTGTATTTAGCGCTTCAAAATCCAATTTATTAAATCCTTCTCCCAGTAAAATTTTAATTTCAGTATAGCCTCCTCCAAGATACACTTCTTCTTTTATAATGATTGCATTTTGATATATGCGCAACAAATCACCATCAACATAAATATAATCTCTCACTTTCACGATCACATACTTGGATTTGGTGTTAATTTGGCCAAAATCGAAATTACGACGAAGCAAAGGCATATTATTTTCGTTCAACGTTTTATCGACATCTTTCTGCATTTTCTTTAGATATTCTTCTCCAGGATTGATGAATTTCTCTTTTGGAAACATATCAACATCATTCGACTTACTGATGGTTGTGGATGTTTTATTGGGATTTTCAGGTGAATTAAATACGTTAGGTTGTTCTATTTTGGGCAATTCGGCTGGTGGAATTACCTTTTTCTTTGGCGCAGCAGGAAATTTAGCTGGAGGAATAGGCTTAAATTTTGGTCCAAATTCCACTTGCGCAAACCCTTCGGAAGCGACTACAAATAACAAAAAAAACAATAACAGTTGTTTCATATGCTCTACTACTAACTTAAAAATATTGCAACTAAAGCCACAATTCTTACCTACAAAACTAAACTATTTCTGATTTTATACTAATGTATTAGAAAATACTTAACACTTTAACCATTTTTAAACCCATAAACACACTAGCTTTTCGCTCAAAAAAACAACTTTTTTAAGAGCAAAAAAAACTTAAAGACAAAAAAATAGCAGCATAAATACTGTTAACATAAAATTATCGTTTTAGGCAAAAAACAACAACTAATTTACTATTCGAACGTTCAGCCAACAAAAGGGTCATTTACTAAAATCAACCCTATTTTGAATGTAATACAATTCACAAATAGCAACATATCAAACATTTACCCCCTAAAATTAATCAACAATCCATTTGAAAAAACTAAATAAAAAATCTTAAAAACAAGCACCGATTAACGATTTTTTAACCTTCTTAAAATTGTGATATTTTACAAGTTTTAATACCTTTACATTGTGAAAAAATTAAAAAAACAAGTTCAAAAAGGCTATAATTTATAAATTCATCAAAATATACGATAACTACATTGTACCAGATGAACTAAAAACATCCTTTCAGAAATGCGTTTATAACAAGGTAAACGTTATTGGAAATAAACACAACACCAGCAACAGACCTCATAAAGTTCTAATAAAAAAATCAAAATATATTCTTATGAAAAATTTCATCACCTTTTTATGTTTCTCTTTCTCGATCTCTTTTATGGCCCAATCACATGTTTTACTAAAACATAACGGTGAAAAATTGCATGTGAATTATATCAAAACCGACCATAATTTACTCTATTTCAACTCAGGAAAAGACCAAATTGAGCAAACGATAAGCGCTTTTGCAGTAGCAGAATTGATCAATACTACCACAAACGCAATAACAAAAATTTCTGATAAGATTGTGGTAAACGGTGAGCAAGATTATCATAAAGTTCAAATTATTACTCCAAACACCACTATTGGTTTACTTTCCGCAAAAAACACCAAAATCAGAAATAGAGTCAAAGGGCAAGCGCCTTTGGCCATTCAGCAACAAAACAGTATCGCTTTGAAAAGAAAAGCGGCAAAAGAAGGCATCCCGTTTGTTGCTATAGCGAAGAATAATAGAGCGGAATCCAGTGCCACGATGTATACTTACTAAGATAAATCATTCATATTTATAAAAACAGAAGCCGTTTCGAAATGAAACGGCTTCTATGTTGTGACGTAAATTTAAAAACAAGATGATCAAAAACTAAAAAAAATATTTTTAAATTATGTCCGATTTATAGCTTTTCATTCTAGCTTTTCGCAGTAGCCGCAACTACAGTTCCTTTGATAGTTAATACTTTTGGAGTCGTTTCTGCATTAGAAGTTACTGTAACTGTTTTAGTAAAAGCTCCCATAGCAGCTGCATTGTAAGTAGCAGTAACCGTTCCTGATTTTCCTGGAGCGATTGGAGTTTTAGTATAACTAGTAGCTGTACAACCACAAGAACCTTGCACATTAGTCAAAATTACAGGAGTTTTTCCCGTGTTTTTGAATTCAAAAACAATAGGTTTTGGAGTGCCTTGAGGGATAGAACCCACATCAATAGTTTCTGATTTCCAAACCAAGACACTAGCATAATTTGCTACTTTGGTTACCATTGTTTGAACTGGAGAAATCGCCGAGAAAGACATTAATCCAAAAGCTACTGCCAATAAAGAGATTTTTAACATTTTCATAATTGCTATATTTAATTGTTTAGTGTTCTACTTTTTTACTTTTCAAATATAATAACTCTTTTTGGCATTGCTGTTAAACAAATTCAAATGATTGTTAACGACTTGTTAACGCATCAAAAACAACTTTTTTTTTACATGTACATGACATCAAAAAAACTCTTCAAGAAAATAAAAATATGATTCTAAAACAAAAGATAATTATGAAAAGAATTTGGGACAGTAATGCTTACCATAATTAGCGAAATTTGGGCATGTTCATTTTTCAGTGGATCAAAATTTAGAATCAAGAACTCGGAAGTGCATTGAAACCAATAATGGCAAAGAATTTTTCTTTTTTGAAGAATAATTTATTTTTTAAGTAAATTATTCAGAAATTTGGTAATCAAACCATAAATAAAAATCAATGATTTCGATACTTAAAAAAATCTTGTTTTCTATACTTACATTTGAGATTCTACTTTTTTCTGGCGAAATTCATGCGCAATCTCCCTCTACCAATGAAGTTTCTACATTTACCAAACTTCAAAAGGGGTTAGCGTTTATAGGAATAACTGGAGGTGCCAATACCAGAACCAGCCAAAACGAAAATTTTTTAATTACAAATGTCATTGACAAGCAAAAAGATGGTTTTAATGTTCAAGCCAATGGAGGTTATTTTTTAAGTAAATCATTTGCGATTGGAACCGCTTTGCGTTATGATTGGGCAAAACTAAATCAAATTTTAGAGGATACCGATGGAGTCCAAACCTTTGTAAAAGAAGCTAAAAGTAGCCTTGGTGCATATGTATTTATCAAAAACTATATCCCCATTACTCCCAACGGTCGGTTTAATCTTTTTAATGTGGTAAGTCTAGGAATGGATAAAGAAAATAAAGTAACCGAAAATACCACCAATGATGTATTAACCCGATATTATGCTGTTACCAACAATTACAATCTTGGAATTAATCCAGGTATTCAAGTATTTATCATCAAGGGATTTGCTACTGAAGTTGGGGTAAATCTAGCTGGACTTTCTCATACATACAAAAGAACCACTATAAACGAAGAAGAAAATACAGTAATCAAAAGCAATACTTTAGACTTAAAACTAAACATTTTATCGTTAAACATTAGCTTTTTTTATTTCTTTAAATCTTGACAATATGAGAACAAAACTTTTATTCTTAGCCCTCATCTGTGTTGTTTTGTCCAACTGTGTCTCAGAAGATTATTTTGGAAATTCAGATCAAAAAAAAATATTGAGTTTTATTTTAATAAACCAAGTAGGCAATACAATCATTGAGGAATCTACGGGTACAATCAGTGTCACTGTCGCAGCTACCGCTAATATCAAACAACTAAAGCCTCAAGAAATTGTGCTCTCTACCTTTGCCACAATTAGTCCATCGAGTGAGGAACTATTAGATTTTACTAATCCCGTAAAATACAGTGTAACCGCCGAGGACGGATCAACAAAAACTTATACCGTAACCGTAAAACAAGAAGGAAGTGAACCACAATTAGAAAATAGTTCCTTTGATGATTGGTATATGACTCCCAAAAACTACTACGAACCCGGAAAAGACGCCAACTCAATTTGGTCAAGCGGAAATGCTGGAGCGACCACTCTAGGAAACGCAAATGTTACTCCTTTTACCATCAACGGAACGAATATCGCAGCTAAATTAGTAACTCAAGATATGGGAAATCTAGCGGGATTGGTCAGTCAACGAATGGCGGCAGGCTCAATGTTTACGGGTAAATTTGAATTGGATGTGGCAAATCCAATTAATTCTGCCAAATTTGGAATTCCTTTTGCTGCACGTCCTAAGAGTTTCTCTGTAGAATATGCCTACAGTCCGGGTACTCCCTATTTGGATAGAAAAGGACAAACTTTAACCACCAAAGATGCCTGCGATATCTATGTTTTATTAGAAAACAGAAGTGGTACCGAAGTAAAAAGAATCGCTACAGGTTGGTTTCGTTCCGAAGAAAAAGTAATTGACGCTTTTAAAACCATTACAATCCCATTGACCTACGGAGAATTAAACAATTCTTTTCCAGCCTATCAAAAACCCAAAAACGGTCTTTATGGTAGTACTAATGAAGCAGTCACCCATATTACAGTGGTTTTCTCCTCAAGTTTTAATGGCGATCAGCTAGAAGGAGGTACAAATAGCACCTTATTGGTCAACAATTTCAAATTAATCTATTAATAAAAAATCCAAAGCGTAAAATAGCTTTGGATTTTTCACTAATATACGCTCACAATTATAATCGCTCAAGCAAACTATTACAACGGAATATTACCGTGTTTCCTATCTGGTCTATGAACAGTTTTTCCTTCGAGCATACTGAAGGCTTTCAACAACTTTCTACGGGTATCTTCTGGAAGAATAACCTCATCTATAAATCCGCGTTGTGCTGCGGTGTAAGGATTGGCAAATAACTCAGCATATTCAGCTTCTTTTTCTAATAGTTTTGCTTCGTGGTCTTCGGCTTCGCTAATTTCTTTTTTAAAGATAATTTCAGAAGCACCTTTGGCACCCATTACCGCAATTTCTGCCGTAGGCCAAGCAAAATTCATATCGGCACCAATGTGTTTGGAGTTCATTACATCATAAGCTCCTCCATAGGCTTTTCGAGTAATCACAGTCACTCTTGGCACGGTCGCCTCACTAAAAGCATATAATAATTTGGCACCGTGTACAATGATTCCGTTCCATTCTTGATCGGTTCCTGGCAAGAAACCGGGAACGTCTTCCAACACCAGCAACGGAATATTGAAACTGTCGCAAAAACGAACAAATCTCGCAGCCTTGATAGAGCTCTTCACATCCAAACAGCCGGCTAAAAACATTGGATTGTTGGCTACAATTCCGATACTTCTTCCTCCCAAACGGGCAAATCCAACAATTATATTTTCGGCATACTCTTTATGAATTTCATAAAAAGAATCGGCATCAATAATCCCTCGAATCACTTCGTGCATATCATACGGTTTGTTGGCACTGTCTGGAATAATTGTAGCCAATTCCATTCGTACTTCATCTCCCAAAACATAAGGTACTTTGGGAGTTGTTTCTTTATTATTTTGTGGCAAATAGCTCAAAAGATTTTTGATACTGTTCAACAAAGCCACTCCGTTGGGAGCTGTTAAATGCGCCACTCCCGACTTAGAAGCGTGTGTTACGGCTCCACCTAAAGCTTCTGAAGTTACTTCTTCGTTGGTTACTGTTTTCACGACATTGGGTCCCGTAACAAACATATAACTATTGTTTTCTACCATCATAGTAAAATCGGTCATCGCAGGGGAATACACTGCACCACCCGCGCAAGGCCCCATAATTGCTGAAATCTGAGGTATCACCCCTGAGGATTGTACATTGCGATAAAAAATATCTGCGTAACCTCCCAAAGAACGAACGCCTTCTTGAATTCGAGCACCTCCTGAGTCGTTTAATCCAATCATTGGCGCACCCACTTTGAGCGCCATATCCATTACTTTACAAATTTTCTCGGCGTGTGTTTCGGACAAAGAACCACCAAAAACGGTGAAATCTTGGGCAAAAACATAGACCAATCTTCCATTAATAGTTCCGTAACCTGTAACTACCCCATCTCCGTAAATCAGGTCCTTCTCCATACCAAAATCGGTAGTTCTGTGGGTAACCAACATCCCAATTTCTTCAAAAGAACCTTCATCTAACAAATACATCACTCGCTCTCTTGCGGTTAGCTTCTTACTGGCGTGATGTTTATCAATTCGGGCTAGACCACCACCCAATTGGGCTAGTGCTATTTTTTCGTTTAATACTTTTATTTTAGATTCCATACTTTTCTGTTGTTATTAAAATGTACCAAGCACCTATTTAATTAGGCAATCGAAGCACTTTTTGGTCCTGTAAATACTGTTGCAACGCCAATTTTGCTGCAATCAATGCTTCTTTCTGAGTTTGTTCTTTTAAAATCTCAGGATTGTAATACTTCTTTACAAAATTGGTATCAAAATCTCCCGAACGAAACGCCTCGTGCTGCATTACAAAAGCACCAAAAGGTAATGTGGTTTGCACGCCTTCCACTTTATAATCCGCAATAGCTTGTTCCATACGCTGAATAGCTTCTTCACGAGTGGCTCCGTAAGTGATTAATTTGGCCAACATCGGGTCATAATAAATAGGAACATCCATACCTTGAGCATATCCGTTATCTACTCGGACACCTTCGCCTTCGGGCAATTGGTAAACTTCTAAATTACCTACACTTGGTAAAAAGCCATTCAAAGTATCTTCGGCATACACACGTAATTCTACAGCGTGACCGTGAATTTTCAAATCCTCTTGTTGAATGGTAAGCGCTTCGCCTCTAGCCACACGAATTTGCATTTCGACTAAATCGACTCCAGCAATAATTTCAGTCACAGGATGCTCAACTTGTAAACGCGTATTCATTTCTAAGAAATAAAAGTTCAGTTGTTCATCCACCAAAAACTCCACTGTTCCTGCTCCTAAGTAATCACAAGATTTGGCTACCAATACGGCGGCTTCTCCCATTTTTTTTCGAATTTCGGGTGTGATAACCGCAGAGGGCGCTTCCTCCACTACTTTTTGATGACGACGTTGAATACTACATTCTCTTTCAAACAAGTACAATACATTGCCGTGACTATCCGCCATCACTTGAATTTCGATATGTCTTGACGAAGCGACATATTTTTCAATAAAAACCGCTCCATCACCAAAAGCAGCCACAGCCTCGCTAATAGCTCGGTTCATTTGCGCTTCAAAATCGGCTTCATTATCTACCACGCGCATCCCTTTTCCGCCACCTCCAGCAGAAGCTTTGATTAAAATAGGAAAACCAATTGCTTTTGCGGTTCGCTTAGCCTCTTCAATATCGGTAATCGCGTGGTCCACTCCAGGAACCATTGGAATATCATATTGTAGAACGGCTTCCTTGGCTGCCAATTTGCTCCCCATAATATGAATGGCTTTGGATTTTGGACCAATGAATATGATGTTGTTTTTTTCGGCTTCTTCGGCAAATTCAGCATTTTCACTCAAGAAACCATACCCTGGATGAATGGCATCAGCTTGTACCGCTTTGGCCACTTCTATAATTTTATTCCCTAACAAATAGGATTGATTGGATGGTGCTTCACCGATACAAACCGCTTCATCTGCAAAAGCTACGTGAGGCGCGTTTCGGTCTACAGTAGAATACACCGCCACTGTTTTGATTCCCATTTTTCGAGCCGTTTTCATCACACGAATGGCGATTTCTCCTCTATTGGCAACTAGTATTTTTTTCATGATTCTTATTTGCTAAAAAATGGAAATAATTGAAATTCTCAATCTCACATTATTTTTTTCATCATAATATCCGTTTGTTCATCATCACCTAACTTAAAAATATGTTTGTCAAAGGCAACAAAACCATTTTTAGTATAAAAACTAATTGCTCTATGATTTTGTTCCCAAACACCTAACCAAACGTACTGCACTTCTTTTTGAAGAGCAATGGCAATAGCATGATCGTAGAGCAATTGCCCCACTCCCTTACCATGAAAAGCCTGTAGTACATAAATACGTTCAATCTCAAGTGCTGTGTGATCTTTTAACTCCGTCTGTGCATTTCCAAAATTAATTTTCAAATACCCAATACATTTTTCATTTTCTATCGCAAAATAAAAGGCTGCCTCTTGATCCTGAAATTCTGAAGTTAGTTTCTCGATTGAAAGCCCTTCCTCAAGGTAATTTTTCATATTTTCTTCAGAATTAAATGCTGAAAAAGTTTCGGTAAACGTTTGCCTTGCTATTTGTTGCAATTGGGCAATCTCACCAATTTGAACTTTGGATATCTCTATATTGGTCATAATTTTAAATTTAATAGTATAGTTTTAAATTTGAAAGAAAAGCGGTTTTTGGTCACATCATGTCTTTCCTTGGTAAAATAGTTTCAAAATGAAAGCTGTTTAGGGTTAAATATAAAACTAATAACCCAGTAGAAGAAATTCAAATAGAATAAAAATTTGAGGACGTATGCCTCAAACTAATTAGGAGCTTCCTAAAATTAAGATTTTTCATATATTAAAGTATACAAAATCATGGTTCTATACTAGGTGTTTACATTGTTAGTATTCGTTTAAATCAAAATAAAATTTAATAAATAAAGCATATTTTTTTTAAATTAAAGTTAAAACACTAACTTTCAATCAACTAATTATTAAACATAAATTATGAAAACGATTATTTCTACCCTTTCGTTTAGTTTTTTCTCCTTTCTTGCCGTTAGCCAATCCAATCCTTCCGTAACATCAAAAGAAATCATCAATGGAATTCCTGTGGCAGAATTGAAAGAATTATGCAAAAATGATACTCCGAGATTAGAGACCATTTTTAAAGATTTACACAGTAATCCAGAACTTCCATTCATGGAAATTAGAACCTCAGGAATTATTGCTAAAGAATTAAAAGCCTTAGGTTTTCAAGTAATAGAAAAAGTAGGCAAGACCGGCGTCGTAGGCATTTTGAAAAATGGGGATGGCCCCACGGTGATGTATCGAGCTGACATGGACTGTATTGCCGTACAAGAAGCCGTAAATCTCCCGTATGCTAGTACCAAAAAAGTAAAAAATGAAGAAGGCAAAGAAGTTCCAGTCATGCATGCTTGTGGACATGATGCTCATGTTACATGGATGCTTGGTATGGCCAAACAAATGGTGAAATTGAAAAATAACTGGAAAGGCACCCTTATCCTAGTAGGACAGCCGGCTGAAGAAAACGGATTTGGAGCCATAGCTATGGCGGATGAAATGTACAATAAAGGAGTCCCTATTCCAGACTTGCTTTTGGGTATGCATACGGGTCCTGCTCCCGTAGGAGTGTACTTAAATAGACCTGGAGAACGTATGGCTGGAGCAGTACAATTAGATGTTACTTTTTTTGGAATTGGCGGACATGGATCAACTCCTGAGCAAACTAAAGACCCTATCATCATGGCTGCAAATGCCATCCTTCAATACCAAACTATAGTAAGTCGAAATTCACACCCTCAATTTCCTGTAGTATTGACCGTAGGCGCGATGGAAGCTGGAATTGATAATAATGTAATTCCCAATAAAGCTTTATTGAAACTAAACCTTCGTTGGTACCGAAAAGAAGACAAAGAACTTTTACTCAGAAGAATTGATGAAATAAATGAAGGTATCGCCGTTTCAAACCATCTTCCCAAAGAATTATACCCAAAAACTGTGATTAAACAAAATCTTGGTACCTTAAAAAATAATGAGGCTTTGACTGCAAAAATCAATATAGCCTTAGAGAAAATGGCAGGTCCAAACAAGAATTTATCGATACCTCCGGTTATGGGATCAGAAGATGTTCAAGAATTACTTAAAGATCATCCTGAAGTCCCTTACAATTATTTCATCGTTGGCATCGCCAATCATGAAGTTTTTGAAAAAGCAACAAAAGAAGGCAAACAATTCCCTTTTTCGAATCATAATCCCGATTTTTGGGTTGATTTATCTGCTATACCATTCGGAACATCCCTTGGTTTAGCAGCTGTTTTGGAAGCCTTCTCAAAATAATTAAAAAACTTGTTTATTGTCCTAAAAACTTACTTAAAGCAACTGCCTCAATAGCATCATGAGAGACATTATAAATCGCCTTTTCTTCTTTAATTAAAAGAAGTTGAGGCGATTGATGTTGTACACCAAAACGAGTGGCAATTTCATTCGAAATTTCACGATACGTAATTAAATCCAAAAAATAAGCATCAATAGCATCGTGTAAATTGAATTCCTTTTCAAATTGCTTCAATGCAAATCGACTAATACTACAACGGGTACTATGTTTAAAGATAAGTACTGATTTTTCATTAGAAAGTGACGTTAATTCCTCTAATTGTTCCATCGATTGCAAGGGAATCCAATTGATTGTATTAGCCGACTCGTTTTTTTCTTCTGAACTACCAAATAAGGAATTAAATAAACTCATTTTGTATTTTTTAGGTCTTAAATATGTCTTTTTGTCTTGATTTTATGATATAAATCAGTGATTTACCGTCAAAATGTCCGTAAATTTATAATGGAATACCCTTTGACGCTTTCTCAACAAAAATAGTTAATAAATCACAAACAATAATCATCAAATCTAACAATCATGAATAGTAATAAATTTACAATCAAATCCCAAGAGGCCATTCAGCACTCCCAACAATTGGTGCAAAGCCTAGGGCAACAACAAATCGAAAACGAACATATTTTTAAGGCAATCTTTGAAGTAGACGAGAATGTAGCGCCTTTTCTTTTGAAAAAACTAAACGTAAACGTGCCTTTGTTGCAACAAATTTTGGATAGTCAAATTCAAAATTTTCCGAAAGTTACAGGTGGCGAAATACAATTATCTAGAAACGCTAACGCAGCACTAAACGAGGCCGAAATTATTGCCAAAAAAATGAATGATGAATTCGTTAGTATTGAGCATTTAATCCTAGCTATTTTTGGTTCTAAAAGTAAAGTTGCCCAAATCCTAAAAGATCAAGGTGTGACCGAAAAAGGACTAAAAGCTGCCATTGACGAATTACGTAAAGGCGAAAGAGTAACCTCTGCTTCTGCAGAAGAAACCTATAATTCCTTGAATAAATTTGCCAAAAATCTCAACGAATTAGCTCGAACAGGAAAATTAGACCCTGTAATTGGTCGTGATGAAGAAATTCGTCGTGTCCTTCAAATTTTAACTCGTAGAACTAAGAACAATCCGATGTTGGTGGGAGAACCTGGTGTAGGTAAAACCGCTATAGCCGAGGGTTTGGCGCACCGAATCGTAGCTGGCGATGTTCCAGAAAATTTAAAAGACAAAATTGTGTTCTCACTCGACATGGGAGCACTAATCGCTGGTGCCAAATACAAAGGAGAATTCGAAGAACGTTTAAAATCAGTAGTCAAAGAAGTCATTGCTTCTGAGGGTACTATTGTGTTATTCATAGACGAAATCCACACACTGGTAGGAGCTGGTGGTGGCGAAGGTGCTATGGATGCTGCCAATATTTTAAAACCGGCTTTGGCGCGTGGTGAATTGCGTGCCATTGGTGCAACTACTTTGGACGAATATCAAAAATATTTTGAAAAAGACAAAGCATTAGAACGTCGTTTCCAAAAAATAATGGTGGAAGAACCTGATACCGAGAGTGCCATTTCGATTTTACGTGGTATCAAAGAAAAATACGAGACCCATCACCAAGTACAAATCAAAGATGAAGCCATCATCGCTTCGGTGGAGTTGTCGCAACGCTACATTACCAACCGATTCTTGCCAGACAAGGCTATCGATTTGATGGACGAGGCGGCTTCTAAATTGCGCATGGAAATCAACTCCAAACCCGAAGAACTCGACGTGCTCGATCGCAAAATCATGCAGCTAGAAATTGAAATCGAAGCCATCAAACGTGAAAAAGACGAAAGCAAACTTAAAATTTTAGGATTGGATTTGGCCAATTTAAAAGAAGACCGCAACGAAATTTATGCCAAATGGAAATCTGAAAAAGATGTGGTCGATAATATTCAATTAGTAAAAACAGAAATCGAAAACTTTAAACACGAAGCCGAACGCGCCGAACGAGAAGGCGATTATGGAAAAGTAGCCGAAATTCGTTACGGTAAAATCAAAGAAGCACAAGAAAAATTGGCAAAGTTTACGCTTCAATTACAGGAAAATCAATCTGGAACTTCTTTGATTAAGGAAGAAGTTACTCGAGAAGATATCGCCGAAGTCGTAGCCAAATGGACCGGAATTCCAGTCATGAAAATGCTACAAGGCGAACGCGAAAAACTATTGAAATTAGAGGATGAACTTCACAAACGTGTGGTAGGACAAGAAGAAGCGATTGAGGCGGTGAGCGACGCTGTTCGTAGAAGTCGTGCCGGTTTGCAAGACATGAAAAAACCGGTGGGAACCTTCCTTTTCCTAGGAACTACAGGTGTGGGTAAAACCGAATTAGCCAAAGCCTTAGCCGAATATCTATTTGACGATGAAAATGCCATGACCCGAATTGACATGAGCGAATACCAAGAACGTCACAGCGTGAGCCGATTGGTTGGAGCACCTCCTGGATACGTGGGTTATGACGAAGGTGGTCAATTGACCGAGGCCGTGCGAAGAAAACCGTATTCTGTGATTCTGCTAGACGAAATCGAAAAAGCACATCCTGACACGTTTAATATCTTGCTTCAAGTGCTGGACGAAGGACGTTTGACAGATAATAAAGGACGTTTGGCCGACTTCAAAAATACGATTATCATCATGACCTCGAATATGGGAAGCCAAATTATTCAAGATAAATTCGAGAATTTAAAAGGTAGCCTAGAAGCCGCCACCGAAGCTGCCAAAGTAGAAGTCTTAGGTTTACTAAAACAAACCGTTCGTCCCGAGTTCATCAACCGTATCGACGAAATCGTGATGTTTACTCCGCTGACCAATGCCAATATTGCTCAAATCGTAGGTTTACAACTAAAAAGTGTGACCAAAATGTTAGCGCAACAAGGCATCACTATGGACGCTACTCCCGAAGCGATAAGCTATTTGTCTCAAAAAGGCTACGATCCACAATTTGGAGCCAGACCCGTAAAACGTGTCATTCAGCGTGAAGTACTCAACGAATTATCGAAAGAAATTCTGTCTGGTAAAATCACCACCGATAGCATCGTTTTGATTGACGCTTTCGAGAATCAACTCGTTTTTAGAAATCAAACAGAGTTGGTAGAATAATCAAAGATTACTACTAACCCCTGTCAGAGTTTTGAACTCTGATAGGGGTTTTCAATAGCACCAGTCGTAAGATTGGTGTTTTTTTTTTGTAGCCAAGTTACAATTAGTAAAAAAAAAGCGTGGATATATGAAGCGCTAAAAATCAAAAATATGCACTGTTTTACATTAATTAGCACCATTTATGTTATATAAAAAATGTAATAAATACTTTAAATTTATGGAATAAAATTGCATTTCATCGATTTTATTTGACTTTAATCCGTATTTCTGCTTGGTATTTTGTAACTTAAATGAACTAAAACTAAAAACATACCTCTTTAATTATTGTAATTACTAATTGCAGTTATTCAAAACGCTTTACAGTATGATCAATTAATTTTTATGATTATGAAATCACAATTAACAAAGAGTTAGCTGTAAGTAAACACCAATAAATAAAAGGCGATACCATATATGACCGCTAAAAAATAAATTTTACATATATGAAAAATAGATTTGACGAAAACAGAATCGCTCCGATAGATATTATCGTTCATCTTTTGGCATCCTTGTATGATTGGGTTTACGATCTTATTTACGCAATTTTATCCTTTATTGAAAAAGTAGTCGCGCATATTAAAAAAACTAATTTTTTAACCCTAGGAATCGAATTCTTTGCTGGAATCTATGATTTGAATGTCCTTTTTTTTGCAGGTCTTTACGATATCGTGTATGATTTTTTGTTTTTCTTAGTAGCCTATGTAAAATGGGCTACCGATTTCAAATCGTATATTCCTTCCAAAAATACCGCACAAAATAAAGAAAGTAGTAAAGGCAATGATCTTACTTGTCCAAAGCTTTAATCCCAGATTTCAAAAACATGATACTTTGATGATGCTTAACAACTATCATTACGTTTAAAAAAAATCAATCCCTAAGAGACTAGAATTCTACCTAAAATCGTGTACTTTTGTTTTTAATTTAAAATTATTTTAATAAAATTTCTGTTCTAAATTAATTACACTTACTATGGACATTGTTAAATTCAAAATCACTCCCAAAACTATAAAAGTTGAAGTCCGTAATTCCAATAATTACGTTTTTAATTTTAATAGTGCAGTGGAAATCGATAAACAAGACCGAGACGTTTTATTAAAATTATACAATGCTTTAGATCTTTTATTTAGAAAAGAAAACACAACCGAAAACAAAAACTATATTGCTCCCAATCAAACCAATATTTTAGATCAAATAAAAGAAGTTACTGAAATTGAACAAGAATAATTATTATGATTTTCTAATTTTCATCCTTGATAATACTTACAAGACATTTGTTTTAGGACTATAATTACAAAAAAAACCTCCAAAACTCATTTTGGAGGCCTAATTAACTAAGTTATTATTTCAAAACAGTAAATTCAATTGCCGAGTCTGAATACACACGATGAGTTTGTTTTTTGAAATCTTCTTGTTTGGCATAAAATATGTTCGGCACAAAAGTTTGAGGATTCAAATCAATCAAAGGAAACCAAGTACTTTGCACTTGAATTTGAATTTTATGTCCTTTTTTGAAGGTGTGAAAAACATCTTGTAATTTTACATTTACTGGAGTTTTTTCGTTGGCCACAAAAGGCTGTGGATTCACAAAACTATTACGAAAACGACCTCTCATTACCTCACTGCGCACCATCATATGATAATTACTCATTTTTAAATACGGTTGCACTTCTTTTGTCTCAGGTTCATCATTCGGGAAAACATCCACTACTTTAACTACCCAATCCGCATCGGTTCCAGTGGTGGCTACTTGTAATTTGGCTAAAATATCTCCCGCCAAAGTAACATCTTCTGCTAAAACATCTGTTTCAAAAACCAAAACATCAGGTCTTCTAGCCGCAAATCGTTGGTCATCAGTCATATATTTTCTTGGCGTCAACCCTTGCTGTTTGATATCTTCAGAATGTGGTACTGGTTTTTTGGGATCACTCACAAATTCTTCAAAAGAGAGCATTTCAGAATTGTATTGGGCTAATTTTTGTTGCGGTTGCAAATAGAATTGTTCTTTCGCTGTATTTTTTGGAGGCCAAGTATCGTAGGTTTTCCATTCTTTTCTTCCTGTATCAAAAACATAAGCTTCGGGTAATTTGTTCTCCCCTTTTCCATTATTTTTCAAAAAATGGCGAAAAAAATTAGCCTCAATATTCTTTTGATAAAAACCAGAAATACTGTCACCAAAATTAATATTTCCTATAATTTGTTTTTCTGAATTTCTAGCCCAATCGCCGTGGCTCCAAGGCCCCATAACAATCGTATTGTAATTTTTACTGCTTTTCTCTATGGTTGAATACGTATTCAATGGACCATACAAATCCTCAGCATCAAACCATCCACCAACTGTCATTACAGCAGGTTTGATGTTTTTTAAATGCTGTAACAAACCTCTTTTTTGCCAGAATTCGTCATAGCTTGAATGTTCCTTAAGTTGTTGCCAAAATTCATTAGACGAATCGTAGTACTTGTCCAAATTCACTAAAGGTCCTGCATTTAAAAAGAATTGATAATCGTCATTGGTGCCCACATTCGGGAACTTAAACCAAGCTTCTGTCGTTGGTTTTGTTTTTTGAGGACCAAAAAGTGGCGTTACTTTCCAATAGCTTAACAAATAAGCCCCATTATGATGAAAATCATCAAAGAAGAAATCGGCAATACAAGCCTGAGGAGATACTGCTTTTAAGGCAGGATGTCCGCTCAACAAAGAATAAGAAGCATAATAACCTGGATATGAAATTCCCCAAGTCCCCACATTCCCGTTGTTATTGGCTACATTTTTCACCAACCAATCAATAGTGTCATAAGTATCAGAAGCTTCATCTACGTCCGTTTTTCCTTTTTTATTTGGAATATACCCTCTCATATTGTCGTATAAGCCATCACTCATATAACGTCCACGAACATCTTGATACACTACAATGTATCCTTCTTTCATCATCGTTTCGTTGGGTGCAATGCTTCTTTTGTACTGATCTAGGCCATAAGGAGCGCAATTATATGGAGTGCGCTGCATGATGATGGGATACTTTTTAGAGGTATCTTTTGGAGAATAAATGGAGGTAAATAGCACCAAGCCATCACGCATTTTGATGTTTACTTCTTGTTTAGTATAGTTTTCGGCAACGTAATTACTCTTTTTGTCTTGTCCCAAAATCGAAACAGCTACTAATAAGAACAGGGATACAAACAGTTTTTTCATGTGGTTATTTATTTTGATAGTTGGTAAAAATAAGAAATCCCATCCGTTTTCACAGATGGGATTAAAAAATATATTTTACAAACTAAAACTTAGCAATTCCAGCTTCTAACCAAGCTTGATATTCTTTTACGCCAACATAACTAATGGTTGGTTTGGCAGTATTTAAATTATTTCCTTCTAAATCCGTCAACACATACAAAGGTTGCGTGTTGGTTTTGTATTTTGAAATCATAAAATCCGTCCATTTATCGCCTATAGTTTCGATTTCTTCTCCTGTGGTTTTAGAAATAAATTGCTCTTTTTTAGGTAACTCACGCTTGTCATCGACATACAATGAAATGACTACAACTTTGTCTTTAAGTATCGATAGTACTTTTGGATCCGACCACACGTTGTTTTCCATTTTTCGGCAATTTACACACGCAAAACCAGTAAAATCGAGCATAATAGGCTTATTAACTTCTTTGGCATACGCCAATCCACTTTCATAATCATCAAAAACTATTATTCCATGAGGACCATTTTTGGCGCCTTCAGGAAGTACAGCTATACTAGTTAATTTTGCGCTTCCTCCTACTCCGTTGGGACTTTCACTATATTCCATTGGAGGTGGAAAAGCACTAATCAATTTCAAAGGTGCTCCCCAAAGTCCTGGAATCAGGTAGAAGGTAAAAATTAAAGTCAATAACCCCATATACAATCGTCCTACCGAGATGTGTCCTACTGGACTATCGTGTGGCAGCGTAATTTTTCCAAAAAGATACAACGATAACGCTCCAAAAATAGCAATCCATATGGCGATAAAAACTTCGCGTTCTAGCAAATGCAATTGCAAAACCAAATCTGCATTGGATAAAAATTTGAAAGCCAAAGCCAATTCTAAAAATCCAAGAACTACTTTTACGGTATTCAACCAACCTCCAGATTTTGGTAATGAATTCAACCAGCCTGGGAACATTGCGAACAACATAAAAGGTAAGGCTAAGGCTAATGAAAAACCTAACATCCCAACTACTGGTGCAATTCCGCCTTTAGAAGCAGCTTCTACTAATAAAGTTCCAACAATAGGACCTGTACAAGAAAAAGACACAATGGCTAATGCCAATGCCATAAACAAAATACCTATAATTCCACCACGGTCAGCTTGACTGTCTACTTTGTTTGCCCAAGAATTCGGTAACATAATTTCGAAAGCGCCTAAAAAAGATGTGGCGAAAACAATCAATAAAACGAAGAAAATAAGGTTAAACCAAACATTGGTAGACAAGGCATTCAAAGCATCGGCGCCGAAAATCCAAGTAACCAATAAGCCCAAACCTACATAAATAACGATAATGGAAATTCCGTAGATAATAGCATTTCTGATACCTGCTGCTTTATTTTTACTTTGCTTAGTAAAGAAACTTACCGTCATTGGAATCATTGGAAAAACACAAGGCGTTAACAATGCCGCAAAACCAGATAAAAAAGCAATAAAGAAAATCGCCCACAACCCGTGTTCTGTTGTTGCGCTTTTTGCTGGAGCTATTTGAGAAGTCTCTGTAGTATCTGAATCTTTTACAGTATCAGTGGTAGCTGTTGTTGCAGAATCTATTGTCTGCGCAGTCGTATCTTTTACTAAATCATTAATCGGAGTAGTTGGAGATGCTGTTGTAGCAGAGTTTTTCAGCTCAGGAATGGCAATGCTAAATTTCTTTTCGAGATTGATACAAACTTCTTTGCAAGCTTGAAAATTCAGCTCTACTTCTATGGTCTTAACCCCTTTATTTACGAGACTTATTTCTTGTGTAATTTGTGCTTTCTTCTCAAAAAAAGTTTCATTTACTTCAAAAATATCATTGTAAGCAGTTCTTGTTTTGCTTTCTTTGGCTTTGCCTACCAAAGTGTAATTCCCTTTTTGATTTTTGAAAGTAACTTCTAAAGGAAGTGGACCACCATCTGGAGTAAACTGTGAATATACGTGCCATTCGTTTTCGATGGTCGCATTGAATGTTACTATAAAATTGGTGGCTGATTTTTGTTCGATTTTGGTGGTCCATTTTACTGGGTCCAAAATTTGGGCGTTACCCAAACTACAAAAGAAAACTAAAAGTCCTAAAAGAAGGTGTTTTTTCATTACTATAACTTATATTAATTCTATTTTTAAAATTGTATTGGTGCTATGCTCTACTTTGAATCGTTCGTCAGGACGCATTCCTACAACCCAAACAATTGCATCATTGGAACACAAAAGCCAAGTATTTTCTTTGTCTAAAAGTGCCATTTTTTCATCTTTAAAAAACTTACTTACTTTCTTGCTTTTGCCTTTCATTCCCAAAGGAAAAAAGACGTCGCCTTCTTGCCACTTTCTGAGCACCAAAGGATAGGCTAACTTTGATTCATCGACAAAGATAGTACTTGAATCTGCTTTGTAAATGTCTGTTACTTTACAAAACTGGAGTTTTAAGGGAATCTTAACTTTGTCTTGACTTTTTTCGATGAAATACACCTCCTTTTCAGGCTCTTGTATAGGACTCAAAATAAAGAAATCGCGGTCTTTTAGCAATCTGTATTCTGACGAAAAAACTTGTTTTCCTGATTGACTATCAACTAAATTATAAATGTCATCCCAAGCCGAAAAGCCATATTCTTTAAGCCATTGGTACAAATAAGAGGCATAATTTGGCAAGCATAATAATTGCTTTAAATCAAAATAAATAATGTCCTCTTCTTCTCTTGCTACTTGCTGATAAACCATACTAGCCGCATCCGAAACCAATTCTTGTGCTTGTTGCAAATACTCTTGAGTCATTCCAAAAGCTTTTAAAAAATCAGGATTTAGTTCTTTGAGCATTGGAACTAAATGATGGCGAATTTGGTTGCGCAAATATTTATCCGAAGCGTTGCTACTGTCTTCGCGCCACTGTAAATTATTAACTTTGGCATATTCCTCAATTGCTGTTCTAGAAAAAGGCAACAATGGCCGAAGTACCGCATCATTTTGAGCAGGTATACCCGATAAACCATCTAAACCTGTGCCTCTTGAAAGGTTGATTAAAAAAGTTTCCAGATTATCATCGGCGTGATGGGCTGTTAAAACAAAGTCGAATTGATGGAGCTCTAGTTGTTCGTAGAACCAATCGTATCGCAGTTCTCTTGCGGCTACTTGTGTAGAAAGTTTATAATCATTGGCAAATGCCTGAGTATCGAATTGAGTGCAATAAAATGGAATTTGATGTTGAAGCGCATACTCTTGCACAAAACTTTGGTCTTCAAAACTTTCAATGCCGCGGAGTTGAAAATTACAATGAGCGATGGCAATGGTGTAAGGCAATTGTTGCAATAAATGCAAAAGCACCATACTGTCTAAACCACCGCTTACGGCCAACAATAATTTTTTGTTTTCGAGAAACGGAAATTGAGTTTGTAGCTGTTGGTAAAAGAGGTTTTGCATACTCAAATTTACATTTTTTTAATTAGATGCCTTTTTTTGTTTCCAAAAATAGACAATTGTTGCTCATTAGCCCAGATAGTAGCGGCATCCTCTTGTATGGCGGATGCCAATACAAGAGATATAGCGGATAGCTGGAAACCCTATTGGCAAAAAACCCTATTGTTAGCGCTCCTAAAAACAGTTTCTTTTTTAAAAATTTTATGCTAATACGCTCTTCATTGCTTTAGCTTTGAGCAAACATTCTTCGTATTCTTGCTCTGGCACCGATAAGGCCGTGATGGCACTTCCGACCGAAAAAGAAAGGTATTGCTTCTTTTGATTGTACAAAATACTGCGAATCACTACATTGAAATCGAAATCGCCTTCGGGTGTGAAATAACCTACTGCCCCGCTGTACAAGCCTCTTTTGGTCGCTTCTAATTCTTCGATAATTTTCATTGCCGAAATTTTGGGAGCCCCCGTCATACTCCCCATTGGAAAAGTGAGGCGCAATACATCAATCACCCCATATTTTTCATCCATTTTTGAGGTAATGGTTGAAATCATTTGATGGACTTGCATAAAAGAATAAATGCCACAAAGTTCTTCTACTTGCACCGAACCTTTTTGGGCAGTTCGTGATAAATCATTGCGAACCAAATCAGTAATCATAATATTTTCAGCGCGTTCTTTTGGATTGGTAGCCAAATCTTCTTTTGCTTTTTCGTCAGCCACAGGGTCTTCGTAGCGTTTTGCAGTTCCTTTTATGGGTTGCGAAATCAAATCTTCTCCTTCTTTTCTCAAATAGCGCTCTGGTGTGGCAGACAACAAGTACTGCTGGTTGTTTTTTAAGAAAACCGCAAAGGGTGGTTGCGAAATAGCGTTTAACTTTTGAAACTTTTCGAGCGGTTGAATGGTTGCGTTTTCTGCATAAAATTCCATACAAAAATTGGCTTCATAAATGTCCCCTTTATGAATGTATTCCTGCATTTTTTGTACTTGCTCGATGTATTTTTTTTGGTCTATTCTAGCTTGTATCACTACAGATTCCGGAGCGGTACTTTGATGAGGAACAATAGCCGTGATATCTTGATAATCTTCTTGCAACTCGTCATCACATAAATGCAAATATCTTGTCTCAAGCTGATTCCCTTTTAGCAAAAAAATCTTTTTGGGCTGAAAAAAGAATAAATCTGGAAAATCCAATCCATCAAAATTATTGGATTGCAAGCGCTCGCTATCGTTTTTTAAATCATAAGACAAGTAGCCAAACAGCCAGTCCTTAGTGGTTTGCTGGTACTGCTTTAAATCCTCAAAAGCATTATGATAATCGGTTTGAAGCAAAGTAAAAGCGTCTACAGCCAACATACAATCATAACTAGAATACGCTTGTGGGTAATTATTGCTATCCAAAAAAGCTACTTCACGAAACTGCTGTGCCCAGTGCAACAGTTGTTCTTTAAAAAGTGAAGGATTGTCTATAGTATAAAATTCAGAGACTCTCAATAATCATTATTTTAAGCTCCAAAATTACGACAAAAAATTCCCTTCTGCCTTCTTCCTCAAAAAAAAACAGGGTATTCATATTTAAAAAAATAAGCCACGAATTGCACGAATTAATGCTTTTTTTATCTGCTCTACCTTTCAAAATCACGGATTATTAAAGAATCCATAAAATTAGTGTGATCCTATTTAAAGTTCGAAAATTTAGTGCCTATCAGTGTAATTCGTGGCTAAAACTTTTAAAAGCGAACACTTAGAAAAAAATTGGCACACTTTTTAATAGGTAAAAAAAGTACTACTTCACTAAATAAAATTTAAGTATTGATTAAAAAACTACGCTTACTCTATTTTGGAACATTTATTTGAATTTTAACCCTTTTTTAATCTATTAAACTATTTTATTTATGAAAACAATTGTAAAAGCAGGCACCCTAGCCGTAATCATCGCAGTAGTATTATTTTCGTGCAAAAAAGCCGAGGTTCCGGCAGAAGAAACCTTAGATTACGCCACAGCTGTTGCCGATAGTGCCACCGTTAGCAACACCCAAGAAAAAACCACCGAAACTCCAAAAAATGTAGAAAAAAGGAAGCTCATTCGAACAGCAGATATCAAATTCAAAGTAAAAAGCGTTGTACAATCGACCAACTTGATTGAGAATACCACTAAAAAATGGGGTGGTTTGGTTACGTACTCCAACCTTCAAAGCACCCTAAATGACCAAATAAGTACTAAAGTTAGTCAAGACAGCACCCTAGAAACCACAAAATACCAAGTTGAAAACACTATCACCCTTCGTGTACCTCAACAAAATATGGATACCGTGGTAAAAGAAATTGCCAAAGAAATTGATTATTTAGACTACCGATTAATCAAAGCTGATGATGTTGCGCTTCGATTATTATCGAATGAGTTGTTACAAAAGAGAAGCGCTACCAATGAAAAAAGAATGGCCAATGCTATTGATACAAAAGGCAAAAAAATCAATGACATTATGAATGCCGAAACGCAACTTGAAAATAAAAAAGCGCAAAGCGACAGTAGTGCTATTGAAAACTTATCCCTTCAAGACCAAATCAATTATAGCACCATTACCCTTCAGTTGTACCAAAGAGAAGTGGTCAAACAAGAATTGGTAGCCAATGAAAAACAAGGCTATCAATTTGAGCCAGCTATTGGAATTCAAATCTTGGATGCGTTGCAATCTGGTTGGTTTCATTTGCTGTCGTTGGTAGTTTTCCTTTTAAAATTATGGTGGTTAGCTCTAATTGGTTTAGTAATTTACTTGATTTTCAATAAAGTGCCTTTCATAAAAAATATAAAATAAGGTTCATAAACCCATTTAATCCTCTCCTTTAAAAAATCAAAATCCGAAAAACAAGACTTGCAATTCACTATTTATCAATATTTTACTTAAATTTGATAGACAATTAAACATTTCCTAAAAAATATAGCTTTAAGAAGTATTACCCAACCAAGAAATGATTAGTTTTTGATTTCAAAAAAAGTAACCCCTAAAATTTATTGTAAATATGAAAATAGCCACTACTATTATTCGGATTTTGATTGGACTACTATTATTGTTCGCATCCATCAGTTATTTTTTTCATTTAATGCCTGAGCCTGAAACAACAGGAAACTTCAAAGCATTCAATGTTGGACTTGTAGCCGCGACCTACATTATGCCCCTAGCCAAAGCAGTTGAACTTTTATGTGGATTAGCTTTTGTGAGCAATCGTTTTGTGACGTTAGCCAATATTTTAATTCTTCCCATCACGATAAACATTTTGTTCATCAATATCTTTTTAGCTCCCGAAGGCATCCCGATTGCTGGCGCTTTATTCTTGGGGAATTTATTTTTGATTTATCGTTATTGGAACAATTATAAAAGTGTTTTTACTCCTTGATTTAAACAACAAAACCCGTCTCATTATCACGAGACGGGTTTCTTATTTTTGAAAGTTACGCTTTTATACGTGTAATGCTCTATTGTCTGTAGCAGCTAATGCCGCTTCTTTAATCGCTTCCGCAAAAGTAGGATGCGCGTGTGACATTCTAGAAATATCTTCGGCTGAAGCTTTAAATTCCATAGCAGTAACGGCTTCTGCAATCAAATCGGCTGTTCTAGCTCCAATCATATGAACGCCAAGAACTTCATCCGTTTTCGCATCAGCAAGGATTTTTACGAAACCGTCTAAATCTGCACTAGCACGCGCACGACCCAAGGCTTTGAACGGGAAATTACCCACTTTATATGAAACACCTGCCGCTTTTAATTGTTCTTCTGTTTGTCCAACAGCAGCAACTTCTGGCCAAGTGTAGACAACACCAGGAATTAAATTATAATCGATATGTGGTTTTTGACCTGCTAAAATTTCAGCCACCATTGTACCTTCTTCCTCAGCTTTGTGAGCCAACATCGCGCCACGCACTACATCACCAATAGCGTAGATGTTTGGCGTAGACGTTTGCAAGTGGTCATTCACTTCTATTTGACCTCTTTCAGAGATTTTCACACCCGCTTTTTCTGCATTCAATCCGTCAGTATAAGGACGACGACCTACAGAAACCAAAGAGTAATCTCCTTCTAAAGTGATGATTTCACCTTTAGCATTTTCAGCTTTCACAGTTACAACATCACCAGCTCTTTCTACCGACTGTACTTTGTGAGAAGTATAGAACTTCATTCCTTGTTTTTTAAGGACTTTGGTCAATTCTTTAGACAAAGAAGCATCCATTCCTGGAATAATTCTGTCCATAAACTCTACAACAGATACTTGTGCACCTAAACGCAAATACACTTGTCCTAATTCAATTCCAATTACACCTCCACCAATAATTACAAGGTGTTTAGGCACTTCTTTTAATTTTAACGCTTCGGTTGAAGTAATAATTCTTTCTTTATCGATTGAGATAAAAGGCAAAGAAGAAGGTTTAGAACCTGTTGCGATGATGATATTTTTGGCTTCAATAGTTTCAGAAGTTCCGTCAGCTTTGGCAACCGCAACGTGAGTCGCGTCTACAAATGAACCCAAACCATTAAAAACTGTGATTTTATTTTTATCCATCAAAAACTGAACACCTCCAGAAGTTTGATCGACAACTGCTTGTTTGCGAGCAATCATTTTCTCTAAATTCACCTTAACGGCACCAGAAAGTTCAATTCCGTGATCGGCAAAATGTTTAATTTCATCGTAATGATGTGAAGAAGCTAGAAGCGCTTTGGATGGAATACATCCTACATTTAAACAGGTTCCTCCAAGAGTGGAGTATTTCTCGATAATAGCGGTTTTGAAACCTAATTGTGCGCAACGAATTGCCGACACATATCCTCCGGGACCAGAACCTATAATGACTACGTCAAATGAACTCATAGTATGTTGTTTAATTTTTTGTGCGTCAAAATTAAGCAATAAACTTTTGTTTAAACCTAACTTTTTAAGGTTTTTTTAGGATGAATTTTAATAAAGAGACAGACTGAAAGTAGGCGCCAAACTATAGTTAATTTGCATTTTCAAAATGTCTCAAAAATAGCGCTTATAATTTACCAAAATCCTCAAAACTCACATCCCATGTTTTAGGATGATCATTTCCTCTCCAAGCAACCTCAGTTCCTCCATCAATCACAATATATTGCCCGATGATGAATCTAGAATCGTCAATCAATAAAAATTTCACTAATGGAGCGATATTTTCTGGTTTACAAAAATCACCCAAAGGTCTTGGAAGCTTGTTAATTCCTTCGGCTTTTCTTGGATCTTTCAAATCATGTTCAATCATTGGAGTTAAAACCACCCCTGGCGCAATACAATTCATAGAGATATTACTACCGGCCCATTCTTCTTTAAAGGCATTTTTCCGTACCCATTTGGTAATAGCGACTTTACTTACTTGATAGGTCCAAAAAGGGCTTTTTTGAATTAATTCATAGGCTTTTTCTTTATCAAAAGACACTAAAGCATCCACAACTTCATTTGGAATACCAGGAGTAATTACTACCGAATTTGAGGCATTAATGACCACTCTTCCGTTTGCTGATTCTTTTAAATAAGGCTGTAAACCCTCAAGCATTCTTACGATTCCGAAAAAATTCAAACCAAAAACTAACGGCGCATATTCGCCACCCACTCCCGCATTAGCAAAAACACCATCGATTTTACCTTCACTCAGCGCAATGACTTTTTGAACTGCTGCATCCACCCCTTCATCAGTAGACAAATCAGCTTGAATTTCTGCATCATTAGTATTAGAAATCCCAATAATTTTGACACCTTGTTTTTCTAGAAAAAGTCTTGTAGCCAAACCCATTCCGGATTGAGAACCCGTAATTACAACCGTTTTCATATCATTCATTTGCTTAAATTTAAATTAAAACTTCCTTTTTGTAGCTATCAATTCCATCTTATTCGTCAAAATGTAAACTTGTTTTAGTTTCATAATCCACCATAATAGCAACACCTGCTGAAACAATTCCGGTGATTATTGAAGCGGTAAGGTGTGTAACCTCAATTTCACCCACATATTTTTGAAATAGAACAGCAAAAATGGTCACTAAACCAAAAGCAAAAACACAATGCTTCAAGGCTTTTAAAAAATATCCTGGAAAATAGGATGGCTTATGTTCCATTTTTGTAGTCAAAAAAGCGATAGAGGTAACAAAAAAACTCAATGATACCGCAAGAGGGACGGCTTTGGAAAAAACAGTGGGGATTTCACTGTCAATACTATTTTGAGTCAAATAGATAGTAGGATAAGATTCTTTCATAGCAAACCAATACCGTGAAGCGTTAATTACTAAATTGATTGTTCCCGCAATTACTGAACCAATAATGATGTTCTTTTTTGTCATTTTAGTCTATTTTAGTATACTTTGACTCTTATGAATTCAATAAAAATAGGAAAAAAATGCATTACAAATGTTAATCAAAAGGTAATTTATTGGGGGGTACAGCTTCTTTTTTTACTACCAAAAAGAGAAATTACAGTACAAAACTATTGATCCACCAAAGAAGCGATAGTAATATTTTGCATAGATCGCAAAGTTTCCTCACGAACGGATATTAAACCAAGTCGAAGGTGACAGGAAGCCTCATTTTTACAATCTGAACAAGGTTCATAAAAATTGAGCGAAGCACAAGGCAAAAGTGCAATAGCACCGTCAAATAACCGATGAATATCCGCAAGTGTAATTTCATTTTTAGATTTCAAAAGATAATATCCTCCTAATTTCCCTTGTTTACTTCCAACAAAATGAGCTCGTTTCAAATCTAAAAGAATTTGCTCTAAAAATTTTTTGGGTATAGACGCTTCTTCAGAAATAGCATTGGTTTTAGCGATTTCACCCTCTTTTTGTTGTGCCAAATAGAGTAAGGCTTTTAGAGCATATTTAGTTTTTTGTGAAAGCATCGACAATCTTTTTTTGGCTAAAATACAAAAAAACAACAAACCGCTCTGTGATCGTGTAGGTTCCATATTTAAAAGTTTTATAGACCATCTGTACGGTAAACCAAAAAGACTAACCTTGTATGTGTGATGCATCAAAAAGTCTTTGCTAGCCTATTTGTACCAATGTAAGAAAAGTAGTATTCCATTTTACACTGCAACATGTAAAAACGCGCCCAAAACAAAAAATTTAATTCAAAATATCCTAAATCTATTGATGACAGGGAATAAATCTCTTACTATACCAGCTACCAAGTACAACCCTAACAATGAATAAGACTATTTACTTTTCCAGTTCTCTAATATAATTGACCAGCTGCCAGCGCTGCTCTTCCGTTAGCAGTTCATCATAACCCGCCATGGGTGATTTTCCATTAGTAATTTTCCAAAAAATAACACCATCAGATTCTTTTTTTACCTTAAAAGCTAAAAAATTGGCTGGTTTTGTGCCTAGCGTTAGTCCTGCTTCCCCGTTTCCTTTTCCCTTAACTCCATGACATAAAACACACATTTGCTCAAAAATATGTTTTCCTTCAACCGTAGCTTTAGCATTCCCTTTGAAAGGATTTTTTAAAGCATCGGCAGCTACGGGGGCTTTCCAATTAGATTCTTGACAAAAAGCTAATTGAACACCAAAAACGAAGAAACTAAACAACACCAAAGAATTGAAATGAGTTTTCATAACGAAATCGATTTAGATTACTACTCAAATTTACACAAGAAAACCGAAATATTTCATGATAATTATCATCAAACCAGATGTATGTGTATATAAAACGCCTCTACTTGAGAGGCGTTTGTTAACTTTCTATTTGATAAATTCAATTTTTTGAACTTCTTCTTCATTAACACTATCAAAGAAACCTTGATCGTTCATCCAATCGTCACTAAATACTTTACTCATATACCGGGAACCATGATCTGGAAAAATCGCTATAACATTACTATGATCATCAAATTCACCTTCGTCTGCATACTGCTTAATGGCTTGCATCACTGCTCCCGAGGTATAGCCCACAAAGAGTCCTTCTTTTCGAGCTAATTCTCTGGTGGAATGGGCACTTTCTTCATCAGACACTTTAATAAATTTATCTATAACGTCAAAATCAGTGGCCGTTGGAATTAAATTTTTACCCAATCCTTCAATTCTGTAAGGGTAAATTTCTGCGCTATCAAATTCTTTGGTTTCGTGATATTTTTTAAGCACAGAACCAAAAGCATCTACACCCAAAATTTTTACATTAGGATTTTGTTCTTTTAAATACTTTGCAGTACCAGAAATGGTTCCTCCTGTTCCGCTACAGGCAACGAGGTGTGTAATTTTTCCATTGGTTTGTTTCCAAATTTCAGGGCCTGTTGTCAAATAATGAGCATCAATATTCAACTGATTAAAATATTGATTGATATATACGGAACCTTGCGTTTCTTCATGCAATCTTTTGGCTACATTATAATAGGAACGTTCATCATCAGCCGAAACATGCGCTGGACAAACATAGACTTTTGCCCCTAAACTTCTAAGCATGTCGATTTTATCTTTAGAAGATTTTGAACTCACGGCCAAAATACAATTATAGCCTTTAATAATACTGACCATAGCAAGACTAAATCCTGTATTTCCCGAAGTAGTTTCTATTATGGTATCTCCGGGTGTAAGGATTCCTTTTCGTTCTGCTTCTTCAATAATATACAATGCAATTCTATCTTTTGAAGAGTGTCCTGGATTAAAAGCCTCTACTTTTGCATAAAAGTTACCTTTGAGTTCTTGTGTTATCGTATTAAGCTTAATAAGAGGGGTATTTCCTATTAGTTCTAAAACGTTATTATAAGCGTTTATTTCTTCTTTCATAAAAAAATAGTTAACCTAAGTTGTTGATCTAACAAAAGGGTAGGTTACAAATCTAGCAAAAAAATCAATTACTTATTAATTTTCTCTAAATCTAACAAAAAACTAAACTCTCTAGCTAATTCTTTTAAAGATTCAAATCGACCTGAAGCCCCGCCATGACCGGCATCCATGTTGGTAACAAGATACAAAACAGTATCCTCATTTTTTAAAGTTCTTAATTTAGCTACCCACTTTGCCGGTTCCCAATATTGTACCTGAGAATCATGTAAACCTGTAGAAACAAACATATTAGGGTATTTTTGTTTTTTTACATTGTCATAAGGGGAATAAGACAACATATAATCATAATACTTTTTTGAGTTAGGATTTCCCCATTCATCGTATTCTCCTGTTGTCAGCGGAATACTATCGTCTAACATGGTCGTAACAACGTCAACAAAAGGGACTTGTGCGATTACTCCATTATATAATTCTGGAGCCATATTTACAATGGCTCCCATCAACAATCCACCTGCAGAGCCACCTTCGGCATACAAATGAGAGGGCGTTGTATATTTTTGATCGATTACAAATTTTGAACAATCGATAAAATCCGTAAAAGTATTTTTCTTTTTGAGTAGTTTACCGTCTTCATACCATTGTCTTCCTAAATCTTCTCCTCCACGAATATGAGCAATTGCATAAATGAATCCTCTATCCAACAAAGTTAATCGCGTTGAAGAAAAATAGGGTTCCATCGTACTTCCATAAGAACCATAAGCATACAATAACAATGGATTTTTTCCATCTTTCTGAACTGATTTATGATAAACCATAGAAATTGGAACTTTAGTACCATCCGTAGCGGTAGCCCAAACCCTCTCTTCGATATAATTATTTTTATCAAACGTACCACCTAAAACTTCTTGCTCCTTCAAAACTACCTTTTCTTTGGTGTTCATATTGAAATCAATGATCGATGAAGGTGTGGCCATAGACTGATAGCCGTACCTCAAAACATCTGTATCAAAATCAATATTAGTCGTGGTATAAGCGCTATAGGTTTCATTATCAAAAGGCAAATAGTAATCGCCTCCACCACTCCAAGGCATAATACGAATATGATTCAATCCGTTTGAGCGTTCCTCTACCACTAAATAGTTTTTAAAAATTTCAATGCCCTCTAACAATACGTCCTCACGATGTGCAATTACCTCTTTCCAATGCTTTTTTAAAGTTGCATTTTCAGGTGTTTTCATCAATTTAAAATTGATTGCTTTATCTTTATTGGTTAAAACATAAAAAGAATCCCCGTAATGAGAAATACTATATTCCAATCCTCTAACCCTAGGCTGAAATACTTGAAATTCACCTTCGGGTTGATCTGCATTTAAAATTCTACATTCCGTAGTTAGTGTACTACTTGAACCTATAACAAGGTATTTTCTTGACTTTTCTTTGTACACATATACATTAAACGTGTCGTCTTTTTCATCAAAAACTAAAACGTCTTTTTTAGCATCTGTACCTAGTTTATGACGATATACTTTGTCTGATCGTAACGTTACTTTATCTTGTTGAGTATAAAAAAGAGTTGCGTTATCATTTGCCCAAACAGATCCACCAGTAACATTTTCAATGGTATCTGAAAGAATTTCACCAGTTTCTAAATTTTTGATTTGAATGGTATAAATCCTTCTTCCTAAAATATCAATTCCAAAGGATGCAAACTTATTATTTGGACTAATACTGATTCCTCCTAGTTTAAAATAAGAATGACCTTTGGCCAATGCATTACAATCAAAGAGAATCTCTTCTGGAGCTGTGAGACTTTCTTTTCTTCTGGAATAAATTGGGTAATCCTGCCCTTTTTCAAAGCGTGTACTATAAAAATAACCATTGTAAAAATAGGGAACTGAGGTATCATCTTCTTTAATTTTTGCCTTCATTTCCTCAAAAAGATTCGTTTGAAAATCTTTGGTATGCGCTGTTTTAGCCGTGTAATACTCATTTTCTTGATTCAAATAAGTAATCACTTCGGGGTTTTCCCTTTCATTCAACCAAAAATAATTATCAATTCGAACGTCTTTATGTTTGATTAATTGTTTCGGAATAATTTTTGCAATGGGAGCTTGTATATTTTTAGACATAGTTTGTGCTTTAACTTGTGGATTTAAAGCTGCAAAAATAAGACAAAGCCACCCCAAACGAATAGTTCTTTCCATAATTTTTATTGATTATCAACTAGCAATATAGTAATTTTGCTTTAATAATTTTAAATAAACCAAACATGGATTTAATGGGAATGATGGGAAAACTTAAAGAAACCCAACAAAAAATAGAAGACACTAAAAAAAGATTGGACACTGTTTTGATTGACGAACAAAGTTCAGACGGCTTATTAAAAATTACAGTTACCGCGAATACCGCGATAAAATCAATCCATATTGCGGATGAATTATTGGAAGACAAAGAACAATTAGAAGATTATTTGATATTAGTGCTTAACAAAGCTATTACTAGAGCAAATCAAGTGAATCAAACGGAACTTGATGCTGTTGCCAAAATGGATATGCCTATGATTCCCGGTATGGATAATTTGTTCAAATAATAAAAAAAAGGATTTAAAGTTCAAAACTCTAAATCCTTTTTTTTAGGCTACAAACAATCGTTGCAAGGTTTCTATCACATAAGAATGCATCACTTCTCGATAATCTAAATGCGTAACAATTCTCAATTTTCCTTTACCTAGAGAACTGATTGCTATATTTTTTTGCCGTAATTTTTCTATCAACAGCGCATCACTCAAACTGGGAATTACTTTAAAAATCAAAATATTGGTTTCTACAGGTTCAACTGATGCTACCCAAGGTAACCTACTCAATAAAAGTCCTAATTCTTTGGCTCTACGATGGTCTTCTGTGAGACGCATAATATTATTTTCTAACGCATAAATACCTGCCGCTGCCAAATAACCTACTTGACGCATACCGCCTCCCAAAATTTTACGTACTCGAAGTGCTCGATGAATCGTTGCTTTATCTGCTAATAAAACCGACCCAATGGGAGCACCTAATCCTTTGGATAAACAAACAGAAATCGTATCGAATAATTTTCCATAATCTTTTGGATTTTGTCTTTTGGCAACCAAAGCGTTCCAAATTCGGGCACCATCCATATGAAATTTGAGATTATTGGCATCGCAAACTTGTTTTATGTGAACTAATGTTTCAATATCATAACAAGCGCCTCCTCCTTTATTGGTGGTATTTTCTACACATACTAAACTTGTCTTTGGGCTATGATAAAACTCGGGGTCATTAATCGCTTCTGCTACTTGACTAGCCGTAATCATACCCCTATCCCCATCCAATAAACAACAAGACACCCCGCTATTAAAAGAAACGCCCCCTCCTTCATAATTATAGACATGAGCATATTTATCCGCAATCAACTGTTCACCTGGTTGTGTATGCAATTTAATAGCCGTTTGGTTTGCCATAGTTCCAGAGGGAAAAAACAAACCTGCCTCCATGCCAAACATTGCGGCAACCCTTGCTTCTAATTCAATTACAGTGGGATCTTGTTTGTAAACATCGTCTCCCACCTCGGCTTTAAACATGTATTGCAACATTTCGGCAGAAGGCTTTGTTACCGTATCACTCACTAAATTTATTTCCATAAATAACTCCTATATCAATCACAGTAAGACCTAAGCTTGTACTGTGGTATTTTTTTTATAATTTTGCAAAACAAAAATAATAATAATTTATGACAACTACCGAACAAATTAAAGGTATTGTGGAGCGCCTTGGTGCGTTGAGGAGGTATCTTTGACGTAGATGCAAAACTCATCGAAATTGCTAACGAAGAGGAAAAAACATTTGCCCCCGACTTTTGGAACAATCCTAAAGAAGCTGAACTTGTAGTAAAAAATCTGAGAAATAAAAAAAAATGGATCGAAGATTACGACAAATCCGTAGCTCTAACTGAAGAACTACAACTAGCATTTGATTTTTACAAAGAGGGAGAACTTAGCGTTGAAGAATTAGATGAACACTATTCAATTACTGAAAATCATATAGAGGCTATTGAGTTCAAAAACATGCTTTCAGACGAAGGAGATACTTTGAGCGCCGTATTACAAATTACCGCTGGAGCCGGAGGAACAGAAAGTTGCGATTGGGCCGAAATGCTAATGCGCATGTACATCATGTGGGGAGAAAAATATGGGTATAAAATCAAAGAGTTAAACTTTCAAAAAGGAGAAGCTGCTGGAATAAAAACAGTAACCTTAGAGTTTGAAGGGGATTATTCTTTTGGCTATCTAAAAGGAGAAAATGGGGTACACCGTTTGGTTCGTATATCACCATTTGATAGTAATGCCAAACGACATACTTCTTTTGCCTCTGTATATGTCTATCCTCTTGCTGATGATACCATTCAAATCGAAATTAACCCTGCTGACATTTCATGGGAAACCATGCGGTCAAGCGGTGCTGGTGGACAAAACGTCAATAAAGTTGAAACTGCAGTTCGTTTGCGCCACCATCCAACAGGGATTATCATTGAAAACTCAGAAACTCGTTCTCAATTAGATAACAAAACCAAAGCCATGCAATTGTTAAAATCTCAATTGTATGAAATCGAATTAAAAAAGAAACAAGCACTCCGAGATGAAATTGAGGCTAAAAAAATGAAAATCGAATGGGGATCACAAATTCGTAATTATGTGATGCATCCCTATAAACTCGTAAAAGATGTTAGAACCGGGCATGAAACTAGTGATGTAGATAGTGTCATGAATGGTAACATTGATCCTTTTTTAAAATCTTTTTTAATGATGATGGGACAACGAGAAGAAGAGTAAACCCCCTCTTTCTTATAACAAAAGCGGCTTCACTTTCTTATTGAGGTCGTTTTTTTTTTCTCAAAAAAAGTCTTTTTTTTCTTATTTTTAAGTTTTTTTTAACTTTTAAAAGTTAAATTGTTAGGTATAGCCATTACAAATTCCTTTATTTGGCACCATCATACAATTAATATATTTAACCATTACATGAAATCCTTTTCTATTCAAGAGATTAATGATGTCCTAAAAGGCAAGATAGTCGGAACCCTTTGCAGCCAGATAACTGCCCCTGAACAATTAGATCTTGCTACCATCAACCAAATTTCGTTTATCGGCACTAAAAAATATGAAAAACAGTGGAGTACTTCAAATGCAAGTGCAGCTATTGTAAACGAGGATATTAGCATTGAACCTGGTGAAAATAAAGCATTTATAAAAGTAAAAAATGCTGAATTAGCCATGGCACAATTGCTCAACCTCTTTGCTCCTGAAGCACCCAAATTTGATTTTGAAGTACATCCCAATGCTACAATCGACGACAGTGTTATCCTTGGCAAAGGATCTAAAATTGGAGCAGGATGCTATTTGGGTCCTAATGTAACTATTGGAAAAAATGTGACCATTTATCCTAATGTAACTATTTTGGACCATAGTATTATAGGAGATAACTCCATTGTATGGTCAGGTGTTGTTGTTCGCGAACGTTGTCAAATTGGTTCTGATTGCATCATCCATCCTAATGCAACAATTGGAGCAGATGGTTTTGGTTTTAGAGTATGTCATGAAAAAGGATTGGTCAAAATTCCGCAAATTGGGAATGTAATCATTGGAAATTCAGTAGAAATAGGCGCCAACTCTTGTATTGATCGCGGCAAATTCAGTTCAACTATTGTGGGTGATGGTTGCAAAATCGATAACTTAGTACAAATTGGCCACAACAGTAAAATGGGGCGTTTCTGCATTATGGCGGGGCATAGTGGCTTAGCGGGTTCTGTAACCCTAGGAGATGGTGTGGTTATTGGCGGAAGCGCTTCTATTAAAGACCATACCACAATAGGTTCAGGAGCAACTGTTGGGGCAGGATCAGGGGTAACTTGTGATGTTCCAGAAGGAAAAGTGGTACTAGGTTATCCAGCAGTAGCTGTCAAAGATGCTTTACGCCAATGGGCAATTTTGAAACAACTTGTTAATGATACCCGAAAATAATTTTTTTATCAAATTCTCAAAAAAGCAACGATTCCTCGTTGCTTTTTTATTATAATTAAACAATACTTCTACAATTCCACCTTTCAACTCAAAAAATAGTAGAAAGATTTTTGTAAATTAGCTTTCTATTTATAACTAGTCAACCCATTATGGATTTAAACTTCAATAAAAACGAGGACCACAACAAACTACTTACCTCAAAAATGCGTCATAAATTAGCCCAAGTAAAACTGGGAGGAGGCGAAAAAAGAATTGAAAAATTACATGCTGAAGGCAAAATGACAGCGAGGGAGCGCATTGATTATTTATTGGATAGTAACGCTAAAAGTATCGAAATTGGAGCATTTGTTGGAGAAGGCATGTATCAAGAACACGGTGGTTGCCCTTCTGGCGGAGTGGTCATCAAAATAGGATACATTCAAGGAAAACAATGCATCGTAGTCGCTAACGATGCCACGGTAAAGGCCGGAGCGTGGTTTCCCATTACAGCCAAGAAAAACCTTAGAGCACAAGAAATTGCCATGGAAAATAGATTACCCATCATCTATCTTGTAGACAGCGCTGGGGTTTATTTGCCATTACAAGATGAAATTTTTCCAGACAAAGAACATTTTGGACGAATTTTTAGGAATAATGCGCTTATGAGCAGTATGGGAATTACTCAAATCGCGGCAGTTATGGGAAGCTGCGTGGCGGGAGGTGCTTACTTACCCATCATGAGTGACGAAGCCTTGATTGTTGACAAAACTGGAAGTATCTTTTTGGCAGGAAGCTATTTGGTTAAAGCCGCTATTGGAGAAACCATTGACAATGAAACTTTAGGCGGAGCAACGACCCATTGTGAAATATCTGGAGTAACTGATTATAAAGCCAAAGATGATAAAGAGGCACTAGATAAAATTAAAAAAATTGTAAGTAAAATAGGTGATTATGAAAAAGCAGGATACAACCGAATTCAACCAGAGAAACCTAATTTAGACGAAAAAGAGATCTATGGAATTTTACCAAAAGCCAGAAACGAACCTTACGATATGCTGGACATCATCCATCGTTTGGTTGATAATTCGGAATTTGAAGCTTACAAAGAAGGCTATGGCCAATCTTTGCTCACCGGTTATGCAAGAATTGACGGATGGGCTGTAGGCATTGTAGCTAATCAACGTAAAGTGGTTAAAACTAAAAAAGGAGAAATGCAGTTTGGTGGCGTAATTTACTCTGATTCTGCAGACAAAGCCACTCGATTTATTGCCAATTGCAACCAAAAGAAAATCCCATTAGTATTTATTCAAGATGTGACCGGATTTATGGTAGGATCAAAATCTGAACATGGAGGCATTATTAAAGACGGTGCTAAAATGGTCAATGCAGTGTCCAACTCCGTAGTTCCAAAATTCACCATTATAGTAGGGAACTCTTATGGCGCTGGTAATTATGCCATGTGTGGAAAAGCCTACGATCCTCGATTGATTGTTGCCTGGCCAAGTGCCGAATTAGCCGTGATGGGCGGAACGCAAGCCGCAAAAGTCTTAGCACAAATTGAAGCTTCTTCCTTAAAAGCCAAAGGAGAAATTATAGACGAAGCTAAAGAGACAGAATTATTCAATAAAATAAAAGCTCGCTATGACGAACAAGTTTCTCCATATTACGCTGCTTCGAGATTATGGACTGATGCGATCATCGACCCTTTAGATACTCGAAATTGGATCTCGATGGGAATAGAAGCTGCAAATCACGCTCCTATAGAAAAGAAATTTAATTTGGGAGTAATCCAAACCTAATCAAACCCCAAATAACCGACACAAAACTTAAGATTAATCTTTAAAGAATCGATGTAAAACTTTGAAGGAGAGAATGCATAACAAAACAAGTTTGGTAGCAACAAATAAACTATAAAAGCAAGACTTTATGATGAAAAGTCGACAGGAATAATCACGCTACAGTCTCACTAAACCTTATTCTCTCTTTTAAAGAATGCAGCTACCCATTGTATTCTTAAGTTAGTACTCATTCAAATTCTACTAACAATTGTCCTTTATCTACGGCATCGCCAACAGTAACTGCAATCGATTTGATTACTCCATTTCGAGGCGACTGAAAACTGTTTTCCATTTTCATTGCTCCTAAAATTAGTAAATTATCGTTTTCTTGAACGGTTTGCCCAACGCTGACATTGATTTCTAAAATTAAACCAGGCATCGGTGCTTTGATGGCGTTTACTTTTTGTACCGTACTGGTATCAAATCCCATTTCTTTAATCAAAAGATCCAAAGCGTCTGCAATGGCGACAGTATACACTGAATTGTTCACTTCAATAGTGTATTCCTTCTTATGAAAATCAGCAGCTATAATCTGAGCTTGATACCGCTTGTTTTCACTTAAAATATGAAATTGATTGTCAGTTGTCGCAACCGCATCCAGCGCATTGGCTGAGGCAGCATCGCATTCGAAATGAAAAATATCATTTACTTTTAGTTGATAACTAGTACTCATATAGAAGGCTTTTGTATCTGTAAATATACACAAAGAAAACTTATTGAAAACAACCTACGGCATCAGATTCATTGCAGCCATTGCCTTTGTTTTTTTTAGGAAAATGATCCTTCAATACTTGTATTTTTTTGTAAAAATCAACACTATAACACCAACAATCCAAAAGAGCGTAATGTTTGCATCGGTTTAGAATACCAAAACAGCTCAAAATCGGGTAAATGGTGTTCAAAATCAGTTTTAAGTTCTTGATAAGAATATACTTTAGATTGAGAAACTGCAATTTTATCTAAAATAGCAACCAACCATTCACCTTCTGCTTTATTGGTTTGAATAGCAAAACTTTCTTTCTTGTCGTGAAAGGTCAATTTCGCGAGTTCCCAAGAATTCCCTTTTTTGGATTTTGTAAAATATTCAACCGAAGGTTTTCCTCCCAACCAAACTACTTTGGCTGTAGGTTTTGTGGTGAAATTTTCTTCTTCTTGAAGCGCATTAAAAATAAAATCAGGGTGAATTTTGGTTTTTGGAATTTTGAAATCGAACCATTCTTGCAGCTCAAAGTCGAAACAAATTCCATGCATAAAATTGAACAAGGATTTCTTCAGTCCGAAACTAAAGTTTTCATGGTCAATACCTGTCTTGTCTGTATAATTAATGTCATTGATTGCAAAAATCCCTTTCTCTGAACCTTGTAAGGGAAGGAGTTCTGGTGTAACACCAAATTGTTCAGGATACAATCCCACTGGGCTATGGGCAGTCATCGCAAACTGGTGCCAAAATCCGGATTGCAACACTCCCGCTTCAAACAATTGACGGACCATTTCGAGACTGTCTATCGTTTCTTGAACCGTTTGGGTGGGATAACCGTACATCAAATACGCATGCACCATAATACCTGATTCTGTAAAATTGCGAGTCACTTTGGCCACTTGCTCAACGGTTACTCCTTTATCAATTAATTGTAACAAACGATCAGAAGCTACTTCCAAACCACCTGAAACTGCTATACAACCCGAAGCCTTGAGCAATCGACATAAATCGGCCGAAAAACTTTTCTCAAAACGTATATTCGTCCACCAAGTAACCGATAGTTTTCGGCGTAAAATTTCGAGCGCTAAAGCTCGCATTAAAGCTGGTGGTGCTGCTTCGTCAACAAAATGAAAGCCATTCTGACCTGTTTGTGTCATCATTTCTTCCATTCGGTCGCACAACAAATTGGCGGCTATCGGTTCGTAGATTTTGATGTAATCCAAAGAAATGTCACAAAAAGTACATTTGCCCCAATAACAGCCATGCGCCATCGTCAACTTGTTCCAACGACCATCACTCCACATTCGATGCATTGGATTCACCACTTCGATTACCGAAATGTATTGATCCAACAGCAAATCTGTATAATCTGGAGTACCTACTTGCGATTGTTTATAATCTGGTCTGGTGGAATTGTTTTTATAAATGACTTTTCCGTCTTCTAGCAGAAAAGTTCGTTTGTACTGCTTCTCGACTGCGCTCGAGGTGATAGCATTGATAAGTTCTTCTATTGGTACTTCGCCATCATCCAAGGTAATAAAATCGAAAAAATCAAACACTCGAGCATCTGAAAGCGAACGCAATTCGGTATTAGGAAAGCCACCTCCCATAGCAATTTTGATATTCGGATAGTGCTTTTTCACCCATTGTGCCGAACGAAAAGCGCTGTACAAATTCCCAGGAAAGGGTACAGAAATCAGCAATAATTCTGGTTGAATTCTGGCTATTTTTTCTTCTAAAATAGACACTAAAATTCCATCAATATAGCTAGGTTCCTTTTGCAATGCTTCGTATAACTCGTCGAATGAATTAGCGCTTCGACCCAAACGTTCAGCATAGCGACTAAACCCAAAATTTTCATCGACACATTCGACAATAAAATCTGAAATGTCTTCAAGGTACAAAGTTGCCAAATGTTTGGCTTTATCCTGTGTTCCCATCGTACCAAAAGCCCAATCCATCCCGACATCATTCGGGACCTCCAATTGCGCAAAACGTGACGCTTCGGGCAAATAATCTTCTTGACAAATTTGCAAAGCCAAGGTTGGATTTTTGCCTTGCAAAAAAGCAATTACTGGATCTATGGTTTTGATATACTCGTCCCAAAGTGCTACTATTCTTTTCGCATTATCAGACAAGTCGCGAGTTCCCCCTTTGGGGGCTAGGGGGCTCAATCCTTCTTTCGAAAACAATTTCAAAATCACCTCAATGCCTAAATCCGCTTGCTCCGATGGTACTTCAAGGGTATTCAAAAAACCTTTGATATAAGCGGTCGCTGGATACGGGGTATTCAGTTGCGTAAACGGTGGGGTGATGAGGAAGAGTTTTGGTTTCAAGACGGTATTGTTTTGATGCAAAAATAAGGGATTAATCTTTCTTTAGCTCTTTAAATTTAAAATAGGAATATCCAACTGGAACTACGGTAATAATACCTGTAACTGTTAAGATAAGATACGCTATAAAATCTTCTGGAATAAAAAAACAAAAAATAGTAATCACTGCTCCACCTATTACCCATAATTTTCCTGCCATTTGATGGGTTAGCTTCCAAACTTCTTCGCTCTCTAACGTCCAAGGAGTTTTAATTCCTACAAAATAGTTCTGTTTAATGACTTTAAAATAATTTCCTAAAGCCATAAACAGAAAACCAATTAAAGAAACAATGATGACAGGACTAGACATAGATTGATTTTTTGCACTGAACAAAATAAATAAAGCTAGTACTGAAGTGAAGAAAACTAATATTAATCTAAGGCTTTTGTATTTATTACCCATAGTATCGATCTTGTTTTTGGGGTCAATTTTAGGAACCAACAACATAATTCCATAAGCTAAAACTGGCAATACAAAAAGAAGTCCTATTAAAGAATACCTACTGCCCCAATCATCAATTTCTCCGTTTAAATTCCAATGAATAGGCACTTTTTCTGGTAAGGAATTCCATATAAAAGCCAAATAAATAAAGGGAATTAGCACTATAAGTATTGAAAACCATTCTTTTTGTAACGTATTTTTCATGATTGAGTTTATTTTTTAAAAGTTAAAATCCATTGTAGAACATCATCCATTATGGTGGTGTTGATTGAATAAATCACAAACTGACCCGATTTTTGAGAAGTAATTAAATCGGCTTGCTTCAATAAATCCAAATGATGCGAGATACTGGGTTTACTGATATTAAAATGATCCGAAATTTCTCCAGCAGTTCTGTCCTTTTCTTTCAAAAGATCCAGAATTTCGCGCCTTGTGGCATCATTAAGGGCTTTAAAAATGACGTTCATCAATTTATGATTATATATTTAGACAAATATCTAAATATTATTTTAAAAGCACACGAAAAACTTACATTATTTTTTAAAATTAAAATTGATGACTTTTTCTAGAAATCATAAAAAGAGAACCTAAACTCAACAAAGCAGCCCCAGTCAAATAATACCCCACATACGAAATATCATAATCTGTGGCCAACCAAATGGCAATCATAGGAGCAAAAGCAGCACCAAATATTCCGGCTAAATTAAAGGTCAAGGAAGCTCCTGAATAGCGGACTTGTGTTGGAAACAACTCAGACAAAAAGGTGCCTAAAGGACCATAGGTAAATCCCATCAAGGCCATTCCAATACAAACAAAAACAGTGACTAGTACAGCACTACCTGAACTAAGAAAAAATTGGAAGAAAAAACCAAAAACAGCTATGGCAATAGTAGCCAAAACCAGCATTTTTCTGCGCCCAATGGCATCTGCAACCACTGCCGAAACAGGAATAAACAGCGCAAAAAAGAGCACGGAAAACAACTGAATCAACAGAGCATCTCTTTTGGTGAAACCCAAATCAGAGGTCGCCCAACTTAACGTAAATACTGTCATTAAGTAAAAAACCAAAAAAGTAGTCACTGCTGCCAATGTTCCAAAAATCAATTGATTCTTGTAAGAGGTAAGCAAAGTAAGAAACGGTATTTTCACTTCTTTTGCTACTTTTTTAGCCTGCTCAAAAGAAGGTGTTTCAGAAATTTTAGTTCGAATATAAAAACCAATTACTACCAAAAGAGAACTGGCTATAAAAGGAATGCGCCAACCATAATTCATAAAATCTTCGTTGGTCATACTATCCGTTAAAAGCAAAAAAGTCCCGCCTGAGAGCAACAAACCTATAGGAGCACCTAACTGTGGGAACATGCCATACCAAGCTCTTTTATGGGGTGGTGCATTTTCGATGGCTAGTAATACAGCTCCACCCCATTCTCCTCCAAGACCAACGCCTTGTCCAAAACGACACAGCATCAACAACAAAGGTGCGGCTATACCTATACTAGCATAACTTGGCAGAAAACCAATAGCAACAGTAGAAACTCCCATAGTAAGTAATGCGGCTACCAAGGTAAATTTACGACCTATCTTATCTCCAAAATGTCCAAAAAAAGCCGAACCCAAAGGTCTTGACAAAAAAGCAATAGAAAACGTAGCGAGTGACTGTAACGTAGCCATAGTAGCATCGGTACTCGGAAAAAAAAGTTGTGGAAAAACCAATACCGCGGCATTGGCATAAATATAAAAATCAAAAAACTCAATGGTCGTTCCTATCAAACTGCCAAAAAGTACATGCTGCAATGAATTTTTTCCTTTAGAAGGAGTATCTGTGGTCATTTGTGGTGGTTTTAGTTAGTGATTTAGAATTACAATAATCTATTCGGAAAATTAAAATAAAGTTTTACCCACATAAAATCACAGATTAACATTAAATCGGTAAAGAATAGATAGAAATAACACTATTTCAAACATAGCATAACTATGTGAATAGTAAAACGTCTATCTTCTTCTTTTTAAAACTATAAATTCTATGTTTCTTCTATGTGGTAAAAAATAATTTCACCCAACGGGTTACAATAATAAGTTAAAATGCATTGCTATTCAAAAAGGGAAGCTATTAAATTCCGCTTTTTTTGGTAATTTAGCCCTAAATCTATTTTAATTATGCCATCCGACTGTATCAGCTTTCAAAATTCCGGGTATTTTTCCTCACTAATCAATGATTATTTAGACCAAAAACCAAACGTACAGCCTTTGTACCATCGATTCCCAACTCTTGAAAACTTTGGCCCTCAAATAGAAGAAAAGAAAGCTAACTTCGATGACAATAAAAGAGTTGTTTTAGTTGCTACTTTAGAAGCCCAATATGCCAAAATCAATGCTTCAACGGCAACCTTAAACAACATCAAACTTTTAAATCATTCCAATACCTATACCATTACAACAGGTCATCAACTGAATTTATTCAGCGGACCTTTGTATTTTCTATATAAAATCATTTCGACCATCAATCTAACTAAGGAATTAGAACAACAATATCCTGAACAAAATTTTGTTCCAGTCTATTGGATGGCTACCGAAGACCATGATTTTGAAGAAATCAATTACTTTACTTTCAAAGGAAAAAAATTCTGTTGGAACAGAGAAAGTACTGGACCAGTAGGCCGATTATCTACTGAAGGTCTCGAAGATTTTTTAGCGATTTTTGCACTAGAGTTAGGGAGCAGTACCAATGCCGAAACGCTAAAAAATTTATTTCAAGAAGCCTATTTGAAGTACACCAATCTAGCAGACGCAACTAGATATTTGGCCAATGCTCTATTTAGCGATTACGGATTAGTCATTTTGGATGCTGATGACGCCAATTTAAAAAGACAATTTATTCCATTCATTAAGGAAGAGATACTTAAGCAAACGGCTTTTTCAAAAGTGAATGAAACTATCCATCAAATGGGTAATTACACTGTTCAAGTGAATCCTCGTGAAATCAATTTGTTTTATATAGAAGATGACTTGAGAGAGCGTATTATTTTCGAAGATGGTGGTTACAAAATAAACAATACTAAACGTCATTTTTCAGAACAAGAACTACTCGCTGAATTGGAACTTCATCCCGAAAAATTTAGCCCAAATGTAGTGATGCGTCCTTTATATCAAGAAGTTATTCTGCCTAATTTGGCCTACATTGGCGGTGGCGGAGAAATAGCTTATTGGTTAGAGCTAAAATCATTTTTTGATGCGGTAAAGGTGACTTTCCCAATGCTTATCGTACGTAACTCCGTAGTTTTGGCTACTGAAAAACAGCTCAAAAAAGCAGATGCCTTAGCCTTGAATTGGAGCGATTTATTCCAAAAACAAGCGCAATTAATCAACTACAAAACCAAACAATTATCGGAATTTGCCATCGATTTGAGCGATTTGAAACAGCAATTACAACAGCAGTTTCAAGCCCTAAATGAACTCGCTTCCAAAACCGATCGTTCTTTCGAAGGTGCCGTCAAAGCACAGGAAGTAAAACAAACCAAAGGACTAGAACAACTTGAAAAACGATTGTTAAAAGCACAAAAACGAAAATTAGCCGATAGTTTGAACCGAATCACGGCACTTCAAAATGACCTTTTCCCCAACCAAAGTTTGCAAGAACGTCAAGCTAATTTTGCAGAATTCTATTTAGAAAATGGCGAGATATTGATTCAAAAACTGATCCAAAAAATACAGCCACTAGCAACGCATTTCACAATAATAACATTCTAAAACATATAGATTGTTAATTAAATTCGTCTTTTACTAATCGGAATTGATAAAAAAGTATATTTTTGCTCCGAATTTAAAAAAACCCAAATAATGACTACGAATAGAACATTCACAATGATCAAACCTGATGCTGTAGCAAACGGACACATCGGAAACATTTTAGCTATGATTACTAATGCAGGTTTCAAAATCGTTTCTTTGAAACTTACTCAATTAACTGTGGCTGATGCTCAAGCTTTTTATGCAGTACACGCAGCAAGACCATTTTATGGAGAATTGGTAGAATTTATGTCTCGTGGTCCAATCGTGGCTGCTATCTTAGAAAAAGAAAATGCTGTAGAAGATTTCAGAACTTTAATTGGAGCAACTAATCCTGCTGAAGCTGCAGAAGGAACTATCCGTAAAGCTTACGCAACTTCTATTGGTGAGAATGCCGTTCACGGTTCAGACAGCGACGAAAATGCTGCCATCGAAGGTGCTTTCCATTTTGCAGGAAGAGAACAATTCTAAATCAGTATTCAGTAAACAGTTTTTAGTGGACAGTAAAATGTACTGAAAATAGGTATATCATAAAAAAATCCCATTTTGTCATAAAACAAAATGGGATTTTTTATTACGAGAAAATAATAATTCAATAAACGGTATTTTATAACTTCAGAAAACTGAACACTAAATTACTGAACCCTGACCACTTTTACACTATCTCAACACCACATCTCTCACCACATCACGACGTAATTCTTCATTAATCATGGTAATAATTTTGGATTTTCCATGGCTTAATTCTTCCCTTAGAACTGATGAAGTTAAAGCTACATAAAGCGTACTACCCTTCAAAACCACATCTTTAGTATACGAATTTACACCGTTGCCCATCAAATTTTTCCAAGCTTCACGTACGTCAATTTCATTAAGCCCGGTTTGCAATTTATTAACTTCAATAATATGCTTCAAAACATCACCTACCGTATTCTGATTATTCAGTCTTTTTGCCATTATCAATAATTTTTATCGGACCCGTTTTTTTATAATGATATTCTCTTTGTTCATCATTTCGCAATACTAATTCTTTGGCAGTAATACTTACCAACTCTTCTGACCACTGCGTAAAATCAGTCTTGAATTCAAGAAAAATTTGATCATTTTTCTCTCGAACACGAATCGTCTCTACCAAATCATTCGCCTGAAACGTACCGTCTAATTGTGGCATTACTTTCTTTCGAAATCCAGTATCTCCTTTTATTTCAAAATAATCAAAACTATCATTGGTCGAATATTCTTTATCCTTTCCTTGCTCAAAAACCACTTTTTCAATCTCCCAATACCCATTCAACAAAGTCACCGATTCCTTTTCAACTTTAGGCTGGCACCCTAAAAAAAACAAACAAAGGGTAACTACTACAATTACTTTTTTCATATTTTATTAACTTATATTTTTAGGAGCTGCTTCCTGCTGTCCACTAAATCTTGTGGTCCCGAACCCCGAGACCACGAGGATCCGTTCCCATCAGGGCTAGTGAATCGAGCAAAACCAGACACATTTATCAGACCACAAAGTACGAAGAAAACAAATTAGGAAACAAAAAATAGAAGGGTTTCATTAAACTATTTTTGCCTAATCTAATCCAATCCTAGATTACAACGGGACTTAAAATTCTGCAAAGTCAGACACATTTTCGCAGTTTTTCATAAGGAAGACTTCGGAGAGCGGGGGTTTAAAATAGCTCGAAGTTGGAGACGTTCGAGCAGCGGTATCGGGGCAAAACAAAGTTTATTTCTTGACGATATTTCTATTAAATCGGTTTGTTCTTCGGATTTCTATGAGTGCAAAAAACCGCATAAACTATAATTTTATACTCTTCAATTTCGTAAATGACAACATAAGGAAAATCTTTTATAAAAGCTTCTCTATAAGGACTTCTTTTTATCTGATAATGTTCCGGATATTGCCTTACCCTTTCCAAGTAAGTTTCTAAAGTATCCAAAAAACGTTCACCCAATCCTACTCTATTTTCTTCATAATAATCATATGCCTCTACAATGTCTAAGGAAGCTTCTTCTTTAATTTCTAATTGATACTCCATAGTTAAGAAGAAATATTTTTTCTAACTTCATCCCAGGAATAGGATTTACTTTTTCCTTGTAAATGATTTGCTCTGCGAACGTCTACTATTTTATAATCGCTTTCTGTAAGTTGTTCTTGCTCTTCTTCTAAAATTGCTTTTATTTTATTTAAAACAGATGCTTTTCTAGTGCTTAAAAGCATTTCTATCAATTCCATTTTTGTTAATTGCAAGTCCATAATTCCTATATTTTAGTATTTCAAAGATAATTGTTTTGATTTGGATTTACTAACCCGATAGCGCGGATTTGCAATCCGTGCCCACAACGAGCCACAAACATAATCAGTGACCACAAAGCAAATCTACTCCAAAACAAAGAAATACAAGTTATTTTTTTTTCATTTTGTAGCTTTTATTGTATTTTTAAATAAAAAAATGTCAACAAAGTATAAAGCAACAACAACAGATCAGGCGTATTTTATAACCATAACAACAGTAGGTTGGGTTGATATATTTACACGACTCAACCAAAAGTACAATATTGTTAATGCTTTGCAATATTGTCAGGAGAAAAAAGGACTTGAAATTTACGCGTATTGCATTATGCACAGTCATATCCATTTAATGTGCAAAGCCACGAATGGTTTTATTTTATCTGATGTCATGCGTGATTTTAAAAAATTTACCTCCAAAAAAATTATTCAAACTATTATAGAAGAACCTGAAAGTAGAAGGGAGTGGCTATTGACTTATTTTGAAAAAGCGTGTGCCCATCTTAAGAGAAATCAAAGTTATAAAGTATGGCAAGACGGCTATCACGCTGAAATAATAGAAACCAATTGGTTCATAAAACAAAAAGTGAATTATATCCACAATAATCCTGTAAAAGAGAAAGTAGTTAGCTCACCTGAAGATTACTATTTTAGTTCTGCTAGAAATTATGCGGGGTTGGACAATGATTTAAAGGTCATAATGTTGGATTTATTTTAGATTGTTGATGCACTGTGTGGGAACGGATTGCAAATCCGCGCTATCCAACCGAAGAAATTTATGCCATATCCGAGCGATCGGGAACCAAAAGGGCGTCGTTTTCCTTTCATTGCTAGAAAAACAATGCTCAATAACAAGTTTACACTAATTACAAAGTACGCCTAAATCAAGTAAAGAAACAAAGAAAAACAGCTTATTTCACATTTTAAAACAAAAAGGAAAGCAACTAAAAGAAAATTAAAAAGATGGAAAAGCAACAAACAAGTACAAAAAAAGCAAGAAAAAAATCAGCTTTTATCAAATTTTACTTCGCACTAAACTTCTTATAAATACCAATTAAAAAAAGAACCACGCCTGCTCCTAAAAAAGCACCGTAAACAAACTGATTCTTATCTCTCATTAAATTAGCTAGCACAAGAAAGATTAAACTAATGAAGTAAAGATATAAAGGACTCAAATTTTTCATACCAAACTATTTAAAGAAAGAATCTACAAACTCAAACTTATTAAATACTTGTAAATCTTCAATTCCCTCACCTACGCCAATATATTTTACAGGAATCTGGAACTGATCCGAAATACCAATAACAACACCACCTTTGGCCGTTCCGTCTAATTTAGTAACCGCAAGAGAAGTAACTTCAGTAGCAGCTGTAAATTGTTTGGCTTGCTCAAAAGCGTTTTGACCGGTAGAACCATCCAATACCAAAAGTACATCATGAGGCGCATCAGCAACCACTTTTTGCATCACACGCTTCACTTTAGACAATTCGTTCATCAAATTGATTTTATTATGCAAACGTCCAGCAGTATCAATAATCACTACGTCGGCATTTTGAGCCACGGCTGACTGTAGTGTATCAAAAGCTACAGAAGCGGGATCACTTCCCATTTCCTGGCGTACAATAGGTACTCCAACACGGTCTGCCCAAATCTGCAATTGATCGATGGCTGCCGCTCGGAAAGTATCTGCTGCACCAAGCACTACATTGTAACCTGATTTTTTAAATTGATAAGCCAATTTGCCAATTGTGGTGGTTTTCCCCACGCCATTTACACCTACCACCATCAATATATAAGGTTTGGCATTCACTGGAACAACAAACTCTGTTGCTTCACCATTATTGGTTTCAGATAACAAACCAGCAATTTCTTCTTGAAGAATTCTATTTAACTCCTCAACGCCTAAATATTTATCTTCAGCTACGCGCTTTTCAATACGAGTAATAATTTTTAAAGTAGTAGCAACTCCAACATCTGAGGCAACTAATATCTCCTCCAAATTATCCAATACATCATCATCAACCTTCGACTTTCCAGCAACGGCTTTGGTTAATTTAGTAAAAAAGTTGACTTTCGTTTTTTCAAGACCTTTATCTAAAGTCTCTTTCTTTTCAGTAGAAAATATACGTTTAAAAAAACTCATTTTTTGTTAGGTTAAGTAAGTCATAAAAGGAAAAATTCCTTAAATTATTTGAAAGGGTAAATATAAAAAATAAAAAAGCTACTTCCGAGAGAAAGTAGCTTTTATATAAATTGTATGTGAATTATTTCTTTTTCAAGAATTCATCAACTGCTTCAGGAGCCATAATAGATTCTACGAATGTATAAGCACCAGTTTTTGGAGATTTTACCATTTTAATGGCTTTTGATAATCTCTTAGAAGCGGTTTGTAACGATGCTACGGTTTTCTTTGCCATGATTCAAATGTTATTTGTATTTTAAAAAATTTCAAAATCATTTGAAACTTCTTAAAACTTCTAGTTATTACTTAATTTCTTTGTGAACAGTTACTCTTTTCAAGATTGGATTAAATTTTTTAATCTCTAATCTGTCTGGAGTATTTTTTTTGTTCTTTGTTGTAATGTATCTTGAAGTACCCGCAACACCAGAAGTTTTGTGTTCAGTACATTCTAAAATTACTTGGATTCTATTACCTTTCTTTGCCATCTTGCTATATATTTATTTAGGAAAAAGATTATTTTATAAATCCTTCAGACTGTGCTTTTTTCAAAACAGCTGCAATTCCATTTTTGTTAATTGTTTTTATCGTAGATGCTGCTACTCTAAGAGTAATCCATCTATCTTCTTCTGGAAGATAAAAACGCTTTTTCACTAAGTTTACAGAAAACTTTCTCTTAGTTTTATTCATAGCGTGAGAAACGTTATTTCCTACCATCGCTCTTTTACCTGTAAGGTCACAAACTCTTGACATTATGCTTATCTTTTATCGTTATTCAAAATCAGGGTGCAAAGAAAAGAAAAATAAACGGATGAAACAAAAAATAATTACACAATTTTTAAAATTTCTTTTTGCAACATTTCCAAACTCTTAGTTACCGTTCTATCGATCACTTTTTCTCGGGGTTGACCGAAATTAAAGCCCTCAACTATGATGCCTTCAGGAGTAGCCAAAGCAATAAAAACACTACCAACACTAGCATCCGAATCCCCTTTTGATGGTCCAGCATTACCAGTTGTAGCAATGGCATAATCAGTTTCGAAGATTTTTTGACAATTTATAGCCATTACTTTCGCTACTTCTGCACTAACAACACTATGCGCTTCTATAGTCGACAAAGAGACCTGTAACAACTTCGTTTTCATCTCGGTAGCATACGCCACTATACTTCCTTTAAAATAATTTGACGCCCCTGGAACACCTGCAATTAATTGTGCAATTTTTCCTCCTGTACAACTTTCAGCAGTAGCTAAAGTCTTATTTTTTTGAGTTAATTGTTTTCCAATTACAAACTCTAACGTTTCTTCTTCATCAAAACCAACAATAATATCACCAATTATCTTACTCAAAGTCGCTAATCGGTTTTCTAATTCAGTGTCTAAAACTTGCTTGTTCTTACCTCTTGCTGTTAACCGTAATCTAACCCTTCCTGGCGCAGGCAAATAGGCTAATTTTATATAACTTGGCAGATTATTCTCCCAATCTTCTATGCGTTCTGCAACTAAACTTTCACCTTGACCATAAGTCAAAACCGTTTTATGAATAATAAAAGGTCGTTCATACTCATTAACTAGCTTTGGTACCAATTGATGATCCACCAAATATTTCATTTCATAAGGCACCCCCGGCAACGAAACAAAAACAGTCTGTCCTTTTTTAATCCACATTCCTGGAGCCGTACCAACTTCATTATGCAAAATTGTACACTTTGAGGGAACTAAAGCCTGATCCACATTCATTTGTGACGCTTTTCGTTGCAGCGCTTTTTCGATTAAGACCACCACATGAGCCTCCACTGCCGCATCACGAACCAATACATCCTCAAAATAATCACAGATGGTTTTTTTAGTAATATCATCCTTAGTAGGCCCTAAACCTCCCGTAACCAAAACGATATCGACTTGATCTTGCAGCAAAGCAAAAGTGTCTAAAATAGCCTGCTTATCATCACTAATAGACAGCATTTCTTTAATCTCAATCCCTATTCGATCCAAAGCTTTGGCAATGTAAGCTGAATTGGTATCTACAATTTGACCAATAAGTATCTCATCACCGATAGTAATTATGGCTGCTTTCATTTAACTAAAATATTATTTAAGACAATTGTGGATTAGCAAACGCATGACTTTTTTTATTTCAATAACTTAAAAAAGTCAAGTATTTATTTACGCGTAAAATCACATTCATCAGGGACATAAACATCTTTACTAATTGGGGTAATTTTGATTAGTTTAAAAGAACTATCTACAAAACCTTTATGATCTTTATAGAAAACAATATAAGGAATACCCTTTGGGAGGTTTTTTTCTAACTTCAATTCTTCGTAAGGTGTCATATGTGTTAAGAGAGGAAGATGGTATTCTGTTCCTTTTTTGATAATATAATGATAAGAAGATAATTTTTTATTTTGAGCTCTTTTCAAATTATCACTTTTGATAGAATATCTATAATAAGATTCCCCTTTAATTATCGTGTCCTTATCTACAGTAAAACTATAGTTTCTCACCTGATACCCTAAGGGATTCATAAAATGTTCATTATACTTACAAGGAATTCGAACAGCATCAGATTTAAAAAAGTCATACTTCAAAATTGAAGATCGAGATCGATTCCCATTTTGATCAAGAAAAAACAATTCAAAATTCAAACTATCACTACTCTTTAAAGTTAAAGTATAACTATTATCTTTTGAATTTGTTAAAATAAATTCTTTCCTAACTTTAGAATGATTCTCTAACTTATAATCATATTCTAACATATAATCAAAACGATATATTTTCTGCCCAAAAACAAAATTAGAGATTACTAATGCTGTAATTAAAATAAACCTCATATGTTTTTCAATAATTTACAAATCAAAATCCTTTTTGATTTCCTTAACAGCTTCTTTTACGCGTTTTTTTACGCTTTTAAAAGTCTCAATAATATCTTTTTTTCTTCCCTCTACTTTTGTCCAAGCTTCTACTTGAAGTATCTCCTCAAAAGCTACATTCAAACCAATTAAATCTAAAGTAGGTTTAATTTTATGCGCAAATGCATAGGCTTGTTTGTGGTCTTTATTATTAATTCCCTCTTTGATTTTTTTTAAATCTTCTGGAACTTCAGTAACAAATAAGGTTAAAATTTGATGAACAAATTCCTGATCATTATCAGAAAGCGCATAGACTTTGGAAAGGTTGTACTTTAATGCCATTATTTTACTTGTATTCTAAATAGTTGTTGTCCTTCTAAAAACCCCTCTAACACATCATTCGAACGAACTGCTGCTACTCCTGCGGGAGTTCCTGTAAAAATGATATCTCCAATTTTTAATGTAAAAAACTGAGAAACATAAGCTATCAATTCGTCAACACCCCATAACATATGACTTGTACAGCCTTTTTGAACTGTTTTTCCGTTATTGGTTAATTCAAATGTAATATTTTCTACGGAACTAAATTGATTTTTAGATAAAAATTCACCCACAACTGCTGAACCATCAAAGGCTTTGGCTTTTTCCCAAGGCAACCCTTTTTGTTTTAACCTATCTTGCAAATCTCTAGCCGTAAAATCGATTCCAACACTGATTTCGTCATAATATTTATGAGCAAATTTAGCATCAATATACTTTCCTACTTTATTAATTTTCACGATCAACTCTATTTCATGATGAATATCTTCTGAAAATTCAGGAATCACAAACGGATGTTGCTTGAGCAAAACAGCAGAATCAGGTTTCATAAAAACTACCGGCTCTTCCGGGCGTTCGTTTTTTAATTCTTCTATATGGTTGGCATAATTCCTGCCAATACAAATTATTTTCATTTCCTTAGTATTAGTATTTAGTGAATAGTAATTAGCGAACAAACACTATTCACTACTTACTCTTCACTAATCACTCTATTTTGTATTTAATTTTCTTAATTTAATTGCAGTCAATACTTTTTTGGTATACAAAGGAAAGTCTGCATTCTGAATCCAACTAAAGTAACCAGGTTCTGCTTCTAACACCTTTTCCACTTTAACCCCTTTATGCTTACCAAAAGTAAAAATTTCATCATTATCCTTATCAAAGGCTATCATTCCAGCAAAATCGGCTATTTTTTTTCGAGTGGTAAATTCAGATAAGGTCTTCATATCGTTTTCCAATTCCGGATAACGATCCAATTGTGCTTTTAGAATTTCATACGTCGCCATTGTATCCGCTTCGGCTGAATGGGCATTTTCGAGTGAATTTCCGGTGTAAAATTTCAAAGCAGCCGCTAAAGTTCTTTCTTCCATTTTATGAAAAATAGTCTGCACATCGACTGAAACTCTATTTTTCATATCAAAATCGAGTCCAGCTCTCAGGAGTTCTTCCGCTAATAAAGGAATATCAAAACGATCTGAATTGAACCCTGCCAAATCACTATCCTTAATCATACCATAAACTTGCGATGCCAATTCTTTAAAAGTGGGCTCATTAGCTACTTTCTCATCCGTAATACCATGTACCGCAGTCGTTGCTGCAGGTATGGGTATGGTAGGGTTCACCAACCAAGTTTTGCTTTCTTTGTTCCCGTTTGGGAATACTTTAAAAATTGAAATTTCTACTATACGATCTTTTCCAATATCAATTCCAGTTGTTTCAAGATCGAAAAAACAAATTGGTCTATTTAGTTTCAGCTCCATTTTATCCTAATAATTATAACTGCAAATATACTTTTTTAAGCAAGATTAAAAACTTTTAAAAACACTATAGTTATACAAATTACATGAATCTCAAAACATTACAAAAACAAAAGACATAAAAAAACCGACAATTCAAATTGAATGTCGGTTTTTTAATATCAAATAATTCTTAAAAATCACTGTTTGCATCAAACGCTTCTAGATAATCTGCTACTCTTTTCACAAAACTTCCTCCCAAAGCTCCATCCACAACCCTGTGATCATAAGAATGTGACAAGAACATTTTTTGACGGATTCCAATAAAATCTCCTTCAGGCGTTTCGATGACCGCAGGTACTTTTCTAATAGCTCCTAAGGCTAAAATACCTACTTGTGGCTGATTGATGATTGGAGTTCCAAAAACAGAACCAAAAGTCCCCACATTCGTTACCGTGTAAGTACCTCCTTGCGTATCATCTGGTTTTAATTTTCCTGCTTTGGCACGATTTCCTAAATCATTTACCGCTTTCGCCATTCCTACTAAGTTCAATTGATCGGCATTTTTGATTACTGGAACAATTAAATTTCCGTTAGGTAAAGCGGCAGCCATACCCAAATTGATGTTTTTCTTTTTGATAATAAAATCCCCATCAACAGAGATATTCATTCCTGGAAAATCTTTCAGTGCTTTGGCTACTGCCTCCATAAATATTGGCGTGTAGGTCAACTTCTCACCTTCTCTTTTTTCGAAAGCGGATTTAACACGATCTCTCCATTTTACGATATTCGTCACATCCACCTCGATGAATGATTGCACGTGAGCCGAAGTTTGAACAGAAGCTACCATGTAACCCGAAATCAGTTTACGCATTCTGTCCATTTCTACAATTTCGTCTCCTCCATTGACAGAAACTGGAGCTGCTTTTGTTGTAACAGGTACCACTGCAGACGGAGCTATAGTATCCACCATTAAAGATGGTGTAGCAACAATTTTAGGCTGATTGCCTCTATTTTTAATATATTCTAAAATATCAGCTTTGGTAATTCTTCCTTCTTTTCCTGTTCCAGAAATGGTTTTCAATTCCTCACTAGAAACACCTTCTTCTTTTGCAATATTTCTTACCAAAGGAGATAAAAACTGATCGGAATCTGAAAAATCAACAGGAGTTTGTACCACCTCTTTCGCAACTTCTATCGCTTTTTCGATAACAGTCACTGCTTCAGGAGTTGCATTTTCTATCACAGCTTCTGATACTGCACCCCCTTCAGTTTCAATAATAGCGATGGTTTGCCCTACTTGAACTAAATCATTCACCTGAAACAACTGCTCGACCAAAACACCAGAAACCTCACTCGGCACCTCACTATCTACCTTATCAGTAGCTATTTCTAAGACTGCTTCATCGGTTTCAATTGTATCTCCCACTTGTTTCAACCAATTGGTAATTGTTGCTTCTGCAACACTTTCTCCCATTTTAGGAAGTTTTAATTCAAATCTTGCCATATCAGTAACCTAAACGGTGTTTTTTGTTTTCTGCTTGCGAAATTAATAAATAAATTAAATTAAATTACAGTTTTTATAAATTATTCGGAATTTTCAAAACCACACCTCTTTGGTTATTATTATCACTTCCTATTAAAAAATTAGAACTTTTAGGAAGAATCTTAAAAACAAATCCTCTATTCTTTCGTGATTCCAAAAAAGCGATACATTCTCGAAAAGAAATATAATTATTATCCAGAAGTATTTCGGCTCCATTTTCCTTTATAAAAGAAGACGAATTTACCATTTTTTCTCCTTTAAAAGAATGAAACGCCACTTTTTTTCCCAAAGCCAACTGCAATTCCTGCGCAATTTTTTCATCGTTAGAAAAAAGACAATACATACTGAATTCTTTTTTATGCTTTGGTTTTCCTTGAAACATTTTTAAAATGGAAAACAAGAAAATCCCTAACTCCATAAAAATTTCAAAGAAAAAGGACGCTCTAAAATACTTTTTATAAAAAAAACGCATCGCTTCTTGAAAGCGTTTCATATAGGTACCGTCTTTTATAGTGCTTTCGCCTTTGTAATGCAGTACTGTAGTTTCGTGAAAATAAAAATTATCTTTTCCTTTTTGCAACACTTGATAGGATAAGTCGATATCATCGGAGTACATAAAGCAATTTTCATCAAAACCACCCACTTCTAGGTACAATTCGCGGGGGAGAAACATAAAAGCCCCCACTAGAATAGCTACTTTACCCGTTTGATCAGGATGTAAATGCTGAGCATAATATTTTGTAAAAATAGAAACATTAGGAAACCATCGATATAAACCCATAACTTTGGTAAAAGCCACCCAAGGCGTAGGAACACCGCGCTTACTTTCGGGTAAAAAGTTCCCTGAGCCATCAATTAATTTTACTCCAACAATTCCAAGATTTTTTTGTGCTTCGGCGAAAGCCAATACCTTTAAAAAAGTATCTTCGGCCACGACTGTATCTGGATTCAAAATACAAAGATATTCTCCCTTGGCGGCGGCAACGCCAATGTTATTGCCAATTGAAAAACCTAGATTTTCGCTATTTTGAATGAGTTTGACTTCTGGAAAGCGAGTTTGCATCATGGTGCAACTATCATCAGAAGACCCATTATCGACAACAATAATTTCGCCTTCAATGTTTTCTAGCGCTTTTTGAACGCTAAGTACACATTGTTCCAAGAAATAGCGAACGTTGTAATTAAGAATGATAACAGATAATTGCATGATGCAAATATAATGAGATAATATTCTCTCAAAAGCACAAGTGATCATTCTTGCTATTAAAAAATTATTATACATGTATTTCCTTATTTTTACCATTCATTAGAAGATATGCCCATGAAATTCTTATTGTACTTACTCTGTTGTTTTTCGATAGTTTACCCTCAACCCAATAAGGGTAGTGATGCTACTGCAATAAAAAACAAAAAATGTGAGTATCGCAAAACCAAAATAAAACCCCTGAGTACTTCTCCTCTATCGGATTCCCTAAAAGAAACTTCGGGTTTAGTGTTTTTTGAGGGTTTGTTTTGGACACACAATGACGACCATGACACCACGCTTTACGGTTTGGACGATTCAGGAAAAATCAAAAGAAAAATTAAACTAAATAATGTGGTGAATCATGATTGGGAAGAAATCACACAAGATAGTTCCTACCTATATATAGGAGATTTTGGCAACAATTATTCGGGGAATCGAAAAGATTTGAGCATTTTAAAAATTGAGAAAAGATCCTTTTTGCAAAAACAACCTCATATTGAAACGATCACTTTTTCGTATAGCAATCAAAGCAATTTTAGTCCGCAAAAAACCAACAAAACAGAATTTGATTGCGAAGCTTTTGTAGTAACAAATGACAGCATTTATTTGTTTACTAAACAATGGAAAACGGCTACTACAAGCCTTTATGCTTTGCCCAACAAAACAGGCCATCAAGTGGCACAACTACAAGCTTCTTGGGACTGCAAAGGCTTGATTACAGGCGCAACTTATTTGGAGACTGAGAAAAAAATTATGCTTTGTGGGTATACCAAAAGAGGAAGTCCTTTTTTATATCTTTTGTATGATTTTGAAGGCAATCATTTTTTTTCGGGTTCCAAAAAAAGAATCAATCTAAAACTACGATTTCATCAAATTGAAGGAATTGCAACGACTGATGGCAATAGCTTTTATTTGACCAACGAAGCTTTCGTCAGAAAACCTTTTTTGAGGATTCCGCAACAATGGCATGTGGTCGAGTTGAAAGATTAAATGAAAAATAGTATTAATAACAACTACAATTTAGTCCAACACTATTTATGCCACATAGAGCAGTTTATACTGAGCGAAGTCGAAGTACAGTCGAGAGTTACAAATGGTTCTCGACTGCGCTCGAACTGACAAATCAAACTAATTTATAAAAACCAATGTTACTCCTTAACCCCGATGGGAGCGGCATCCTCCTGGCTGGTGAACGAACCAGACAGGAGATATAGCGTACAGCGGGACCCATGTTTCCTGAAAATGCCTTTTGATGCTGTTCCTAAAAACAACTTGAGTCCTTTGATAAATAATTCGCAAATGGCTTAGAATAGTTTACTTTTGCAAAAAAACAAGCACTGTGAATTACCTATCTGTCGAAAATATCTCTAAGTCTTTTGGAGAACGCACTCTTTTTGAAAACCTTTCTTTCGGGATTAATAAGGACCAAAAAATTGCTTTTATTGCTAAAAATGGTTCAGGCAAAACCTGCATCATGAAAATTATTAATGGCGAAGACGAGCCAGATACGGGACAAGTGGTGATTCGCAAAGACATCAAAATGGCGTTTTTATCGCAAGATCATAATTTGCAAGACGAATTGACGATTGAGGAAAGTATTTTCGCTTCGGATAATGAAATTTTGAAAGTGATTGAACGCTACGAAAAAGCGTTGGAAAATCCTGAAGACGAAGAAGCCTATCAAAAAGCATTTGACCAAATGGATCAATTCAATGCTTGGGATTTTGAAACGCAGTTTAAGCAAATTTTATTCAAATTAAAGTTAGAAGACTTTAAACTGAAAGTCAAAAATTTGTCGGGTGGACAGAAAAAAAGATTGTCTCTGGCTATCATTTTGATCAATCGTCCGGACTTGTTGATTTTAGATGAGCCCACCAACCACTTGGATTTAGAAATGATTGAATGGTTGGAAAGTTATTTTGCTAAAGAAAATATTACCTTGTTTATGGTAACGCACGACCGTTTCTTTTTGGAGCGGGTGTGTAACGAAATCATAGAATTAGACAACGGAAAATTATACCAATACAAAGGCAACTATTCTTATTATTTAGAAAAAAAAGAAGAGCGCATTGCCTCTGAAAACGCGAGTGTTGACAAAGCTCAAAACTTGTTTGTGAAAGAATTGGAATGGATGCGCAGGCAGCCAAAAGCCCGTACAACCAAGTCGAAATCGCGTCAGGATGATTTTTACGTGATTAAGGAAAAAGCCCAAAGTCGCCGTCGCGAAAACAAAGTTGAACTCGAAATCAACATGGAGCGCATGGGTAGCAAAATTATTGAGTTGCACAAAATCTCAAAGAAATTTAAGGATCATGTGATTTTGGATAACTTTAGTTTTGATTTTCAAAGAGGAGAACGCATCGGGATTATAGGAAAAAACGGGACAGGAAAATCTACTTTTTTGAATGTACTAACTGGAACATTACCTTTGGATAGTGGAAAGGTAATCGTGGGCGACACCATCAAAATTGGCTATTACACCCAATCTGGAATCAACCCAAAACCCAACCAAAGAGTCATTGACATCATCAAAGAATACGGTGAATTTATTCCGTTGAGTAAAGGACGAATGATTTCAGCTTCGCAATTATTAGAACGCTTTCTATTTGATGCTAAAAAACAATATGATTTTGTAGAAAAATTGAGCGGTGGCGAATTGAAACGTTTGTATTTGTGTACCGTTTTGATTCAAAATCCTAATTTCTTAATTCTCGATGAACCTACCAACGATTTGGATATTGTAACCTTAAATGTATTGGAAAGTTTTCTTTTGGATTACCCTGGATGTTTGATGGTCGTATCGCACGATCGTTATTTTATGGATAAAATTGTCGATAATTTATTTGTGTTTAGAGGACAAGGCGAAATAGAAAACTTCCCAGGAAATTACTCTGATTTCAGAGCGTATGAAGACAGCGCTGATGTCGCTCAAAAAGAAGAAAACAAAGCCGAGAAAAAAGATTGGAAACAAAATAATCCCACCGGAAATCTAACTTTTAACGAGCAAAAAGAATTTCAAAAAATAGAACGCGAAATCAAAGATTTAGAAATCGACAAAGCCAAAATTGAACAGCTTTTTGCCGATGGCCTAGTCGTTGAAATCGAAAAAAAAGCCAAAGAACTAGAAAACATCATCAAAAAAATTGAAAGCAAAGAAGAACGCTGGTTTGAACTTTCGGCCAAATTAGAGGGATAAATTCGAGAAACCTACTTTTTTAAAGTTTTCTTAAAATTGCCGCGATAACTTATCAAATTATTATTTTTAGCCCTTATTAAATTTTATTTTTATGAAACAATTACTATCCGCCTTTTTATTCCTGCTTTTTTTTATTTCTTGTAGCCATGAACAACAAAAACCAGTAGATTATACTGCGCAAAATGACAAGGAAATTAAAGACTATTTAACCAAAAACAACCTAAGCGCACAAAGAACAAATTCTGGTTTATACTATAGTATTACTGAAGAAGGAACTGGAGAAAAACCAACAACAAGCTCAAATGTTACCGTGGCATACAAAGGGTATTTCACTAACGGAAATGTATTTGATCAAAGCAAAGCGGAAGGAATTTCATTTGGATTGAATCAAGTAATCAAAGGATGGACAGAAGGCATTCCTTATTTTAAAACAGGAGGAAGTGGCCAATTATTTGTTCCTGCTCATTTGGGGTATGGAAGTTTTAATTACGGCCCTATTCCAGGTGGTTCCGTTTTAATTTTTGATGTAAAATTAATCTCAATTAATAAATAATTCGAAGTATAATTTAAAAAAAAAAGCCATGATATCGTTTTTATTATGGCTTTTTATTTTTTGAAGCGCGCACAATTATGTTTTTTCAATTCAATTCTTATTTACGATTTCTCTGGCAATCCAAGAACGAACATGGAGTGCATTCGCCCTTTGTTTTTTCATTGGTCACGCAATGTTTCTATGATAAAAAAAAGAAACCTGAATATGTTCTTTTAAAAAAATACAGAAAAGCATTATACGAGAATAAAAACACAATTACTGTGACTGATTTTGGTGCAGGTTCAAGAGTTTTCAAATCCAACAAAAGGCAGATTTCAAGAATTGCAAAAACAGCTGGAATTTCGTCAAAACGAGCTGAATTGTTATTTAGAATTACGCACTATTTTCAGCCAAAATCAATGTTAGAAATGGGTACTTCTTTAGGATTAGCCACTTCTCCCCTAGCTTTAGGAAATCCAAAAGCCAAACTCACTACTTTAGAAGGCTGTCCAGAAACTTCGAAAATAGCCAGAGACCAATTGCAAAAAAGTAATTTCGAAAATGTAACTATTATTCCCACTCAATTTGAATCGTTTTTCACCTCAGACCAACTCGATACGAACTACGATTTCATCTACTTTGATGGAAACCATTCTAAGGAAGCAACATTACATTACTTCGAACATTTATTACCCACTGTAAACAACGAAACCGTTTGGATTTTCGACGACATTCATTGGTCAGCCGAAATGGAAGAAGCTTGGAAAATCATCCAAAGACATCCAAAAGTAACGGTAACCATTGACACATTCCAATGGGGAATGGTTTTCTTTAGAAGAGAACAAGCCAAGGAACATTTTATCATTAGAATATAATCTAAGAACAACTATTATTTCATTTTTAGGAATATGTACCTAGAAAATACGTGATCTCTTTTCGATTCACGCTTTCACAAATTAAATAAAAGAACAGCAGGCTTTTTTTATCATTACAGCCACTTAAAAATTAGTTTTTACTCCTCTTTAAACAAAAAAGAATATGACAATTGAACAACTTTTTAAAAACAATAAAGCATGGATTACCGAACATTTGAATAATGATCCTCATTTTTTTGAAAATTTATCCAAAAAACAAGAACCTGAATTTTTATATATTGGATGTTCTGACAGCCGAGTTACCGCTGAAGAACTCATGGGATTGCACCCAGGCGAAGTTTTTGTGCATCGCAACATTGCTAATCTAGTTCCTAATACGGATTTAAATTCCATGTCGGTGATTAATTATGCAGTAAATCATCTAAAGGTAAAGCACATTATTGTTTGTGGCCATTATGGATGTGGTGGTATCGCCGCCGCCATGCAACAATCGGATTTAGGCCTATTAAATCCGTGGTTGAGAAACATTAGAGATGTCTATAGATTGCATTTCAAAGAGCTGGAGTCCATCACTGACGAAACAACCAGAAACCGACGATTGGTAGAACTAAACGTGCAAGAGCAATGCATCAACATCATTAAAATGGCCGAAATTCAACAAGCCAATCTAGAGCGAAATTTGGTGGTTTATGGATGGGTTTTTGATTTATCAACCGGAAAACTAATTGATTTAAAAATTGATTTTGACACCATTCTACAAAAAATCACTACCGTTTATAAAATCACTAAGTAGATTTGTAAGTCAATAGCCGTTAGTGACTGTAACAAAAAACTGCTTTGGAATACTTATACTTTCAAAAATACCTTTTACATTTAAAGAAAAATAAACGTCACTCATTTTAATCATATTTCTAATGACAGAACCATTAATAAAAATCACCAATATTAAGCGAGATTTTCAACTAGGAAACGAAACCGTATATGTTTTAAAAGGAATTGATTTAGAAATTAACAAAGGTGAATATGTGGCTCTGATGGGGCCATCGGGATCTGGAAAATCGACTTTAATGAATCTTTTAGGATGTTTAGACACGCCTACATCGGGAAATTATATTTTGAACAGCAAGGATGTAAGCAAAATGAAAGATGATGAATTGGCCGAAATTAGAAACAAAGAAATTGGCTTCGTATTTCAAACTTTTAATTTATTACCCAGAACCACGGCTTTAGATAATGTTGCCTTACCCATGATTTATGCGGGGTATTCAAAATCAGAGCGAGTGCAACGTGCTACCGAAGTTTTGACACAAGTGAATTTATCTGACCGTATGGATCACCAACCCAACCAACTCTCTGGTGGACAACGCCAACGTGTTGCCATTGCGAGAGCCTTGGTCAACAAACCTTCCATCATTTTGGCCGACGAGCCAACGGGAAACTTAGACAGTAAAACTTCGGTTGAGATCATGAAATTGTTTGGTGACATTCATGCTCAAGGCAACACTGTTATTTTAGTAACTCACGAAGAAGATATTGCTGCTTATGCTCACCGTGTCATCCGATTGCGAGACGGATTGATAGAAACCGATACTACCAAATAATCTATACTAACCAAAACTATAACTATGTTCAAAAAACCAATTGTATCTTTATTCTTCTTGTGCTCCATTTCGAGTGTTCTAGCACAAGATGCCATTGAATGGAAAGAAGCGTCAAGTAATGGATATACCTATAAATATGTCTCTAACGACGCTACTAAAGCCCGATTTTATACTTTGAAAAATGGGTTAAGTGTTATTTTAAGTCCTACTCAAAAAGACCCCCGCATTCAGGCATACATAGCCATTAAAGCCGGAAGTAAAACCGATCCTTCTACCAATACTGGGTTAGCACATTACCTTGAACACATGCTTTTTAAAGGAACTGATAAATACGGGACCTTGGATTGGAACAAAGAAAAAGTGGAATTAGACAAAATTGATGCCTTGTATGAGCAGTTCAATCAATCAAAAGACAGTGTTGAAAGAAAAGAAATCTATAAGAAAATCGATCAAACTTCTGGAATCGCTAGCCAGTATTCAATCGCTAATGAATACGATAAAATGATGTCGGCCATGGGCGCTCAAGGCACTAATGCGTTTACTTCTTTTGAGCAAACAGTCTATACTGATGATGTCCCTAGTTCCTCATTAGACAAATACTTAGCTGTACAGGCGGAACGTTTTAGAAATCCAATTCTAAGAATTTTTCACACCGAATTAGAAGCAGTTTACGAAGAAAAAAACAGAACATTAGACAGTGATGGAAGAAAAGTTACCGAAGCATTATTTGCGAATATGTTCAAAAAACACAACTATGGCTTACAAACTACTATTGGTACAGTTGAACATTTAAAAAATCCCTCTTTACTAGAAATTAGAAAATATTTCAATAAATACTATGTTCCAAACAATATGGGAATCATCATGTCTGGTGACTTTAATCCAGATGAAGTAATTGCAAAAATAGACAAAGCCTTTACTTACATGCAACCCAAAGCAATTGAAAAATACACCTTTGAACCTGAGGCACCCATAACTGCTCCGGTATCCATTGAGGTGGTAGGACCAGATGCTGAGAGTTTAACTATAGGCTTTAGACTTCCCGGAAATAAAGACAAAGATGCCTTATTAGCCAATTTAGTAGGTCAAGTATTGACGAATGGTAAAGCCGGTTTATTAGATTTGAATTTGGTTAAAAAACAAAAAATGCTCAGAGCAAGCGCTTTTAACTATAGTTTAATCGATTATAGTGTATTGTATTTATCCGCAGCACCCACTACTGGTCAAACCTTAGAAGAAGCAAAAGCATTAGTCTTAGCTGAGATTGAAAATTTAAAGAAAGGAAATTTTGACGATGATTTAATTCCTTCCATCATCAATAACATTAAAAAAAGTAAGATTTACGAAACGGAAAAATACGGAGACCGCGCTAGTAATTTGATGAGCAATTTCACGTCAGAATTAGACTGGAGGAATCAAGTAGCCTATGTAAACGATTTGTCAAAATTAAAAAAAGAAGATATTGTAGCCTTTGCTAACAAATATCTTGGTGACAATTATGTAGTCGTTTTCAAAAGAAAAGGAGAAAACAAAAACAAGGTTAAAATTGAAAAACCACAAATTACTCCTGTGGAAACCAATGCGGACAAACAATCTGACTTCTTAAAACAAGTCAACGCTATTCCAAGCAATGCTTCTAGTCCTGTATTTCTAGATTACAACAAAGACATTCAGAAATCTAAAATTGAAAAAGCGGAAGTTTTGTATGTTCAAAATAAAGACAATTCTATTTTTAGATTAAAATACCGTTATAAAATCGGAACCTTGAACGACTTAAAGCAGGCTTTAGCCAGTCAGTACATTCAATTTTTAGGCACTGACACGATGAGTGCCGAACAAATTTCAAAAGCATTTTATAAAATCGCTTGTAGCTTCAACATCAACACAGGTGAAGAATATACCACCGTGAGCATTGAAGGATTACAAGAGAATTTTGAAAAAGCAGTGCAATTGTTCGAAACCGTTATTTCAAATGCCAAAGCTGATGAAAGTGCTTTAAAGGCTTTAAAGGCTAGAATTGCAAAATCTAGAAAAGATGTAAAAGCAAACAAAAATGCCATTTTACAAGGATTAACCAGCTATGCCACTTATGGGCCCGTAAATAAATTCAATTCTATTTTATCAACAGCCGAATTAGAATCCTTAACTACTGAGGATTTAATGAGCCGTTTAAAAAACATAAACAATTACGAACAAACCATCATTTATTATGGACCGGCTCCGTTAACTACTTTTGTAAATCAATTGAAAGCCCTACACGAAGTTCCATCAACTTTTATTGCAACACCAGCAGCCAAAGTTTTCAAGCCATTGGCTCAAACCCAAAACCAAGTGTTTTTTACCAACTATGATATGGTACAAGCCGAAACTCGTTGGGTAAGAAATACGGAAACCTATGATGCCAATAAAAATGCAATCATTAATGTATTCAATAACTATTTCGGTGGCGGTATGGGATCAGTGGTTTTTCAAACTATTAGAGAAAGTAAAGCCTTAGCCTATAGTACCTATGGATATTATGTAGAACCTCAAAAGAAAGAAGACAACTATCTTGTTTTGAATTATGTCGGAAGTCAAGCTGACAAATTCAAAGAGGCTACAACAGCAATGAATGAACTTTTGAACAACTTACCTGAAATAAACGGAAATTTAAATTTAGCCAAAGGTCAAGTTAAAAAAGACATTCAAACTGAAAGAATTACACAAGACAATATTATTTTTAATTACCTAGCAGCAAAACAACTAGGATTAAAAGACGATATTAGAAAAAAGACATTCTCATCTGTAGAACAAATTTCTATGCATGACCTCAAAACTTTTCACAATAACTTCATCGCCAATAAACCTTACAGTTATGCCATTGTAGCTTCTGAAAGTAAGATTGATATGAATGAAATGAAAAAACTAGGAGAAATAAAGAAAATATCTTTAGAAGAAATTTTCGGATTCTAATTTTTTTATCCACTAAAGAAAGACTGCTTTTAGCGGTCTTTTTTTATATTTACAGCCATCAACAACCATTGATAAAATAAACTTAGAACACTTACCCTAATGAAAGTATATACTAAAACTGGTGACTCAGGAACCACATCCCTATTTGGAGGAACGCGAGTACCAAAAGATCACGCTCGAATTGAAAGCTACGGTACAGTTGATGAGCTGAACTCCTACATTGGCTTGATTCGTGATCAAGAAATGGACAACCATTACAAAAACACACTCATAGAAGTGCAGGATCGTTTATTTACTATAGGAGCTATTCTTGCTACTCCACCAGAAAAAGAAGTTCTAAAAAACGGTGAATTGCGTCTAAAAAACTTAGGCATTACTGATAAAGATATTGAATTCCTTGAAATAGAAATTGACACTATGGAAGCTTTATTGCCTCCAATGACGCATTTTGTACTTCCGGGCGGCCATACCACTGTGTCATATTGTCATATCGCGCGTTGTGTATGTCGACGTGCAGAGCGTTTAGCGGTACATTTAAGTCATAACGAGCCAGTAGCTCCAATAGCAATTCAGTACTTAAACCGACTTTCTGACTATCTTTTTGTATTGGCACGAAAGTTGACCTTGGACTTAAACGCTGAGGAAGTAAAATGGATTCCGAGAAAGTAATTTTTTTCCTAAAAAAAAACGTTCTTAACTTTACGCAAAAATAATTTACATTTTACTTGTTTTATTCCGTAAAAAATTTATTTTTGCACAAATTAAATCGACAAAATATGTATTGGACATTAGAATTAGCATCTTATTTAAGTGATGCACCATGGCCTGCTAACAAAGACGAACTTATTGACTACGCTATTAGAGCAGGTGCTCCATTAGAAGTAGTAGAAAACCTTCAATCTATTGAAGATGAAGGCGAGATATATGAATCAATGGAAGAAATTTGGCCAGACTATCCTACCGACGAAGATTATCTTTGGAACGAGGATGAGTATTAAAAAGTAACCCAAGAAAAAGTCTCCAAAAAGAGGCTTTTTTTTTGTTTTAAATAACACAAAATATAAAATAGAAATACAACTAAATCATGAGTTTCATAAACAGCATATTAAAAGTATTTGTAGGCGATAAATCTCAAAAAGACGTTAAAGCTTTACAACCTTATTTAAGTAAAATAAAAACTTTTGAGAGTAGCTTGCAAGCCTTGTCACACGACGAATTAAGAGCAAAAACTGCTTACTTTAAAGAGAAAATAAAACAAGCTAGAGCAGAGAAAGATGCCAAGATTTCGGCTTTGAAAGAAGAAGTAGAAACCATCTCTGATATTGACAAAAGAGAGGATATTTATATCGCTATAGATGCTCTTGAAAAAGAAGCTTATGATATTTCTGAAAAAACCTTAATGGATATTCTTCCTGAAGCTTTTGCAGTGGTTAAAGAAACCGCCAGACGTTTCAAAGAAAACACAACCATTAGCGTTAAAGCCTCTCCAAAAGATAGAGAATTATCAGCCACTAAAAGCTACATCAATATTGTGGGGGATACTGCTAATTGGGCTAACTCATGGAATGCTGCTGGTAAAGAAATTACCTGGGACATGATCCACTACGACGTGCAGTTGATCGGTGGAATGGTATTGCATCAAGGTAAAATCTCTGAAATGCAAACGGGTGAAGGAAAAACGTTAGTAGCTACTTTGCCATTATACTTGAATGCCTTAACTGGAAACGGAGTGCACTTGGTAACCGTAAATGATTACTTGGCTAAACGTGATAGTACTTGGAAAGCTCCTTTATTCGAATTTCATGGTTTGACTGTTGATTGTATTGACAACCACCAACCGAATTCTGAAGGCAGAAAAAAAGCCTACGATGCAGACATCACTTACGGAACCAACAACGAATTTGGTTTCGATTACCTAAGAGATAATATGGCACATTCTCCAGAGGATTTAGTGCAACGCAAACACAATTACGCCATTGTCGATGAGGTGGATTCTGTGTTGATTGATGACGCTAGAACTCCTTTGATTATTTCTGGTCCTGTTCCTGAAGGTGATCGCCATGAGTTTAATGAATTGAAACCAAAAATCGAAAACTTAGTAAGTTTACAACGTCAATTGGCTAATGGATTTTTGGCTGAAGCTAAAAAATTAATTAAGGAAGGTAATACCAAAGAAGGAGGTTTCAATTTATTGAGAGCCTACAGAAGTTTACCAAAGAACAAAGCCTTAATTAAATTCTTGAGTGAAGAAGGTATCAAACAATTACTTCAAAAAACCGAAAATCAATACATGCAAGACAATAATCGCGAAATGCACATTGTTGATGAAGCTTTATATTTCGTAATTGAAGAAAAAAACAATCAAGTAGAATTGACGGATAATGGAATTAAATTCCTTTCTGGCGATACAGATGCAGACTTTTTCGTTCTTCCAGACATTGGAACCGAAATTGCCGCTATCGAAAAGCAAAATTTAGATAAAGACACTGAAGCGGAAGCAAAAGAAAGATTATTCCAAGATTTTGGTGTAAAAAGCGAGCGTATTCATACTTTGACTCAGTTATTAAAAGCCTATTCTCTTTTTGAAAAAGATGTAGAATACGTGATCATGGACAATAAAATCCTTATTGTTGATGAACAAACAGGACGTATTATGGACGGCCGTCGTTACTCTGACGGATTACACCAAGCCATTGAAGCCAAAGAAAATGTAAAAATTGAAGCAGCCACTCAAACTTTTGCTACTGTTACTTTACAAAACTACTTTAGAATGTATAACAAACTAGGTGGTATGACAGGAACAGCTGTAACAGAAGCTGGTGAGTTATGGCAAATCTACAAATTAGACGTAGTTGAAATTCCTACCAATAGAGGAATGGCTAGAATTGACAAAGACGATTTGATTTACAAAACGACTCGTGAAAAATTCAATGCCGTAATCGAAGATGTTACTGAATTATCTAAAGCTGGAAGACCGGTATTAATTGGAACAACATCTGTAGAGATTTCTGAGCTATTGAGTAGAATGCTTAAAATGCGTGGTGTAACGCACAATGTATTGAATGCAAAAATGCACAAACAAGAGGCTCAAATTGTAGAAGAAGCTGGTAAACCAGGTGTGGTAACTATTGCTACCAATATGGCGGGTCGTGGAACGGATATCAAATTGACCCCAGAAGTAAAAGCAGCTGGTGGATTGGCCATTATCGGTACGGAACGTCACGATTCACGTCGTGTGGACCGTCAGTTACGTGGTCGTGCAGGTCGTCAAGGAGACCCAGGAAGTTCTCAATTCTATGTGTCACTAGAAGACAACTTAATGCGTTTGTTTGGTTCGGAAAGAGTAGCCAAAGTTATGGATAGAATGGGCTTACAAGAAGGAGAAGTGATTCAACATTCTATGATGACCAAATCTATTGAACGTGCACAGAAAAAAGTAGAAGAAAATAACTTTGGGGTTCGTAAACGTTTATTAGAATATGATGACGTTATGAATGCACAACGTGAAGTGGTTTACAAACGTCGTCGTCATGCTTTACATGGAGAGCGTCTAAAACTAGACATCGCCAATATGTTGTATGATACTTGCGAATTGATTGTTACCAACAATAAATTAAGCAACGATTTCAAAAACTTCGAATTTGAATTGATTCGTTATTTCTCTATTACGTCACCAGTTAGCGAAAGTGATTTTGCCAAACTGAATGAAATGGAATTAACTGGAAAAGTATACAAAGCCACTTTGGATTTTTACACCGAAAAAACAGCAAGAAGTGCTAGAGAAGCTTTTCCTATTATCAAAAGTGTATATGAGGATCAAAACAACCAATTCGAACGTATTGTAGTTCCTTTCTCTGATGGCATCAAATCCTTGAATGTGGTGACCGATTTGAAAAAAGCTTATGATACTGAAGGAGCGCAATTGGTAGCTGATTTTGAGAAAAACATCACTTTAGCGATTGTAGACGAAGCTTGGAAAAAACATTTACGTAAAATGGACGAATTGAAACAATCGGTTCAATTGGCAGTTCACGAACAAAAAGACCCATTGCTTATTTACAAGTTAGAAGCCTTCAACTTATTCCGCTCTATGTTGGATAATGTGAATAAAGAAGTGATTTCATTCTTGTTTAAAGGTGACTTACCTGCTCAAGAAAATCAAAGAATTCAAGAAGCTAAAGAAGTAGAACGTCCAAAAGAGGATTACCAATTGAATAAAGACGAAATCGAGAACAGCGAAAGTATCAATCGCGAGGCAGGACAAACACAAGCCCGTCAAGTGACTGAAACTATTGTTCGCGACCAGCCTAAAATTAATCGTAATGACACGGTAACTATTCAAGAAGTAGCTACTGGCAAAACAGAAACGATGAAATACAAAAAAGCCGAAAGCTTATTGGCAGCTGGAACTTGGGTTTTAGTACCCTAAACCCAATTTTATATAACAAAACAAAGGCTGCCCAAAAGGTAGCCTTTGTTGTTGTATGATATTTGTTACTTTTCAACGGATTAAAATCCGTTGCTACAATATTGATCGTTCCTACGGAACTATTGTTCAACGGATTGAAATCCGTTGCAATTAAATTTTACTTTTCAACGGATTAAAATCCGTTGCTACAATATTGATCGTTCCTACGGAACTATTATGTTATTTATCTTTCTCCTCGTAGTAGCGCGCCTCGATGCGTTTGATGTCTTTGATGGATTTTCGTGCCCAATCGAGTCGTTTTTCGAGAATTTGGGCTTCGGTTAATTGCCAAGGAATATCAGAATTGCGCAGCCGATTGGTTAGATTTTGCAAAATAATTGCTGCCGATACTGAAATGTTTAAACTCTCGGTAAAACCTACCATAGGAATTTTGAGAAATCCATCAGCTTTTTGCATGATTTCTTCGGATAAACCTTCTTTTTCTGTACCAAAACAAAAAGCACTAGGCTTAGAAATATCAAAATGGTCTAACAAACAATCATCAGTATGTGGTGTGGTAGCGATGATTTGATAGCCTTTGTTTTTTAATGTATCAATACAATTTCCTACCGAATCAAAAGAGTTGATATCTACCCATTTTTGAGCGCCCATAGCAATTTCCTTGTCGATACTTTTGCCATAGCGCTGCTCAATTACATTCAGGTTTTGTACACCAAAAACCTCACAACTACGCATAACCGCACTAGCATTATGCATTTGAAACACATCTTCGACTACCACTGTAAAGTGATTGGTTCTTTCTTGAAGTACTTTTATGAATTTTTCTTTTCGGTTATCGGTCAAAATATTTTCAAGAAAATGGAGATACTCTAAATCTATCATGTAACGTTTTTTTTTGGCAAAAATAGGAAAAGTAATTAGTCCTTAGCAATTAGTGATTAGTAAATAGTATTTGGGTTTTGGAATTTGGAATTTGGATTTTGAGTTTTGGATTTTAGAATTGGGAATTGAATGAAAAAATGATTTTATTTGAGTTGTTGTTTTTGCGTGAGGGATAGGAATAAACTACCGAAGTAGTATGGATAGCCCGACCGCAGCTTCGCAAAGGGGCGCATAACACGCTTGCTGAATGCCCCTTTGTGAAGCTGTGGGCACGCCCAAATAATGGTAAACAAATTAATTTTCGACAAATGAAAAAGAAATTAGTAGTATTAACAGGAGCTGGAATAAGTGCTGAAAGCGGCATAAAAACCTTTAGAGATAGCGACGGATTGTGGGAAGGGCACGATGTAATGGAGGTGGCAACGCCTGAAGGTTGGCGAAAGAATCCTGCTTTGGTTTTGGATTTTTACAATCAAAGAAGGAAGCAATTATTGGAGGTCAAGCCGAATTTGGCGCATCAAGTTTTGGTGAATTTGGAACAGGATTTTGAGGTTCATATTGTCACACAAAATGTAGATGATTTGCATGAACGTGTGGGAAGTCAACAGGTGTTGCATTTGCATGGTGAGTTGCTAAAAGTACAAAGTACACGAAATGAGTCCTACGTTTTGGATTGGAGAGGTGATTTGCAACTGGGAGATTGTGATACGAACGGCAACCAGTTACGTCCGCATGTTGTGTGGTTTGGCGAGGCGGTTCCGGCACTGGAAACTGCGATTACTCTGGTTGAACAAGCGGATTATATCGCGATTATTGGGACTTCGTTGCAAGTGTATCCTGCGGCTGGACTGACAGATTTTGCGCCAAAAAATGTTCCGATTTTTTATATTGACCCCAAAGCGACTACGATTTCGAATGTGAAAAATCCGCTAAGTTGTATTGCTATGAAGGCTACAGAAGGAATTCTTGTTTTGCAACAAAAGTTATTGGAATTAGAGAAAAAAACTAAGTCTTGAAAACTGAATACTGAACACTTATGCTTATTTTTGTGCCTTTCGAACAAAAAACACAACAATGACTACTTTAAACGAATTAAATGCCATTTCTCCTATTGATGGGAGATATAGAAATAAAACAATTGCATTAGCGCCTTTTTTCTCAGAAGAAGCGTTGATTAAATACCGTGTTTTGGTTGAAATCGAGTATTTCATTGCCTTATGCGAACAACCTTTACCACAATTGACTGGAGTAAACCCAAATGTATTTGAGAGTTTACGCAACCTCTACAAAAACTTTAGTACCGAAGATGCGCTTTGGATTAAGGAAACTGAAAAAGTGACCAATCACGACGTAAAAGCGGTAGAATACTTTATAAAAGACGCTTTTGAAAAATTGGGTCTATCGGCTCACAAAGAGTTTATTCATTTTGGATTGACTTCTCAGGACATCAACAATACGGCTATTCCGCTTTCGACAAAAGAAGCATTTGAAAAAGTGTATATGCCATCCTTGATTGGTTTAATTGCTAAATTGAAAGAGTTAAGTCAAGAATGGGCTCACGTTCCTATGTTGGCACGTACGCACGGACAGCCTGCCTCTCCTACTCGTTTAGGAAAAGAACTTGGGGTTTTCGTTGAGCGTTTGGAAGAACAAATGCGTTTGTTGTTCAACATTCCGTTTGCGGCTAAATTTGGTGGTGCTACTGGAAATTACAATGCACACCACGTTGCCTATCCACAAATTGACTGGAGACAATTTGGTAAAAAATTCGTAGAAGACACTCTGGGATTACACCACTCTTTCCCAACGACTCAAATTGAACATTACGACCATTTTGCTGCATTTTTTGATGCTTTAAAAAGAATCAACACTATTATTATCGATTTGGATCGCGATATTTGGACGTATGTTTCTATGGAGTATTTCAAACAAAAAATCAAAGCGGGCGAAATTGGTTCATCGGCTATGCCACATAAAGTAAACCCTATTGATTTTGAAAACTCCGAAGGAAATTTAGGCATAGCCAATGCGATTTTTGAACATTTGTCTGCCAAATTACCTTTATCAAGACTACAACGTGATTTAACAGACAGTACGGTTTTGAGAAACATTGGAGTACCAATGGGACATACACTTATTGCTTTTGAAGCGACGTTGAAAGGATTGAACAAATTGTTATTGAACGAAAGTAAATTCCACGAAGATTTAGAAAACAATTGGGCAGTAGTTGCAGAAGCTATTCAAACGATTTTACGTCGCGAAGCCTATCCAAATCCTTATGAAGCGCTAAAAGGTTTGACTAGAACGAACGAAGCAATCACTAAAGATTCAATGCATGCATTTATAGCTACTTTAGAAGTTTCTGATGCCATAAAAGCAGAATTACTACAAATCACACCCAGTAATTTTATTGGGATTTAATCGTCCAAAAAATATTTTTACCAAAAAAAGCTATCCTAACCGATAGCTTTTTTTGGTTTTTAACTTTTTGTTGTAGCTCAAAAACAGGATTTCAAAAACGATTTTTGTAAATTAGCCAAAATAGAGATTTTATAATTTTCAAAACCAAAAATAATGAGTGCAGTTGCAGAAGCATCAACCCATCTTGAACCACTAATTACTGATTTGGGGTTAATACTTATGACGGCAGGAATTGCTGTATTACTGTTCAAAAAATTAAAGCAACCTTTGGTTTTAGGGTATTTGATAGCTGGATTTTTGGCTGGCAATAATTTTGATTTTTTCCCAACCATTCGCGATACCAAAAGTGTTGAAGTATGGGCAGAGATTGGTATCATCTTTTTACTATTCAGTTTGGGTTTAGAATTCAGTTTTAAAAAACTAATCAAAGTAGGCGGAACGGCATCGATAACAGCCATCACTCAAATTAGCTTTATGATTTTTTTGGGCTATTTTGTGGGCCAATTGCTAGATTGGTCCAAAATGGATAGTCTTTTTCTAGGTGTAATTTTATCTATTTCATCAACAACTATTATTTTGAAAAGTTTTGATGAATTAGGGATAAAAGTACAACGATTTGTAGGGAATGTAATTGGTGCGTTAATCGTACAAGATATTATTGCCATTCTATTAATGGTTCTTTTGTCTACTATAGCCGTTAGTGAAAATTTCTCCGGCGGCGAGTTGCTTCAATCGATTTTGAAATTGGTTTTCTTTTTAGTGCTTTGGTTTTTGAGTGGGATTTTTATCATTCCAACGGTATTAAAAAAAGCCAAGCATTTATTAACAGATGAGATGTTACTTATCATATCTATAGCTCTTTGTTTGTTAATGGTAATTTTGGCTGCTAATGTTGGTTTCTCTCCCGCTCTTGGTGCCTTTATTATGGGTTCTATTATTGCCGAAACCACTCAAGCGGAACATATAGAGCATTTAGTAAAGCCCGTAAAAGATTTGTTTGGTGCTGTCTTTTTTGTTTCGGTAGGAATGTTGATTGACCCGCATGCTTTAGTAGAACATGCAGTTCCTGTACTAATTTTATCTATAGCAACCATACTTGGTCAATCTATTAGTTCAACCATTGGATGCCTTCTCTCTGGACAACCCCTAAAGGAATCTGTGCAGACAGGAATGAGTTTATCACAAATTGGAGAGTTTTCATTTATCATTGCTACTTTAGGAATTACGCTCCAAGTGACTAGTTCATTCCTTTATCCAATAGTTGTTGCCGTTTCTGCGATGACTACTTTTAGTACGCCCTATATGATTAAATTTTCAGGTCCCTTTTCTGATTTTTTAAGTAGAAAACTACCCAGAAAATGGCTTAAAAGAATTGAACGTTATAGCGCAAGTACCCAAGCCATCAAAACAGTTAACAATTGGAAAACTGTCATTAATGCTTACTTGACACAGGTTGTTATTCATTCTATTATAATTGTTGCCGTTATTTTACTTTCTTCAAGATTCATTCTGCCATTAGTAAAAGAATATCCGTTTGGAGCAGCTATCGGTGCTTTAATTACATTGATTTTTTTAGCGCCATTTCTTTGGGCATTATCGTTAAGAAGAGTTGCGGTTGCCGAGGTTAGTATTCTTTTGGAAGAGCGAAAATCTAGAGGCCCAATGGCCATGTTGTTCTTATTTAGAATACTAATTGCCATTGTTTATATTGGCTTGTTATTGAATATCTTCTTTTCTCCAAAAACAGCTTTAGTTGCGTTTGTAGTGGCTATTATTCTTTACTTTTTGTTCCAAAAAAGATTAAACCATCAGTACCACAAAATAGAGAATCATTTTTTATCCAATTTAAATGATAGAGAAATTAGCAAAGCTAAAAGAAGTCGCAGTGATTTATCGCCTTGGGACGGTCACATGGCGGTTTTTGATATTGCGGCCGAATCGAATATTGCTGGTGAGACTTTAAAAAAATTACAACTAAGAGAACAACTAGGAATTAATATTGCTTCTATCAAAAGAGGAGAGATTACCATTCATATTCCAGACGCCAATGAGCGTATTTTTCCTGGTGATGAAATCAATGTTATTGGTACCGATGCTCAAGTGCAAGAATTCAAAAAATATTTGGACCAACATGAAATTGAAGCTACACCAGAAATCATAGAACCTGATATTGTACTCCGACAAATAGAGTTGAAAAACCATGCTTTTATTGGTAAAAGCATCAAAGAATCTAAACTTCGTGAAAAGACAAAAGGGCTTGTGGTTGGTATAGAAAAAAGAGGGAAACGCCAATTAAATCCCGAATCTAACGTTGTTCTTGAAAAAGACGATATCTTATGGATTGTAGGAGATAAAAAACGACTATCCGATTTGGTTCATGACTAATTCTAACCAAGAAAAACACGTCTCAAACAACAAAAAAGCCCTCGTGATTCACCTATCAGAGGGCTTTTTTCATAAACTTATATTCAATTATAGGGCT
>NZ_JBPTTP010000020.1:0-1970 GCF_051547165.1 Flavobacterium sp. TSSA_36
ATTTTGGATTTTGGCTATTGCCTTCTGCCTTCTGCCTCTTGCCTTTTCAACATTTTACATCTTCTCAGTAAAACTATGTGAACAGTGAAACGGCTATGCCTTCTTTACCACTATGCATCTATGATACTTCTATGTGGTTAAAAAAAATAAGTCCTCCCTCACACAACACTTTGCGCCCTTTGCGGTTAAAACACCCTCTTTTCAAAACAATTCGAGCATTCGTGGCTTCCCCCACACAACACTTTGCGCCTCTGCGTCTTCGCGGTTCCCTTTTTTGGAATTTGGAATTTTAAAAATTGGAATTTCCTTTTCGTTGCCATCCCTACACAAGACAATCCTTTCAAAAACAATTCGTGCATTCGTGGCTTTCCCCACATCAACACTTTGCGCCTCTGCGCCTTCGCGGTTCCCCTTTTTGGAATTTGGAATTTAAAAAATTTGGAATTTCCATATTCATGGCCATCTTAAACCCCATAGTTCACAACAAAAAATGGTCAACCGCTAACTAATAATTAATACAAAAAACCAAACAACCATAACGGTATTTTGTTCTGAAAGCCATATTCAATAGCGTCGGCTGCAATGAAAGAGTTTTCAACGCCTTGAATTTGTTTGATCGACTTATCTTTTCCTCCAATCTCGAAAGAGTAAAAATCATTGACAAAAAAATCAGTTTTTTCGTGATGGCTCAACTTATGTTTAAACCCCAATTGATTTGCAAAAAAGGTCTCTCTCACGTTACCAATATTGGCTTTTGACGGAGAAAGGGCAAACATTAAATTGGTGTTTTCTAAATAAATCTTAGCCGGTTTTTGCAATTTCACGCTACCTTTTGCTTCTTTTTGCAAGTTAATAGTCAAACCTACTTCTTCCAAATAATGCAGATAAGCCATCAAAGTAGCTCTATTTAAACCAATTTTATCACTTAAATTACTCACATTAGGTATAAAAGGAACCGATTCAGAGATGATAGCCAACAATTGTTTGATTTTAGGAACAAAACCCAAATCAACGCCCCGCAATAAAGGCAACTCGATTTCAAGCATCATAGCAATGACCTCTTCTAAGCGCTGCTCATACAAATCAGGATCCTCTTTGTAAAACGGATAATAACCATACTTTAAATATCTTTCAAAATACTGAAATGGCTTTAGCTTACCATTTATCTGTGTCGCAATCTTCAGATGATTGTTCAATATATCTTCCAACGAGACTTTGTCGAACTTTTGCCCTGTTTCCATTTCGAGATACTCCCTAAAAGACAATCCTTGCATGTGATAAACAATGGCCCTGCGACTCAAATCAGCTCGAGCATTCAATATTTCCAGCAACGAAGAACCCGTAAACACCACTTTCAACTCCGCATGGTCATCATAAATATTTTTGAGTTCCTGTGCCCAATTCCTGTACTTATGAACTTCATCTAAAAACAGATACTTACCCCCATTTCTTACAAAATCATCTGCCAAATCAACCAAAGTCCCCTCTTTAAAACCATAAGCATCTAAACTCACATACAACGATTCCTCTAAGTTATCACTAAAATTAAGCTTCATATACTGCAGAAGCAGCGTTGTTTTCCCAACACCTCTAGCTCCTTTAATACCTATTAATCGCGCATTCCAATTGATATCATCCATAATACTCCTAACAAAATTAGTTTCAACGCGTTGTAATTTCTTGCTATATTTCCTAAATAAATCTTCCATAATGTATAGTTAACTACACAAATATATAATTATTTCGCTTACCGTAACATACAAAATCAAGTATATTTTGCACATCACAATACACAAAACCAACTTACCATTAAAAACAACCGATAGCTGATATCTTTTCAAAAACAATACGTGCATTCGTGGCTACTAGCTGTTGGAATTTGGTTTTTGCCTTCTGCCTTTTGCCTTTTGGAATTTGCCTTTTGGCTTTTGCCTTTTGGCTTTTGAATTTTGCCTTTTGAATTTTGCCTT
>NZ_JBPTTP010000021.1:0-1860 GCF_051547165.1 Flavobacterium sp. TSSA_36
CCTCTTTTCAAAAAAAAATCTGCGAATCTGCTGCTAAATTAACCACAAAGAAACACAAAGAAGCCACTAAGCCCCACAAAGATTTATAGGGAACATACAATTAGAATTTTGGAATCTGGATTTTGGATTTTGGAATTTGGATTTTGGGTGTTAGGTTTTGCCTTCTGACTTCTGCCTCTTGCCTCTTGCCTTTTCACCATTTTGCATCTTCCCAGTAAAACTATGTGAACAGTAAAACAGCTATGCCTTCTTTACCACACTATACTTCTATGATACTTCTATGTGGTTAAAAAAATAAGTCATCCCTCACACAACACTTTGCGCCCCTTGCGTAACCCTTTGCGCCCCTTGCGGTTAAACCACCATCTTTTCAAAAATAATTCGAGCCTTCGTGTCCATCCCCTCAAAAACTTCGCGAACCTTGCGTAACCCTTTGCGCCCCTTGCGGTTAATCACTTTTCAAAATAATTCGAGCCTTCTTTCCCATTTACAAAAAAATCCGCGAACATCCGTTACATCCGCCTCAATCCGCGTTCCATTCCACACCATCTTTTCAAAAATAATTCGAGCCTTCGTGTCCATCCCCTCAAAAACTTCGCGAACCTTGCGTAACCCTTTGCGCCCCTTGCGGTTAAACCACCATCTTTTCAAAAATAATTCGAGCCTTCGTTCCCATCCACTCAAAAACTTCGCGAACCTTGCGTAACCCTTTGCGTCCCTTGCGGTTAATCACTTTTCAAAATAATTCGAGCCTTCGTGGCCATTCCTCCACACGCAAAAAACTTTCATTCAAATCTGAAAGTAAAACACTAAAACATACACTTAAATGTATACTTTTGCAAAATGTTACATTTTTTCAAACCCAAACCCACGCTCAAAGAACTAATCCCGTCAAATTATATCGATATCCATTCTCACTTATTACCCGGTATTGATGATGGAGCCACTTCAATAGACAACTCGGTTTTTTTAACAAAGGAACTCTTAAATTTGGGAACCAAACAAATCATAACCACACCGCATGTGATACAATTTGTTTGGCCGAATTCAAAAGAAAAAATTCTAAATACTGCAGCGTCCACAGCAAAAAATTTAGAAAAATCCAACATAAACACTCCCTTTCGAGTGGCAGCAGAGTATTTAATGGACGACTCCTTTTTAACCTTGTTTCAAAATGAATCCTTATTAACACTAAAAGATAATTATGTATTAGTAGAAATGTCATACATCAATGCCCCTTATCAATTATATACTATTTTATTTGAATTGAAAGTGGCGGGTTACATTCCGGTATTGGCCCATCCCGAAAGATATTTATTCTATCATAAGAACATGGCGGAATATGACAAACTGAAAAAAGCAGGCTGTTTTTTTCAACTCAATTTACTAGCAACTGTGGGCTATTATGGTAGCGAGATTAGTAAAGTTGCCAATACGCTTTTGCAAAAAGGCAGTTATGATTTTGTAGGTTCTGATCTGCATCATGCCCAACATTTGAAGGCTTTCGACCAAAAAATAAACATAAAAGAAATTGCTCGACTCAAAGAAGTCATTGCCAATAACCAATTTTTCTCATTACCATAACAAAAGGAATCCTGCCTGAGACGAAAGCAAAAAATCAAACACAACTATTCCAAAAAAAAAAAAAATCCACGACCATCCACTTCACCCACACTCCATTCCACAACAACTTTTCAAAATAACCTGCGACTCGAGTGATAATCAATAGAAGAAGTAATCTGCAGCCATCCCTCCACCACAAAGAAACACTAAGAAACCACTAAGCTTCACAAAGATTTATCGAGTACTTGTTTCACTTGCAGTATTCCCCTTTTTGGAATTTGGAATTTGGAATTTTAA
>NZ_JBPTTP010000022.1:0-1855 GCF_051547165.1 Flavobacterium sp. TSSA_36
GATTAATTTGAAAAGATTGTGGGTAGGGGTGACCGCGGATTTGCAGATTTTTTGAAAGGATTGCGGGGGAGGATGGTCACGAATGCTTGAATTATTTGAAAGGATTTTAAACGCAGGGGCGCTGGGATTGCCTTTTGTTGGTTAATTGTTGCAATAAAAATTGTTTTAGGGTTAGGGATTTCTCTAAAAAATCGATCTACCAAGAGTTAGAAGCTATATAATATAAACTACTGAAAAAAGAGGGGCAACATATCGAATTTAAATCAAGCTTCAATGATGAGGTGATCATTTCTTTGGTGGCTTTTGCCAATTCCGAGGGTGGATGCGTTTATGTGGGGATGGAAGATCATGGGGTTCCGATGTCTAATTTCACTATAGGCAAAGAAAGTATTCCGATATGGACTAACGAAATAAAAAATAAAACGACTCCTTCTATTTTTCCAGATGTTGTAGTGGAAGTGGTAGAGGGAATAGCGGTGGTGGTTTTTAGCCTACCCGAATTTCCAATTAAACCTATTGCCTTCAAAGGGCGTTATTATAAACGGGTCAAAAATGCCAATCACCAAATGAGTTTGCAAGAAATTTCAGATTTGCATTTGAAAACCTATGCCAGCAGTTGGGATTATTATCCTTCTCCTCATTATGAATTAGCGTCTATTGCGTTAGATAAAGTGCGTCGTTTTATCGCTTCTTCAAATGAAATTAGGGAAAATAAAATTCAAGATGATCCACTAACTGTCCTTCGGAAATTTGAATTGCTAAAAGAGAATGGACAAATAGCCAATGCCTGTCATTTGTTGTTTTCTAAAAATGAAGTTTTTGACGCTACGATTTCAATAGGTCGGTTTTCTACTGAGACGAGCATCAAAGACAGTTTGGTGTTGCAAACCGATTTGTTTACCGAAGTAGAAGAAACCCTTACCTTTGTTAGAAAACATATCAATAAAAATTATATTATCACGGGTGATCCCAAACGAGAAGAGCGATGGGAATATCCCCTGGATGCTTTGCGAGAAATTATTGTCAATATGATCGTGCATCGGGATTATCAAAATGCAGGCGAATCGATTGTTAAAATATTTGACCATAAAATCGCCTTCTATAATCCAGGTTGTTTAGGAAATGGGCTCACTATCGCCGATCTAACCGCCGGGACTTATATTTCCTATGCCAGAAATAAAAAAGTCGCGGATTTGTTTCGAGAAGCGGGTATTATAGAAAAATATGGATCCGGGATCCAAAGAATTACACAAGCTTTTTTACAGTACGGTTTGTCAGCCCCTGTTTTTGAGTCGCTCCCGAATGGTTTTCAAGTGACGGTTTACGCTAAAGTTCCTGAAACTATTGCTGGCGGTGTAAATGTCGGTGTAAATGTCGGTGTAAATGTCGGTGTAAATGTCGGTGTAAATGAGCTATTGATGCTAATCCAAGAAAATCCTGGTATTAACGTTTTAGAAATGAAGGCGTATTTTAAAGTGACACAACGAACCGTGGAGCGTTGGGTTAAAATATTGAAAGATAAAGGAAAAATTGAATTCAGAGGGGCACCGAAGACTGGTGGGTATTGGGGGGTTTAACCGCAAGGGGCGCAAAGGGTTACGCAAGGTTCGCGAAGTTTTTTTAAGGGGTGGCCACGAATGCTTGAATTAATTTGAAAAGATGTTTAACCGCAAGGGGCACAAAGGGTTACGCAAGGTTCGCGAAGTTTTTTTAAGGGGTGACCGCAGATTCGCAGATTTTTTGAAAATATTGTGTTTGAGGATGGCCACGAAGGCACGAATTAATTTGAAAGGATGTTTAACCGCAAGGGGCGCAAAGGGTTACGCAAGGTTCGCGAAGTTTTTTTAAGGGGTGG
>NZ_JBPTTP010000023.1:0-1841 GCF_051547165.1 Flavobacterium sp. TSSA_36
CTGCCTCTTGCCTCTTGCCTCTTGCCTTCTGCCTTTTGCCTTCTCCCTCTTGCCTTTTCAACATTTTACATCTTCTCAGTAAAACTATGTGAACAGTAAAACGGCTATGCCTTCTTTACCACACTATGCATCTATGATACTGCTATGTGGTTAAAAAAAATAAGTCCTCCCTCACACAACACTTTGCTACCCTTGCGTAACCCTTTGCGCCCCTTGCGGTTAAACCACCCTCTTTTCAAAACAATTCGAGCATTCGTGGCTTTCCCCGCACAACACTTTGCACCTCTGCGTCTTTGCGAGACCCTTTCACAACGCTATGCTACTGACCACTAAAACCTGCCCTCGGAACACCCCCTCTTATATGCCCTTCAATGCCTTACATGCTTCAACTACACCCCCCCTCCATAAAAAACTAACATGAAACTCCTTTGTGTTACTTAGCGTGATGTTGTTAAATAATAGCACCCGCCCAGAGTCTTTGCAAAAAAATACGCCAAGGCAAAATCGTAACATTGCCCACTATCCTTTCAAACGGATCGTTGCTAACCACTAGTAATTTTTTTACTTCATACTCCTCTGAAAAACTTTTCAATCCTTTCAGGTGCCGTGATTGCACATTATCAGTCCCTTTTACTTCAATCGCTACCTCATGATCCCCTAATATAAAATCCACTTCTAGTTGCGAAGTAGTTCTCCAATAAGAAATAGTATAATTGCCCTCCGAATAGTTGCTATGGGCATACAATTCATGATAAATAAAATGTTCGAAAGCACTACCAAACGCTTCGCTACCCATTGCTATTTTTCCTCTTTTTAGCAAATAATTAGCAATTCCAATATCGAAATAATAAAACTTAGGGGCTAATATGACTCTTCGTTTGGGCTTCTTTTGATAGGATGGCACAAAACGACCTATCAGCGTATCCTCCAAAATTTGGAAATACTCCTTTATAGTGATAGAACTTACACCGCAATCGGAGGCAATATTCGTGTAGTTTACCATTTCTCCGTTAGAAAATGCGGCAGCTTCTAAAAATTTTGTAAAGGCTCCAATATTCCTAATTTTTGCCTCAGCAATAATTTCGTCACGCAAATAATTTCCAATGTAGGCAGAAAGTAATTTTTGGGGATGATCCGACAAATAATGCCTAGGTAACAATCCATTATTCAATGCTCTTAGCAGATCAAAATCAGGAATTTCTGCACAAACTAGCGGATACAACTCATAACGAAGAGCTCTACCTCCCAACAAATTAGCGCCAGATCGAATAATTTTTCTCGGACTTGAGCCACTAAGCACAAAACGGGTTGGATGATTTACGATTAGCCAATGAATTTCATCCAGCAAAGCAGGTACTTTTTGAATTTCATCAACCACCACGACCGTTCCACTAGCGGTTGCAAGTATCAATTCTCTGAACTGAACCGGACTTCTTTGAAACCGTTCAAACACATCCGACTGCAATAAGTCAAACCACAAGGCATCTGGAAATAGGCTTTTCAACAAAGTGCTTTTACCAGTCTGTCGAGCACCCCACAAAAAAAGACTTTCCCTCTCCCCTCCTTCTAAAATTTGTTTTCTTAGCAACATTTATCTCATTTTTAAAACCCTAAACAACATGACAATCCAAATATCAAGCTTACAATATCATGATAATACAAAGTACAAATGTAACGTATTTAATTGTATACTAACTTTTTCATACTCACAATTGAAAACAACCCCCTCACTCCTAAAAACTTAGCGGTTACCACCCACAAAACAAAAAAACCTTTCAGAGTCCAAAACTCAGAAAGGGTTCAAAATAATTCGAGCATTCTTGCCTTCTGCCTTCTGCCTC
>NZ_JBPTTP010000024.1:0-1738 GCF_051547165.1 Flavobacterium sp. TSSA_36
AAAGTAAACTGTTGGGATAACTTTGTATTCAACACCACTACTTGTGCCTGGGAAAACAAGGGAATACAATCTATTGCCCCAAGTATTTCATCAGTTATTCAACCAACGTGTTCAATTACAACAGGAACTATTGTGTTAAATGATTTGCCGTCAGGCAATTGGATAATTAACCCGGGGAATATCACCGGAAATACTGTTTCGACTACTATTGCCGGTTTGATTTCAGGAACAACATACCAATTTAATGTCACAAATGAGGTAGGATGTGTTTCGCTGGATACTCAACCAATTTTAATTCAAAATAGTATTTGTGCTAATACTGAAACTACTCCAAAAATCAATGGACTAACAGGAGGCACAACCTCACCACTTACATCGAACGATACATTAAATGGAGTTCAGGTTGTTATTGGCAACAATTCAGGCCAAGTAAGTTTGACAGGAGTAACCGTACCAACTGGATTAATATTGAATCCAGACGGTACGGTAACCGTTCAGCCATCCACTCCTGCAGGAAATTACAATGTAACTTATACAATCTGTGAAGTTGTTAATTCTACAAATTGTGATACTGTCACTAGCATCGTCGTTGTTGGAGCAGCTGAAATAATAGCTAAAAATGATATAATTACTGTTGACAATACATTTAATGCAGTTATAATTACACCCTTCAATCGAGACCATGGGAATGGAGTAGATACTCTCAACGGACTACCTGTAACATTAGATCTGATTACAGTAACAGTAACTGATATTGTATTACCTAATGGACAAAGTTACCCAGTACCAAAAGTAGATACTGTTACGAATGAAATAGTAATTCCCGCAAGCGTTCCGGCAGGATTTTACTCCATAAATTATACTATTTGTGAAAAATTAAATCCGAATAACTGCTCAGATGCAACAATCACTATTACGGTTAACAACCCTGTGATACTTGCCACTGATGATACATTCCCTACAATTAATGGAAATATTGGCTCATCAAACATAGGAAATGTTTTATTTAAAAACCCAAACACTGTTGACTCCATCAATGGGATAGATGCTAACATAAATTTGGTCAATATAAAACTAATAGCACCAGCAATACCGAAAAGTAATGGCGCACTAATACCATTTTTAAATACAGCAACAGGTGACGTTGAAGTTCCAAGCAATACTCCTGCAGGAACATACACAATTACATATTCTATTTGTGATAAAATTAATCCAACGGTATGTGATGAAGCAATTGCAACAATTAATGTGGTGACCATTGATGCAGTAGACGACGGCTTGTATGAAGTAATAAGTTTAACAGGAAAAACAATAAACAGTGTTTTGTTGAATGATTCATTTAATGGTGTAATTCTATCCCCAAGCACTTATAATACAATAGTTCTTAAGCCAATAATTCTGCCTAACGGTTTTACTTTGAAATCGGATGGTACAATAGATGTAGCAGCTGGTGTACCTGTAGGTATCTATACTATAACATATGAAATATGCACTAAGAACAGTCCAACTCTTTGTGACCAAGCTATCGTGAAAATTAAAGTTGAAAATTTACCAGCTCCAGCTCCTCCTGTTGTTTTTGCAGACGATGATAACCTAGGGGGAATAGATGGAAGTAATGGCACAAAAAATGTTATCTCTATTTTATCAAATGATTTTATTGATTTAACGCCTGCTACGATAAATAATGTAAACATAAACATTATCACTCCGGATGCTACTGGTAGTTTGATACTAAATC
>NZ_JBPTTP010000025.1:0-1475 GCF_051547165.1 Flavobacterium sp. TSSA_36
TTTTGCGTGAGGGATAGGAGCCAATGTCATTAAGTTAAGAGATAAATAGATAAAAACCATTGGGTTACGAACCTAAATTAGGTTCTTTGTAATTGACAAAAAAACAAATCCCAATGGTAGAAGCAAATATAAAAATAATAGAAGAGTTAAAGGATTTTTTAAAAATTATTAATACTGATTCTGATTTAAGAAAATTATTTACAAATAAGGCAACCGACTTTACAAGGAATAGAAAATTGACCTATAACAGAACTGTATTTTTAATTATTAACATGCTCAAAAAGAGTTTGTCCATAGAAATTCAAAACTTTTTTGAGAATTGTATTTCAGAGAATTTAAGCTGTACAAAATCAGCATTAAGTATTCAGAGGAAAAAGCTAAAGCCATTATTTTTTGAGGTTTGGAATCGGTTATTGGTAGATTGTTTTTATAATTACTATGGTGATAAAGTAAAAAAGTGGAATGGTTTTTTACTGATAGCAGTTGATGGTTCTACCATTAATTTGGTAGATAAGGAGGAAGTTAAAAATTATTTTGGTACTCATGGAAATCATCTTAAAGAAGTCCCAATGGCGGGAATAATGAAGTTTTATGATGTGTTGAATAGAATTACAATATTTTCTAAAATACACCCAATTAAAGTTGGTGAAAAAAGTATAGTTGCTCAGCATATTGAAAGTATTCCAGAAAATAGTCTTTCTATATATGATAGAGGATTTGCTAGTTTTTCATTGATGTACTTATTGATTCATCAAGAAAAAACAAAGCATTTTGTAATGCGATGCAAACAAGGATTTAACAAAGAAATCAGTGATTTTATGCTAAGTCTAGAGGATGATAAAATTATAAATCTTGGCCCTAATTATAGAGCTATCCATAAAATGAAAGAATATGGATATACCGTTTTTCTTCATACCACAATAAGCATACGAATGATTAAGGTAGTTTTGGAAACAGGAGAAACAGAAGTTTTATTGACCAATCTGTGCGACCAAGAAAAGTATAAAAAAGAAATTTTTAAAACGCTTTATTTTATGAGATGGAAAATTGAAACCAGTTATAATCAGGATAAAAATGTATTGCAATTAGGAGAATTTAGCGGACATAGTCTTTGGAGTATTGAACAAGATTTTTATGCTGCAACGTTTGTATCAAATTTGCAAAGTATAATAGAAAAACAATGTGAATCATATCTGAAAAATAAAAATAAAATTAGAAAGCATGATTATCAAATTAACAGAACACTCAGTATTGGGAGCATGAAAAATAAAATCACAACTTTATTCCTGACAAAGGAACCTAAAATAGTGCTTTTGGAATTGCAAAATTTATTTGAGAGACATCTTGAACCTATCAGGCTTAATAGAAATTATGAAAGGAGAAAATCCAAAATACTGCAAACAGGAAAATATAAACCTGTAACTAACTACAAAAGAGTTGTTTAGTTCTTAACTTAATGACATTGGGATAGGAGC
>NZ_JBPTTP010000026.1:0-853 GCF_051547165.1 Flavobacterium sp. TSSA_36
ACTTTACCATTACACAACCAACGGCTATTAGTACAGCAACTGCGGCACAAACTAATGTGTCTTGCAACGGTGGATCTAATGGTTCTGCTTCCGTGACTCCTTCAGGAGGTGCTGGTGGCTATACTTATTCTTGGTCGCCTTCGGGGGGAACGGCTGCTACTGCAACCGGATTAAGTGCAGGAACATATACTGTAACAGTAACCGATGCTAACGGATGTTCCGCTACTCGAAGTTTTACTATTACGCAACCAACGGCTATTGATTTCACAACAACAGTTTTACCTGGTTATGATTACAATGCTAGCTACAGCCAAACTATAGTAGCATCAAGAGGAACAGGAACTAAAACGTATGCAGTTACAGCGGGAAGTTTGCCTTCTGGGTTTTCGCTATCAACAACTGGACAAATAACAGGTAGTTCAACTCAAATTACGGATAGTAATTTTACGGTTACCGCTACTGATGCTAATAGTTGTACTGCTACCTATAATTATGTAGTAACATTAAATCAAATCCCAATTACCGTAACGGCTACACCTTCTCAAACTAAAGTATATGGGGAGAGTAATCCTGTTTTAACTTATACAGTGTCTCCAAGTTTGCTTTCTGGTGATACATTTACAGGATCTTTAACAAGAGTTAATGGTGAAGATATTGGGGATTATACTATCAATCAAGGTTCGCTTTCTGCCGGGCCTAACTATTTAATTACTTATGTTGGTGCCAACTTTACTATTACCGTAAAACCAATTACGGTATCTACAACTCCATCACAAACGAAAATCTACGGCACAACAGATCCTGTTTTTGCTTATACTGTTGCTCCAAATTTAGTAAGTGGTGATTCTTTTAC
>NZ_JBPTTP010000027.1:0-558 GCF_051547165.1 Flavobacterium sp. TSSA_36
TTGCGAATCCACGGCCATCCCTCCCCACAATCTTTTCAAAAACAATTAGAGCCTTCGAGCCCCCCACAATCAGTCCTTCTTTTTAATTGCCTCCAACTTTAGTTGGAGAAGAGAAATTTGAAAATCTTAAAGGCTTTAGCCAAAATCAGCTGCTTTTATTTCGCCAAAGCCAACACAATCACTATCCCACCACCACAATTCAAAAATCTGCGAATCTGCGGCCATCCCTCCCCACAATATTTTCTAAAACAATTCGAGCCTTCGTACCCCCCACAACAAAAATCCGCGCCCATCCGCTTCATCCGTATCCATCCGCGTCCCCTCCCACAATCTTTTCAAAACCATTTCGTGCCTTCGTGCCCCCCACAACCAATCCTTCTTTTGAATTGCCTCCAACTTTAGTTGGAGGAGAGAAATTTGAAAATCTTAAAGGCTTTAGCCAAAATCAGCTACTTTTATTTCCCCAAGGCCAACACAATCACTATCCCACCACCACAATTCAAAAATCTGCGAATCTGCGGCCATCCCTCCCCACCATACTTTCCAAAAACAATTCAA
>NZ_JBPTTP010000028.1:0-547 GCF_051547165.1 Flavobacterium sp. TSSA_36
CGGCTGGAGCATGATTCTCTATTTGTCCTGTTCAGCCACTAATGGAGCATTTGAACTTTTCGGGAACGGCTCCCAATGATCGGCTGGAGCATGATTCTCTATTTGTCCTTTTCAGTAACTAATGAAACATTGAAATATTTCGGGAATGGTTGCCATAAGTTCCAGCTGGAGCATGATTCTCTATTTGTCCTTTTCAGTAACTAATGAAACATTGAAATATTTCGGGAATGGTTGCCATAAGTTCCAGCTGGAGCATGATTCTCTTTATTCTGTGCAGCAATTAATGAAACAGCTATTTTAACCAGCCCACATGTGAGCTGGTTAGTTCGGTCAATTATGATGCATTTCGGGAATAGCTGCCATAAGTTCCAGCTGGAGCATGATTCTCTTTATCCTGTGCAGCAATTAAATAAAACAGCTATTTTAACCAGCGCAAAAGTGCGTTGGTCAGTTCGGCCAATTATGATGCATTTCGGGAATTACTTCAATAAGTTCCAGCTGGAGCATGATTCTCTTTATCCTGTGCAGCAACTAATGAAGCTTTGGA
>NZ_JBPTTP010000029.1:0-535 GCF_051547165.1 Flavobacterium sp. TSSA_36
TTCTGGATCTTTGGCAGTTGCAGTAGCCAAGTTGTACACCACTCCAGCATTGATATCCTCTTGAGTGATGGTATGCGTAGCTGTAAAGGTTGTATTGTCTGTTGCACCCACGGCCAATGTCGCAATAGGACCTCCAGTTACCGTAGCATTATTGTCAGTTACTGTTACATTAGTCAAAGTTACGTTACCTGTATTTTTAATTACAAAAGCATAACGCACTAGATCTCCCAAATTGGTTTTACCATCATTGTTGCTGTCTACATAAGTACCATCTTTGGTGATGTCGATGCTTGATTCAGATATTGTGTAGGTGTAATTGACTTTACAACCATTAAAATCGGTAATTACAACACTGTAAGTTCCATTTGATAAGTTCGAAATGTCTTTTGTAATTGCATTATTTGACCATAAGTAGGTGTAAGGTGAAGTTCCTCCTGAAACAGTTAATTTAATTGAACCGTTACTACATCCCAAACAATTGTTATTATTAACAACAACAGCAGTTGCGCTTAAAGCCGCAGCAGGTTGTCCAATG